>JAAYOC010000017.1 GCA_012520505.1 Oscillospiraceae bacterium
ATGACCCTCATCGTCAATGGTACAAGTAAATGAATATTAGTTTCTTTGCTTGGCAAAAGTCACGATTAACTTATGACTTTATTTTTCTTTGTTGTTCTTTATTGTTCCTTATCGTTCTTTACTATTCTTCGGTTGTTCTTTATTATTCAATTTTTACTTGCCTCCTTTACTTGTTGCTTTAAAAAAGCCTTGTCAAAAGACAAGGCTTTAACCTATTGTTTGGTATTTTATTTGCTATTTCGTTTGTTGCTTTGCTGCATTAAACAAAAAATTATCGAATCCAGTTGTTAATTAGTTTTTTATTTTTATCTTTAATTATCCCCATATATCCAACAATGTTTTGGTGGTATCGGGTTATATATGCGGTCTATGTCTATCGTAGCGAAGCCACCTTTGAAACCGGAAAATTCACCTTTAGCAAGCACTGCTTCAAACTGTAAATTTGCTCCATAAACAGCAACTCTAGCACCCGGTTCTATACTTTTAAGCAACTCAGAATAAGGGTGTGGAGAAAGAATTAATGTTTTTCTATCCAAAGCTTGTAGTTGAATACATGGAGCAAGAACAGGGTATCCTTCCTTGTCATGCCAAGAAATAAAGCAAAGACTATCTAGCTTTTGGAGAAGTTCCAATGCCCATAGACTAAGTCCTTCTTCTATGTTGCTTTTTTTACGAAATAGTCTTGCCAATGATACTCCTATTGCATTAATGACAATTCCGAACATATCCAATGCTCGTCCTTCAGATATATCCTTAAGGTCAAAATAATAAACACTGTCTGCACCCATATACGAATTGTAACGGAAAAGAGAAGTACGGTTATAAGCTTCATAATCCTCACCGCTATCTAAAAAATTAGTATAGTCCATTCGACCGGTCCAAAAATCTTGATCTGCCGACAAAATTAAAAATCCACATCTCGTATCCTTCTGCATAAATTCGTTAGACTGCCCCACGATAAAATTTGCAAACATCATTTTATCTTCACCCTTTGATTTTAGGGTAGATAAAAGAGTGATATGAGGATCTCCTTTATGATCTGTTGTAGCTAACAAACCAATTTTGTAGTTAGTATCAAAAGCCTGAGCTGCGCTCTGCGATATTTTATTTAACATAATCATTCCTCCATTCTCGTTCTGCCGGTGTAAAGAACATTTTTAGCTCCGGTTGATTCAGCTATTTTTAAAAGAAATTCCATCTCTGATTCACGCATCAGTGGTTTATCTAGAAATTCCCATTGACTACCAAGACGTTCGTACTTATCTACACAAAGATTGTTAAAAGCACAAAGTTCCCAACGGTCAACTCTATTTCGAACCACTTCTGCTAAAGCTTTAATATTTTCTGTACTATCAGTTGCATCCGGAATAATTGGTGTCCTAACCCAAAGTTCAAATTTAGCACCTTGTTCACGAAGGTGACAAAGTTTTTCAAAATTTTCCAGTATCAGCTTATTATCTGCTCCTGTCCATTCTATGTGCTCCTGAAGATCATACAGTTTTAAATCATAAAGAACTAAGTCAGTATGTGGTAATAAAGTATTCAAATGTTCCCATTGACATAAACCACAAGTATCTAAAGCACGATGAATTTCCTCAGTACCTAACATTTCTAAAAGCTGTGCCGCTTCTTTGTACTGTATACAAATTTCTCCACCGGATAAGGTTATCCCGCCATCTTCACCGAAAAATGCCTTATCTTTAATTAGTTCGCTAAAAAGTTCGTCTACACTCATATCTATGCCTTTAACTTCTATGGCACCGGTAGGGCAAACTTCTTCACATTTAAAGCAACGTGTACATTTTTCTTCAGACCAAAGAATTCCATCTTGTCCCTGTTTCAAAGCACCTGTTGGACAACTTTCAAAACAAGTATTGCAACCCATACATCGCACGAAAAACCATTCAATTGAAGACTCACAAGCGATGCTTTCCGGGTTATGGCACCACTTGCACTTAAGAGGACAACCTTTCACAAACAAAGTAGTTCTCAATCCCGGTCCATCCTCGGTACTCATGCGTTGTATATTCAATACCTTCATTATTAAATCCCCCTGTGGCTTTCACGGGCAATAATCTCATCCTGAAGTTCTCTACCAATACTGGTAAAGTAAGCGTTATAACCTGTAACACGAACTAAAAGATGACGGTAATCTGCCGGATTTGCTTGCGCATCTCTTAGCACATCAGGGTCAAGAATATTGATTTGAAGTGCAGTGCCTCCATTTTCTATATAACCTCGAAGGAAAGATTTAAACTTTCCTTTATGGTCTGCATCAGAAATCATAGAAGTATTGAAAGTCATAGTATGACTAGCTCCATTAGGCAAATAATTTACATAATCTAAGTAGTCTCCTTGATTTTCAGATTTACCTCCAAGAGCCTTACCTACAGAGTTTACATTGGCAGTCGGGCCCATTATATCTGCTCCATTAGATGGACAAATAGCATTAGACAGGAATTGACCTTCTTCTCGGCCGTTTGCAGAAGCTTTGAGAATAAATCCTGAACCAATCCAGTAGTTCCACGACAACATACCCGGTCTATATCTACGTCCGGTACAACCTGTTTCATGTTTCCATACAAGTTCCCCAAACAACTCCATAACGCGTCTTGCCATTTCATCAGCTTCATCATCATCTCTACCGTATTTGGGAGCTTTATAAAGAGCCATGTTTTGTAGCTTTTCATATCCTTTCCAATTAGCTTTTAATGCATCAACCAATTCTTCTAATGTGCAGATTTTTTCATCATATACTAAATATTTTACTGCCAAAAGAGAATCTACCGTCGTAGCAAAAGTAACACCCTCTACGGTTGTATAATTTAGTTCCGGACCACCTTTGGTAACATCCATACCTTTTTCGATACAACCATTTACCAATATAGATAAATATGGTGTTGGATTATAAGTCGCACGAATTTTTTCTGTAAGCTCATAATGATTTACAAATCGTTCTACAATATAAGCTAGTTGTTTTTCAAAAGCCAAATAAAATTTTTCAAAACTATCAAACGAAGATAGTTCTCCTGTCTTTGGTCCTTCCTGTGTGATTTTTGAAAACTTACCTGTCATTTCATCTTTGAAAGGTAAGAAATCCTTACCGTTACCATAAACCAGTTCCATAGCTTTCAAAAGATTTAGATTATTATCCACAGTACCGGAACGGTCATTTCCAACCATTGTATTTTCAAGACAACCAACAGAAGCATAATCGTGGACATTTTCTAAATTTATGTATTTTTCTACACCGGAAATGCGTCCTTGACGAAGCATACCTGCCATACTACGTTCATCAAAGTTAAGCAAAAACGGTGCTCCCTGACTTTTAGACACCATATCTACAACAACATCCAAAAGTTTCTCTGGTGTTCCTCTATGTAAGCGTACATTTGGTTTTGGTTCCAAAATTGGGCTCATATCATCAATAACTTCCAATAGCAAATAGGTCAAGTCATTGGTCATGTCTTCACCGTTTTTACCTACACCGGAAATATTAAAAAGCTGACCAAAACCGGCGGTTATACCCTGATTTCCGCCTACTCTTATCTGTGCATCATATGCGGTATTACAATGAAACCAAAAACAACCTAGTATTTCTTTCATAAAATCATGAGTCATACCCTGTTCTATAGATTTCTCGTAGTATGGCAACATATACTGGTCAAGTCTTCCAAAAGAAACTCCTGGACCGGGATAATTTTCATCAGCCATTATTAGCATATGAGTAATCCACAAACTTTGTACTGCTTGCCAAAAATCCTGAGCCCCTTCCCAAGGTACACGGTCAAGATTTGTTGCCATTTGTAACAATTCTTCTTTTCTTTCAGCATCAGTCTGGTTTTCAGCCTCAGAGCGACATAAAGCAGCGTATTTAGCAGCTAACTCTCTAGGAATCTGACAAGCGGTCATCATAGCTCTCAAATCAGCGCCTCGATCTCCCTTTTTATCTTCCGGACTCAAAGCTTCATATACTTTCTCCGCCATTTCATATCGAGCTTTAAACCCGTCCTTTACGATAGCAGCATAATCCGGAATTAAATGTCCGGATGTAGAACCGGAATTTCCATAACCATGATAATGAAGGTAAAGGGCTGACTTTCGTGCTTCACGAACAAGTTTGTCGCGTTGCTTCTGCTCCTTTTCAGTAAGACACATTGAACTAAGCATGTTAAATCGAGCACCACAAAGAAGATCTCCTTCCAAAATCTCTGTAGGCATGTACTGACATATAGCACGTCGATTAAATTCTGCTACCCGCTCAGAAATAGACATTTCATAGAAATCTTTCGGCAACTCAATTGTTTCTGCAGCCTCCGCTACTGAGCGTGTAAAAGTGTCAAAAAAATTAAAAGTTTCCGGAACAATGTAGTATGATACTTCATTAAACTGAATATCCCATTTTTCTCCTGTAGTGTAGCAATTATATTCATTGTTCCACTTTCGATTTGTGCCTTCGAAATAATAATCTCGCAATCGTTTAACGCGTGGAGATAACATTCCAGGCTGTTTTACTGCGTTTTGGTATTTTGCACTCATTTCATCAAACCTCACTTTCACTCCAAAAAAGAAACATTACACTTTGTATGTAAGAATGTTCTTCATCGCTTCTTGTGCCTTCTCAGGTTGCCGACTAAGAATAGCATCGTACATAGACTTGTGTAAAACACACATCTCCTTAGGGGTTATACCCTGCTCATAATATTGTATCAAAAGAACCTCATATGTAGGTTGCATTGAACTAAGAAATATAGGATAAATAGGATTACCGCTTGCGCGGGCGATTTGACGATGAAATTTAAAACTAAACTTAGCTAATTCTAATTCACTACCATTAGGAAGTTTTTGTTCTTTACGTATGATTCCATAAAGTTGATAAAGATCTTCATCACTACGATTTAAAGCAGCTAATCGAGCTGTCTCCAGTTCTATAAGACTTCTAGCCTCCAAAAAACCTTTCATTAGCTCCGGATACAACTGTCCTTGAGAAGATAGTATAGCATTGAGTACGGGCAAAGAAGCATTACTCTGAATGTCCTGAACAATACTACCTTTTCTGTCTAAAGTTTCTATTAATTGAATAGCTGAGAGTTCAGCTAATCCGGAACGCACCACCGTTCGGGACATACCCAATTGCTCTGCCAATTCTCGCTCTGAAGGCAAAACTGAACCGGCAGGATATTTCCCTGCTATGATATCCCTGATAATTATATTTACAAACTTGTCTTTTAATCTCTGCCTTTGTCCCATAGAACGCTCCTGATATTACCACTATTGTTTTCTGGTATTACCAATAATATATATTTTGTATTTCCCTTCGTCAATGGTGTAAATAACCGAACTTGCTCACCCTTAATTAGTAAAATTTACAGGTTAACAGTGAAATTTAAAATGGGTTAACCAAAAGACTTAGAACAACATTCTTTGTTTTATCTCATAAATTATCACTTTTGAACATTTTTATGTTACTTTTTTACAATATTTTATCCTTTTTTTATTTAAACAGTGAATAGAAAACCGACTTTAAATTTGCTAATATTATGGAGCGATTTATTGACATAAAATAAACAAACTTTTTACTTCGCCAACATATAAGTTGACAAAGTAGATTAAATTATGTATATTCAAGACTGTGTTGTTTTATGGAAAATAAAAAAACTTTCAAAAATCGAAGGGGGATAACAATGGGAATTAAAGAAGACCTTGCTACAGCAAAAGATGTGCATGTATTAAGACGAATTTTCAGTCTTTTCCTTGTACTTCTTGCTATTATATCTGTTGCTGCAGCTGGAATCGGACTAGACCAAGATTTTAAAGTCAAAGCTTTTTTAGAAGAAACTGACGTTGAACAGGCAAAAAAGGACCTTACAATGCTCAAAGACGGTATCCAAGAACTCAAAGACAACGAAGAAACTTATTTTGCTGGAATACAGGAATACACAGCAGGTCTTGCAGAGTTCACAGACGGTCAAAAGCAAGTTGCAGCTGGTGAAATTGAACTAGCTGAAGGAGGAAAGCAACTAAAAGCCGGACAGGCTGAATACGACTATTATGTAAAACTACTTGCTGATGGTAAGAAAAAAATTGAAGAAGGCGAAAAACTACTTGCTGATGGTAAGGCAGAACTTGCTGCTGGTGAAGCTGAACTTGAGTCCCACAGACAAGAGTACAACGAAGGTAAACAGATGATTGAGGATTCTAAAGAAGCCTTCGAACTAATTGAAAAATATAAAGATAAACAATGGTTTGTCGGCATGATGAGTACAGATGTTATGATTAACATCTTAAACAGAGAAATGGGATTGGATATTCCTAAGGGTACAAAAAATGTTCCAGCTTATCTTATTAAAATGAGAGATGACGGAATTGCTCAACTTAAAGAATTTGAAGATGGCGAAAGACAAGTTGCTGAAGGTAAAAAAATGATTGCTGATGGTGAAGCAGAACTTGCCGCTGGTAAAAAGGAATATAATGAAGGCGTTGCAGCACTTGCAGCCGGTAAGCAAGAACTTGATGCAGGTTATGCAGAATATGCTGCTGGTGAAAAGCTGATTGCTGATGGTAAGAAACAGCTTGCAGAAGGTGAAATTCAGCTTACAGAAGGTAAGTCACAACTCGACATGTTTTCAGACGGTGTTCGTCAAGTAAGAGACGGTCTTATGGAAGTATTAGCACTTGAAACCGTTTATACAAGAAGTGGTGTGTTAAAAGTTAAATCTCCACTCTATAAATATCCAGACGCAAAAGAAAAACTCACCAAGTTAGACGAAAACGGTAACCCTGTTAAGCTACACGATGATACGGATCACATTGACTTAGATCTTGCTGCTAAAATATCAATAGCTTCTTTTGAATATCTTGAAGATGCTGGAGCGGACGCTGAATCAGAGCTTATAAATAGGATTCTTTTACATGGACTTCTTGCTATCGCTGGAATTCTTACACTTATTGCAGGTGTTATTGGTTTCTTTGGCAGAGGTGCAGGTCTTACAATCTTTATTGCAATTTTTGGATTTGGTCTTCTCATCTTTGGTATTCACGGAAACTTCTTCGACTACGCATACAAACTCAAGAGTGGAGTTTATGTAGGAGACTTCCAATCAATAATGGTTATTGTATTCGCATTAATGACTCTCAATGCAGCAATCGTTTATTGGTATACAAGACTTGAAGAAGGTAAGCCTCTTAAAGAAAAACTTACCGGACTTAAAAATAAGTTTAAAAAAGGCGACAAAGAAAGTGGCGGAAAATACAACTCTATTAATGTTTAATTGAGTTAAAACAAAGTTTTAGGGCACCCTTGAGGGTGCCCTTTTTTATTACCTGCTAATTTAAAATCTTCTGTTTTCAAAGCATAGAATAAAATTCAATTTTAAGAAATTAAATTAATAATTTTCTTTGTGAAGTTCAAAGTAGCTCTGTGAATGATCACATACAGGGCATACTTCCGGGGCTGCTTTGCCAACAACAATATGACCACAATTGCGACATTCCCATACCTGTATATCTGACTTTTCGAAAACTTTCTTTGTTTCTACGTTTTTGAGAAGTGCACGATATCTTTCTTCATGCATCTTTTCAATTGCAGCAACACCACGGAACTGTTCAGCAAGCTCGTGGAATCCTTCCTCGTCAGCTTCTTTAGCCATTCTGTCATACATATCTGTCCATTCAAAGTTCTCACCTTCAGCGGCATCAAGAAGGTTCTCAGCTGTATCACCAAGCCCACCAAGAGCCTTAAACCAAAGTTTAGCATGCTCTTTCTCGTTTTCAGCAGTCTTAAGGAAAAGTTCAGCAATCTGTTCAAAACCTTGCTTCTTTGCTACTGAAGCAAAATATGTATATTTGTTTCTAGCTTGCGATTCACCCGCAAACGCTTCCATTAAATTTTTTTCTGTCTTTGTACCTGCATACTTATTTGCCATTTTTTATACCTCCATAGATTTATTTTACACATGCATTCTAACACAATTAAAGGTGTTTTTCCGTGACTTTGTCACCCTGTCAAATTAATTGACATACACTTTTTAGTATACTACAATTTAAACATTAACAAAATTTAAACATTCAAAGGTGAGAACATGGATTATGCAACTTTCGAAAAAATCTTTCTTGAATATTTCCCATTTTATAAAGATCTTTCTAAAGAAGATCAAAAACTGCTCTGTCAAAACACTCAGTTTATTTCATACAAAAAGGGTGAAACGGTCCACACCGGTGCGGACTGTCTTGGGTCAACCCTTGTCTATTCAGGAGACCTTAGAGTTTATATGCTTTCGGAAGAAGGAAAGGACATTACCCTATACCGTCTTCTTGAAGGAGATTTCTGTATGCTTACTGCGTCTTGTGTAATTCAAGCAATTACTTTTGATGTTTGCGTAGACGCAGAAGCCGATTCTAAATGCATTGTAATGAACAGTAGCCTTCTTGAAATTTTAATGGATAAATATCCTTCTATGAAAATATATATGCTTGAAACAGCTATTGAAAAATTTTCTAACGTTATGTGGTCAATGCAACAAATTCTTTTCATGAGCCTCGATAAACGCCTTGCAATTTTACTTATTGATGAACTTGCAAAATCTGAAGATGACACCATTCATTTAACCCATGAGCAACTTGCAAAGTATATGGGTTCAGCAAGAGAAGTTGTTTCTCGTATGTTAAAATTTTTCTCCGAAGAAGGGCTCGTAGAACTTTCTCGCGGTGGTGTTAAAATTCTCGATAAAAAGAGACTGCGTGAACTAACCATTTAAACATTTAACATAGCTAACAGATCTGCTTTTGTTCTTGCACCAACAGCTGAAGAAACAACTTTGCCGTCTTTCATTACCACAAGTGTAGGAATACTAACAATTGAAAATCTGCCTGCAAGATCCGGATTTTCATCAACATTAACTTTACCAACGAAATATTCCGGATGTTCTTTTGCAATTTCTTCTACAATAGGACCTACCATCTTACATGGTCCACACCAATCCGCATAGAAATCAAGAAGTACCGGTTTCTCAGACTTCATTACTTCATTATTAAACACATCGTTTGTTACTTTTACTACCATAATTTACACTCCTTATTTTTCTTTGTAATAAAGCATACAGTGGCAATAGCCTTCAAAGTTTTCATCAGCAATTTGATCTCTAAACTCCTTGCATATGCATTTTGTATCTTCATTTTGTTCAAGTTTACATGGGCAATATCCACCTTTTGCCTTAAGACCTTCTCTAATAGCTTTTACTACCTCTTGGTCTTCGTTTAATCTGATTTTCTTTTTCATATTTATCACCCTGCATCCATAATACTTTTAAAAATTAATTTATCTGTGACACAGTCACATAAAAAAGGCGCCCAGCGGGTGCCTTTATTTTATCCCAGTTGTACTTGTTCAATGTTTTCTGTAAGTACTTCTCCCATAAAAATTTGAGCTAACTTTTTAAAATCTTCTACATTATTACTTACAAAATATCTCCTATCTACTTGCTCATTTCCTGAGAGTGGAAGACTTGCTTTAATTGTTTTAGCAACAGCGATTGAAGAACTAACAATCATAAGATTTGGATAAAGGTCCTCAATCATCTCTGTAAGTAGCGTATAGTGAGTACACCCTAAGATTAAAGTATCTATTTCCTGTTTCATTAAAGGATCAAGATATTCTTTAAGAACATTTCTTGTAACCGTATCACCTTTCTTAAATTGTCCGTTTTCTATAAGTGGAACCAGTAAAGGGCAAGCTACAGAAATTACTTCAGCTTTCAAATTATATTTTTCAATTGCTTTATTGTAGGCCCTGCTATTTACGGTGGCATTCGTCGCAATTACACCAATTTTTCCATTTTTAGTTGTATTTGCTGCCACCTTTGAAGCCGGTTCCACAACACCGAAAACGGGAACATTGCAAAGTTCGTCAACTGCTTCCCTGGCAATTGAATCAACAGTGTTACACGCAATTACAATTGCTTTTAGATTGAAAGCAGACAAGAACTTTGTATCCTGTAAAGCATATTCAGTTATTTGTTCAGGAGAATGTGTACCATATGGTACGTGCGCTGTATCTCCTAAATATATGATGTTTTCATTTGGCATAAGACGAACAATTTCTTTTACTACTGTAAGTCCACCAATACCTGAATCAAATACACCAATATAACTGTCTTTCATTATAATTCCTCAATTAAATTCATCAATTAATTTTTTAAAGCTCATAAACAAGTTTTTTAAAATGTTCGCCTCGTTCTTCAAAACAAGAATATTGATCAAATGAACTCGTTGTTGGTGATAAAAGAATAACATCCCCGCTCTCTGCAATTTTTTTTGCAGTAGTGACTGCTTCTTCTAATGTTTCTACAACGATTCCATCCGTACCAACTGTTTCATCTACTAATCTTCTACCACATGCTCCAAACCCAATAATCTTTTTTACTGAATCTAGGTTAGCTTTTATATTATCCATTGAAAGACCTTTTTCAAAACCACCAATAAGTAAAATTACACCTTTGTCGAATGCTTTAAGTGCGGTTACTGTAGCATCAGTATTAGTAGCTTTTGAATCATTGTAGTACTTGACATTATCTATTTCTCTAACAAATTCCATTCTATGTTCAACACCGTTAAATTTTTCAACAACATCCTTTATAATCTCATTGTTTATTCCTAAGGCCTTAGCAAAAAAAACAGCAACAATTGTATTTTGAAGATTATGTTTTCCGGGAGCTTTTATACTATCTAACGGAAGTATCTCTTCACCAAACGCTGTAATTACATTGTTTTTTATAACTTCACTAGCTGTATTATTTCCCTTCCCGTCTACACCGCTGATTATATTATCACATTTAATGTAAATATCTGCTTCTTTTTCAAGACTAAAACTTTGCACCTTACAAGAAACCGGATACTTTTTCACATATTCATTTACAATAACATCATCCATATTAAGTAAAAAGATATCATCATCTTTCATATTTTTATACACCCTTGTTTTTGATTCATAGTATTCTTCAATACTTCCCATAAAATCAACGTGGTCAGGTGATAAATTGATAATAGTTGCAAACGTTGGCCTGAATTCATCTATATTTATAAGCTGAAAATTTGAAACCTCAAGCACAATAATATGGCCCTCTTCATTTAATAAATTTTCATTTACTACAATTTCACAAAGAGGTATACCGATATTTCCACAAAGATGAACCTTTTCACCGTATGCTTTTTTTATTATTTCATAAGTTAAACTCGCAGTTGTAGTCTTTCCATTTGTACCGGTAATTGCAATATAAGTTTGAGGTTTTGCTACTCTATATGCAAGTTCAATTTCGGTAATTACCGGAATTTTTCGGTCATGAAGTTTTTGCATTTGCTGAGTTTTATAAGGTACTCCCGGATTTTTTACAACAAGGTCATAATCCTTTTCAAAAACTTCAAGGCTTTGATCGAGAACCGTTACACCAAGAGATTCAAGGGTTGAAAGCTCTTCTATTTCAGTCTTTGATTTACTCTCAGATAAGTAGATAGTTGCACCAAGGATACTAAGTAGCTTTATTGTCGCCATACCACTTCTTGCAAGACCTACAACAAGAACCTTTTTACCTAAAAAATCCATATATACTTGCTCCTCTTAATTGCTAAATAACCGTATCTATTAGATGACATAAAAAACACGTAGTTATTATATGTATCTCAGGAAATAATTGTAGCAAAAAAGGTCACAAATTACAATAATTTGCGACCTTTTTGTTCGTTCGTTATATCTATACCTAACACTATTTCTACTTTTAGTTCTACGTTAACAATTTATCTAAGATATTCGTAATACTTTTCATTAATGGCATCCTGAAATACGAGACCAATAACTCCAGGGCCTGTATGTGCACCAATTGCGCATCCTACTTGACCTTTAAGAACACCGTCAACTTTAAGTTTGTCACGAAGAATTTCTTCAACATAATTAGCGTCTTCCACAGTTGTGCCATACACCAATCCTACTGTTTGTTTAGAAAGTTCTGCTCCCTGTTCTTCACAGATATCAACAACCCTATTAAGTGCTTTCTTCCATCCGCGAACCTTTTCCGTTGCCTTAAGAGAACCATTTTCATCCATCATGATAATCGGTTTAATGTCAAGCATACCACCTACTACAAAAGAGGCTCTGCCTACACGTCCGCCTGCATAAAGATAATCAAGGGTCTGTACTGCAACAGCATGAATCATATGGTCACAGAAATATTTAGCTGCTTCAATAAGAAGTTCCTTTGGAGCTCCATTCTTCTGCATTTTCAGAACTCTTTCAGTTACGAGTCCATAACCTATTGAAGCACAACGTGAATCTATGATTGTAATTTTAAAATCCGGATATTTTTTGAGAACTGTTTCCTTTGCAAGACTGGCCGCTTGATATGTTCCGGCAACACCCGTTGAAAAACAGATGTAAAGAACTTCATCGCCTGCTTTCGCAAACTTTGTGAAGTGTTCTTCAAACATGAGTTGAGAAATGTGATATGTTTTAATTTCCTTTATTCCCTCTTCTTGAATTTTATAAAATTCTTCCGGAAATATCGTTACTCCGTCTCGTAGATCTTCATTGTCAATCGTAACCGGTGTAGGCATAACATAAAGATCATATTTATCAATTACACTTCTTGGTACATCTGATGCAGAGTCTGTAATAATACAAAATGCCATTATATCGACTTCCTTTCTCAGCGGATTCCACCTACAGTTCTAGGATAAAGAATCACATCTCTAATATTTTGAATACCTGTAACATACATCAATATACGTTCAAATCCGAGACCAAAACCACTGTGTGGAACTGAACCAAAACGACGAAGATCTATATAATCCGTATAGTCCTCTATGTGCATATCTCGTTCTTTCATTGCATCAAGAAGCCTTGTAAGGTTAGCCTCTCGTTCTGAACAACCGATTATTTCACCTACGCCTGGAACAAGTAAATCTGTTGCTGCAACTGTTTTCCCATCAGAATTTTGTTTCATATAAAATGACTTGATATCCTTTGGATAGTTAACAACAAATACAGGCTTGTTAAATACTTGTTCAGTAATGTAGCGTTCATGCTCTGTTTGAAGATCTAGACCCCAATCAACCGGGAATTTAAATTCTACATTTGCCTTTTTTAAAATCTCAATTGCCTTTGTATATTCAAGTATTTCAAATTTATTATCTATGACATTCTTAAGTTTTGCTGAAAGTCCTTTTTCAAAGAATTTTTCAAAAAACGCAAGTTCTTCAGGACATTTTTCGATATAAGTTTTTACGATATATTTAATCATATCTTCAGCAATTTCCATAATATCTGAAAGTTCTGCAAAAGCCACTTCCGGCTCTATATGCCAAAACTCAGCAACATGCCTGGGAGTGTTTGAGTTTTCAGCACGGAAACTTGGACCAAAAGTGTAAATTTTACCAAAAGCCATTGCTGCAACTTCACCCTCAAGTTGACCGGAAACTGAAAGACCTACAAGTTTTCCAAAAAAATCATTTGCGTAGTATTCTTCTGCACTCTTATATTTTGCTGCATCTTCATAATCCATCGTAGTTACTTTAAACATTTCACCGGCACCTTCACAATCAGAACCTGTTATGAGAGGTGTGTTTATATAAACATAACCACGGTCTTGGAAATATTCATGAATTGCTGCTGCAAGAACAGAACGAACTCGGAAAATTGCATTGAATGTATTTGTACGCACACGAAGATGTGGCATTGTTCTTAGTGTTTCAAGGTTTATACGTTTCTTTTGAAGTGGATATTCAGCCGGACAATCACCTAAAAGTTCCATTTTCAAAACATTAATTTCAACACCGCCATCTTGGGCTACAGCAGATGGTACAACTGTACCAATAACTTTTAAAGCTGAACCAAGCTTTGTAAAGCTTGATGAGTTTTTAACTATTTCCTTATCTACAACAAGTTGGATATGTTTTAGAGATGTTCCATCATTAAGCTCAATAAAAGTCATATTTTTAGAATCTCGAGCAGTACGAACCCAGCCACATACCGTGACCTCTTTCCCTATATATTCCTTATCTGTCATTATAAGTTTTATGTCTGTATGCTTCATAAAGCCCCTTCTTATCTCTCTTTTTTATGCACTATATATTACCATAAAACATAGTAAAATCAAACATTAATTGTACCGACTGGTCATAGAATTACTAAACAAAATTACTGCAATACAGACTTTGTCAAATAATCCTTTCAACCTTCAAAGTTATAATCAAACTTCTCAGGTGACCAATTTTTTAAAACTTCAAGCATATCAACAGCAGATATTTTTGCACCGGAAAGGTCATGTTCCAAATAGTTTCCACATTCTTTTTGTTTTGCTCCCGGAATTTCACCTTCAAAATCTTTTATGAATTTAAATGAGTCAATAACTAGTTTCAGTACTTGATTTTTATCCATTCTATCTGTAAGAAGCATATAAAAACCCGTGCGACATCCCATAGGACCAATGTATACGACATCATCTTTAAATTCACTGTTTCTGGCATAAGTTGCAAAAAGATGTTCAAAAGTGTGAAGTGCACCATTTGAAATATAATCACCTAAATTAGGTCTTTTCATTCGAATATCATATGTCACAACATTACCGTCAATTCTGGATACATATATTCCCTTTTGAAGAATATCATGATCAATGCTAAAACTTGCAATTTTTTCCATTATTTCATTGCCTCCGAAGTTCTTAAAATCCTTATAATATCTTTCAATTTAGGTGTATTTCCATATAGAAGTACTCCCGCTCTATAAATTTTAGTACAAAGTATTCCAAGAACTACTATTGTAACTATTTGAATACCGATTGAGAGTGCAATCTCCCAAACTGCAACTATACCCATAGAAACGCGAACGAGCATTGCCATAGATGCAAAAAACGGAATAAATGAGCAAACAATAAAATATGTCTCATTTACACCGTTGCTTGTTGTCATCGCAACGATTGAAATCATAAAACATGCAATAAAGGTAAAGTTAATTGGCATGATCAGAGAACCTAAATCTTCTACGCGACTCGTAAGCGAACCCGCAGCACCAAACATAAAAGCATATATAAAATAACCAAGTATAAAAAATACCACACTATAAACAGCGACACTTATCGGCATGTCAAAGAGCGATTTAATCATCTCGTTTGTAGCATACTCTTTATTAAGCTGATAAAAACCAATTGCACTACCAAGAATTAAAATAAGTTGAATAAGTCCTGCTGAACCGGTGCCTAAGATTTTACCAAACATCAAATTTACAGGTTTTGCAGAAGTAATAAGAGTTTCCATTGCACGAGTACCCTTCTCTGATGCAACATTACTTGCTACAAATTGGCCATACAAAAGTAGTACCATATAGAGTATCAAAACAACTGCATAAGTATAACCAAAACTTGATGCCTGATCCTTACCTGTAACAATTGTCTCACCAATAATTTCTGTAAGAAGAGCTTTACCAACCTGCTCATCACTAAGACCCTGAGATTTAAGATAAGAAAACCTATAATTGTTTTCAAGAGCAGCATTTATCATTTTTTCTTCCACGCTGTACATATCTACAGTATCAACAATATATTCATACGTTGTAGGACTTGTAATAAGAAGAGCTGAATGAATTTTCCCACCTTTCACTTTTTCCTTTAAGGCTTTTTTGCTGCTGGAGCTAATCTTCACCTCATATTCTTCACCTAAAAACCCTTGAAGCAAAGCAACGATATTTTGAGCATCTTCTTCATCATACATCACTTCTATTACTTGTATCTCTTTTTTATCAGTGCCATCCTCTTTTTTTATTTTGTCAATAAGACCTGAAAAGCGTGGAAATGACAAAAGCAAAGCAATTGCTACAACCACTATCGTAGTAAGAATTATTGTTCTTTTATTTTTAAGTTGTCCTAATAGTTCAAACTTAAATACCGTAAAAAACTGTTTTATCATTTTACTACCTCCGCATCTTCGGTATAATCTACAAAAACTTCAGCGAGTGTAGGTTCATACGTGGTAACACCTGTAAACACGGCATTTGAATTTGCAAGAGCACCCATAATTTCGTTAATAGTTGCACCATCAGCAAGTTCTATAACAAGACCGTCGTCTGTTTTCACAGTGTTTAAAACGAAATCTGTCTTTAAGACTTCATTTAAAACAGTTTCCGGTGCAGTGGTAATCACTGATACTTTATTTTTTGTATAACTGTGCTTTATTTTTTTTATTTCACCGGTAACAGCTACTTCACCGGCATTTATGATTGTAATACTCTTACAGAATTCTTCAACATAGTTCATTTGATGACTTGAGAAAACTACAAGTTTACCTTCAGCAATTATCTCTTTCACTAAATCCTTTAAAATCATAGCATTTACAGGGTCAAGACCTGAAAATGGCTCATCTAAAATTACAATATCCGGATTACAAACTAAGGTTGCAATAAGCTGAATTTTTTGCTGATTACCCTTTGAAAGGGTATCAAGTTTTACATTTCTATATTCAGTCATATAAAGCCTTTCAAGTAGTCGGTCTGCATTATTAGTTGCTTCCGCCTTTGAAATTCCTCTAAGTTCTGCAAAATATATGAGCTGATCAATTACCTTTTTTTTTGGATAAAGACCTCTTTCCTCCGGCATATATCCAATATTTGTTTTTCTAATATCAATAGGCTTTCCATCAAGTAAAACTTCACCCTCATTTGGAGCAAAAAGTTGCATGATTATTCGAATTGTTGTAGTTTTCCCTGCTCCATTTCTGCCAAGAAGTCCTAAAGCTTCTCCACTTTGAACTTCAAAAGAGATGCCTTTTAAAACTTCCTTTTCACCAAAAGATTTATGAAGATTTTTAACTTCTAATCTCATGATTGAGGAACCCCTTTCATCGTTAAACTAATTCTTTTCTTTTCTATATCAACGTCTAACACACGGACAGTTACTACATCGCCAACGGACAAAACTTCTGACGGATGTTTAATAAAACGATCCGCAATTTGACTTATATGCACAAGTCCATCTTGATGAACTCCTATGTCAATAAAAGCACCAAAATCAATTACGTTTCTAACTGTACCCTTGAGCTCCATTTCCGGTTTTAAGTCCTTCATCTCCATTACATCAAAGCGAAGCATTGGTGGTGGAAGTTCATCACGAGGGTCACGGCCAGGCTTTAAAAGTTCTTTTTCAATATCAATAAGAGTTGGCTCACCGATTGAAAGTTTTTCTGCAAGATTTTTGTATCCTAATTTTTCAATCCTTTCATGAAGTTTTGGAAGATTATTATTCTTAACGTCTTCAAGGTCATATCCACAAAGTATTAAAAGCATTTTAGCTGCATCATAACTCTCCGGGTGAACACCTGTGTTGTCAAGAACATTCTTTGATTCTGCAATTCTAAGGAAACCTGCACATTGTTCAAATGCTTTCGGTCCAAGTTTTGGAACTTTTTTAAGTTGAACTCTACTTGTAAAAGCACCATTCTCTTCACGATAAACAACAATATTCTTTGCGATTGATGCATTGATACCGGCAATTCTTGATAGAAGTGAAGCACTTGCAGTATTAAGATCAGCACCAACTGCATTTACACAATCTTCAACCACTCCATCGAGAGCAGCCTCTAATTCTTTCTTTGGCATATCATGCTGATATTGGCCAACACCAATTGCCTTAGGTTCAATCTTAACAAGTTCTGCCAACGGATCTTGAAGCCGCCTTGCAATAGAGATTGCGGAACGAATAGATACATCAAACTGCGGGAACTCCTCTGCTGCAAGTTTTGATGCTGAATATACAGATGCACCCGCTTCAGATACAACCATATAGGAAACCTTTTCAGGAATCTTTTTAAGAAGGTCTGCAACAAAAATTTCTGTTTCCTTTGAAGCAGTTCCATTACCAATTGAAATGATTTCAACCTTATGTTTTTTAATAAGTGAAGCAATTAGCACTTCTGCTTCCTGTTTTTGTCTTTCACTTTGTGTTACATAGATTACACCTGTATCAAGAACCAGACCGGTAGCATCTACACATGCTACTTTACAACCTGTTCTATAACCCGGGTCAAGCCCCATTGCAATCTTTCCCTTAACAGGTGGTGCCATTAAAAGCGGACGAAGATTTTGTGCAAATACTTTTATTGCGGCAGTTGCAGCACGTTCTGTGAGCATTGAACGAATCTCACGTTCAACTGACGGATAGATTAGACGGTCATACGCATCCACACCTGCTGCACGAACAAATTCTGTACAAAGACCTTCATTTTTTATTGCCACTTTTTCGATTGTATCGAGAGCTTTTTCTCTATCAAGTGTTACAGAAACTTTAAGAAAATCTTCTTTTTCCCCACGATCAATTGCTAAGATTTTATATCCTGCAATTTTTTCAATTCTTTCTGAAAAATCATAATATTGAGCATAAACACTGTCTTCTTCCTTTGCTGCCTTAGAAGTAATTACACCTAAAACCATAAAGAAATTTCTAAGTTTACGTCTAATATCTGCATTATCTGAAATGTCTTCTGCAATAATGTCAGATGCACCTTGTAGAGCATCTTCAACTGTTTCAACGCCCTTTTCTGCATCAATAAAATCAGAGGCTAAAAAAGCAGGGTCAATTCCCGGCTTTTGCTCCATAATTGCAGTTGCCAAAGGCTCAAGGCCCTTTGCCTTTGCAATAGAAGCACGGGTCTTTCTCTTTGGTCTATATGGTCTGTATATATCTTCAAGCTCTGCTAGAGTTACAGCAGCTTCTATTTGCGTTTCAAGTTCCGGAGTCATCTTTTCCTGTTCGGTGATTAAGTTAAAGATTTCCTCTCTACGTTTATCAAGATTTCTAAGATATTGAAGGCGATCAGCAATTTCACGAAGAACTTGGTCATCAAGTCCTCCATGTGCCTCTTTTCTATAACGAGCAATAAAGGGAATGGTGTTTCCCTCATCAATAAGATTGACCGTATTTTCTATCTGCCAATGCTGAAGTTTAAATTCATTTGTAATACTTGTAATAATATCCACTACATATCCCCTAATCTGGTAATCTGGTAATCTGCTAATCTGCCAATTTACTAACTTATTATTTAGCTAACATCAATTAACCTGTTACTCCTTTAATTTAACCCACTAATCCGCCTTAAGTTGTCTTATATCTGCTCCGATAAATTCAAGCATTTGATAATCTCCTATTAAACGAGAATATACCCTTGGATTATACTTGTCTCCTATTTCGTCATAAAGAAGATTTGTGTTGATAATTGTCGGAAGTCCTGAAAGAATTCTTGTATTTATAATATTATACACTGTTGCGATAGTAAATTGAGTCGAAAATTCTGAACCCAAATCATCAAGAATTAAAAGGTCAACTGTAAGCACTTGTTCCTCTGGCGATTCATCAAAATTTATTTTTCCAAACTTTTCTTTTTCAAGTTTTGAAAATAGATTTCCGGCAGAAGAATAAATAACATTGTAACCTTTTTCAACAACTACATTCGCAATTGCAAGAGACAAATGTGTCTTTCCAAGTCCTGTATTTCCATACATTAAAATACTCGGTGAATCTTTCGAAAAATCTTCCGCCCAATTTTTGCAGTAATTATAAATTTGGCTCATTCGCTCCCTTGCATTTGCACCGGTTGTCTCATCAATAAATCCATTGTAAAAGTCAAGAGAAAAATTAGCAAAAGTTGATTCCTTTGCCGGAGCACACGAACAAAGATTTTCAAGTTGAAGTTGTTTTACAAGCGATTTAAAGCATTCACAATAATAGTTTCCTTTTTCTCCTGTATCTTCACATTCAGGACAAGTGTAATGTATTTCAAGAGTATCCTCAGGAAGTCCAAAACTTTTTAAAATTTCTATTCGCTGTGCTTTAAGAGCAATACTTTGATTCTTTAAATTTTCAATTATTTCTGTTCCTTTATTACCAAGCATTACTGCACGAAAAGCATCTATTCCTGATTTTTTTATTTTTTCATTAACTTCTTTAAGCTCTGGCGACACAGTCTCAAGCTCAAGCCGTTTTCTTTCTGCATCCTTTTCTGCTGCTTCACGTCTGCTCGCAATTATTGCTCTTGCACGTTCAACATTATTTGCCATTCCTTTGTCTCCTCTTGTACTCTATCGGCGCCTGTGCACTCAGTCGCACCTTTTCTGAATCATATGATATGTTTTTGTTATTGCCGTTACCCTTTTTATTATTGCCATTACCAAAATTTCTCACATTATTATTTTTACCATTTGCTTGTGAGTTGTTTTTGCCATTTTCTTTATCCTTAATTACATCTTCCGGTGTTTTGTAATCATTCGCTTTCCAACTCTCAAGAATCGTATTCATATATCTAAATTCCGGCTTATTTATCTTTTCAATTGTAAGCTCATACGCATAATGAATAAGTTCAAAAGACTGTTTGTTTACATTACGCCATTTTTTAAGGAACGAAAATCTAAAATCAGTATACCTTGGTGGATCCACGGTAAACATGGCTTCAAACTTTTTCCACATTCTCTCGTCTGCTCTAAGTTCCTTAATTTTCTCATCGACTAAATCTAGATTATTTATACCTTCATTTGCCCAATCTTTACCGACTGCAAACGCATAAGCTAAAGAAGGTTTTCCATTTTTTATACAATATTCAAGTATAGTTAAAATTACTTCCGGTGGAAGACAATAATCATCATGAAGCATAATTATTTTCGCTTGATCAGAGTAACCAATAGTTCTTCCAAGCTTAATTTGAACTTCATTAAACAATGCTTTTAAAGTAGTATCTTCTAAAAGTCTTGCTGCAATTTGCTCATAGGTCGGTTGAATTACCGGGGCATCTATAACGGTTGTCGCAGTCTTTGTTTTTTCTGTTTGTATTGATTTTTCTTTTTGCTTTTTCTGCTCTGTTTGTTTTTCATTTTTTACTTGAAAAGAGTCGCCATCTCTTAAAATTATTCCTTCAGAAATCCAATATGACATTGCATCTTTTACATCTGCCACAGACATACCCGTGCCGGATGATATTTTCTTTTCATCAACATCTTCATCGTTATGTCTTAAAACATAAATAAACACCTTTAGCTGCTGCCCGCTAAGCCTTGTTAGATGCTCATCTACAAGGCAAGCAGGAACTGCAAAGATGCTATTCCACATTGCTGAATTTATTTTAAACCCCATTATTTTCTCCCCTATAAAACGCTTGCACGCCCCCCTCGGGCGCGTGCTAATTATTATAAAATATTATACCGGAAAAGTCTATTATCAACCCCTACAAAACTGACCTAAAATTTTTATAAACCCACGACATATTGTGGAACTCAGTTTTAAGAAAACTATTATTTAAAGTGGTTGACTTTACAGCACAAAAAATATCATAATAATATCAGGTGTAACTTCAAAAGTTATGACTACTAAACGACAAAAATTAAATTAAATCTACAGTTTTGAGGTGTTAATATGATTGTCAATTTTGATTCCATACCTGAAGAAAAAATTGAGAATTTTGTAGGTGGAGAAGGTCATGTACTTGCAAAACGTTATATTGATAATGCAGGCAAAATTATGAAACTTACTCTCCCCATTGGATCATCTGTCGGTCTCCATGTTCATGCTGACAATCAAGAAATTGCGTACATTATTTCCGGAACCGGCACTCACCTTTACAATGGTAAAAAGGAAGAAATTGTTCCGGGAGTTGCAGTTTATTGTCCAAAAGGGCAAGAGCATAGTATAATCAATACAGGCAACGAAGATCTTATTTTCATTGCTGTTGTAATGTAACACCATGCTTTAACGGCGATATTTGTAAAATTCATTTTGTTAGAAAATTTGTTAGAAAATAAGGTTTTTAAAAAAATTGTTAAAATTTTTCATTAAAAAGATTTATTTAAGTTTGCCTAAATTTATTTTTAAGTTAATTTTAAAAAAGAAGTCCTACGAAAATAGGACTTTTTTTTATTAAAAAATTAATTATCGCTTTTAAACTCAACCAATTTATCACCTTCATATCTAAGGGTCATATTGATTGTTTTTTTATTTTCTAACATTTCTTTTAAAAAATGTATGTCTCCCTCCCACATTGGTAGATCTAAAACCTCCGTTTTTGGAATCCATTTAAGTTCTCCCTCAGCTGAGTTTATAAGTTCACCTATAAAAGCTGTGCCTTTGTAAAGATACATTGCTTCATTTTCCCATTTGTCAGAGAAAAAGTTTACAATTCCATAAAAATGCCAGTCCGTCAGGGTAAGACCTGTCTCCTCTTTTACCTCTCTGACAAGACATTCTTCCGGAGTTTCATTTTCTTCAAATTTTCCGCCAACACCTACCCATTTACCTTCATTTAAATCGTTTTCTTTTTTGTTTCTAAAGAGCATTAGGTATTTGTCGTCTTTTTCAATATAGCAAAGTGTTGTGTTAATCATAATTAAAGAATTTTTGCACGAAGCTCATCATCACTAAGTGGTGAAAGGTCTGCCGGTGCAATGTCAAACATAGTTATACATCCATATTCGCCACGAACATATTTCTTATTTACTGCACGAGCAAGTGCTAAAAGAGCACTACTTGTAAATTCAGGATTTGAATCAAGAGTAAGTCTATATTCTATAGTATGAGTTTTTTCGCTCGTTTTACCTGTTCTAATAACCATTCCGCCATGTGAAAATTCGCTATAATTTTTCCGGAATTCTTCTGCAGTTACAAATGTTACTGTTGTATCATAATCAGCAAAATAATTTGGCATTGTCCTAATTTCATTCTCAATTTTTGTTTTATCCGCACTTTCTGTAACAACTACAAAACATTCTCTTCTATGCCTTTGTCTTGCAGTAAGTTCAGGCATTTTACCCGTTCTAACAGCCTCTACAGCTTCTTCAATTGGTACGGTATACTGGCAAGCATCAAGTACACCGTCTATTGTTTTAATTACATTTGAATGTCCTTGTGACACACCTTTTCCCCAGAAAGTATAGTCTTTTCCTTCCGGTAAAACTGCTGACGCATAAAGACGATTTACAGAGAAAAGACCCGGATCCCAACCACCTGCAATGAGTGCAACGTGACCACTTTCTTTTGCTACTTTATCTACAGTCGCAAAATGTAAAGGAATCTTCGCATGAGTATCAAAACTGTCTACAACATTAAAATTTTT
The DNA here is from genome assembly GCA_012520505.1 of Oscillospiraceae bacterium. Taxonomy (GTDB): domain Bacteria; phylum Bacillota; class Clostridia; order Oscillospirales; family Acutalibacteraceae; genus UBA1227. Next base: position 23,122 of record JAAYOC010000017.1, read on the forward strand.
CGTAAGTTCCGGTGTCATTTCTAAAAGTTCTGTAGCACTACCTCCGCAAACTATAAGAACATCTATTTTATCCTTATAATCTAAAATGTCATTTACAGAATAAACCGGAACACCGGATTTTGTTTGAATAGTGGCAGGATCCCTACGCGTAAAAACGCAGAGAAGCTCTATATCTTTATGAAATTTTACTGAGGTTTCAACACCGCGACCAATGTTGCCATACCCATAAATTGCTATTTTCATTTATGTCTCCGTTCCGTTTTAAGTATTCCAAGAGAATTAATTACTGCTACAAGCATAACACCTACATCGCCAAAGATAGCAAGCCACATATCAATAATTCCAAATGCACCTAAAATTAGCAACAATAATTTAACTCCTATAGCAAAAAAGATGTTCTGTTTTACTATTTTATTTGTCTTTTTTGCTATATTAATTGCATCAATAAGTCTTGTTGGTTCATCGGTCATTAAAACAACGTCTGCCGCTTCAATTGCAGCATCTGATCCTATTTCACCCATTGCAATTCCTATGTCTGCACGAGCTAAAACTGGTGCATCATTTATTCCATCGCCAACAAAAACTACGTTTCCACCTTCATGCTTTGCCTTCATAATCTCTTCCATTTTTTTAACCTTATGATGTGGAAGAAGGTCTGCATAATAATATTTCAGACCAACTTGGTCTGCAACAGCCCTAGCACTTTCTTCATTGTCTCCTGAAAGCATTATTGTTCTTTTAATCCCCATTTGAGCTAATTTGAGAACTGTTTGTCTCGCATCTTCTTTAATTTCATCTGAAATTATAATGCAGCCCACATATTCACCGTTAGCAGCAACATATACCTTTGTACCATACGAAAAAATTTCTGTAAAATTTATGTTTGCGGCTTTTAACAACTTTGGATTTCCGACAAGAATTAAATAGCCTGAAACTATGGCTGTTATACCATGACCTGGAATTTCCCTATAATTTTTAATGCTTTCTTTTGGTGCTACAAGTCCTCCTCTCGCCCTATTTGCTTCAACAATTGACTGTGCAATTGGGTGAGTAGAAAGAGATTCTGCGCTTGCCGCAAGTAAAAGAAGTTGCTCTTCAGTAAAATCATTTGCGGTCTTAACTTCAGTTACTCTAAATGTTCCCTTTGTCAAAGTTCCTGTCTTATCAAATACAACGGTATTTACGTTGTTGAGGGCTTCAAGATAGTTACTTCCTTTAATGAGAATTCCTCGCCTACTTGCAGCTCCAAGTCCTCCAAAAAAAGTGAGAGGGATTGATATTACAAGAGCACAAGGACATGAAATTACAAGAAATATGAGCCCTCTATAAATCCATTTTGCAAAATTATTGAAAATAAAGCCGGGAACAAGTGCAATTATAATTGCAGCGAAAACGACTGCAGGGGTATAATATCTTGCAAATTTAGTTATAAATTTCTCAGCCGGTGCCTTTTTATCTACCGCCTCTTTTACAAGATTTATAATCTTTGAAACTGTTGAATTTGAAAATTCTTCCGTTACTTTAATTTCAAGAGCTCCATTTTTATTTATACATCCGGAAAGAACAGAATCTCCGATACCTATTGCTCTTGGAACAGATTCACCGGTTAAAGCCGATGTGTCAATCACTGACATACCATCCCTAACAATTCCATCTAAAGGAATTCTCTCTCCCGGACGAACAACAATTGTTTCACCAATTTTTACTTCTGCCGGATGAACAGCAAAAATTGTATCTCTCTTTACATAAGCAACATCAGGACGAATATCCATAAGTTTTTCAATTGAACGTGTTGATTTATCTACGGCAATATCTTGAAGAAGCTCACCAATTTGATAAAAAAGCATTACCGCTACCGCTTCCGGATATTCACCGATTATAAATGCTCCAATAGTTGAAACCGACATAAGAAAATATTCATCAAAAATCTTACCATGGGTAATATTTTTTAATGCTCCTATAACTACATCAATTCCGAGAAAAATGTATGCAACTATAAATACCGGAAATGAAAGCCATTGCGGTACTGATGGAAGTTTAAAAAATAAAATACCTAACAGGAAAACAGCTGTACCGATTGCGATTTTCGCTATTCTCACCTTAGGTGTATCTTCATTTTCATGTACATGTATATGTGTATGTGCCATACTAGAGGGTCCTTTTCCTTTGAAGTGGAGTTTTTACTAGTTCTTACTTAGGTTACTTATTAGTTTATTATATGCAAAGCTTTTAATCAACTCAAAAATATGTTAATTTTTTACTTTCTTCAGCAAAACAATTTTATAAAAGTTGAAAAGAATATCCGAAGAATGTAAAATAGTGCCATAATAAAATCTGAGAGGAAAACTTATGGAACATTATTTGGGTGTAATTGTAAATACAGTTTTAGTCTTGACCGGCAGTTTTATTGGTCTTATAATCAAAAAAGGCATTTCAACTAAAATTATTGATACAGTTATGCAGACAATCGCTCTTTGTGTAATTGCAATTGCAATAATAGGAATTCTAAAAAGTGAAAATCAGCTTGTAATGATTCTTTCCATGATTTTTGGAGTAATTATAGGAACTCTCCTTGACCTTGATGGTAAAATTACAAAATTTGGCGATTGGCTTAATAAAAAAGTTAAAAAAAATGACGGCTTAGATAACAAAGTTTCAATTACTGAAGGATTTGTTTCAGCTTCACTTCTCTTTTGTATAGGTGCTATGACAATTGTAGGTTCTATAAACGCAGGAGTCCTCGGTGATAACCAAATGCTTTATGCTAAATCCTTAATGGATGGTATTGCCGCAATAGTTCTTACAGCCTCACTTGGTATAGGAGTTATGTTCTCTTCCTTATTTATTCTTTTATTTCAAGGTGCACTCGTGACACTTGCAATCTTTCTCGGAAGTTTTCTTTCAGATTATATGATTGCTGAACTTGTATGCACAGGTTCTGTTATGATTCTTGCAATCGGTCTTAATATGCTGGGAATTACAAAAATAAAAGTTGCAAACTTAATGCCTGCTTTAATTTTTGTTCCGTTACTTTGTATGGTGATAAAATAATCAAAAAAACATATAAAATATAAAAATATTTACGGAATTTATGGAACGTAAAAAATGATACAACAAATAGTATATTAAGATATATACAAAAAAGATGCTCAGCGACTACATTGAGCATCTTTTTATCTTTTTCTCTTTTTATCTTACTATCTCGTTTTGCTTTCTCAACTTTTTTACTATTTATCGTTTTGCTATAGCTTCTTTTTTATTGTCTCATTATTTTATTGCTCTAATATCTTCTTAATATCTTTGTATATTTAAACTTCATAATCTTATCAAATGGTATTTTAAGCGGTGGCCATGAAAGAAGAAATGTAAGAACTACAGCACAAGCAAGAAAAGCCCATGCACCGCCTTTCGACATAACAAAATCACCAAAACCTAAATCCATTAAAATATAAAGAATTGGTCTGTGAATAAAATATATTGGAAGTGTCGCGGCACCAATATATGACAACTTGTTTTCCTTATTTGGCAATACACAAATTATTGCAAATGATATTACTGCTCCAAGTATATATTGAATTATTCTCGATAATAATCCAACTAAATCGCTACCCATTTTCTCATATGAAAGCCTCGCTACAAGAGCTGGTCTAAGTGAATAAAACTGATTGGTAAATATAAACGAAAGAGCAACAAAGGCAATTATTATGATTAATGAAATAATTCTAAATGCCGGTTTTCTTGAAACCTCTGCAATCTTGTTACTATCAAGATAAAAGCCAAGCAAAAAGATTGGGAAAAATACAATAATTCTTGAAAGAGAAAATACATCGCCTATTCCGGATTCAAATCCTGCGAGAAGAGAAATTATAGTTGTTATTAGAATAAGAATTTGAGGTTTAATTCCTCTAAGTGCGTATGTTAAGCAGAGAAATACTGCCATTGCCAGCATATACCAAGGTATTCCTTGTTCATAAAAAAGTCTGAATGCACTATTATGTCCAAATGATATTCTCACAATGAAAATTACAAATTTAAGAAGTACATACAACAGTAAATATGAAATTACCCTATCTATTCGCAGTTTGTCATTTTTAATTGAAGATTTGGCAAAAAGACCTGATACAAATACAAAAAGCGGCATATGAAAAGTGTAAATTATTACAAACATACTTCTCATAACTTCACTGCTTCCGGTATATTGAGTAACAAAATGTCCCATTACAACTGAAACAATTAGTAATACTTTTACATTATCCCAAAGATATATTCTAGTCTTAGTCTTTCCCATTTTATCACTCCTGTTTGAGCATTTCTGCTTTGAACAACACCTATTTGAATATGTTTGTTCTGAGTACCTTCATCTTAAACACATTAAAACATGTCTATTTCAAAAAGCCTTGAATGATAACCTCTTCTGCTTCTTCCTCTGAAAGTCCAAAAGTTTGAAGTTTAACAAGCTGATCGGAATTAATTTTTCCTATTGCAGCTTCATGAACAATCTGTGCATCCGGATGGTTGGCGGAAATTGCAGGTATTGAAGATATCTTTGCATTATTCATAATAATTGAATCGCACTGTATATGTGCAGAACAAGAATTATTACCTACTGCATTTGGATAAAATATCTGTGTTGAATTATCCTTGCCAACAGTTCTTGAAATTATCTGTGCTGATGAACCCTCTCCGTTTAAATTTACAATCATATCTGTTTTTGCGATCTGATCGCCATGAGTCATAAGCTTTTCAAGAATATAAAGCTTTGCATTTATTGCAAGATTTACTTTTGTCTTTCTATAAGTTGAATCCACACCTTTAATCTGAACCATTTCCATTTCACAATATGAACCTTCTTCTTGATTCACCACTGTTACAGGATTTAAGATCCTTTTACCGTTACCATCTCCGTCACCATAATGTTTTTCAACATATTTCATATATGCATTTTTTCCAATATTAAAAGTATGAATTCCATCGTGCTGACTATCATGGTTACCACAATTATGAATACCACAGCCGGCGATAATTGTAACCTCTGCACCTTCACCGATAAAGAAATCATTATAGACTGTTTCTACTATTCCTTCTTCTGTGATAATTACAGGCATATGAATTTCTTCACCTTTTGTGAAAGGTTTTACTAAAATATCTATTCCGGGCTTATCTGTCTTTTGACGAATTTCAACATTTGCTGACGAAGAACTTACAAGACCTTCACCATTTTTTCGAATACTAAGTGCGCCATCGGGAATTCCTGTAAGATCAGTAATTTCTGCTATCATCATTCTGTCTACCGGTGTAAGAGTTGAGTCAAATTTAAAATCTAAAATATTCATTCCTTTGCCTCCCCTCTAAGTGTACAGGCATCAGTAAATCTGCCAAACTCTGAAAGAAGTTTTGGGAAGATTTCATCTTTTGGACCTTGAATCTGCACCTTACCGTCTGCAATAACTATTAACTCATCTGCAAGTTGCATAATTCTCTCTTGGTGGGAAATTATGATTATACTGTTATGCTCCGTTTTTGCAAGCCTTTTAAACGTATCTACAAGCATAGCAAAACTCCAAAGATCAATACCCGCTTCCGGTTCATCGTACATTGCAACATCTAATTCTCTAGCCATTAAAGTTGCAATTTCAATACGTTTAACCTCGCCACCTGAAAGACTTGAATCTACTTCTCTGTTTAAGTAATCCATTGAACAAAGACCAACCCTTGTAAGATATGAACAGCACTCATCTTCCGGGAGATCCTTACCGGCTGCAAGGCTCAAAAGACCTCTAACTGTGAGACCTTTAAAACGAGGTGGTTGTTGAAAAGCGTAACCAATTCCTAATTTCGCACGCTCGGTTATATTTAAATCTGTAATATCTTTTCCATTGTAGAAAATCTGACCGGAAGTCGGCTTTTCAATACCCATAATAAGTTTTGCAAGCGTTGACTTCCCGCCACCGTTTGGACCGGTTAAAACAATAACTTTCCCTTCATCTAGTGTTAGGTTTAAGTTATCTATTATTTCAAGTTGTCCTTCTTCACTATCAACAGTAAAAGATAGATTTTTGAGTTCTATCATATTTAAAGACTCCTTATTTCATTACGGCAAAATACCTTTGAATTTTCTATTGCTCATTCCCTAATTACGCAGCTTACCTTATTTTAATTGTCCCTTAGCTTTTTAAAAAAATCAATCAAAATTTTACTGCATTCCTTTTCTAAAATACCACTTTCTACATTTGGTTTATGTGTAAAATCTAAATCAAAGAGATTTATTAGACTTCCTGCAGAGCCATTTTTTTCATCCTTTGCACCATAATAAACATTTTGAATTCTTGAATTGATTATAGCGCCTGCACACATTGGACAAGGCTCAAGTGTGACATACATGTCACACTGCCAAAGACGCCAGCCTCCAAGATTTTTGCAGGCGTCATCTATTGCAGAAATTTCAGCATGAGCGAGGGCATTTTTTGCACTTTCTCTTCGGTTGTATCCTCGACCAACAATTTCGTCACCTTTGACTACAACCGCACCAACCGGGATTTCTCCCTCGCCAGCAGCAATTTCTGCAAGTTTTAGTGCTTCTCGCATAAAAAACTCTTTGTTCATATCAAATGCCTCAATTGATCCCCACAAAACTTACAGTACCTATAACTTCCTTAATCATAATGATAAGTGCTGCAAACATAGGGATTGAAATTATTGTGCAAATAAAAGCAGATACTCTATACTTTGCCTGAACCTTTGAAGTATTTCCACCAGGTTCATATAATTTGATATCATGTCGACGTGTAGCAATAAGCCAAATTATTGCAGCAAGACCTAAAAGTGAACCCACAACATTTATTACTGCAGCAATTACAAGATACCAACCATCTGATAAATACTCACCCATTGTTGTAACAACAAGTGCATAAGTGTTATTCATAAGATGAATTGCAATTCCGGTCCAAAGACTATCAGTGATAACAACAAACCAACCAATTACAATTCCTAAAATCAAAGCGAATGGTGTCTGCACCATATTGCCATGCATTAGAGCAAAAATTACAGCACTTACAATAATTGCAAATGAATCACCATATTTTCTGAGCGATTGAAGTACTACACCTCTCATTGCGAATTCTTCAACAAGGGCAGGTGTAATGGCAGTTGCTAAAAATTGCCATAAAAAATCCGGTACATTTTTAGCCGCCTCAAATGGATATATTTCAAATTCAAATCCAACACTTTCAGCCGCAAGAATAAAAAAACTTGTAACAAAATTTGAAATTATCAATGTAAGAAAACTTATCGCCAACGCAGCAAAAAGGAGACTCTTTGTTTTTGGTAAATGATAAGAAATACGATAACTTGGTGTTATACGTTTAATAAGAAAATTTCCAATCGTAAAGGGAAGTACTATTGTAAACATCGAAAAGAATATTTGAGTTGCATTATAAATTACTATGCTGTCAAAATAATAGTCAATAAGAACTGAATTTGTAATCCACGATGCAAGTACATCACCTAGATATTTAAAAGCAATCATACAAAAACCTATTATCCCACTGATAATAATGAGTCGTAAAGAATCTTTAAAACTCATTTTCTCGTAGGCGGATTTTTGTTTTTCATAACTATCATAAATTATATTAATTTGACCATAATTTGTATCTTCCAACAGCTCGCCTCCTATCTAAAACTTGGCACGCCCAATGTGATTCGAACACACGACCTTCCGCTTAGGAGGCGGACGCTCTATCCAGCTGAGCTATGGGCGCATATGCTTAACAATTCTAACAAAATAATATATTAGTGTCAATCTTGAAAACTGTTGTATAAGTAGTATAATATTACCATATTTTATTTCTGTGATACACTCACAAATTCAGGAGGACACTAAATGAATTTAACCGTAAAAAAAGTTTTCATAATCCTTATGAGCATATGTTTACCACTTTCTTTTATAGCTTGCTCAAAACCGGAAGCACCACCACCTGTTGAACCAAAGACAACTGAAGTTCAAATTGGAGAAAACAATCCTCTTACAGGTGATAATACCCTTGATAAATGTGCCGTAGGAAAACGTCCGATAGCAGTTATGGTAGAAAATTCACCAGCCGCTCGTCCACAATGGGGGCTTGGCTCTGCAGATATTACTCTGGAAGGTCTCGTTGAAGGCGGAATTACCAGAATGCTTTGGATTTACGCAGATGCAGCTTCTGCTCCAAAAATTGGACCTACTCGTTCTGCTCGAATAGACTACATTGAATGGGCAGAAGGTCTTGATGCAATTTTTGTTCACTTTGGCGGCGCTTCCAATGCCTATGAAGCACTTAGAACACGTAAAGTAGACAATATTGATGGTATCGGCAAAGGCAATTTAAAAGGCGGGCCTAAATATTTTAAAAGGGACGACACAAGAAGAAATCGTGGTATTGAACATTCAGCTTATACTACCGGCGAATGGCTCTCAAAAGCTATTTCTGAAACCGGTGTTCGTTATGATATTAACCTCGACTACATAAAACCTTTCGCATTTTTTAGTACAACAACAAAACTTAAAGACGGCGAATGCACATCAATCACATTTGCTTTTTCTTCAAACTACAAACACACCTTTAAATATAACTCTGAAGACAATCTCTACTACAATTGGATGAATACCTCAGAAATGCTTGATGAAAATGGCAATCAAATGGCTGTAACTAACGTAATTCTTCTCTATATGCCCGTTACTCCAATTCCTGGGGCGTCCGGTTGGGTAAACTGGGATCAAACCGGTGGCGATGGAATTATAGTATCAAGTGGTTCATACGAAAACATCACCTGGACAAAAGGCAACACGCCCGGTAGTATGTTAAAAATATTTGATAGTGCAGGTTATGAAATGAAACTCAACGTAGGTAAAAGTTATATTGGTATAGTACCTCTTAAAAATGTAAGCCTTACTACTATCGCTTAAATTGAGGAGGCGTTATATTGGAACGCATTACACAACAAAAAGTTTATAAGTGGTCCGCTACTATTGGACTAATTATCGGAACACTCTGTATCACTCTTTTTGCTTTTTTCTATAAGCTTCCAACCATCTACAAATACGAAATAGATGCAGAAAAATCTGATCAAATCAAAGCTGTTTATACTGAAAAAGCTCTTCTCGCCTCAGACGACAAAGCACCCTTCCTTATGACAAGCTTTGATAATATATTTTATTCATTTGAAGACAAAGAAGCTTTCTTTTTTACTTTCAAAGAAAAATCATTTGAACCCATAAGTATAAAGCGTATTCTTCAGTTTTCACTTCCTATAGGCGATGGCTTTGAAAAAGTATCTGTAAATATGTTTTCAAAAGATGGAATCCTTGAAGGATATGGTCTTTACTCAAAGAAAAAAAGAGATGATGCTCCATATGCCTTTATGAAAGTTGTTGAAAATAAAATTACAGATAATGCTGATTTTATTGTCTTTGTAGACTATACGATTGAGGATTTTTATAACAACAGCAAATCATATGATGCCATTTTTGTTTTAAATTCAAAAACAAAAGAAATTCAAAATGTCTTCGAAAATAAAAAAAATATCATAATTCCAATCGATTTTATAAAAGAGAGAATGGATGGATTTTATTATTTCACTAAATCAGAAAACAATTTTAATCTTTACAAGAAAAACGGTATAAACAGTAAAGAAATTTTAGTAGCTAAAAATCTTATTCTTCCACATGCATTTAGTATTGATGGAGATATTTATCTCTTTACAAAACCTCCTATAGTAAAAGATAAAAAAGGCGAAATTGTTGTTTCTACAGAAGAGGGCTTCATTCTTGCAAAACTAGGTGGAGTCGGTGAAGATCTTGTATACAATCGATTTTCAGGAAACCCTGGAAAATATATAATCAAAGACTATTTTGTGTTTAATCCGGAAAACAAATCTGTTTTTGATGTTAAAAACGGATCGAACCAAGTCATAAATACAACCGTGTCGATATTTGAAATTCAAGACTTTACCATTGATCCAAACGGTGAAAGACTAATACTCGCAGGCACTTTTGCAGGGAACAAAGAAAAAATTCTTTTTTATGATTTTATCACTGATAAAATCGTACTTGTTGAAGGAAAAACACTTTTCCTTTCCAATAATCCAAATCTTTCTTTTATAGGGGACAATGTATATTTCTTATCTCCCGGACAAACTGCTGACTATGTAACTAACCTTGTAATAAAATGGTCCGACATTTTTTAACATTCTTCTATAGGTAGCTTATGCAAAATTTATCTGACATAAACCAAATAAAGAAAATACTTTCTAAACATGGCTTCTCTTTATCAAAATCTTTGGGGCAGAATTTTATTATTGATGATTCTGTTTGTCCAAGGATGGCAGAAGAAGCCGTTTTTAATGATAACATTGGTGTAATCGAAATAGGTCCTGGTATTGGTGTTCTTACTGTTGAACTGGCTAAAAGAGCAAAAAAAGTTGTAACAATAGAACTTGATGAAAGGCTCCTTCCTATACTTAATGAAACACTAGAAGACTATGATAATATAGTATTAATCCATGGCGATGTATTAAAAATAAACTTTCAAAAAATAATTGAAGAAAATCTTAAAGGCATGCAGATAGTAGTATGTGCAAATCTTCCTTATTACATTACCTCTCCAATCATAATGAAACTTCTTGAAAAAAAGCTTCCAATAGAAACAATTGTAGTCATGGTTCAAGCAGAGGCAGCCGACAGGCTCTGCGCCAATGTAGGCACCAGAAAAGCCGGAGCCGTAACTGTTGCCGTAAATTTTTATGCAACAGTAAAAGAACTTTTTTTTGTTTCAAAAGAAGCCTTTATGCCTTCTCCAAAAGTTGATAGTAAAGTCATTCGTCTTTTAATAAAGAAAGACCCCATCAACATAGTGAAGAATGAAAAAGATTTCTTTTCTATGATTAAAATGGGATTTTCAAAACGTAGAAAAACAATACTAAATTCCTTAATTTCAGATAAAATTTCAAAAGAAAAACTTGAAGCAACACTTGATGAATTAAAAATTTCAAAAACTTCTCGTATTGAGCAGTTATCAATGAATGAACTCATCACTATTTTCAATAAGCTCTACTAAAAGCAAACAAAGAACCGACCACTTGATCGGTTCTTTGTTTTTATACTTACAACATTACTTGCAGTATACTATGCCTATAAAACACCATATATATTTTCTACTACAAATGAGAGTATTGCTGAAATAATTGCTGATGCGCTGATAAGACTTGAAACAGCTATCTTAATTTTACGCATCTTTTTATCTGCTTCTTCTGCTTCTATATTTGCTTTTACAACACTCTCATCTGTAAATTGAGGAATTGCATATCCTGTATCAGCCCAAAGATCAAGCATCCTAAAAAGTTCTTCAATCGCTTTATATATTAATTGTGGAGGTGTTTCGCCCGGTTCTGCTACAAGTTTTGCGACATTTGCATTTTCTTTATCTGCAATACAAACATACATAAAAAACTGTGTTTCTCCATTTTCTTCCACAAGTGAAAAAACTTTTGTAATTGCTGCACCTACACTATTTGAAGAGTTAATAAGAGCTCCATTTGCAAGATTAATAACATATTCTCGTGCTGACATATCTTCTTTCTCTGTAACATAAGCAGACACAAATACTACTTTACTAAGATCGACAGCAGTTGTAGAAATAGTACCAAGAAAATCTACTGTCTTCGTATTTGCAATAGCAACTGAAAGACCTTTACTTTGAAGTTTCTTTACTGCCGCCTTTATTGCATTTGCATCATAAAGTAATTCTTGTGTTGAACCCTTCCTTATAGCTACTCTATCCGCTATCACATTTTTCAAAGGATCTGCTTGTAGCAAAGACATATCCATATTTGCTCTTACATAAGGTTGAAGACCAGTATTGATAATGTAATCTATTCTCTTATCATCAAGAGGTAAAACTATAAGAAGTTGCTTTTTTGCCTTTATTGCAAAGCCCGAATAAAGACCATCTTGAGAAAAAAGAGGAGTAGAACCACTTGGAATCAGGGCTTGCTCTTCAACAAACACCGGATCTAAATCCGGATGTGATTCAAGTGCCATCTTTATAATAGTTTTATTTGGTTTGCTTTTCAGTTTAAAAGCATTACAAATAAAAGCTTTAAAAGCTTTATAAAGTCCCGGCTCTGAACCTACAACTACAATATTGTTGTTAGCAACTGCGGTTGAAAGTTCTTCAAGGAACTGCTTCTCATTAGTAAAATTTTTAAAAGTATACTCTTCATCAAGTATGGATTTAAAAGCATTTTCAATTGCAACTTGTGATTCTTTTACACTAGGAGAAACTTCAACACCCATTGAAAAAAGATTCAGTATCATTTTAATACCACTTTCCTATAAATTAAACTTATGCTTTCCATTGAGGCACATCCTTATAAGGATTTGTCTTGCCGTTTGCACTATACCAAGCTTGTGGATATCTTGGATTTTCATTAATAACAACCTTTGACATATCAACTTCTTCGCTCTCGCCGTCTCTGATTAAACGACCTACGACTACGAGTCTTGCGTTATCAAATTCATACGTGCAAGTTGAAAGAGTAATAAGCTTATCTTCAGGCATAATTGTTACACCTGTTGTGTAAAGCTTCCGCTGGTTAATTTGATCAATAAATCCTGCAAAAGTTTCAATACTGGCAAAATTAGGACTAGTGTAATCAAACACATACCCACCTAAATCACCGGCAGCTGTACCGTTAGAAATAAACACAGCATACACCTTAAATTTATAGTTCTCATAAAGTGTGTTGTACTCAATAATTGGATTTTTTTTGAATCCTTCAATATCTTTATACTCTCTAAGAGCTGTAAACATTTGTGTATCACGTCTCATTGAATGACCATAAATGACATTATTTTTATCAAGTACCTGTGCATTGTTGGTCGCACCAAGAAACATTGTGCCATAAGCACTTGAATTCTTTTTAAAATCACGTTTTAAATAAAATGAATTGTCAGCCGCTTGAACAACCGGATAATCAATACCAAGGTCCGAAATTCTAATCCAACCAACAAGGTCTTGATTTAAAGCATATAAATCAACAAACTTTGTTTGCATTCCTGAAGGAAATTGAATATCTGGATATTGAGCATGAACCGCACTCCACTCTATCTGAGAATTTTCACCAGATGTCATTATGTTAGAAAGTTCAGTTGAAATCTTTTTTTGTTGGTTTGTTCCGATAAACGAGATAAGAAAATAAATACCGCAACCAATAAGAACGAGAACAGAAACAATAAGAACTATTTTTCTAATTATTTCAAGTGCAGAATCACCCTTAACCGGGAAGATAGCTGCTAACCCTTTTTTTGTCCCTTTTCGCTCTGCTGTTGGCATCTCATTTACAGGTGCTCTTTTAACCTTTTCAGCTTTTTTAGCTTCTTTTGCCTCTTTTGCTAATCTTGCTTTTTCAGCCTTCTCTACTTTAGCCTGAGCTTTAGCCTCAATTCTTTCCGCCTTTTTAGCTTCTTTTTCCGCTTGTTTTTCAGAAATTGAAACATCATCACTTTCCGAAACGAGCCATGTCATATCCTCTATAGGGGCATCCATCACTACCGATGAAGGAGTAATAGGTATTCCCGGTTCTTCTATAGGCTCCTCTGTCACCGGTACATATTCCTGTTCTAATGAATCTCTTTCCTTATCGAAATTATTAAGAATCGAATTCATATATTCCCAATACTCTGGTCCCTTTTCTTCTTCAAAAACAGAGTTTGAGCTAATATCTTGAATTATATTTGCCGGTGTTTCTGTTACAACCATGTCCGGTACAACAGCTGCCGGTTTCTCGGTAATAACCATATCCGGTACAACAGCTGCCGGTTTCTCGGTAATAACCATATCTGGAACAACAGCTGCCGGCTCCTCAGTAATAACCATATCTGGAGCAACAGCTACCGGTTTCTCTACTACCTCAAATTGTTGCATAAGTTGTTCCATAACTAGTTTAGACACATCGGACTCTGCTGAAGTCTCTGTTTCCTCTGTCTCTAGTGATGCCGTCGTCTCCACAAAATCTACTGGAACAGATTGATCAACTGTTACTGATTTTGGTTGTTCAACTGCTACAGATTCTAATTCCGATTGCTCAACTGATGCAGATTCTGATTCTAATTGTTCGACTGATGCTGATGCAGCAGTTTCTTCTGTTTCATCTGCATCACCCATAGAAACAAACATTGCCTTCATTGAAGCCATAAAATCAACCTCAGGTGCTTCCGGCTCAGAAATTGTTTCTACCACTCCCTCTGATCGGTCGAAACTAGGAGGCGGTACTGGTTCTACTAAACTTGATGATTCGTGAAAAAGTGGTTCCGAATTGTTTTTAGCAGAAACATTACCGTTATATACATTGAGTGTTTTATGAGTAAATGCGTCTGTTTCGTCCTCTTGACGTGCTTTTTCTTCTACTTCAGCAATATCAAAATTAGGTGTTTGATCATTAAAAACATTTTCATCAGGAAATTTTATTTCTTCTATTGAAGGATTCGTATCTTGCATAAACCCACCATAATTATGATTCGAAATTGTTTCTTCTTCGAAACCATACTCCTCAAAAATTGTTTTTGGAATAACTACCTCCGGATGTGCAGATGGTGCAACTTGCGGTGCCTGCATCTGAGGTGGCTGAACCTGTGGTGGCTGCATGTAATTAGATTGTGGTTCTTCATAAATTGGTTGCTGTATTACAGATTGTGGTTCTTCATAAATTGGTTGCTGTATTACAGGCTGTGGTTCCTCATAAGTTGGTTGCTGTATTACAGGCTGTGGTTCCTCATAAACCGGTTGTTCAAACTGTACCTGTGTTTGAACCTGCTCCTGCTCCGACTGTGGTTGCACATAACCGGGTTGCAATTGATCAAAATCAGGTTGCGATGTTTGTTGAGCATAGCCTGATTGTGCCTCTTGCGATTGCTCCGGTATAGTCGGATAGTAAGGTTGCTGTGGTATATGATTTTCTTTTGATTCTACAGGCATATTTGGGTAATAATTATTTTGATCTGACAAGTGAATTCCTCCTTACTTGTTTGCAGTAGTGTCATTTTGTTGATTTATAGCATATGAGTTCACATATTTTGTAACAAAATTAAAACCTGAATTGTCCTCTGTTTCACTACTTCTTGTACTCTTAAGCAAAATTATCATACTTACAAGGAGTAACACACAACAGATAACAACAAATCCTTTTCGTATAATCTCGAAAATGCCATCAGCCTGAGTTGGAACAAACTGTTCCACAATTTTAGGAAGAATTTTAAACTCGGCACTTACTGGTTTTGCTCCATCATCTAAATCTCTTTTATCAGTTGTTTCTTCAACCAACACTGACATTTCAAAATATTCAGCCTTCTTTTTCTTTAATGTCTCTTTCCGTTCTTTTTCTTTTTTTGGTTCTTCCTCTAGTTCTTTTTTTGACTTTGGCTTTTTCTCTTCCGGTATTTCAGATTCAACCGTAGCATCAACTTCTAGACTGTAAATCAATATATTTTCATTATCCGTCTTTTCTACTTTTCCACGAGGTTTTCTCTTTGATTTACCTTTACCTTTTGGCTTTTTAGAAGTTGTTTTTGATTCTTTTTTAGGTTTATCTTTTTCTTCTTTAACTTCTTCACCTTTCAAACCTTTAAGCTGCTTATCTATATCTAAAAAAGCGCTTTCCAGCAATTTCTGCTTATCCTTTGGAGTTTCTAAATAACCTTTAGAACGTTCAATCTGTTTTTCTTCGGTCTTTTTTAATTCCTTCTTATTTTTATCTTTTTCTTCTTTTGTTTTTTTCTTAGACTCTTCAGTCTTTTTCTTAGTCGTTGTTTTTTTCTTAGACTCATCAGTCTTTTTCTTAGTCGTTGTTTTCTTTTTAGAAGCCTCTTCTTTTACTTCAGTGGCCTTTTCCTTAACTGTTGTCTTTTTTTCAGCTTCCTTTTCATCTTTATCTTTTTCTTCTACTTTTTCCGTTTTCTTAGAAGTTGTTTTCTTTTTGGAAGTTTCTTTTTTAGTTTCAGTTTTCTTTTCTTTCGGTTTCTCTTCTTTTTTCGCCTTTTTCGATTCTTCTTTTTTCTTTGAATCTTCAACCTTTTCCGTTACACTTTCTGCCTTTTTTGAATCTTCAATCTTCTTTTTTGAAGCAGCTTTCTTTTTAGAAGCCTCTTCTTTTACTTCAGTAGTCTTTTTATTTGAAACTGATTCTTTTTTCGACTTTTCTTTTTTAGAAGCTTCATCAACTGTGTTAATTTCTTTTTTAGAAACTTCCTCCTCTTTAGAAGTTTCCGTCGCTTGAGCAATTATCTCTTCAAGTGATGTCTGGCCCTCTAAAATATTTTTCTCCTGTTTAGTTTTTTTCTTTGAATTCTTCTTTTGTGCCACGAATCATCACCTTCCTATCAAATATTCTTTGAGCATTTCAAGTGCGGTTTTTAAAGCTATTTCTCTATTATATTCCCGCTCTCCTTGAGTTTTTGTATTTATTTCGGTTACTTTTACATTTTCTGCATCAACTAAAGCTATATAAATTTCTCCTTCAGGATGACCGTTTAAATCTCCCGGACCGGCAACACCCGTAACTCCGATTCCTATATCGGCATTGCCATTTTTTCTTGCTCCCTGTGCCATCTCAATTGCAGTATTTTTCGAAGTCGCTGTAAATTCATCTATGGTTTCTTTCTTTACACCGAGGTATTTAATTTTAACATCGTTTGAATATGACACTATACCGTATTCAAAAAAATCAGAAGAACCTGCAATATCTGTAAGTGTTTTTGCAATAAGCCCTCCCGTACACGATTCAGCAAGCGCAACTTTTTTCCCTTGACTTCTCAAAAGTTCTGCAACTTCTTCGACCATTCCCATAATTTAACCTCTTTGTGCAATTCAAATCCTTCTACATAAATCAATTTTCTCTAACAGACGCATCTATAATTACAAATTTTGTGTTTTTAACTGCTATCCCTATAAGCTCATCTATGTTAAGTGCTTTTTCAGCTTCTGCCACTTCATCTAAAGTTGGACGAAGCTTTGGATGTTTTGGTACAAATATCGTACAACAATCCTCATATGGTTGTATTGATATATCAAATGTATCAATCTTCCTTGAAATAGCGACTATTTCATTTTTATCCATCCCTATAAGTGGCCTAAATATTGGAATATTTGCAACAATATCTGTACAAGCGATTGATGGTAATGTCTGACTAGCTACTTGTCCTAAACTTTCGCCGGTAATAATTGCAGAACACCCCTGTTTTTTTGCAATTTTTTCTGTTGTGCGCATCATCATTCTTCGCATAATGATTGTAACTAATTCTTCAGGACAATCATCCTTAATGCGCTCTTGAATTTCAGTAAACGGAACTATAAATGTATTTATTTTTCCACTATATTCCGAAACCTTTGAAAGTAAATCAAGTACTTTTTGTTCAGCCCGAGCACTTGTATATGGCGGCGACGCAAAATGTACTGCATCAAGTACAAGTCCTCGCTTCGCCATAGTCCAAGCTGCTACAGGGCTGTCTATTCCACCGGAAATCATAATTACTGCACGTCCTGATGTGCCTACCGGCATACCACCCGCTCCCTTTATTTGATTTCCGTGGATAAAAGCATAATTATCTCTAACTTCGACAGTTACTACAATATCTGGATTGTGTACGTCCACTTTTAAATGATGATTTTTTGAAAGAATATATCCGCCAAGCTCATTACAAATTTCAGGTGATTTTAACGGGAATTTTTTATCCGAACGCTTCGCTTCTACCTTGAAAGTTTTAAAAGAAACTAAAGTGTCCTCCAAATATTTTACAGCTGTCTTTTTAATTGTTTCTATTTCTTTTTCACAAGCTGCGGCGATTGAGAAACCTGCAATACCAAAAACTTTTGAAATAACTTCTTTTACGGCTTCCATATCCGGATTTTTAGATATGGGTTCTATCACCATTGTCGATTGAGACCTTGTTATTGAAAAATCCATTATATTACTAAGTCTTCTTTTTAAATTTTTCACAAGAATGTCTTCAAAAGTACTTCTATTAAGACCCTTAAGTGCTAGCTCACCATACTTGATAAGTATTATCTCCTTCATTAAAGTTTAACCTTTCTAAGAGTATTGTTTGCTTGTTTAATCATCTTTGCAAGGTAAAGTACTTCTTTCTCTGTATTGAAACGAGAAAAGCTAATTCTAATTGCAGAATCTATTCTTTCATTACTTAGTCCCATTTCTGTTAAAATGACACTTCTTTGACCCCTTGAACAAGCGGACCCTGTTGAAACATATACGCCATGTTCAGATAAATAATTTTTAAGAACTTCAGAAGGAAGTCCTATCAACGAAATATTTAAGATATAAGGAATTGATTCTTTTCCAGAGTTTTCTACCAAATTATCCAAATCTTTTAATTCTGCCAAAAGCTTCTTTTTAAGCAGTTTTACTTTTTCATAATTTTGCTTTATTTCGTCCTCTTTGATTTCATCGACAGCAGCACTAAAGCCTGCAATCCCCGGCACACCCTGTGTTCCGGATCTTATATTTCCCTCATGTCCTCCACCAAGCACATACGGAACAAGCCTTGTACCTTTCTTTACATAAAGGGCTCCGACACCTTTTGGTCCGTGAACTTTATGTGCACTTACACTTATAAGATCTGCTCCAAGCAAACTAGGTTTTACTTTAATCTTTCCAAATGCCTGTACTGCATCAACATGAAGCATAGCTGGAGCATTTGCACTCTTAATTGCTTTTGCTGCGGCCTTTATTGGCTGAACACTTCCAACCTCACTATTTACATATGCAAGGCTAACAAGAATAGTATCCTTCGTGATAGCAGGAAAAAGATCTTCCTCTTTTACAGCACCATATTCATCAACCGGAAGTTTTACTACATCATATCCTTGCTCTGAAAGTCTATCAATACACTTTGAAACTGATGGATGTTCAATTGAAGTTGTAACTATTCTTTTCCCTTTTCGCTTTAAAGCTTCTACAGCACCAAAGATTGCAATATTATTACTTTCAGTACCACCAGATGTAAAAAATATTTCATCTTCCCTACAATAAAGTGCTTTTGCAAGAGATTTTCTTGAGCTTTCCAAAAGATTCGCCGCATCATCTCCGATTTTATGTGACGAAGAAGGATTTCCATAATTTTCCGTCAATGCTTTTACCATTGCTTTCACTACTGAATTTAGTGGTTTTGTTGTTGCACTATTGTCAAAATAACACTGCAAAACTGTTCCCTCCAATTGACATAACTTCCCATTTTACGCAATAATACGTATACACTATAACATTATATATCAAATAATATAAGGGTGCAATGATTTTAAGATGAAAAAACAGGAGCTGTCTTTCGACAACTCCTGTATACTTTTTCCTTAGAAAAATAATGCTTTTCCGGTAAAACCGGTAAATGCAATAGATAAAATTGCAATATACATAAAGAGTGCTGGAATTCCTTTAAAACTTTCCGGAATTTCAGGATTTGCTTCTATTTTTTTCATTCCAAAATGAATAAAAACTGTTGCTAATATAAACGCAATGCCTGCACCAAAACCTTGGGCAATAGATTCACCTACCGTACAAGCTGCTTTTTCATTGATAAAAGGCACTACAAATACTAACGTATTAAATGCTGCAACGGCGGTTTGTCTAAAAAATATTTCCTTTTCTTCCTCAGTCCAAGAAGACCCTTTAAGAGCTGTTCTTAAAACTGCAATTGTAATTAGAAAAATTTCTATAAGAACAATTGCATAAACAACAAGTGACACTGTAATTGATGCAGCTTTAAGTGCTGGAATAAATAACAAAATTCGACAAATAAACGATGTAATAGTTGAGAAAAAAACAATTGTTATCGAAAAAAGCATAAGTTGTCTTGGTCTTGCTGCACTTCGAATAGATTCACTAATACCGTAACCGCCGGTAAAAACGAGGTTTTGGGCGAACACAACATACATAAATGCTGCAAAAAATGCTGAAATAATGCTCATTTTTCATCACCCTCCCTTTCTATTGGAAGTTCATTGAGAATGTCGTCAAGTGATTTTGACATGAGCTCCTCCAGTTCCTTCGATTTACGAACAAAAGTTGCATTTTTTCCCGAAGAAACCTTTTGTTTTCTCGCTTTTTCTACTTCACTTATAGTTTCTTCAATTTCTTTTGTTTCTTTAGGCTCTTTTATTTCTTCAGCTTCTTTTATTTTTATTTTATTCGCATCTTCTAATATTTCCCTTATAGTTTCTTCAACTTCATCTACAGGCTCTTTTATTTTTTCCTTTTTTTCAGTTTTTCTTACTTCTTCTTTTTTAGTTTCTTTTTCTTTTACTTCTTTCTTAGTTTCTTCAGTTTCTTCCCTTGCAATCTCTTTTACTTTTTCAACCGCTTTTTTAACTAAATCCTCTGCCGATTGTTCATAGGACTCTTCAACCTGTGGCCCAAGCTCTAATTCTAATTGTGGTTTTTCCCCTTCCTCAGGCCTTAACAATGACCGTCTTTTAAGCTTTTGTGGCTCCTCGCCTTTTATCTTCTTTGCTTGATTTCTCTTTATTCTCTGTCTTTGCTCTGGCTTAGCTTTACTTGCTGCCGCAGCCGCCGCAAAAGCTTCTGCCTCTGCTTTCGCCTTGCCTTCAGCTGAAAGATCAAGAGTTATAAATTCAAGCCTGTCTGTTCTATGAGTGACTTTTGTGCCACCTTTAATTTCTGCGCTCTTACTAATTTGTGTCTTAGATTTTGTGCCATCTTGCATTTCAGGCTTCTTGGTAATTTGATCTTCTAATTTATCAATAATTGATTTTGATTTAAATATTGTTTCTTCCGGTACATCTTTTAATATTTCATCTGTCGATGCAGGTGTAAAAAGAACAGCTACATCTTCTTTTTCAACTGGAATCTCTTTAAGAGTTTTACGTTGTTTTTTAATTGCTGCACTTGAATTTACTGCTAATTCATCTGCAAATTCAGGATCAAGCTTTCTAAAATAAGTACGAAGTGCAGCAGCTAGATATGCTAAAACAACAAATCCGCCCATTGGCATAAGAAAGCCTACTATTGGAGTAAAGTGTTTTATATTGTATCCCCAAATACTACCGTTTCCGAGTAATTCTCTTATAAATCCTACAACTAGTAAAACCAGCGAATACCCTATTCCTACACAAATTGAATTTATAACAGCTTCAAATAAACCAACATTTATTCCTTCTCGTTCACATTGCCTTACAATAACGGGATTCACTGCAAGAAGTGGAAGATAAATCCCAAATACAAGCATAATTTCCGGAGCGATTTTATCTATTATAACCATGCTTACACATACAACAATCATTCCAACAAATGCGTAAAAACTCATCCTAAACCATGTTGGCATTTTTTTGAAAACTAAAACTGTTAGTGTTTGTGCAATAACAAGTGTCACAATTGTGATAATTGACATTACTATTGCCACCTTTAAAGTTGTACAAATAGCAACAATTGGACAAAGACCAATCATTCCTATAAGTACAGGGTTTTTAAGGAGGACTTCCTGGAAAAAATAGCTCTTATTCAGTAACGATTTCATTTACAAGAACGCCTCCTTCCTCTATAGACGGAGTCCCTACGATTCCTTCCGATTTTATTGTTCCTACTACTTCAATTTCCTTTATTGATTTTATTGTTTTCCTTGCCTTCCTTGTTTTTCTGATTTTTTTCATCTTTACATTTCTGTTTAGTGTTTTCTTTGGAGGATTCATTTGAAATTTGCTCATAACTTTTGCTCCTAAATCATCAAACTGTGCAGAAAGAGCATTCACTACAAGCACGGCAAAACATACACCCTCTTCAAATGTTCCAAAATAACGAAGCAACATCGTAATAACACCAGCCGTCAGTCCATATAAAACCTTACCTATTTGACTCTTTGGCGATGTAGCCGGATCTGAAACAAAGAATACCGCAGCAAAAAACAATAAGCCTGCAGACAACTCCATAAAAAGAGAATATGTTCTTCCTGTAAGTATTCGTGGGAATAATACCGCCATGAAACTACAGGCAGCAAGAAAACTCACTGTTGTAATTACACCAGGTTGTCTGCGAATTATCATATATACCAGTGTGCCAAGCATGAGTATGAAGCACGAAGCACCAATAGGACCTGGTACTCGTCCCACAAACACATCAAGTATATTCAAAATATTTGTACCAATTGATTTTGATTGACTTAACATATTAGCAAGAGATGTGCCTGCCACAAATCCCGGCTCCGTAACAGCTGTTGATAGTGAACCGATAGACAAAGAAGGATATGTAAACACATATTCCGGATAACTAATAGTTAAAAATGAAAGACCAACGGCAGCCGGAACAAATGGAACCGTGATTGCATTACCAAATGGAATTTTTGCAATTGCAATTGCAAAAACACTTCCCAATGGAGCAAGCCATAATGGTGCAGACGACGGTAAAGCCAATGCAATAACAAGGCCTGTAAATACTGCCGATAAATCTGAAATACGTTCCGGATTTTTTCTAAGAAAAACTGTGTACGAAATAACTTCAACAGCTACAGCTGCAAGTACTGAAAGGATAATGCTTTCTGCTGCACGCAAACCATAAGTATATATTGACACAACTGAAATAACCAAAAGCATGATTATCATATCAATCATATAAGAACGCACAGCACTGTTTTCACTTTTCAGTTTTTCAGGGCTAGTTTTTTTCATACTTTTATTCCTCTTCTTTTGGATATGCTTCCTTCGCACGTTCTTTGAGCAAGGAAATAATTTTTTTTGCATCAACTGCATTAAAAATTGTGCTGCCGGATACAAACGCATTTGCACCTGCTGCTGCAGCTTCTACAATATTTATTTCATTAATACCACCATCAACTTCAATTACTATGTCGGCTCGACCTATTCGTCTCACCTCATCATAAATCGCTTTAACTTTTGACATCATATCTGCCATAAATGACTGTCCGCCAAAACCCGGTTCAACTGTCATCACAAGTACTAAATCAATATCCTTAAGATATGGAAAAATTGCCTCAGCAGGCGTTTTTGGTTTAATACTCAATCCTACTTTACATCCAAGTTCTTTAATCCTGTTAATTGTCTTAACAGGATCAGAATCCGCTTCAATATGGAACGTAATATAATCTGCTCCTGCTTCTGCAAAATCCTTTGCGTAAAATAACGGGTCTGAAATCATAAGATGTACGTCCGCAACAGCGCGCATTTTTTTCGTAAGTGCCTTTAAAACCGGAGCACCAACAGTAATGTTTGGAACAAAATGTCCATCCATTACATCGTAATGCATCCATTGTGCACCCGCATCTTCCATTCTCGTTATTTCTTCTCCCATTTTTGCAAAATCACAAGAGAGAAGTGATGGGGAAATAATCATCATATTATTCTCCTATTATTCTACGGAAATTACCCATAAGACTGTCTATAAAATTATTCAAAATAGTATAACATAAAAAGGCTGTTCACACAAGTGAACAGCCTTTCGTTTATCATTCTTAAATTTAGAAATTTTTTAAATAAAAAGCATAGCTGAAGGAGTTACATCATCAAACAAAATTGCCATGATAAATGTTAGCACAAATATGCCTGCAATAATTGCTTTTGACAGTACACTTTCCCTGTTATTATTGATATACGCTTTCATGCAGACACCTCCAATTTGTTTAACGTGCCTTTATTATACGAAAAATAAGGTGTCATTTAAACAAATTTGAAGTTACGAATTACTACAAGTCAGTAACATTCTACGTTTTCTCAATTACATTTTGTAATTTTTCTTCCTCTTTTACCGGGAAAAAATCAATAATACCTTCTGCAGAAAGAAGCTTCACACAATAAACTGCAATCATAAACGTAAACATTCCAACCATGCCATAAAATTTAAGTCCCGTATACATTACTGCAAGAGTGAGAGCCGGCGGAAGACTCATTTCACCTGCAATAAATCTTGGCTCAACTATCTGACGAACAATTGTAATTACAATGTAAAGAAGAACCAAACCGAAACCTAAAGCCGGATTTCCAAAAAACAAATTATAAAAAGCCCAAGGCAGTACTATTCCACCTGTTCCTGCAACTGGCATAATATCAAAGACAGCTATGACTAATGCAATAGCTATAGTGTATTTGCTTTCAAAGATTCCTAAAACTCTAAAAATTGTAAGACCTATAAGCATTTCTGAAAAAGTAATACAACAAATAAAGAAATATGCCTTCATTAATTTCCAAATTGATGTCATTACAATTCTCTTTGTTACAGAAAAAATGTTATTGTCTCCGCCCTTTACATGTGTTCTAATAAATTTTGCAAATATATCATATTCAGCCGTTGCAAAACAAGAAAAAATAACAGTAATAATTGTTGCAATAAGAAATGAAGGGATTTGTTTAGCTGTTTCTAATACGCCTGGAACTCTTGAAGTTATAAGTGAAAAATCAAATTTAG
The DNA here is from genome assembly GCA_012520505.1 of Oscillospiraceae bacterium. GTDB lineage: Bacteria > Bacillota > Clostridia > Oscillospirales > Acutalibacteraceae > UBA1227. The sequence goes on from JAAYOC010000017.1 coordinate 47,587, forward strand.
AAATATCAAAACCTGCAAGGCTGTCCGTAGCATCTTTTGTCAAAATAGATTTATATCCTGCAAGTATTCCTTCTACTTCAGGTAAAAGTAGATTTTTTAAAACTTCTGGAAGAGTGTTTATTATCCCAAAAACTTTTTCTTCTACCCAAGAATAATCTGAAACCTTTGAAAAAACAAATTGCAAAAGTCCTTTAAGCTCTCCAAAAACTTTTACACCAACGAAAATTATAAAAACAACAAAAATTGCAAGTACAAGTAAAACAAAAAATGTTGATACAACACCCTTTGGTATTTTTGTCTTTTCAACAACTTTATTTACCGGACCTTGAAGCAATACACTTAATGTTAAACCTATAATTATAGGTAAAAGTGGTGTAAACAAATATTGCAAAAACAATGCAAAAAGAATCAAAATAAGTGCAAAAAAAGCAACATTAATTATAAAATCTTTTTTCCTTTCGACACTCAAAAATCAGCACCTCCAAATAAATAAACCCTCACTCTTTCCTGCTTCTAAACCATTTTATACTAGTGTACATAAATAAACAATACAAAAAAGGTTACGAAAATATTTCATTTTAAATCAAAAAAGCTCTTTATTATAAGAATAATCTATGCTATTATAATCAACATATCATGGACAAAGTCTTATACATAGTTGGACTTATCATAACTTTACCCGGCAAAACATTTTAAAAGAGAGGAGACAATTATGAATATTGCAGTACTGGGATACGGCACAGTTGGTTCTGGTGTTGTTGAAATAATAAACAATCGTGGCAAAGATTTAATGAATAAAAAAATGTCTGAAAATCTCTTCGTTAAATATATATTGGAAATTAGAGATTTTCCGGACGATAAAAACAAAGAAAAATTTACCAAAAATTTTGAAGATATTATAAGAGACCATGAAATTTCAGTTGTTGTAGAAACTATAGGTGGAATTAATCCTGCTTTTGATTTCACTAGTAGATGCCTTTCCGCCGGCAAACATGTTGTAACATCAAACAAAGAGCTAGTGGCTGAAAAAGGGCTTGAACTTTTAGAACTTGCAAAGAAAAACAATGTAAACTTTTTATTTGAAGCAAGTGTTGGTGGAGGCATCCCTATTCTAAGGCCTCTCTCTGTTTGTCTTGCAGCAAATAATATTCGTTCAATTAACGGTATCCTTAATGGTACAACAAATTTTATCCTAACAAAAATGATTTCCGATAATATGTCTTTTGAAACGGCACTCAAAATTGCTCAAAAAAAAGGCTATGCTGAAAAGGATCCAACCGCTGATGTTGAAGGTCACGACGCATGTAGAAAAATTTGTATCCTTGCAGCTCTCGCTTTTGGCAACCACATCTATCCAAAAGACGTTCACAGTGAAGGAATTACAAAAATTATGCTTGAAGATGTTGCTTATGCTGCAAGTTATAATTCTGTAATCAAACTCATTGGCACAGCACAGCAACTTAATAATGGACAACTCTATATTCTTGTAAGTCCGGCAATTGTAAATAAAACTAGTCAGCTTGCAAGTGTTGATGATGTTTTCAATGCAATCCTTGTTGACGGTGATGCTACTGACGAAGTCCTCTTTTACGGTAAGGGTGCCGGAAAATTTCCAACTGCTTCAGCAGTAGTTGCCGATGTTATTGATGCTTGTAATCATACTGACAAACGCCGTCTTATCGGTTGGGGACCTGAAAAGAAAGGTGTTATTGTTGACTACAAAACAATTAAAAACCAATATTATGTTAGACTTCGTGTCTTTGATTCTTTCCAAATTCTTCCAACTATTAAAGCAAACCTTGGGGACATTCATCTTCTTTCAAGAAGTGGTGCAACCACATTAGAACTTGCATTCATTACTAATGAATATACGGAAACAGAACTTATTGATAAAATTGAAAATATCAAAGGCGCAGAACTTAAATCACTTATTAGAGTAGCAAAATGTTAAGGAGGAGAATATGCCGCTTATAGTACAAAAATTTGGTGGCTCATCAGTTGCTAATGCAGAATGCATACATCGCGTTGCCGGCATAATTGCTGAAACCTATAGTGAAGGTAATGATATTATTGTTGTTGTCTCAGCACAGGGTGCTACAACTGATGAACTCATCGCAAAAGCAAAAGAAATTAATCCGGCCCATTCAAAAAGAGAATATGACATGTTAGTATCCGCTGGTGAGCAAATTTCTGCTGCCCTTCTTGCAATGGCTCTCGAAAAAATCGGACTTCCGGTAATTTCACTTCTTGGCTGGCAAGCGGGCTTTGTAACAAATTCGTCATACACAGCAGCACGTATTAAAAAGATAAATAAAGACCGTGTTGCCGCAGAAATTGATAAACATAGAATTGTTATAGTTGCGGGCTTCCAAGGTATTAACAAATACGATGATATTACAACTCTTGGTCGTGGCGGTTCAGACACGTCCGCAGTTGCGCTCGCTGCTGCTCTTCATGCTGATAAATGCCAAATCTTTACAGATGTTGAAGGTGTTTATACAACCGATCCACGCAAAGTTACAGGAGCTAAAAAACTTGAGGAAATTACTTACGATGAGATGTTAGAGCTTGCAACACTCGGTGCAAAAATTCTTAACAACCGTTCAGTTGAAATGGCAAAAAAATATAACGTAAAACTTGAAGTGTTATCTAGCGTTAAGAGAGCATCTGGCACTATAGTTAAGGAGGCAATAAAAATGGAAAAAATGCTTATTAGGGGAGTTACAAATGACACTGACATTGCTCGTATTTCTGTTCTTAAACTTCCTGATAATCCAGGTATTGCGTTCAAGCTTTTTTCAAAGCTTGCTGCAAATAAAATAAATGTAGATATTATTCTTCAATCTGTTGGTCGTGATGGTACAAAGGATATTACTTTCACGGTTCATAATTCGCATGGTGAAAAAGCGATAGCTTCTGTACTTGAGGCTTTTCCAAATCTCACAAAAGAAAACGTTGTAATTGATACAGACGTCGCAAAGGTTTCAATTGTTGGAGCCGGAATGGAAACACATCCTGGTACAGCATCTCAAATGTTTGAAGCTCTCTTTAGCCAAAATATCAATATCCAAATGATTTCAACAAGTGAAATCAAAATCTCAGTTCTTGTTGAAAAGAAAGATGCTGACAAAGCTGTTTCTGCTATTCATGATTCATTCTTCCCAGAAGAAAAATAAAAAGTAAAAGTAAAAAAAAGTAAAGCCTTGAGAAAACATCTCAAGGCTTTATTTTTACGCAGCTCTCGTGCTTTAAAAAGTAACTGTAATTGTTGTTCCTTTCCCAACAGTGCTCTCAAGTTTTATAGTTCCACCATGATATACTACAGCATTTTTTACTATAGAAAGCCCTAATCCGGTACCACCAGTTTCTTTAGAGTGGCTCTTATCTACGCGATAAAACCTCTCAAAGATACGTGAATGATGTGCAGAAGGAATGCCGATCCCTGTATCAGTTACCGAAAGAACAATACTATCGCCCTCATTTTTTAAATCAACAGTGACTGAGCCACCCTCCTTGTTATAACGTATAGCATTATCACAAAGATTATAAATAATTTCATAGAGATACCTATGAACACCTTTCATTACACAAGGTTCACCATTTAAATTAAGCTGTACTTGCTTTTTTGCTGCAGAAAGAGTTAGCATCTCAAATACTTCATTTGCTATATCGTAAAGATCTACCTCCTCTTCAATGACAACCTTACTATCTTCGTCAAGCTGAGATAAATCAATAATATCATTAATAAGTGCTACAAGTCTTGTAGCTTCTTTTTTAATGTTTTTCACAAATTTATTTGTATCCTCTGCTTTTACAAGACCATTTTCAAGAAGTTCTGCACTTCCAATAATAGATTGAAGTGGAGTTTTCAGTTCATGTGAAACATTAGCAGTAAACTCCTTTCGATTTCGTTCTGCAAAAGCAGTTTCTGTAACATCGAGACAAAGAATCACTATGCCAACCGTTTTACCTTCCGACTCTGTGCGATTTATGAAAAATTGATATTCATTACCGTTTCGTTCTTCACGAAATTCACTCTGTTTTCCATCAAAAGCTTTCTTAATAGCTTGTCTCATTTTTGCACTACGATCCAAAACAAGGAAATCATATCCAACAATAAAATCATCCGTGTCAAATAATTTTTTCGCAGAATTATTAATGTTGATTATAAATCCTTTTTCGTCAAGTAAAACAAGACCTTCATTCATGGAATCCGTAATTTGCTCAAACTCATCATTCTTTTGTTTGAGTTCATGCATCTGTCCTACAATTTTTTTATGCTGCTTATTAATTTTTGTAAGAACAGGTGTCAATTCCTCATAGGTTTCATTTTCAGTAGGATCTTCAAGATTGAGCTCATTCAATGGCTTTATAATACTCTTTGTCATCTGGTCAGATAATAAAAATGCTACTATTATAGAAATAAAAATGATTGCACAAATAACAGGAAACATAGCAACTACTAACGTTTGAAAAGTTACTTGGCTTACAGATATTCGAAGAATTTGACCATTTTCAAGACGAATTGCCTCATAAAAAGTGCGCTCAGTTAAAGTCTTAGAGTATCTTGCACTGCTACCACTTCCATCTTTAAGCGCTTCTACAACTTCCTCACGTTCAAGATGATTATCCATTTTTTCTATGTCAGCCTGTGAATCATATAAAACTGAACCATCAACATCAATTAAAGTATATCGGAAAATTGAAGAATCAAAGTTGTCAAAATATTCTATGCCAACTTTGTTCACATTATCTGCTACAATTGAAAGTTCTCCTTTGAGCTGTTCCACTTGCGTCTTATTAAAATAATCATATAAAAAACTACTTGCAATAAAAAGGCTCGCTATCAGCACAACCATTGCAACAGTTATAATGGATCGAAAAATTTTTTTGCTCATCTATTACCTTCCATACGATATCCCACACCTATTACTGTTTCAATATAGGAACCTGCATCGCCCAATTTTTGACGAAGGGTTTTAATATGCATATCTACTGTCCTTGACTCTCCAAGATAATCAATGTCCCATACCTCTGAAAGAAGTTTATCACGAGAAAATACAATACTAGGATTTGACATGAAAAATTTCAAAAGCTCAAACTCCTTAAAAGTAAGTACTACATTTTCTCCATCAACAGTCACACGATGTTCCTTGCTATTAAGTACAATTTCACCAACAGTTAAAATTTCATCTTTTTCATCCGGTTCATAACGACGAAGTACTGCCTTTACACGAGACACCATTTCCATTACACCAAAAGGTTTTACAAGATAATCGTCAGCACCCAAATCAAGTCCTGTTATTTTATCCATTTCAGTGCCCTTTGCAGTTGCCATAATTACCGGAATTTTACGAGTATCAGGATTACTTCTAATTTCTTTTAAAATATCTACACCGTCTTTACCGGGCAACATAATATCAAGCACAATCAAATCGGGTTTTTCTGTTTTTAATGCCTCAAGCATAGACATACCGTCGGCAAATCCTCGCGCTTCAAAGCCTGTCTGTTTCAATGTATAAACTTCAATATCACGAATGGTATTGTCATCATCAACACACCAAATCATACTATTCTCCTTTGTAAATATTGTGAATACCAGCAACAGAAAATGCTACCCACTCTGCAATATTAACAGCATGGTCTCCAATGCGTTCAAAATATTTTGCAATCATAAGAAGATCTAATGCATATTCACCATCGGCAATATTTTTAGAAATCATCTCAATAAGAGACTGTTTTACCCGAACAAAAGCTTCATCTACTATATCATCACGAACAGCAACTGCTTTTGCTAATTCAAGATCTTGATTTACATAGGCATCAATGCTATCGGTAACCATCCCAATTGTAGATTCTGCCATAAGGCGAATTTCTTGACAACTTTCACAGGTTCTACCATCAAGAAAGATAATGATCTCTGCAATATCCTCTGCCTGGTCGCCAATCCTTTCCATATCTGTAATCATTTTTAGTGCCGCAGAAATTACACGAAGATCTGTTGCTACAGGTTGTTGTCGAAGTAAAAGTTTTAAACAAATACCTTCTATTTCTCTCTCCAACTGATCAATTCTATGACCTTGCTCTTTTGCAGCACGAGCATCATTAACATTACCATCAAGCAATGCTTTTGCAGCACGGGCTATAATGCTTTCACACTCGGCACCCATTTCAATCATTTTTCTATTTAACAAATTAAGTTGTTCATCAAATTTACTTCTCATAATTAACCAAACCTTCCCGTAATGTAATCTTCAGTCCGTTTATCTTTTGGTTGTGAGAATATTTTCTCAGTTTTGCCAAATTCCACTAAATCTCCAAGAAGGAAGAAGGCCGTATTGTCTGAAATACGAACTGCTTGTTGCATATTGTGAGTCACTATAATAATAGTATATTTCTCTTTTAGCTGCAATATAAGTTCCTCTATTCGAGAAGTAGAAATAGGGTCAAGTGCTGAAGTCGGCTCATCCATAAGTAAAACTTCCGGTTTTACAGCAAGAGCACGAGCAATACAAAGACGTTGTTGCTGACCACCTGAAAGGCTAAGAGCATTCTTTTTAAGTCTATCGCTCACTTCATCCCAAATTGCCGCATCTTTAAGCGCCTGCTCAACAATTTCATTTAATTTTACTCTACTTGTAATCCCATGAGTACGAGGACCATAGGCAACGTTATCATAAATACTCATTGGAAAAGGATTTGGCTTTTGAAACACCATTCCTATATCACGGCGAAGTTCATTTACATCTGTGTCCTTACTAAAAATATTACGACCCTTATAATTAACTTCTCCTGTGATTTTAACACTCGGAATTAAATCGTTCATACGATTAAGTGTTTTAATAAAGGTGGATTTACCACAACCTGAAGGACCAATCAGTGCTGTTATGCTCTTTTCAGGAATGGCAAGATTTATATTTTTTAAAGCTTGATTATCACCGTACCATAGGCATAAATCTTTAGTTGTAATTATTTCACTCATATATTTTTCCTTTTTGCAAAATATTTGCCAACCAATGTGGCAGATAAATTAATTAGTAATGTCAACATCATCAAAATAGCAGCAATCGCAAAAGCAACCTCAAATTCACCTTCCTCTTTTGCATAAACATAAAGAGCTACAGTCAAAGTTGCTCCGGGGCTTCTAAGTCCTGTAAAGAAATTGTTTAAAGCATGTGCAAAACCTGCTGTAAACAAAAGTGCTGCCGATTCACCAAGTATTCTTCCTATAGAAAGAATACAACCTGTAATAACACCATCCAAACAACCGGGAATGACTACTGTTCGAATTACACGCCATTTGCCTGCACCCAAACCAAATGCTCCTTCTCGGTAGCTTTGTGGAACCGTTTTAAGACTCTCCTGCGTGGTACGCATTATTGTAGGTAAATTCATTATAACAAGTGTTAATGCACCTGCAAGTAAACTTGTTCCAAAATTATTAGAAAAAACCAACATACCTACAAGACCATATATAATCGATGGTATGCCTGAAAGAGTTTCTGCGGCATATTCAATTGTAGTAACTACCCTTTGATTTCTAGCATATTCTGTCAAGTAAATCGCCGCACCAACACCAAGCGGTAATAAAAATATAAGTGTTGCTATAACAATATAAACTGTATTAAGAATATCCGGCAAAATGCCTATTCTTTCCTCTAGGTAACTCGGTTTTGTTGAAAGAAGTTCCCAAGTAATATTTGGTATTCCTTCTATAAAAACATATGCAAGTAAAAACAACACAAGTATTGCTGTAAATGCAGTTGTTACTATCATAATACTACGCATCAAGAAGATATAAAATTTTCTTTTCTTACTCATCTTATTTCTCCTTATCTTTCTTTAAAAAGAAGTTTAGTGCTGCATTTATCAGCATAATAAAAAGGTATAAAACAAGAGCTATAGAAAACAAAGCATTTCTTTGTAAACTGCCAGGACTTGAATATGCCATTTCGCTTGCAACGGCTGTAGTAAGAAAACGAACACTCTCAAAAAGTGAAGGCATATTTGCCACATTACCTGCAACCATCATAACAGCCATTGCTTCACCGATTGCACGACCAACACCAAGTACAACAGCTGCCGCAATACCACTTTTAGCCGCAGGAACGGAAACCTTAAAATAAGTTTCAACAGGTGTTGCTCCAAGAGCCAAAGAAGCATCTTCATACTCCTCTGGCACGGCATCTAATGCTGTAATGGAAACCTTTATAATATTTGGCAATATCATTATTGCAAGTACAATAATAGCTGCAAGTAAGCTCGCACCATCCGGAACACTAAATATTTTACGTATTGATGGTACAAGAACTAGCATACCCACAAGACCGTATACCACTGAAGGAATTCCGGCAAGTAAATTAACAGCAGCCTCAATAACCGAACGAACCTTTTTATTCGCTATTTTTGACAAATAAACTGCGGTAAAAAACCCAATAGGAACACCTAATATAATTGCTCCTGCAGTACCATATATACTTGTCAATATAAATGGAAGAATTCCATACTCCGGTTCAGCTGCAGTAGATGCCCATCTTTTTCCAAAAAGAAATTTTACAAATCCTATTTCTCTAATGGCAGGTAACCCTGAAATGATGAGATATATTGTGATAAGTAGAACACATCCAACAGTAATCAAACCGAGCATGAAAAATATTCCATGTACAAAGTTTTCAAATAATCTATTTTTCTTCATAACTACCCCTTAAGTGAAAATAAGCGACGGCTCAAAATGTGCCGTCGCTTAAAATCTCATTACTAGTTAGCAGGAACTACACCTGTTTCACTGATAATTTCTTTTGCAGCATCTGTCTTGATGAATTCAAAGAACTTCTGAGCGCTCTTAGAGAGTTTGGCATCTTTCTTTGTTACAAGTACAAATGGACGCTGTACAACGTATGTTCCATCCTTAATTGTTGCTTCACTTGGTTCAATACCACCTACTGTAAGTGCTCTAACACTGTCTTTTACAGATGCAAGAGAAGCATAACCAATAGCATCCGGGTTGCTTCCTACAGTTGTAATAACGTCACCGGTAGAAGTAAGTTCTTGACGGTAATCACAGCTATCTTTAGTATCTGTTATAGATTCAAAGCCATCTCTTGTTCCACTACCTGCTTCACGACCGATAACTACGATTTCTGCATCTTTGCCACCAACATCTTTCCAGTTCTTGATTTCACCTTTGTAAATTTTAGCGATTTTCTCTAAATCAAGATCTTTCACCGGGTTATCAGGGTGTACGATAATTGCAATACCGTCATATGCGAGAACTGTTGCCTCGAGACCGTTTGCTTCTTCTTCAGCCTTGAGTGCACGGCTTGAAAGTCCAATGTCACATCTGCCGGCTGAAACAGCTTCAATACCTGAACCTGAACCTGTAGCATTATATGTTAAAGCAATTCCAGATTCTTGTTCAAAAGCTTCGCCTAAAGCACCGATTACCTTGCTCATTGATGTTGAACCGTCTGTAGATACTGATTTCTCTTCAGGGGTACAACCAGCAAGCATTGTTACAATGAGTATTGCTACTGTAAGTAAACTGATAATTTTCTTCATCTAAATTTGTCTCCTTTGAGATTTTAATATTTTATAATCATTTCTCGCAGTCTTCTCTAACTGCAGAGATATTCTAATTAGCGCAAGTAAAATCTGTAAGCAGTTCAATGTAAAATCTAAGTAAAATAAATTACCGAGGAGAACACTTTCGTTCTTCTCGGTAGTTTTTTAATTTCCTCTTTTCTTGCTTTTCCTAAAACAGCACCGCAAAATAAATTTAATTTTATAACAATTTGTTTATAACTCTCTAGCCCACGTAAGAACTTTTTCCTTATCATTGTAGTCAGGATGATTACGTTTAATTATTACCATTCCTTGACCATAACAATTAATATACTCTTCTTCTAATTTTAAACCGTTTTGTGCCAGCAGATCATTTATTTCTTTTCTTGCCGCTTCATTAGAACTTCCCATACCAAACCAGGTTAAAAACAAGTAAATTTTAACATCAGGGTTTACATTGTTGCTTTTTAAATTTTTCACAAAATTTAAAAGATTTTTATGAGCATGACCGCCATATACTCCTGATGATAATATAAGTACTTCACACTCTTTTAAATCAGTATTATTGTTGCTACCTACAACTTCTAACTCAAAATCAGACCTCTTTGACACATAATCACATACCTTGTGAGTATTTCCGGAAGACTTAGGACATACTATAAGCTTTTTCATTTTAAAACCCTCCTACTGTTTTGTTATTTTACTACCCTATTATTCTATTAACTACTTTCGTTAAATTATGCGATACTTTCACAACGACATTAATTACAGTTTTTTCTAATCTGTTTTGCAAATCCGGTCTATTATCATTTTATTACTCTACAAAATCTATAAAAACCTGTAAACTGCTAAACTACATCTGCTCCGGAACTGTAATCTTCATCATTGAAAGTACATTTGAAATTACATTCTTCACGCAAAGACAAAGGTGGATTCTTGCACGACGTAGTGCTTCATTTTCCACATTTACATAACATGCATTATAAAATTTATGAAAAAGAGTAGCAAGTTCAATACAGTATCGAGTCATTCTTGCAGGTTCATAATTTTTTGCAGCTTGAACAATTTCATCCGTAAGTGCACTAAGATGACGAATAAGTTCACGCTCTTCAAATGATTTTAGAAGCATTAAATCTTCTTTATTTGCAGGAATAATTTCTATTCTGTCCTCTTCTAATTTGCGAAGAATGCTACAAATTCTTGCATGTGCATATTGACAGTAATAAACTGGATTTTGCGAACTTTGCTCAACTGCTAAATCGAGGTCAAAATCCATCTGAGAACCTGCTTCTCTCATGTTAAACAAAAAGCGCACTGCATCAATTGGAATTTCTTCAAGAAGATCTTTAAGCATAATTGCTTTTCCTGTACGCTTTGACATACGAACAACTTCACCATCTTTTACAAGTCTTACAAGCTGCATAAGTAATACATCAAGTTTTTCAGCACCAAAACCTAAAGCATAAAGTGCCCCTTGCATTCTTGCAACATGTCCATGATGGTCAGCACCCCAAATATTTATACTCTTATCAAAACCTCTTTTAATTTTATTTCTGTGATAAGCAATATCAGCTACAAAATAAGTTGGGTTTCCATTTGCACGAACAAGGACATCATCTTTAAGCTCAAGTTTTTCTATATCCTCATTCGACTTGCCTTCAGCCTTTAAAATTTCTGTTTGAACTTTAATGTTTTTATACCATAAAGCATCTTCGCTTTCATAGGTATAACCACGTTTTGTAAGTTCATCAATGGTATCTTTAACTTCAGTTTCGTAAAGAGAACTTTCTTTAAACCAAGTATCATATTCAATTCTATATTTAGCCAATATAGCTTTCATATCTTCAATATTTTTTGGAAGTGCAAATTCTACAAGTGCAGCCCTGCGAACTTCTTCACTTTCGTTTAAATATCTATCTCCATTGATTTCAGCGAACTCTTTTGCAAGAAGAATAATATCGTCACCATGATAACTATCTTCTGGAAGTTCTACTATCTTTTCACCTTTAAAATACTGTTGATAACGGATATCAAGTGATAAACCAAATTTATCAATTTGATTACCTGCATCATTTATATAAAATTCTCTTTCAACGTAATATCCTGCCCATTCTAAAATAGTAGCAAGACAATCGCCAAGTGCACCGCCGCGGGCATTTCCCATATGCATAGGACCTGTTGGATTTGCAGAAACAAATTCTACAAGAACTTTTTTACCTTCGCCAAAATCACTCTTACCATAATTGCCACCGGAATTTAAAATATCTATTAGAATATCCGCATAAAACTCATCTTTTAAATAGAAATTCATAAAACCAGGTCCTGCAACCTCTACTTTATCAAAATAAGTTTCAGCAAGATCAAGTTGTTCTAAAATTTCTTCTGCCACCATTCTTGGAGCCTTGCTGAATATTTTTGAGTTTACCATAGCAACATTCGTTGAAAAATCACCATTGCTTCTATCTGCGGGTACCTCAATTTTATATTCCATATGCTCTTTTGGCAGTGTCTTTTGTATCAAACTATAAAGTTGTTCTTTTACAAGTTTAACTATTTGCGACATTGTCAATCTTCCTTACACTTATCTTAAGTTCATTTTCTAATACTTCTCCGCCACCTACATCAAGTGAATATGAAAACTCTAAATCTCCACCATCCGGATTCATATTAGAATCTATTCTATGTGCATAAACTCCCATGATTAACGTGCCATACGGAGTTTCATAACAACAATTATGACGTTTTTTAAGTTCAAGGATTAAATCTGTTTGAAATAATCCTCCTCGAGTTAAACGTACTTTGTTCGGTTCATCAACAAAAATCTTTGTCGTTGTACCAGCCATATCACCGGTATGCTCCATATAACGAATTTCATACCCGTTTTTTTGCACAGAAAGATTCCCCATAAGTTCAGTTTCACTCTCTGTTTGTTCACCTGAAGTTATGTGCTTATCATTAATTGTAATTCTATATTTTTTTTCGAATTCATTAAGTTTCTTATCACTCAAGAATTAATACCCCACTTTTCTAATGCTAATGTGAGCAAAGTGTCACAAAGTTCTTCATATGAAATGCCTGCCGCTTCTATCATCTTTGGATACATACTTATTGATGTAAAACCAGGTATTGTATTGATTTCATTAAACAGGACCCTGTTATCTTCTTTTGCTATAAAAAAATCAACCCTAGCAAAACCTATTCCGCCAACTGCTTTAAAAGTTTTTATAGCAACACTTTTTACTTCTTCTTGCTTTTCTTTTGAGACTAAAGCCGGAATATTTAAAATGCTCGCTGTGTTAATATACTTTGCGTCATAATCATAAAACTCGTTTGCAGGAGTAATTTGACCTACAACACCGGTTTTAATTTCATCATTTCCAAGTACTGCACACTCAACTTCATATCCATCAATAAACTCTTCAAAAAGAACTCTTGTATCATATTCAAAAGCTAAATATAAAGCAACTTTAAGTTCTTCATTATTATAAACCTTGGAAATACCTACTGATGAACCTGCATTTGCAGGTTTCACAAAAATTGGAAAACCTAATTTTGATACAATATCATCTAACGTCTTTTCACCAGTTTCAAAATCATATTTTGTTATATAATCCCATTTTGCCTGAGCAATGCCATTTGCATCAGCTACAATATTTGTAAAAATCTTATCCATTGAAATTGCGGAAGAGGTCATGTCACATCCTACAAATGGAATTCCTGCAAGTTGAAAAAGTCCTTGAATAGTACCGTCTTCACCATTTTTTCCATGAAGAACAGGAAATGCAATATCAATATGAATATTTTCATATTTACCTTCTCTACACACAGTAATTCCGTGTATTTTTCTATCCGGTGATACAAAAGCCTCTGTAAGCTTACCCGTTTCCAACCATTTATCGTTTGGTAAAGCATCTACATCGCCCTCATAAAGATACCATCGACCGTTTCGTGTGATGCCCATCATTAAAACATTATATTTTTCTTTTGGTGTATTTTTTATAACAGATGATGCCGATATTAAAGAGATATCATGTTCACTTGAACAGCCACCAAAAAGGACTAAAACATTTTTCATATCATTACAACCCCAAAAGTTAAAAATTATCCAATTAGCAAGGTATATATTAACATAATAGCGATACATCTTCAATTAAAATTTGTAATGACAAAAGACTGTCTATATGTTAAAATAATGACTAACTATTTGACTAAGGACGAGGCGTTACACATATGGTTTCAAAGAAAGATTCTATTCTTGCTCTTTTAAAATCTTCAGAACCTACTATGGTTGCTGCCGGACTTAACCTTACGGGACCGGCAAAACCGGGAGAAGACGAGGCTGATATCACCTTTGAAGGTGAGCTCGGCGAAGTTGTGTTGAAACTTGAAGAAAACATCTTAAAAATTCTTTGCAAAAAAAATGATGGTGATTTCCGTACAGTTTCTCAAACTCTCTTTGATTATGAGGATGAGAATTGGGAAGCAAGAGACACAAAGTCAGTTGCAAATGAAGTAGCAGAGAGTATTTCTAGTTTCTTTGGCACAGAGCTTATTTATGATTCTACAAAATCGGATAAAACTACAAAAAACAAAAATTTAACTCCTGAACTTGAAGAGTTTTTACAAAGTGGCAAAAAGAAAAAATCTAAAAGAGAAAGTACAATTTCCTACGAAGCAGAAAATCTTGCACATCGTATGGAAAACATTTTTCCTGAACTTAAAGGTGAACTTGATAAAAATATTGAAGAATATGAAATGTTTCTTCCTGAAGCATACTTTGAAAAACTCGCAACACCTTTAATTCTTAACGCAATTCGTAAAAAAGACAGACAAACCTTAAAGAAAATTTTCAATGCATTTAATATTTTCTACGATGAAGGACCGTCAGATATTCAAAGTCTCATTGTCGTTTCAATTCTTGGTATAAATTTTGTAGCAGATGAAACACTTTTTGAAAAAAGTTCTGAGTTTATGTCCGAAGTACTTCTTGAAGCTGTTGAATCAGTTGTTTCCTTCCTTAAAACAGGAAAAGGGAAACGTCAAATGCAAATTATTTTAAATCCACAACCTTACAAATCAAAAAGATTAAAATAGAGTTAAAATAATGAAATAAAAATAGGATTGAAATAAAAAGGATAAGCCCCATGACCGGTCAAAGTCATGGGGCTTTCCTTATAAAACGAAGGGGCAAAGAAGATATCTATTTAGATAATACATCTTGTCCACGTGTATTATAGCAAACACTATATATATTGTCAATTAGGTAAATCTTTAGTTTTGGTGACCTCATAAAAATTTGTTCAAATTAATTGTTTACACATAACATTTTGTTATCAACTCATTATACAAATTTTTTAGTTGTTGTTTGTACGAAAATATTACATGTAAAAAGCAGCCGGCTTTCGCTAGCTGCTTTTTTATTTTCTAAAGATATTACTTTATTTGAGCTGTAATGCTACATCGTATGCGGTCTGTGTTGCCTGAGCAATACGTCCGTATTTTTCAGCATCTCCAACTTTGAAATATCTTGGAGTGATAGTTTTAATCTTATCGTCAATTTTATTCGGTTCAACACCCACTGCCAAAACAACATTATCACAAGGATATGTAGTAGTTATCTTAAATTTATCAAGAAGTTCAACTGTAACAGATCCTTCGTTGATTTGTTGAAGTTTTGCCGAAGTAATAAATTTTGCATGAGCAGCTTCAAGTTCCGGGACAACAGCATCAACATTTTGTTTCCAAGTATTTGGTGCTATTGTATCAGCCATTTCTATTACCATAATCTGGTTGCCTTGCTGTGCCAAATAATTAGCAGTCTCAAGGCCTGACATTCCTGAACCTACAACAGCAACTTTTTTTCCGGTAAGTTTTACACTTCCATCAAGAATCTCAGTGGATGTGCAAACATTAGGAAGATTATATCCTGGGATATGTGGCCAAATTGCATGTCCACCCGATGCATCAATGATAGCATAAGGGTCAAGCTCTTTAAGGTTTTCGTATGTAGCAACAGTATTGAAACGAATTTCTGCACCAGCTTTTTTCGCTTGATGTTCAAGATCTTCACATGCCCAACCAAGTTTTTCCTTCTTTGGAGGTGTAGCAGCAAGAATAAGCTGTCCACCAACTTTGTCGTTTTTCTCAAAAACAACAACTTTAAAGTCTCTCTCAGCAAGAACCTTTGCAGCCATAAGACCAGCCGGACCTGCACCAACAACAGCAACAACTTTTCCACCGCCATCCTTAGGTGGATTAAGCGGATATTCAAGTTCATGACAAGTACGTGGATTAAGAGCACATGTAAGAGGGTTATTTGTCATAGCACCAGCCATCATAGACTCAATACACCAGAGACAAGAAATGCATCTTGTAATATCTTCAGGTCTTCCTTCTTCTGCCTTTTGTGCCCAATAAGGATCTGCAAGAAGAGGACGACCAAGTCCGATAATGTCTTGTGTTCCCTCTTGAAGTTGAGCTTCTGCCTGTGCCGGAGTTTTGATATGGTTAGCAGCAATAACAGGGATACTAACTACTTTTTTAACAGCAGCGGCATTACCTTTTCTCCAACCAAGTTCATAACATGTAGGCTCAAGCCATGAATTCATAGTATCATATGTACCACTTGAAATATCAAGAGCATCTATTCCATAACTTTCAAGCTTCTTAGCAATTTCAACACCCTCTTCTAAGTGAAGACCAACATTTTCATAGCCATAAAGTCTGTAATATTCATCAACAGTAAGTCTGACAGTAATAGGAAAATCAGGACCACATTCTCTTCTAACACCTTCTATAATATTTCTCAAAAAGCGTAAACGATTGTCTAATGGTCCACCGTATTCATCAGTTCTTCTGTTTGTGTGTGGACTAAGGAATTGCTGGATAAGATAGCCATGTGAAGCATGAAGTTGGACTCCATCCGCTCCGGCTTTCTTAACTCTAACAGCACCAGCAACAAAATCTTCTTCGAGTTTTTTAATTTCTCTCAATGTAAGGGCACGAACACCTTGTCCACGAACAGGAGCTGAACCAAGACCCGAAGGTACTGCTGAAGGAGCAACTGTTGGAAAATAAAAATTATGCATAAAAGGTGAATCAAGGATATCAAAATATCTTGTTAAAGTGTAGAAAAGGTCCCAATATTTTGGAATCTTTCTTCCAACAACTTCAGAAAGTTTCCATGCTGTAACAACCAGACTAAGACTTTGTCTTCCCGGATGGTGTAATTGAACAAACAATTTAGCATCATACTGATGGATAGAATCGGCAAGTTTTCTAAGAGACTCAATACAACGATCATGAGTAACAGAAAGTTGGAGTCCGCTTGTAGCTCCCGTCCAATCGTTAATTCTAGTAACCTCAGTATGAATAAGGCCAACGCCGCCTTTTGCCCTTTCAGTATAATATGCGATAAGTCTGTCATTTGCAGTACCATCACCTTGACCAACACCGGTAAGCATAGGTTCTAAAGTAATACGATTTTTAATTTCTACATTACCTATCTTTATAGGCGAAAAGAGCATTTTAAATTCTTTATTTTTCATTATTTATCCACCTATCTTTTCAAAATTAGTGGTTTTTCTTTCCTTGAGTTTTAAGGAATGCTTCAAATTTACGTTTTTCATTTAACCAATAAAGTTTCTTTCCAATAGGCAAGAATTTAAAGAGAATTCTTGAAACACTCCATAGCCAAAGTGGAGAAATTTCATCTTTTTCTTTCTCAAGACCTTCAACAATTTTTCTGGCACAAGCATCAACTTTTTGAATCGGGAAAGGTTTCTTGAGACCCTTATCTCCCTTACCTGTTCCTACTGCAAAGAAATTTGTAGCCGTTCCAACAGGATAGATAACTGTAAGTCCTACGTTTCTAGGAATTTCAAGTCTCATAGCTTCTTGCCAACCACGAAGTGCAAACTTTGTAGCGGTATAAAGAGCATATCCAGGTAATGCCATTTCTCCCATTGCTGAACATGTGATAGCTACACGACCTTCTCTACCATCAAGGTATTGTACCATTTTCTGGTAAGAATAAATTGGAGAAAAAACGTTTGTATCAAAGATAGCTTTAATTCTATCCCAATCAACATAATCCATCTTCTCAAAGTATGGAAATCCAGCATTGGCATAAAAAATATCAATTCCGCCTAATTTCTCAATAGCAGCTTCAAAAACACTATCAACTCCCTCTTTAGTTGAGACATCTGCTCTGAAAGGAATGACTACTGAAGAGTCAAACATTCCATCAATTTTCTCTGTCTTTCTTCCTACCGCAAGAATTTTGTTCCCACTTCCCTGTGCGAGGATTTTAGTAACAGCGAGACCTATCCCGCTCGTTGCCCCCGTTACAACGATTTTTTTGTTTGTAATCATATGTTTTCCTCCTAAAGAAAATTTTTTCCAATTCCTAATTGTGGGAGGTTCTTCCCGATATCAAACTAAACTGAACCACCATCAGTGAAAATATTTTACGTCATTAAAAATAGTTTGTCAAGCTAACCCCTACGGGCTTTATCTGCTCATAGCTTTAATGAACTTTGCCCATTTTTTTCATATAATTATACTTGCCTTGTAATCATTCTTTTCAAGCAAAATTAACAATAAAAATAACTCTCCACTAAGACAGCCTGTTTACAATTCTATGGCTTGTTTTATAAACCATTATTGTGTACAATAATAATCGCTTTTTAAGGAGTTGATTATTATCAAGCGAGTTGTATCTCTTTCACTTATATTGATTTTTTGTCTTTCTTTAACGGCTTGTGTCAGAAATCCTAACCCTGATGAGTCGGTAACGGAGAGACCGTCTGTTTCAGTTACAATTCCACCCGGGTTTACTATTTTAGAAATAGCTACACGATTGGAAGAGAAAAATATTTGTTCTGCGGCTGATTTTATAGAAGTTTGTAAAACAGCTCCGGAAGGCTATGGAAAACTTTTTAATGGTATTGAGACTGAAAATAAAATATTTGCTGTTGAAGGATATCTCTATCCAAACACCTACACTTTCTACGAAAACGAAGACGCCAATAAAGTTCTGGCACGTTTTTTAAGCACATTTAACGCAAAACTTGGCGAAGCTCTTACTCACGATGAAACCTACGGAGGAATGGATTGTTACAGTAAGGCTACTGAACTTGGAATGAGTATGGCTGAAGTTATTATCTTTGCGTCTGTTATTCAAGCCGAAGCAAATGTTGACCTCTCTACAAGTGAAGGGATTGAAGAAATGAAAAAAGTTTCATCTGTTTTCCATAACAGATTAAACAACCCGTCTAAAGGGTTCCCATATCTTGGTAGCGATGTTACTCGTCATTACATTCAGTATAAAATGAAATCTTATATTGAAGAAAATGACCTTGACTATGACGCTCTTTTCGCTCTTTATTGCACTAATAACGGTTACTCTTTAAAAACTAAAGGACTTCCAAAGGGTCCTATTTGTAACCCTTCCCGCTCTGCAATTATTGCAGCTCTTTGGCCGGCAGAAACTAATTACTTCTACTTCTTTACAGATGTAGATGGCAACTTCCACTATTTTACAAATTACGACGATTTTAAAAAAGAGTGGAAAATTTACAAGCATTAATTTCAAAACGTTGAAAATTATATAGGATTACATATGAAAAAATTTATCTCATGGAACGTAAATGGAATAAGAGCCTGTGTAAACAAAGGGTTCCTTGATTCTTTCAAAAGTCTAAATGCTGATATTTTCTGCCTTCAAGAAACAAAACTTCAAAAAGGGCAGATTGATTTAGATTTACCGGGATACCGTCAATATTGGAATTATGCCGAAAGAAGAGGGTATTCCGGAACAGCAGTTTTTTCAAAAGAAGAGCCCTTGTCTGTTATGTATGGAATAGGAAGTCCGGAACATGACTTGGAAGGCAGAGCAATCACTTTAGAATTTCAAAACTTTTTCTTTGTCACTGCATATGTTCCAAATGCACAAGAAGGACTAAAGCGTATTGACTTTAGAATGACCTGGGAAGATAAAATTCGAGAATTCCTTTTAGAATTAAATAAAACAAAACCTGTTGTTTACTGTGGCGATTTAAACGTTGCTCACAAAGAAATCGATTTAAAAAACCCAAAATCAAATGTTGGTAATCCCGGCTTCTCAGATGAAGAACGAGAAAAATTCAATACTCTCTTAGATGCAGGTTTTATTGACACTTTCAGATATAAATACCCAAATTTAACCGGAGCATATTCATGGTGGACATATCGCTTTAACGCAAGAGCAAACAATGCCGGGTGGCGCATTGACTACTTCATAGTTTCAAAGGATTTAAAAGACAAAATTAATGATGCAAAAATACACTCCGATATTTTTGGAAGTGATCACTGTCCTGTTGAATTAACATTAAACATTTAATTTTTCAAAATCTATACAAACATTAAACCAAAGGAGCCGATTATGAAAAAACGTCTTAGCAATATATACACTGTTTTGTTCGGTAGTCAGCTGCCGATTAAAGAACGCTTTTTTAATTTTGCAGCACTTGGCGGTATTGGTGCTAGCACACTTGCAACTATTGCTTCTGCCATTTCAAAAGTTGGAAAACTTGGTCTTAGTGTATGTTTTGTTTGTATTGCATTATTTGCTATAACTTTCATAGCATTTAGAATAACAAAAAAACTTACAATATGTATCATTGCTTGCCTCGTTGGTCTCAATGGTCTTATTTTCCCTGCACTTTATTTAACCTGTGGCGGAATAACAGGTGGTATGCCAATTTACTTTGTTATGGGTCTAGTATTTACAGTCCTTATGCTGGATTCTAAAGAAATGATAATTATGCTGGGACTTGAATCTATCTGGTATATTATTGTGTTCTACTATTCGTATGTTAATAGAGATTACCTTTCAGAATATTTTTTCCAAATGCCTGTTGAATCCATGTACCTTGACCAAGCAATGGACTTTTTTATTGTTGGTTTTTCAACGTCAATACTTGTTAAAGCCCTTGCAATTGCTTTTGAATATCAACAAAATTGTACTAACAAACTTCTAAAACAACTTGAAGAGCTTTCAATAAAAGACCCATTATCTTGCACATACAATAGAAGATTTCTCCTTAAATATATTGAATCAGGAATTGAAAAAAATAAAAAGACTAACACACCTCTCTCAATTATCATGTTTGACATTGACAATTTTAAAAAAGTTAATGATGACTATGGACACCTGATTGGTGATGAAGTAATCAAAGGAATTGCAGAAATTTTGATAAAAAACTGTCGAAACTACGATGTAGTCGCGAGATATGGTGGTGAAGAATTTCTTCTTGTAATGCCGGGTGCTTCTGTAAGAACAGCCTTTGACCGTGCAGAAAAAATTAGAAAGAAAGTTGAAAAGGCACGATTTGTAAAAGAAATTGAACATCCAATAACAGTAAGCTGTGGCATTGCAGAGTACTTACCAACATTCAAAACAGTTGAAGAATTTATTGGCGTTGCAGACAAATTCCTATATATAGCGAAAAAGTCAGGACGTAATAAAACTATATGGAAGGGTTCCCAAAAACAACAAATCGAAGAATAATAAAAAGCATAATGAAATAAATCTACATAAAAAACAACAAAAGGACTCGTCTTGCAAGGCAAGTCCTTTTTCCCTTGATACACCTTTTCAAAAATGATAACATTATTTAGCGATACCTTAATATGATACTGTAATTCTTTTTTTTTGATATAATTTTGTAATTCTTTTATAGTATTATTTTAATAATATTTTTGGTACCATTGTTATTGGTTGTTATTAAATTATTATATACCATTCTATATGGAGTTCATACAAGGACACACAAGTCTGTATAAAATCTACATAAGGAGTTGTTAAAATGTTTAAAAAAATAATATCCCTTTTACTTGTCACAGTTTTTACTTTAACTTTTGCTATACCTGTTTTTGCAGAGAAAGATAAAGAAATAACGACAATTGATGAAATTGTTCTAAGCTTTGAAAATCCAAACGGTAGAGTACTTTGTGTTGCAAAATATGGAAATCCTCGACTCTTTCCTGAAAACTCTCTTGAAGGAATATCCTCTGCAGCAACGCTTGGTGCTGACATTGTTTCGATTTGTGCACAACAAACTAAAGATAGACAACTTATTTTACTTTCATCTGACGACCTTTCAATCTGGTGTGTCAATAAAGGAGACAATACAACAGCAAAAGGCAAAGTTTCCGATTACACACTTGCTGAACTTAAGGACAAGTTTTTACTAAAAGAAGGCTCCGGTGGTGTAGATGCAAAACCAACAAAATACTCTATTTGCTCTCTTGCTGAGGCAATTGAAACATCTACAAAAAATGTGATGCTTCTTGTTACAAATGGTTGGAAATACCGAGAAGCAATAAATGCTGTTGCAAGAAATTATGATGCCTGTAACAAAATTATTATTGGTGGAGCCACCGATTCTGCTGATATACAACTGTTTATAAATCAAACAGATACCCCTATTTGTCATATTTCAGCTACATATACTACTTCAATGAAAGAGCCGGTTAAAAAATTTGTACCAAGTACTCTTAAAAGCGGTGCAAAAATGGTAAAACTTCAATCTGAAAAATCTTATTCAAGCATCTTTAACAGTTCTGTCCTTTCCAAATTTGATGATATAGGTCGTGCTTTTATAAGTACAACTTCCCCTTCACAGTGTGGCGGTAAAGATGACTTGATTGCAACCTGGGACGACTTAATTGTCAGAGGATACAGTGTAATTGAAACTGATTATCCAAAAGAATTCGCAAAATATATTGAAACTGTAGAATCATATCGAACAGATCTTACCACTTTGATTACACAAGCAAAAGCAATTAATACTTCAAAATATACAAAGGAATCTAACACAGCTTTAAATGATTCTCTTAAGGAAGCAGAACGCATTGCAGCAACAGGATGCATTTCTCTTCACCAAATTGACAAGGCTCGCTACGATATTCAAGAAAGCCTTGATTCACTAACAGTAAAAACTGGTGATGAAAAAACTGGTCTTTCAATCTGGGCAAAACTAGGTCTATTCATTATCAGCCTATTTTTAATTCTTATTTTAATTGTGTTAGGCCTTAGATTTTACAACAAAAGACGTAGACAAAAAAGCATATGGATAGATTCAAAACGGAATTTACTAATGTAGCTCCGAAAGAAAACAATAATTTAACAGGTATTTCTACCGACAATGTAAATGAAATAACTAAAGAAAACATAGAATAAATTTAAACAGACAAATTTAAATAAGACAAAAGAAAAAAGGCTCTCACGGATTACCGTGAGAGCCTTGAATATTAATCTGCTCTTATTTATTATTCTAAAATTTAACGAGATTTCTATTCCTATGGAGTTAGACCGCTAAACAAATTAGCGATAGCATTCATTGCAGCAGCCATTCCTGCCATACCTTCTACCATATCTTCCATAGCATTACCCATGCCAGTAACAATGTTTGCTGCCTGGTCTGGATCAATAGCTCCCATAGCCGCACCCATTGCATCCATCATACCGGAAGCGGAGTCAATCATAGCCGGCATACCGTTAAAGAATTCTGTTGTGCTCTGAGCAATTGCGTCTAAGTCTGCACCTTCAACACCTGAAGCCATAGCGCCCATTATCCTAGACATCATTGTCATCATGTCATTACCTGATGAAGCGAGACCTGCCATCATTTGCATCATATCTTGCATCATTGTACCAAGTAACTTAGCATCAATTCCCATGAATGTTCCTTCACCTGTGAAGAGATTCATAAGAGATTTACCCATAACACCAAGCAACGGAATCATTGTCTTCATAGCTCCGGCAAGGTCAACAACCATACCGGAAGCTGCACCAAGCATAGCTGTAAGATATCTCATCATTCCGGCAATATCCATTTGGCTCATGCCTTCAAGCATAACAACTACACATTCGAGAAGTCTTGTGAGCTGTTCTACCATTACAGGAAGATAAGTAGCTGATTCTACGAGACCCTTCCAGATAATGCCTAGGTCGCCTGTCATACTCTTAAGGAATGGTACCAGAGTGTCAAGAATTGGATCTGCATACCTCCAAAGTAGGAAGAGTATTACTCCACTCATTACCATTGTCATCATTGCTACGAATAAACATATAATTGCAAGAATAAGTCTAATGTTTGAACGTGCTCTAAGTTTTTCTTGATAATCTAAGGACTTAGTTAATCTTTGGGCTTCAAGTGTGTTAGAAACACGCATAAGAGCCTCGCCGATCATCTGTTCCTCAGAAGAAATGGTGCGTCTCCTATCGTCCATTTCTTTCCCTCACTTTCTGAAAATTTAAATTTTCCGAGCAGAAATTTTTCCACTATACATGTGATTATATATTATATTATTAACAAAATCAACTAAAAACAAACAAAAAACGTAAGTTTTTATCAAATTTTAACTTTTTTTGAGCTTTTTTTCACCTTTTTTACGAAATTTCAGTACGATTTTTGCTTGTTTTACACTGTTTTCTTCTTTTTCCGCATATCCATATGCATATTCATACAGGTAACAAAAAACATGACCACTTTATTTACAATAACTTTACAATTTTTTCCGTTATCCTCTTTACAGTTCCAAAACTTGTTTATAACTTTACAGTTACTTTACATAAAAATTTCTCACCTTGCACTTCATTATCTTGAACGCGTTTTCAATTTTTGTTACTATATAGTAGATATTATTCCCCATAAATACAGAAAGGTTATATTATGGCATTCAAGAGAGAAGACTTATCCCTTCCAATTTACCTGTTTCACCAAGGAAACAATGCAAAAGCATATGAATTTATGGGTTCACATCGCTTAAATAAAGACACGGTTGTCTTCCGTGTTTGGGCCCCTAATGCTACTTCTTGTAGTGTAGTCGGTAATTTTAATGACTGGGATGTATCTGCAAATAAAATGTATAAAATCAGTGATAGTCTCTGGGAGACTGAAATCACTGGTTTAATTGAACATTTTACTCTCTACAAATATGCTATTGAGACTTTTGATGGAAGGACCATTTTAAAAGCAGACCCTTATGGATATCATATGGAAACAAGACCGGGAACTGCCACAAAATTTTACGAAATAGATAACTACAAATGGAATGACGATTTCTGGATGGAAAAGCGTAAAAACAGTAAAATTTATGATCTTCCGGTAAACATTTATGAAGTGCATGCCGGCTCATGGAAGCGCTTCTCTGACGGGAATGTTTTTTCTTACAGAAAACTTGCGGATGAACTTGTTCCCTATGTGGTTGAAATGGGTTATACACATATTGAATTTATGCCTCTTTCTGAATATCCTTTTGACGGTTCTTGGGGCTACCAAGTTTGCGGTTTTTATGCTGCAACTTCCCGTTACGGAACACCTGAAGACCTTATGTATTTAATCGACAAGTGTCATGAATCAGAAATCGGTGTTATTCTTGACTGGGTTCCTGCACATTTTCCAAAAGATGAATTTGGTCTTTTTGAATTTGATGGAACTCCTTGTTATGAATACGCAGATTCCAGAAAAGGTGAGCATAAACATTGGGGTACAAAAGTTTTTGATTTTGGGAAAAATGAAGTTCAAAGTTTTCTAATCTCAAATGCAATGTTCTGGATTGAAAAATATCACATTGATGGACTTCGTGTAGATGCTGTGTCATCAATGATTTATTTAAACTATAACCGAGATGATGGCGAGTGGATTCCAAATGTCCACGGAGGTGTTGAAAATCTTGAAGCTATTACCTTTCTTAGAAAACTCAACACCGCTTTATTCAGAGAGCACAATGATATTTTAATGATTGCAGAAGAAAGCACTGCTTGGCCTATGGTTT
The DNA here is from genome assembly GCA_012520505.1 of Oscillospiraceae bacterium. GTDB lineage: Bacteria > Bacillota > Clostridia > Oscillospirales > Acutalibacteraceae > UBA1227. The sequence goes on from JAAYOC010000017.1 coordinate 72,973, forward strand.
CAAAACCTGTGCATAGAGGTGGTCTTGGTTTTAACTTCAAATGGAACATGGGTTGGATGAACGATATTATTCGATATTTCAACTTAGACGGACTATCGAGAAAATATAATCACGATTATCTAACATTTTCTTTTTTCTATGCTTTTTCAGAAAATTTCATTCTTCCGCTATCCCACGACGAAGTGGTTCACGGAAAAGGTTCTCTTATAAACAAACATCCGGGAGACCCTGAAAATCCTGTCGAATACCAAGAAAAATTTGCCGGTCTTCGTTCAATGCTTGCCTACATGTATGCGCATCCGGGGAAAAAACTTCTTTTTATGGGTTCAGAATTTGGACAATTTAAAGAATGGAATTTTGCTGAAGAACTTGATTGGGGTCTTTTAGAGTATGATATGCACAAAAAAACACAAAATTTTACAAAAGCACTAAATCATTTCTATAAAGAAAACCCTTCCTTATGGCAAATAGATTATAGTTGGGAAGGTTTTGAATGGATAATTCCGGATGATAATATCCATTCCGTTCTTGCTTTCAAACGTTCCGGAGATAATGATAGCGACGAACTTTATACAATTTTTAATTTTACAAAAGTAGACAGAGAAAATTATACAATTGGTGTTCCGGCAGGAAAATTTAAAGTTGTATTTAATACTGATGATCCTATCTTTGGAGGAAGTGGTTTTAGTACGACCGGTATTGTAAAATCCAAAAAAACTCCTATTCACAATTATAAAGATTCAATTAGTTTGAACATTGCCGGACATTCAGCCCTATATCTAAAAAAATATAAAGGAGAAGATTTATGGCAAGAAGAAATGAATGCATTTCAATGCTACTTGCAGGCGGACAAGGCAGTAGGCTTGGTATTCTCACAAAAACCATTGCTAAACCTGCAGTTCCATTTGGCGGAAAATATAGAATCATTGACTTTCCGCTCTCAAATTGTGTAAACTCCGGCATTTATACCGTTGGTGTTTTAACACAGTACCAACCTCTTGAACTTAACGATTATATCGGCAATGGTGAACCTTGGGACTTAGACCGCACAACCGGTGGTGTGCACATTCTTTCTCCTTATCAAAAAATTGAAGGGACAGAATGGTACAAAGGTACGGCAAACGCAATCTACCAAAACATACATTTCATAGACAAATACAGTCCAACTTATGTTGCTATTCTTTCAGGAGACCACATATATAAAATGGACTATGCAGAAATGCTAAGTTATCACAAAGCAAAAAAAGCTGCCTGCACTATTGCAATGCTTGAAGTTGATTGGAATGAAGCATCCCGTTTTGGTCTTATGCTTTGCGACGATGACGGTACAATAACAGAATTCGAAGAAAAACCTGAAAACCCACGAAGCAATAAAGCTTCAATGGGTGTATACATTTTCACTTGGGAAAAACTTCGTAAATATCTTCTGGAAGATGAAGCAAATCCAAATTCAACAAACGACTTCGGTAAAGATGTTATTCCTGCAATGCATAAAGCAGGTGAAAAGATGGTAGCTTATCCTTTCAAAGGATACTGGCGCGATGTAGGTACTATTGAAAGCCTTTGGACAGCTAATATGGACCTTCTCACTCCTTCATCCGGTCTTGATTTAGATGACCCATCTTGGAAAATATATGCAAAAAGTCCTTCAGTCCATCCTCACTTCGTTTCGGACAAAGCAAACATTAAAACTTCAATGGTTTCTAAAGGTTGTGAAATTGATGGTAATATTTCAAGGTCCATCATCTTTGCAAACACCACTATTGAAGAAGACTCTCTTATAGAAAGTTCAATTATAATGCCCGGTGCGACCATCAAAAAAGGTGCAAAAGTTTTCTATTCAATCATCGGAGAGAATGCTATAATTGATGAGAATGCCACCATAGGAGCCATTCCGGAAAAAGATGCTTCAAACTTTGGAATATCAGTAGTCGGTGAAAACACACATATTGCAGCTGGCTCTTTCGTTGCACCAAATAAAATGATAGACGAAGAAGGTGTGGAGGTAGATATAAAATGAGAGCAAATAACGTATTAGCATTAATCCACGCACAAGAAGGCGAGACTGCACTTAAAGAACTTACAGCAATTAGAACAGCTGCATCTGTACCTTTCGGTTGCCGTTACAGATTTATAGATTTCACCCTTTCAAACCTTGTGAATGCGGGTATTACGCAGGTTGGAATCATAACAAGAAACAATTTCCAATCCCTTTCTGACCATGTAGGTTCAGGAAAACCTTGGGATCTCGATAGAAAACGAGAAGGAATGTTTATTCTTCCTCCATTCAATACCGCGACAGCAATTGTTGGACACGATTCTATCCTTTCATCTCTTTACAGCATTTCTGATTTCCTAGAAAAAACTCGTCAGGAATATGTAATTATGACAAATGCAAATACTGTTTACAATATAGATTTCAACGATTTGTTTAAATTTCATAGCGAAAAAGGAGCAGACATAACATTGCTTTATAAACAGGGAAGAGTTCCAAGTCTCCCTGAACTTATGATTTTAGATCTTGATGAAGAAAGTAAAGTTCAACAAATTTCTATGGCTCAGCCTGAAGATGTTGGAAATGACGCAAACTACTCATTCAACATACTTGTTATGAGAAAATCTTTACTTGAGTATCTCGTTCGTGCGGCTATTGCACGTGGAGAAACATCATTTGAAAAAGATGTAATCCAAGCAAACCTTTCAAATTTCAAAATTTATGGATATAAAGCAACCGGTTTTGCTGAAACTATTGATTCACTTCAGACATACTACAACGTTAGTATGAGCCTTTTAAAAAAAGAAAATCGTGACCTTCTTTTCAATACCAACAATCCTATTAAAACAAAAGTTTATGACAACGTTCCCACAACATACGGAGTAACTTCAAAAGTTTCCAATTCTCTTTTGGCTGACGGTTGCACAATCCACGGCACAGTAGAAAATTGTATCCTATTTAGAAATGTATATATTGAAGAAGGTGCTGTTATTAAAAATTCTATCATCATGCAAGGAACAAGAATTCAAAGGCATGCATCGCTAAACTACGTCATTACGGATAAAGATACTTTAATAACACCGAAAAAACAATTATCAGGTGACGCTTCATATCCGGTGTTTATCAGTAAAGGCATTACAGTTTAACCACAAACAACTAAGTGTTTAATCAAATTTGAAAATTTAATCAAAGCTGAACAATTAAACATAACTATCTAAGATATACCAATTATTTCAAAATTAAATGGTAAGGAGGGCTGTATGAATATTTTATTTGCAACGAGTGAGGCAACTCCTTTTGCAATAAGTGGCGGACTGGGTGAAGTTGCAGGTGCCCTTCCAAAAGCACTCTGTGCAAAAGGCGAAGATGTCCGCATCATCATACCTCTTTATGAATGTGTAACAGCCGAGCAAAGGAAGAACTTCAAATTTCTTTGTCACTTTGATGTACCTGTTGCCTGGAGGCAACAGTACTGTGGCTTATTTGAAACTACCTTTGACGGTGTAACATATTACCTTCTTGATAACGAATATTACTTCAAGCGTTCATATCTTTACGGGCACTATGATGACGCTGAACGCTTCGCCTTTTTTTCAAAAGCGGTTCTTGAGGTAATACAGAGAATTCCCGATTGGAAACCGGATATTATTCACTGCAACGACTGGCAGTCCGCCTTAATTCCTGTTTATTACAATTGTTTATATGCAAACAGGAAAGCATATAAGGACATTCGAACTGTTTACACTATTCATAATATTCAATACCAAGGAATCTATGGAAAAAATATATTAGGCGATATCATTGATATTTCTCCTTCCGATTATCCACTTCTTGATTACAATGGAGCAGTAAATTTCTCAAAAGGGGCAATTGAATGTACAAATAAAGTTACAACTGTGTCCCCTTCTTATGCAAAAGAGATTCTTGACCCTTGGTATAGCCACGGACTTGATAGTATTCTTCACAAAGCCTCTTGGAAACTTACAGGTATCCTAAACGGTATAGATACTGAAAGTTATAATCCACAAACAGATAAAACTTTACGTTATCATTACAGTGCTAAATCAATGGTGGGTAAAGCTAAATGTAAAACCGAACTTGAAACTTATTTTGGTTTTACTCATAAGCCGGAAGTTCCAATCATTTCACTCATCTCTCGTCTTGTATCCCACAAAGGTCTCGACTTAATTATGAATATGATCGACGAACTTCTCATCACTACAGAGGTTCGCTTCATTGTTCTTGGTACGGGAGATACAAAATATGAAGATTTTTTCCGTGAACTCGCAGCTCGCCATCCGGATAAATTCCGTTTAGAACTTGCTTTTAACCAAATATTATCGCGCCAAACATATGCCGGCTCAGATATGTTCCTCATGCCTTCAAAGAGTGAACCTTGTGGTCTTGCTCAGATGATTGCCCTTCGCTACGGTACTATCCCAATTGTAAGAGAAACCGGCGGTCTTCGTGACACAATAACAGATAGCGGAGACGGTATTGGAAACGGTTTTACATTTAAAACGTATAATGCAGGGGATTTACACTGGGCAATTAACCGTGCGATTGATCTTTTCTACAACGATAAAATTACTTGGAAGAAACTAGTAAAACGAGCTCTCCTTTGTGACAATAGTTGGGAAAAATCAGCAGATTTATATCTTGAGATGTACAAAGAGGCACTATCATAAAAGAAGGGCTGGTACACCAGCCCTTTTTTTAGTTATTCAATTGACCTACAATATTAGACTTGCTATACTTACATTCAAATAATCGTTGGTCCAAGAAGCAACAGTAGAAATACAATCCGGAACATTTTCTTTTATCTGTCTTCTTGTACCCGCCTTCATTTCATAAAGTTCTTTACTTAATGTATTTGAAAGATAAGCGACAGTATCCGGATTTAAAGGGTTTGATCCAATCCAAGAAATTGGAAGAACCCCTTTTTTAGCTCCGGCAAAAAGAATAAAAAAGGTTGATATGCCATAGACCTTTATTGCGTAATCAAGGAGTTCCTGTTCCTTTGCTATTTTGTTTGCAGCACTAATTCCTGCTCTGATTATTGTAGAAAAACTCATTTCTTTATCTTCAAGAATATCCGTAATCGTTCCCTGATCTAAGCTTAAAGTATTATTAGTTGCGCCAAGTAAATAATCGCAACTTACACCATAGTATTTTGCAACCTTTACAACAAATGAAAGACCACATTCACGAATACCGTTTTCATAATGAGAAAGAAGAGATTGAGAAATTCCAAGGTCTTTTGCAACTTGTTTTTGACTTAACTTTTTATCCTTTCTAAGTTCGGTAAGTCTTGCAGAAAAAGATGTAGCATCCAGTGAAGTTTTCAGCATAATATCACCCTTTTTAAATTTCTTGTATACCTATACTTTTGCATCTTGTATATCTGTGTTTGTATCTGTATAATTTTCTTAAAACTATACTTTTTATACAAAATGTAATATTTTTTACATTTATCTGCTTAATTATACTCAAAATTATACTCGGAGGCAACTATGAAAACTTATAAAATCCATCTTATTAGACATGGTCTAACTGAAGGTAACCTTGAAGGTAAATATATTGGACACAAAGATATTCCTTTATGTGAGCAAGGAATTTTTGAACTAAAAAGAATGAAGGAAGATATGATTTATCCGGATATAAACACTCTTTTTTCAAGCCCGCTAAATCGTTGCCTCAAAACTGCTGAAATACTTTTTCCAAAAATAAAACCAATTATCATAGATGACCTAATTGAATATAATTTTGGTGAATTTGAAGGGCTTACAGCTGATGAGCTGAAAGATAAAGATACTTTTAAAGAATGGCTTTCCGGTGGACCTGACTCTGCTCCTCCTTTTGGAGAATCAAATGCACAGTTTGGTACAAGAATTGCAAACGCATTTGAAAAAATAATCGAAGGTCTTATGAAAACAGGAGTTACAGAATCAGCTATCATAACTCATGGTGGAGTAATTATGGGAATTATGAGTATGTTTGCTATTCCTGAACTTCCAATGCCTGAATGGTTGGTTCCCAATGGTTGTGGATTTACAGTTCGAATTACCCCTAGTCTGTGGGCACAAATAAAAAAGATGGAATTTGCTTTTGAAATACCATTCGTAGAAAAATTAGAAGCAGAATCTTTTAACAGTTCTCTTAATGAACATGATGAGTATGAATGAGTTATAGTGGGTATAAGGTATGATAGGTTGCAATTTAGTACGACAAATTATAGTAGGTATGATAAGTTGTACTTTAGCACGACAAGTTATAGTGAGTATGATAAATTACAAGTAAGTACGGTAAGTTAGAGTGAACATAACGAGTTTAATGAATATTATAACTTATGATTGCTCAATTTCTTATTTAATATTATATGAACTAGTAAAAACCGGCTTACCGGTTTTGGATTTATAGATATAGAGGAGGATTAATTTTGGCAATTAAAGGTGCAATTTTCGATATGGACGGTACTCTCCTTGATTCAATGTATGTTTGGCTAGGGATTGGATGTCGATATCTTGAATATAAAGGAATTACCCCTGATGACGAAGATAGAGAACTTCTTGAAGTTGCTCTTCTTGCTCCACAAGCAGAACATTTTATAAAAAAATATGGTTTTACAATGGCTGTTAATGAAATTGTAGATGACATAAACAAATTTATTGAACATGAATATATGAACAATGTTCAAATGAAACCCGGAATACCTGAATTACTTAAAGATTTAAAATCTCGTGGTGTCAAAATGTGCATTGCATCTCTTTCTGACAGATATCTCATAGAAGGCGCTTTTAAACGTCTAGGTTTTCTGGATTATTTTGAGGACCTTCTTTCATGTACCGTTCTTGGTTGTGATAAAACTACACCTTTTATCTTTGAAGAAGGAATTCGCATCCTTGGAACTTCAAAAGATAGTACATATGTATTTGAAGATTCCCTTTTAGCAATAAAAACTGCAAAACGAGCAGGTTTTAAAACTGTTGGGATTAGAGATTCTTGGGCTGAATCTGTACAAGATAAAATAAAAGAAATTGCCGACTTTTATATTACCACTCCAAACGAACTTGACATTGACAAGTTATAAAGTATTTAAAATTATTTAAAATATTATTGATGCGACAAAAGATACAACAAAAGGTGTTGTCCTGCCACAACACCTTTTTGTGATATTTCTTATTTCTTAATACATATGAGACTTTTTATGTTCTCTTACGACTAATAAGTGAAGGGTATTTAAATTCACCCTTTAGGAAAGGAGCGAATCAATGGATAACGGTGCAAGTAGCTACCGCCGTTTCCTTGATGGCGATGACAACGGGATAGCCGAAATCGTCGGAGATTACAAAGACGGGCTAATTCTTTATTTAAACGGTTATGTAAAAAATATTTTCATTGCTGAGGATTTAACGGAAGATACATTTTTTAAACTGCTAACTAAAAAACCAAAATTTTCAGGTAAAAGTTCATTCAAAACATGGCTCTATGCAATTGGGCGCAATGTAGCGATTGATTTTATAAGGAAAAACTCCAAAACACTTAACACTCCGATAGAAGATTTGGAAAACTATTTAAGCGAAGAGCAAAGCCTTGAACAATCCTACATTAAAGAAGAACAAAAGCTCACAGTCCATAAAGCAATGTCAGAACTTCCAACTGATTACAGAACTATCCTTTGGCTGGTTTATTTTGAAGGTTTTTCAAATAAAGAAGTGGCAACTATTTTAAAAAAGAATGATCGTCAAATTGTAAATCTCCTTTACCGAGCGAGGCAATCTCTAAAATCAAAACTTGAAGAGGAGGGCTTTATTTATGAAGAGTTCTGATGAAATGGTAACAAGCCTCTTTGAACGAAGAGAGCAATACAATATTGAACAGAAAAGAAAAAAGGGAATTGTTACCCGAACAATAATATCTGTATTCTGTGTATGCCTTATCGCTGTTTTAGGTTTTGTTATGGAGCAACGTGGAATGTTTAACATAGCGCCATCTAACACAAATAAAATCTCAGCTAGTACAGAAAACAAAGATTCGACTGATAACAATACAAAAAACACTTATACTCCTAAAAAATATGATAAAGAAATCATTTCTTCTCATGATGAAGGAGGAATAGGAAGCTATTATGGGGCTCCTGCCTATGTTACTCGTACAAGCCAGTTGCAAGACGCTATGAAAAAATACGAAGATACAGTTATTTATCATGTGCGTATCAGTTTGTTTGCAGCTGACGATGGACATTATTTATTTGCAGAATACCTTGAAGAAGTAAAAGCTGAAGCTGCCAGACTTGCAGATTTAGGATATGACGTTAGCTGCGAAACCTTTTTTCACCCTTATTCTAGCGAAAAAAGATATCACTGTGACATCATATTATATGGTACCTATGAAGAATTAATGGAATTACCTGCAATTGAAAATTATTGGTACCTTATGGACATGTATAATGGTGAAAACGGATCAATGGATGATATAACTGTAATACCCGTAAAATAAGGTAAATAGCAAAACACCGTTCTGTGAAACACAGAACGGTGTTTTAGTTTGTTTAATTCGCTTAATTGATTTTGCACTTTAATTATACTTTAAACTTTTAAAAATTCTATCTCTTACATTCTTTCTTTTGTTTTCTTCCTTTTGTATTCTTCCTTTTGCAATCTATCTCTTGTATTTTTTCTTCTATATTCTTTCTTTTACGTTTAAATGAAAAGTGCAATCACATATGGTAAAACAACACTGAAAGCTATGCTTGTTAAAAGACTTATACCATATTTTTCAAGATAAGCACCGCCGTACATAACTGTTGCAGGTACTGCAAGAAAAATTTTTGAAACAGGTTTTGCAGAACCTTTGAAAAGGTGATCCCACATATTTATTGCATGTTCAAGTAAAGGAAAACTGTTTGAAAGAAATGAAATACCAACATACATAAATACTAACGATACTATATTTATTTTCCCAAGGTAGAATAAATTCATTGATGCCGGAAGTACAAATGAAATACCACACAGTAAAGTTATAATATGTGGTAAAAAACAAACACCAAAACTTCCCTTTTGATCAGCTAACATATGCTCAACATGTCCTGATAACTCATTCTTTTGAATATACTTTGAATACTCTACCGGTATTTTATACATTCTGCAAGCTAAATGTTCCATAAAACCTGCAAAGAGTGCGCCAGGAAAAGTGAGAAGCGTAATAATATATCTAATTATCCCCATGTGAAATCTCCTTTCCCTTTGGCAAAGATGTCTTCCACCTTTTTATTGCCTTCAAGTACTTCAGTTACATCTTTTGAAAGAGAGATATTGTAATATTTAAGAGCTTCAACAGCGCTCTCATATTTTTCCTTATCTCCTTTGAGCCCTGAACAAAGTGCATATAGATTACCCGCTGACTCAAATGTATTCATATCAGTTGCATTGTTAAAGGCAAGTTCAGCATAAGTAAATGCTGTTTCATTTTTTCCTTGAAGTAAACAAACAACTGCCATTTGATAATTCATATTAGAGTTCATTGGTGCAACTTTTAAGCCCTCGTTACATGCGTTCGAAGCTTTGGCTATATCACCTTTAAGTCTGTATGCTATTGCCTTGTATACATATGGGTACGCACTTTCTGCGTTCGTCTTTTGAAGGTCATTTGCATAGGCAATACACTTGTCATAATCCTTTGCATCAAGTGCCGTTTCTGCATAAAGAGATAAATAAAGACTCTTAAAATCTGGATCTGCTTCTCTAATCTTATCTATTATCTTATTCTTAGATTCTGTGCTTTCATCTAAAAATGTTGCCGCAACATATTTAAAATAGTTGACAAAAACTGAGTCGTACTCATCTTTTGCCACATCTTCATCAAAGGCTTTTTCAAAAGCCTCATAACTTGATGCAGAATATGCTCTCAGCTCAAAAATCTCGTATAACTTTCCAAAGTTGTCTATTTTTAACTTAATGTTTTTCACCTTTTTGTTGCAAGGATTATCAAGATTTTTAGCAGTATAGTTTTCCTCTATAAACACGTTTAATTGCTCGTATGCCTCAATACCAATCTTGTCATAGATTCTAACCTGATTATATAAATATTTTTGTCCAAAATTTCTATCTGTAACTTTGATTTCGGTATTGATTGAATCATACATAGCAAGCGCAGAGGAAAATTTTCCCTCTCTTACGAATTTTTCTGCTTTGGCAGTAGAACTAAAAACAGACCAAGAAATTGCAGTTAAAGAAAACGATAGTGCTAAAAGCGCAATAGTGATGATGGGAATCAAAGCTTTCCACCCTTCAAATGGGTAGTGTTGCATTGTTTCAAGACACATTTCACAATATATCTCATCTTCATCAACTTCTACATCGCCACAGCAATCGCACATTTTAACTGACGGAGAAATCGTTCTTTTAAGTTTTTTATCAGCAGCTTCTTTTACAATGTCATCCCATTCGGATTCCGGATTCTCTTCCATCATCTTGTCTATTTCATCCTGAACTAAATCCTTTAAATCCTCTAACTCTTTTTCAAGTTCTTCCGGATCAAGACCCGTTTCTGGATCAAGTGGAATTTTATCATCCTCAGAATCATTTAAATCAAGAATAACTTCTCCGGGTAATTTTGAAATAAGTTCTTCAAGTTCATCTTGTTTTTTAAAATTCTCAATGTTTTTCTGCTCTTTAAGGTCCTTCGGATCTTCAACAGTCTTTAATTCATTAAGTTTTCCAGGCTTACTTTTTTTCTTTTCTTTTGCCAAGCGAAATCACTCCTTCGTCTGGGGTGTTATTTTAAAGTTCCATCCTCATTAAGTCGTGGAAATAATAATTTATTAAGTGCTAATATTCCAATTACCGTGATTATTGTTTCCGGAACCATATATCCTACATTATAAGCGAACGAATATGTAAGGATAGCCTTCAGTGTATTACCATCCGCATATTGTTTCCAAACTGTTATGCCGGTTAAAAAATGGCACAAAAATCTAAATAAAGAAACCATAGTAGCACCAAAAGCCATTGATAAATTCCTATTTTTAAAAGAATTTTTAAAGATTCCCGCAATTCCCAACATGGTAAATGGGAGAATATAATCAATAAACATTATCGCCAAATATGCGGATATAGTCTTTGCATAAGCCAAGTTTGAAAGTCCAAACATAAGTTGGAACAGCGAGAAAATGAAACCTGCAACAAGTCCCCAAGCCGGTCCAAAAATAAAACTCAGTGCGATAATAGGCACTTGGCTAAAAAGTGTCACTCCTCCGCCATAGACAAAGAGTGACTCAAATGGTGTGACTACGCTGAGTACAATCGCTATTGCAATAAATAGCGCTGTAACAACAAGTCTATACGTGTTGTTTTTTTTCATATTTTTTTCTTCCTTTCCTACGCAGGCATTACCCTGATCAGGTTAAATTAAGGGTCATCAGCATTAAACCGCCAAATCTCAGCCGAAATACATTCAGCGCCCCCGGACGTATTAATTTTAACACTCCTGTTCAATGTAAGCAAGACTAAACCGCAAACAATTAAGAATAAAAATAAATGGGTTCAGTGTAACACTGAACCCATTTAAATTTAAAAATGATTTACTTTTGAGTATAATAAAAAAATTGTTTCTTTTTCGGTTTCTTTTTTCTGTTTTGTTTTATTTTTGCTTTATTTTCTTTTTCTGTTCTCTTTTCCTATTTTACTTTTTTATTTTCTTTTTTTCTATTTTCTTTTTGTTCTCTTTTTTTACTTTCCTTTTCTATTCTTTTTTTATTCTCTTTTTTTTCTGTTTTCTTTTTTCTATTTTGTTTTATTTTCTGTTCTACTTTTTTATTCTGTTTTCTTTTTACTTTAGTTTAAAAAATTCACAAAAAGCTTTATAAGTCATGTAAACATCAAGTTTAGATACAACTTCAAATGGTGAATGCATTGAAAGCACCGGAACACCAAGGTCTACGACATCAATATCAAGACGTGCAACATCAAGAGCTACTGTTCCACCGCCACCGGCATCAACTGCTCCAAGTTCACCAATCTGCCAAACAATTTTCTTTTCATCAAGAAATTGACGAATTTTACCAACAAATTCTGCAGAAGCATCTGAAGAACCGGATTTTCCTCTTGCTCCTGTATATTTAGAAATTACAACACCTTTGTTGATATATGAACAGTTACGCTTTTCCATTACTTCAGGGAAAGTTGGGTCAAAAGCTGCATTAACGTCTGCTGATAAACATTCTGAAGCAGACATCACGTGGCGCGGATTTGCACCAAAGTTTTCTGAAATATCACTAAGGAAATTTTCAAGGTATGCTGAATAAAGACCTGTATTACCGTATGAGCCTATCTCCTCTTTGTCTGTAAGAAGAGTTATGCATGTATATTCCGGGTCTTTAAGATTTAAAGCAGCAATAGCTGCCGGATATGCGCATACTCTATCATCATGCCCATATCCACCGATAAGGCTTCTATCGAAGCCAATGTCACAAGCTTTAAACGCAGGAACTGCTTCAAGTTCTGCTGAAAGAAAATCTTTTTCAACAATACCGTATTTTTCTTTCAAAATATTTAATATGTTAAGTTTTACAAGTTCAGATTCCTTATCATCGGCAAAAGGTCTGCTTCCAACAAGAATATTAAGTTCTTCACCTTTAATTCCTTGATCAAGAGTTCTCTTTTCCTGTTCTTTTCCAAGATGTGGAAGGAGGTCTGTAATTACAAACTTTGGTTCAGTATCTCCATCGCCGATATTAACAATTACCTTTTCCCCGTTACCTTTGACAACTACACCATGAAGTGCAAGAGGTATAGTTGTCCATTGATACTTCTTGATTCCTCCATAGTAATGAGTTTTGAAAAGAGCAATTTCATCAGCCTCATAAAGAGGATTTGGTTTAAGGTCAAGACGTGGCGAATCAATATGTGCAATTACAAGTTTTGTACCTTTTCTAATATCCTTTTTACCGAAAACACAGAGAAAGATTGCTTTCTCTTTATGCACATGATAAACCTTATCTCCGGCTTTATATTTTTTAGATACATCAAATTTCTTAAAACCCTTAGCCCTTGCTTCTTCTTCAAAAAAGGACGTAATTTCACGCTCTGTTTTTGCAGCATTTAAGAAATCTATATAAGAATCACAGAATTCATCTGCCTTCTTGATTTCAGCAGCTGTCATTTCTTTAGCGATATGCTTTTGGTTGTAAAAGAGTTCTTCTTTCAATTTTTCAACTTTACTCATAATATCCTCCTTAAAGTATCTCTTCACCTGATATACGCATCTCTATTAGACGTGCAGTGTAGAGCACTTGATCTTTTATTTTTTTTATATCCCCGTCATTTTCAATAACGACGTCCGCATTTTTACGGAAAAACATTTCATCTCTTTGAGCAGACATTCTCTGCCTAGCAGCTTCTTCACTTATTCCATCTCTTTCCATTATACGAGAAAGTCTAATGTTTTCAGGTGCTACAACACTTATTATAAACCTACAATTGCTTGAAAATCCACTCTCAAATAATTGAGATGCATCTACGAGTACTGCTTCGTATCCATCGCAGAAGGCACCATTTACTTTTTTTAATATAAGTCGTGTAATTTCCGGATGTGTAATGGAATTTAGAAGTGTTGTTTTCTCCGGCGATTTAAAAGCTCGCTTTGCAAGTTCCGCTCTGTTTAAGGAGCCGTCTTCATTTAGTATATCCTCACCAAAGGCATTTGCAAGTTCTAGCAAAACAGGTGACCCTTTTTCTGTAACTAAAGCTGCTATTTTATCTGCATCTATTACCGCATATCCATATTTTTTGAGTTCTTCACAGACAAGACCTTTACCCGCTCCCGTCTGACCGGTAACTCCTACTACTATTGCTCTTCTCATAATTCATCGCCTCCAAGGCTTAGAATTTCAAAATCAGCTGCACGAAGAAGCCTGTTTATTACTGCAAACCCTATTCCTTCAGCTGATGGACAATGTACAAATACGGTGTCCACTCCTAATTCATCACATTTTCTAAGATTTGAAAAAAGTGTGTTTGCATGTGCAAGGTCATCCTCTTCTTTTCCAAAGAAAAGAATATCGCAATTAAAACCTTTTGATTCTTCATCAAAAACAATTGCTGCGACTTTTCCTTTTTCTGCTTTAAGGTTCACATAGTTTCTAAAATCATCACTATCTGCATCAACAATTATAACATTTGCTTTCGGTGAATAATGTTTATACTTCATCCCCGGGGATGTAGGTATTTCACCGTCTAAAATCTCACCAAAAACCGCATCATCGATTTCAATTTCAGTTCCTAAAACTTTAGATATTTCTTCCGGTGTGATTTTACCGGGACGCAAAAGTTTTGGTTTCCTTGTACAGAGTGTAATTACCGTTGATTCAACACCGACAGAACAGGGACCACCGTCTATTACCGCATCTATTCTTCCATCCATATCCTCCATTACATGCTGTGCAGTTGTCGGACTTGGTCTTCCGGAAGTATTTGCGGATGGAGCCGCAAGCGGTACCCCCGCTTCGCGGATTATTTCTTGTGCCACCTTATGATTTGGCATTCTTATTGCTACCGTATCCAGTCCCGCTGTTACTTCATTTGGAATAATATCTGACTTTTCTAAAACAATTGTAAGCGGACCCGGCCAAAATGCTTTTGCCAAATCATATACAACAGGTGGCACATATGCCACTAAATCATCAATCTCATCAAGGTTTGCTATATGAACAATCAACGGATTATCATCCGGACGCCCTTTAGCTTCAAAGATTTTTAAAACAGCTTCACTTGACAGAGCATTAGCAGCAAGACCATATACAGTTTCCGTAGGGATACCGACAAGGCCCCCGTTTCTTAGTATGCGACCTGCTTCTTTTATTTCTTCACTTTTCAAAAGTCTTGTTTTCAAAACTTATTCCGCCTTTAATCTTTCTGCTGTATCTGCAGTAATGAGTGCATCTATTAATTCGTCCAAATCTCCGTCCATAACGGCTTCAATTTTGTAAAGTGTCAAGTTAATTCTGTGGTCAGTCACTCGTCCTTGCGGGAAATTATATGTACGAATTCTCTCTGAACGGTCACCTGTACCAACCATTGATTTCCTTTGAGAAGCTATTTCTTCATGATGTTTTGCCTGTTCAATTTCATAAAGACGGGAACGTAAAATTTTAAGAGCTTTATCCTTATTTTTAAACTGACTTCTCTCATCCTGACATTCAACAACCATTCCGGACGGAATATGTGTTACACGAATTGCAGAAGAAGTCTTATTTACCTTCTGTCCACCCGCTCCACTTGAACGGAAAACATCAATCTTTAAATCTGCCGGGTCAAGTTCAAAATCAACATCTTCAGCTTCCGGTAAAACAGCTACCGTAACAGTTGATGTTTGAATACGACCTTGTGATTCTGTTTCAGGAACTCTTTGTACTCTATGAACACCACTTTCAAATTTAAATCTGGAATATGCTCCATCGCCACTGATTTCAAAACTGATTTCTTTATATCCGCCAAGTTCGGTTTCATTTTCATTTAATATTTCTATCTTAAATCCGTGTGCGTCCGAATACATTGAATACATTCTAAAAAGAGAATTTGCAAACAGGGCTGCTTCTTCACCACCGGCACCTGCACGAATTTCAACAATAACATTTTTATCATCATTTTCATCTCGTGGTAAAAGGAGAATTTTAAGTTCTTCTAAAATTCGTTCCATATTTTCTTTTACATCACTACACTCTTCTTCTATGCTTTCGGCAAATTCCGCATCTACACCGTCTTCATCAAGAAGTAACATTAACTCTTCATGTGTTGATTCGGCTACTTTATACTCACGAAACTTTTCAACTACCGGTGTAATTTGTTTAAGTTCTCGCATAAGTGCGGTATACTGCTTCATGTCCGACACAACTTCCGGGTCAGATATAAGTTTATTTATAGCTTCAAATCGCTCTTCAACATGTCCTAATTTCTCTCTCATTACGTCTTGTGCATCCCCTTTTAAAATTCTCAAACAGTATACCATAAAGCAGTAAAATATGGTATACTCTTGTAGCAAATTACTATTATGTACTCGTATCTTAAAATTGTTATAAAGTAAACTCTTTGTTGCTGTATAACAAATAGCAACAAAAATACTGTAAACCCACAGAAAAGGAAAAATTATGTCAAACAAATATGTTTTTAATGCAAAAGATGCAACAGAAAAAGTAACCACTTGGCTTAAAGAATGGTTCGAAATAAATGGAAAAGACTGCAATGCAATTATCGGAATTTCCGGCGGAAAAGACAGTTCCATTGCAGCAGCTCTATGTGTAAAAGCACTTGGTGCTGACCGAGTAATTGGTGTACTTATGCCACAAGGCGACCAACTTGATATTGATTTTTCAATTGAACTCTGCAAAACACTAGGAATAAGAAGCCACACAATTAACATAAAAGAAGTAATTGATAAAATCTATAACGCGGTTGGAAACTCATTTGAAATTTCAGAAGCATCAAAAGTGAATTTACCGCCAAGAATTCGTATGTCTATCCTCTATCTTGTCGGAGCTTCTCACAACGGTCGTGTAATCAACACCTGTAATCTCTCCGAAAACTGGATTGGATATTCAACCCGTTACGGTGACGACGTGGGCGATGTAGGTCCCCTTTCAAACTTTACCGTTGAAGAAGTAATTGCAATAGGGAAAGAATTAGGTCTTCCTGATAAGTTCACAACAAAAATCCCACTTGATGGTCTTTGTGATAAAACAGATGAAGATAATTTAGGCTTTACCTACCAAACTCTCGACAACTACATTCGTCGCGGTATTGAGCCGGAACCAAAGACAAAAGAAAGAATCGACTACTTACATAGAGTTAATCAATTCAAACTTCGCCGTTTTGACACTTACAAATATTTTGAAGACTGAATTTCAAAATTAATTTAAAAAATAAAAGCAACCCGCTCCGTTTGGAGCGGGTTGCTTTTATAAAAACTCTTTTATCTTTTCTATAACATCTTTACCTGCTTAAATCCTATAAATATCCCCTGGATTCACTGCACCGAAACCGGCTTTAGTAAGTACTTCTTCTGCTTTTTCAAGATCAGAAGGACGAAGCACCATCAACGCCTTTCCGGTGGTTTTTCCAATAGCCGCATACATATATTCTACATCAATATCGTTGTCATAAACAACTCGAAGTGCTGCCGCTACTCCGCCCGGAGCATCTTCCATTACCACAGCAACTACATCTGTAATTTTTACAACTATACCTGCTTCTTTTAAAGCTGCTTTTGCCTCATTTGGTTTATCAACAATGAGACGAAGTACACCAAAATCCGCTGTATCAGCAATTGAAAGAGAACTTATATCGATGTCATTTTCCGCAAGAATTTCTACAATTGATAAAAGTCTGCCTTTTTTATTTTCAACAAATACAGAAAGCTGTTTAATAATCATTCTTCCTCCTCCTTACACAAGATGACGATTGTCTATTACACGTACTGCTTTACCTTCTGAACGAGTAATAGATTTCGGGTTTACAAGATTTACTTTTGCACCGATTCCAAGCATTGAACGAAGATTTTCTGTGATTGTTCTTTCTATTCTTTCGATTGACTTAACATCATCAGCAAATAGTTCTTCTGACATCTCAACATTTACTTCAAGAGTATCTATGTTATTCTCTCTACCAACAACTATTTGATAATTTGGAGTAATATTTCCTTCTGATACTTTAAGAAGAACCTCTTCTACCTGACTTGGGAACACATTTACGCCACGAATAATAATCATATCATCATATCTACCCTGAGGTTTGCGCATACGAACATGGGTTCTTCCACATTCACATTTTTCATAATTAAGCTGGCAAATATCTCTTGTTCTATAACGAATAAGAGGGAATCCTTCTTTTGTAATCGTTGTAAACACAAGCTCTCCTACACTTCCCTTTGGAAGTACTTCACAAGTTTCCGGATCAATTATTTCCGGAATAAAATGGTCTTCCCAAACATGCATCCCTGCCTGTGCTTCACACTCACATCCAACACCCGGACCCATAATTTCAGAAAGTCCATAGATATCATAAGCTTTTATACCAAGCTTTGCTTCTATTTGCTTTCTCATCTCTTCTGTCCAAGGTTCTGCACCGAAAATTCCCATTTTTAAACAGATTTGATCTTTTAATCCTTGTCTCTCAATTTCTTCTCCAAGATAAAGAGCATATGAAGGTGTACAGCAGAGTACTGTCGCCTTAAGGTCAACAAGAGTTTGAATTTGAAGCGATGTATTTCCTGTCGATATAGGAATTACCGTTGCTCCAAGTTTTTCTGCACCACAATGTACACCAAGACCTCCGGTGAAAAGCCCGTATCCATACGCGATATGAATTACATCGCTTTTATCTATGCCGATTGCTTTTAGCATTCTTACTAAACAATCAGCCCAATTATCAAGGTCTTTCTTAGTATATCCTACCACAATTCTTTTCCCGGTTGTACCTGAAGATGCATGAATTCTATTTATATCTGTAAGTGGTACAGCAAACAATCCATAAGGATAGTAATCTCTAAGGTCACTTTTATAGGAAAAAGGAAGTTTATGCAAATCTTCAACCCCATGAATATCCTTTGGAGAAAGACCTGCTTCATCCATTCTATTTCTAAAGCACTCCACATTTTCATACATTCTCTTTACTTGCCATTTAAGACGTTCTGATTGTAAAGCTTCAAGCTTTTCTCGTGGCATTGTTTCTATATCTACATGCCTCATAGGTTCTGTCATTGTTCTCACCTCTTGTTTTTTATCGGCGTAATTTCTGCAGAAAACAAAAATCCTCTGCAGCAGTTATGCCGCAGAGGACGAATAATTCGTGGTACCACCCCTGATTCACCATTTCCTCACGAAAATGGCCTTGTCAAGTATCAAACAATACTCTAGCGCTATAACGGGCTCTCCCGGCACCTCCTACTATTATTTCAGAGGGCAGCTCTCGAAATGAATTCACATTGTAACGTTTGATGTCTTTCACCATCCGACACTTCTCTAAAAAACGTCGTATCAATGCTACTGGTTTTCGGTCATCACTTTTAATGCGTTTAATTTATCATTTTTATTTCACTTCGTCAAGACTTTTTTTACTTTGACAATATCTTTACCGGAAGTCTTTTAAAAAGTTTTTCTAAAAAATCCTCTTAATCACTTCCTTATGATGGCGGTTTTTGTAATAAGTACGTCTATTTTTTTATCATGTTCTTCTGTTTCTATATTGTCTAACACTTGAAAGTCATAAGCAAAAGAAACTTTTAAAAAACTCTTATCTGCATTCCTTTCCAGATATTTATCGTAAAATCCGCCACCATAACCTATGCGATTTAGACTTTTATCAAATGCAAGACCCGGAACTATTAACAAAACATTTTCATCGTTTGCCTTCGTAATTGTTTTTCCTTCGGGCTCAGGAATATTGCAATATCCGTTGGAAATATCATCAAATGAAGTTATATAAAAGAACTCAAGAACGTCATTATCAAGCACTTTTGGCACTGCAACTTTTTTACCGTCTGACCAGGCTTGTTTAATTACTCCTTTTGTATCAATTTCAGTATTAAATGCGAGATAAGTATACAGAACTGTAGCGTCAAAATAAAAATCTTGCTTTAAAAATATCTCTGAAACCTTTTTTGAATATGAATCAACATACTCCTTTGAAAGATTTTTCTTTTGTTTTTTTATTGCATCTCTAATTTTTTGTTTTTTCATACTATTCATATAACCTCTTCAATGTTTTCTTGTATTTACAAGGTTTTGCAAATTCTTAATTATCCTTTTTTAACTTCGTTCATTAAAGTTTAAATCGATTTTTATCTTTCCTGTGACCAAAACGATTTTACCATTTTAAACTTCTCTGTTCAATAAGTTTATATTTTCACCCAGTGCTACAAAGTGTAGCGGCATCTTTATTAATTCACACGCTTTTACCCCTTTAAACAACACATAATTACTTTTATAATGGTTATGCGTAATAGTTATGCGGTGTTAAGAAAATCAATAACACCGCAACACTTGTTAGGGTTCAGTTAAATTTTTAACACTTTTAGAAAGGTGGAAACACAAATGGGATTTAAATCAGATATTGAAATTGCTCAAGAAATAACTCCTTTGCACATCAAAGAAGTTGCAGCTAAAATTGGCCTTACAGAAAACGATATTGAATACTATGGCCAGTATAAGGCTAAGGTTGATTATAACCTTCTTAAAACTCATCCGGGCTCAGGAAACAAAGCAAAGCTTATTCTTTGCACAGCAATCAACCCTACCCCAGCCGGTGAAGGAAAAACAACAATGACCGTTGGTGTCGGTGATGCTCTTACAAAACTCGGTAAAAATGCAATAATTGCCCTTCGTGAACCTTCCCTCGGTCCTGTTTTTGGTATCAAAGGAGGAGCTGCAGGTGGTGGATATGCACAGGTAGTTCCAATGGAAGATATCAACCTTCACTTTACAGGTGATTTCCACGCAATTGGTGCAGCAAACAATCTTCTTGCTGCAATGGTTGATAATCATATTTTCCAAGGCAACGAACTTGATATTGACACTCGTCGTGTAATTTGGAGACGTTGCGTTGATATGAACGACAGACAACTTAGAAATATTGTTGACGGTATGGGTGGCAAAGCTCACGGAGTAACACGTGAAGATGGTTTTGATATTACCGTTGCTTCAGAAATTATGGCTGCTTTTTGTCTTGCTACAAGCATCGACGATCTAAAAGCTCGTTTTGCAAGAATTGTTGTTGCTTATTCCAGAGCAGGCGAACCTGTTACAGCAGGTCAACTTGGTGCACAAGGTGCAATGGCTGCTCTTCTTAAAGATTCACTCAAACCAAATCTTGTTCAATCACTTGAAGGCACACCTGCATTTGTGCACGGTGGTCCTTTCGCAAATATTGCTCATGGTTGTAACTCAGTTATGGCTACAAAAATGGCTATGCACTTAGGTGACTATGTTATAACAGAAGCAGGTTTCGGTGCTGACCTCGGTGCTGAAAAGTTCCTTGACATAAAATGTCGTCTTGCAAACCTAAAACCGGATGCAGTTATCATCGTTGCAACAATTAAAGCTTTGAAATATAACGGTGGTGTTCCAAAAACTGAAGTAGGAAACGAAAACTTAGAAGCTCTTGAAAAAGGTATCCCTAACCTCTTAAAGCACGTTGAAAATATTACACAAGTTTTTGGTCTTCCGGCAGTAGTTGCACTTAACAGATTTACTAATGATACAGATGCTGAAATTGAACTTGTAACACGCAAATGTAAAGAACTTGGTGTTAATGTTAAGTTGGCAGAAGTTTGGGCAAAAGGCGGCGAAGGCGGAATTGAACTCGCTGAAGAAATTATTCGTCTCTGTGAACAACCAAACTCCTTTAAATATGCATATGATACAAACTCATCAATCGTAGAAAAGATTGAAGCTATTGCAACCAAAGTTTATGGAGCTGACGGTGTTGACTATGCTCCAAAGGCTCTTAAAGAAATTGAAGAACTTGAAAAATATGGTTTTGGTGACCTTCCAATTTGTATGGCTAAAACACAGTATTCTCTCACAGATGATCAAACACTTCTCGGTCGTCCAACAGGTTTTAAAATTACAATCCGTCAAGTTCAAGTATCAGCGGGTGCCGGTTTCTTGGTAGCTCTTACCGGTGAAATTATGAAGATGCCGGGTCTTCCAAAAGTTCCTGCAGCAACAAGAATTGATGTAGACAGTAACGGAAAAATTTCAGGCTTATTCTAAACTTATTCTAACCGGTTTATTCTAGGCTTGTTCTGAATTTATTCTGACCGGCTTGTTCTAAACTCATTTTAAAATATTCTAAAAATCAATAAACGGAGGATTGTACGATGAAGAATATTCCACAATGGTCTTGCGAAAAATTTGTAAATGAAACTTTTTCTAAAGCCCCTGTTCCGGGCGGAGGCGGTGTTGCCGCTCTCGTAGGAAGTATCGGTGCTGCTCTTGCCGGTATGGTTTGTAACCTTACAACAGGCAAGAAAAAATATGCCGAATATGAAGATGATATTCAAAGAATAATCAAAGAAGCCGAAGATTTAACAGCAAATCTTCTCTCTCAAGTAGATAAAGATGCTGAAAATTTTCTTCCTCTTTCACAATGCTATGGAATGCCTTCTAATACAGAAGAAGAAAAAGCAATAAAAGAAGAAAAAATGCAGGCTTGCCTTAAGGTAGCAGTTTCTGCACCAATAGAAATAGTAAAAATATCTCACAAAGCAATTAAATTGCACGAAGAACTCGCAGTAAAAGGCTCTAAACTCGCTGTATCTGATGTAGGTTGCGGCGTACTTTGCCTAAAATCTGCAATGCAATGCGGTTGGCTCAATGTTATCATCAATTTAAAGTTTATCAATGATGATGAGTATGTAAAAGCCGTTGAAAATGAACTTCTTCCTCTCATTAGTGAAGGAGAAGCTCTTGCTGATAAAATTTATGAAGATGTAAAGGCACAGCTAGCCTACTAATTTTCTTATTTACTTACTAATTTGCTTGCTTGTCTACTTACTTATTCACTTACTTACTCATTTACCTATTTACTTGTTCACTTATTCACTTATTTACCTAATTCACTTACTTTTCATTGTACTAACCGGCTGGCTCGCTCATTAATTTACCGGCTAGTTAACTTAAAACCTAAACTTAATACGGAGGAAATGATTATGGCAAAAATTCTATATGGTAAAGATGTCACTGAAGCTTTAAACAAAAAAATTATCAGTGATGTTGAGTCACTTAAAGAAAAAGGTATAAACCCTACTCTTGGAATGATAAGAGTTGGTGAAAATGAAAGTGACCTTTCATACGAAAGAGGAGCAACAAAGCGTTGCGAAACTCTTGGTGTTGAAATTGTTAAATTTCTTCTACCGGAAAATGTATCTGAAAAAGAGCTCCTTGCAGTAATAGATAAAGTAAATAAAGACGATACTATTCACGGAGTTATAATGCTCCGTCCTCTTCCAAAACACCTCAATTCTGAGAAAATTGAAAATGCTCTTGACCCTGCAAAAGATGTTGACTCTATGACAGACATCTCTATGGCCGGTGTATTTACCGGAAAACAACTTGGATTTCCTCCATGCACAGCAAAAGCTTGCATAGAAATTCTTGATTATTACGGAATAGATTGTACAGGAAAAAAAGTTGTTGTTATCGGTCGTAGCCTTGTTGTAGGTAAACCTGTAGCAATGATGCTTATACAAAAAAATGCTACCGTAACAATCTGTCATACAAAAACAATTGAAATGGCAGCTATTTCTAGGGAAGCTGACATTATAATTGCTGCGGCAGGTCATGCCGGTGTAGTTGACGGTGCCTACGTACGTGCAGGACAAACAGTCATTGATGTAGGCATTAATTTCACTGATGAAGGAAAGCTCTGTGGCGATGTAGCTTTCGACAAAGTTGAACCTATCGTTAATGCAATCACACCTGTACCAGGTGGTGTAGGCGGTGTAACAACATCTGTTTTAGTAGGACATGTTGTTGAAGCTGCTAAAAGAAAGCATTTATAGACACCTCTCTTAACTGTTAAAAGTTTAAGAAAAGGAGGAAAAGCAATTGATTATAAGCCGAAAAAAACCTTATGAAGAACTTCTCTCAATGCTTGGCGATGCAAAGCGCGTTGCTCTAGTAGGTTGTGGCAGCTGTGCAACTGTATGTGAAACAGGCGGTGAACCTGAACTTGCCGCTCTCAAAGAAGCTCTGGAAAAAGATGGCATTGAAGTAGTTGGAACAGTATATCCGTCAGAAAGCTGTCAAAAAATGCTTCTAAAAAAAGAAATAAAAGTTCTAAGAGATGTAGATTTTGATGCCTATATCTCACTCGCTTGCGGAGATGGTGCACAAACACTGGCTCAACTCAGCGACAAACCAATATATCCAGCAAATAATACAATGTTTCTCGGACAAGTTGAACGCATCGGCATTTTTCACGAAATGTGCCGTATGTGTGGCGATTGTATAATTGGTCACACAGGCGGAATTTGTCCAATTACGAAATGTTCAAAATCTCTTGTTAACGGTCCTTGTGGAGGACAAAAAAATGGCAAGTGTGAGGTTAACCCTGACAACGACTGTGCTTGGATTCTCATTTATGACAGAATGAAAGCTATTGGTCAGGAACAAAAATTCATTGATCAACTTCTTATGGATAAACCTCATAGTCCTCACGCATATCCTAGAACAATTAATCTCAAAGAAGAGAAAAAGGTAGCAAAGGAGGCGGCGGAAAAATGAGTATACTTAAAAAAACATTTGATGCCGGCAAATTTGCCGTAACTGCTGAAATGGCTCCACCTAAAGGTGTTGATTTTTCTCATCAACTTGAAGATGCTAAACTTCTCAAAGGAAAAGTTCATGGTATAAATGTTACCGATATGCAGTCCGCATGTCTTAAAGCTTCTTCAATCGGTCTTTGTGCCGCACTTAAAAATGAAGGTTTAAATCCTATCATTCAAATGACAGGTAGAGACAGAAGTCGCATGGCAATCATGGGCGATTTATTCGCTGCTTACGCGCTGGGTATTGATACTATGCTCGCTCTTACCGGTGACCATACTACTGTAGGAGACTGCAAAGATTCAAAACCTGTGTTTGACCTTGATTCCTGTGGTATTTTAAAAATGCTTTCTGATATGGAAGCTACAAATACAGATTGTGGCGGTAATGCTCTTGACGGACCTACTCCGGTGTTCTATAAGGGCGCTTGCGTTACTCCAATGTATGAACCACAAATTTTACAAATCGCAAAACTTAAGAAAAAGGTAGACGCCGGCGCAGAATATATTCAAACCCAAGGAATTTTTGATATTGATGCCTTGAAACGATTTATGGAAGCAGTAGAAAAGGCTAATATTAAAGTTCATATTATGGCAGGTATCATTCCTCTTAAATCTGCAGGCATGGCAAAATTTATGAATGCAAATGTTCCCGGAATTGAAGTTCCTGACTCTATGATTCAACGCCTTTCTGATGCAGCTGCAGAAGGTAAAGAAAAAGATATAAAAGGTCTTCCGGAAAAAGCAGGTATCGAAATGGCTGTTGATATGATTCGTCAAATCAAAGATGAAGGCCTTTGCGATGGAGTTCATGTAATGGCAATCGGTGCAGAGAAAAATGTACCTATAATTCTTGATATGGCAGGTGTTTCAATATGAAAATTACTGTAATTGGTGCCGGTCCCGGTGGATATGAAGCTGCTATCTATGCTGCAAAAAAGGGTGCCGAAGTAATTCTTGTTGAAAAAGACCAACTTGGTGGAACATGTCTAAATCGCGGGTGTATACCTACAAAAGCATTTCTTGCATCATATGATACTCTTTGTGCAGTAGAAAATGCTGCTACTTTTGGTATTAATATTACCGGAGAGGTTTTAGTTGACTATCCGACGATTCTTGAACGAAAAAATAAACTTATGGACTCTCTCATTAAGGGAATTAACTATCTCTGTGAGAAAGCCGGTGTCACAATTATAAATGGCATGGGATCTCTTAAAGATAACAAGACGGTTTTAGTTACTAAGGAAGATGGGTCTGTCGAAGAGATAAAAACAGATTATATTATTCTTGCAACCGGGTCTGTTCCAATGACACCCTCGTTTTTCAAAGTTGACCATAACCGTGTTATAACTTCAGATGAGGTTCTAAATTTTAACACCGTTCCATCTTCTATGATTATTGTTGGTGGTGGAGTAATTGGTTGTGAAATTGGTCAATTTCTTCACGCAATGGGTACAGAAATGACAATTGTTGAAGCTCTTCCAAGGCTTATGGCTACAATGGATGAAGATGTTTCAAAACAAATTGCTCGACAATTTAAAAAAGAAAAAATTAAAGTAATCTGTGGAGATGGAATCACAGAAATTAATTCTTCTAACGCAGATGTGACTGTCAAACTTGAATCCGGTAAAGAACTTTCAGCTGAATACGTGCTTGTAGCTGTTGGTCGTGCTCCTTTCACCAAAGGATTGAACCTTGAAAAAATAGGAGTTAAAGTATGCGAACAAGGCAAAGTCCTTGTAGATGAATATATGAAAACAAATATAGATAACGTTTTTGCAATTGGTGACGTTGTTCCATCAGTCCAACTTGCACATGTTGCCAGCAAAGAAGGTTTTATTGCTGTCGATAATATTTTTGGTGAAAAGAAAGCAATGACTTACCATGCAATTCCGGGTTGTGTATTTACCAACCCTGAACTTGCGTCTTGTGGAACATTAGAAAAAGATTTAATTGCTTCCGGTAAAGAACCAGATGTTGATTATAGAATTGGAACATTTGACTTTAGGGGACTTGGTAAGGCTCAGGCTTCCGGGCATATAACAGGTTTTGTAAAAGTTATTGCTGATATGGACGATGTTATCATAGGAGCAGAAATTGTCGGTGCAAGAGCTTCTGATATGATTCAGGTTCTCACAACCGCTGTAGAATGTGGTTTAACTGTCAAACAAGTCAGCTCTTCAATCTTCCCCCATCCGACAATGTGCGAAGCAATAATGGAAGCTCTTCACGATATTCATAAAATGAGTGTTCACAAAGCATAAATTATGTAGTATTATGTTTACATAATATAAAAAATAAGGAGGAAAGACTATGGAATTCCCAACAGATTTAAAATACAGTGAAAATCACGCTTGGGTAAAAGTTGACGATGACATAGCTAAAATCGGTATCACAGAATATGCTGCTGAACAACTTGGTGAAATCGTATTTATAGACCTTCCAGAAGAAGGTGAAACAATTGAGGTGGGAGAATCATTCACTGAAATTGAATCTTCAAAAACTTCTTCTGAGGTTCCTTCTCCGGTATCAGGTGAAATCATTGCAGTAAATTTTGAACTGGATGATGATCCTGAACTAATTAACGATGATGCTTTTGCAGCTTGGATTGTTGAAATTAAACTTGAAGATGAATCAGAAATTGAAGACCTTCTTGATGCAAGAGCCTACGAAGAAATTTGCGACTAATACTATTAATAGGGGCGAGGCAAACCTCGCCCTTAAAATTTTAATGGAGGCTAAAGATGAATTCATTAAAATATATATTTGCAGAAAGCCGTTCTTTTAACCCTTATTTTAATTTAGCACTTGAAAAATATCTCTATGACAACATGCACGATGACGAAATTATTTTTTTTCTTTGGCAAAATGAAAAAACGGTTGTTTGCGGAAGAAATCAAAATATTTATAAAGAGTGTAATGTAACAAAAATCGAACAACTTGGTGGTAAAATTGCGAGAAGACATTCTGGCGGTGGAGCTGTCTTTCATGATAAAGGAAATTTAAACTTTACCTTCATCGCAAATAAGAAAGTTTATAATCTGGAAAAACAATTGAATGTAATCATAGAAGCCTGCAAAAAATTTGGAATCAATGCCGTTCCTTCCGGTAGAAATGATATTGAAGTAGATGGTAAAAAATTTTCCGGAAACGCATTTATAAAATCAAAAGATCGTATTTGTCATCACGGAACAATTATGATTGATATAAACAATTGGTTTCTTGAAAACTCATTAAATCCATCACACGAAAAACTTGAAACAAAAGCTGTTAGTTCTGTGACCTCTCGTATTGCAAATCTTAAAGAATTTTCAGACGAAATAACGGTTGAAAAAATGAGAACCGCTCTGGTAGAAAGTTTTAAAAAAATCTATGGCTTTAAAGAATGGTCTGAATTTATGTCTCTTGGCGGTCAAAAATTTCTCTCTAGCACAAGTAGAGGTGGCTGGCCTGCATCCAGTTCAACTCTTTCTATGCTTAAAGAAATTTCAGAAAGTCAAAAAATGTTTGCATCCAACGAATGGATTTTTGGTGAAAAATTCAGCTTTACTAACGCTATTTCTAAACGCTTCGATTGGGGCGAAATTGAACTTAATTTTGAGGTAAAAGGTGATAAAATAGTAAAAACAAAAGTATATTCAGACTGTCTTTTCCCTTCATTTATTTTAGAAATCGAAAAAGGCTTTTTAAAATCTAAATATACGGCAGCTAGTTTCTGCTCAATTGTTAATACCGCCGCTAAAAATTATGACACCGATTTATCGATAATTACAGATGATATAAACAATCTCATTACAGAATCTATCTAGTATTCAGTATTTAATTATAAGGTCTATTAAAGTCTATTTGGATGAAATATAAGTTGAAATATAATTCAAATAACCTGGAACTCTACTGAAATTCTATTTGAATTATTAAAACTCCAATTAAGCTATTAAAGATTAAGGAGAACTTGAAGAATTATGAAACGATTATTAAGTGTACTTATCATGGCGATTCTTGCCGGCTTTGCAATTGGACTTGGCGGAAGCGTTTTTCTCGCTATGCTTCCTATTTCAAAAGTTCTTGGGGCCTTCCTTTTTACAGTAGGACTCTTCACAGTGTGCACTCTAAACCTTAACCTATTTACAGGAAAAGCCTGCTATATGTTTGATAACAAACCATCCTATCTTTTCGATTTACTAATAATATGGATTGGAAATCTAATCGGTGCTTGGCTCATTGCTTTTCTTATAATTTCTACAAGACTTGCTCCGGCATTTACTGAAGCAGCAAAAGGTCTAGTTACCACTAAAAATAACGACAGCCTATTAAGTCTTTTCGTTCTCGGCATGATTTGTAATGTTCTTATTTACATTGCTGTTGAGAACTTTAGAAACAATTCAAACGACTTTGCAAAAGTGTTAGCTTTAATTTTTGGTGTAATGGTGTTCATCCTTATGGGCACAGAACATAGTATTGCAGATATGTACTACTATGCAGTTGCAGGTGAACTGTTCACAGCAAACGGTCTTATTCGCATAGTAATAATTACGCTCGGCAATGTTACAGGTGGCCTAATATTCCCGTTAAGTAAAAAAACTGCCGAAAAACTTACAAAAAGAATTTAATACTAAAATTAAATTACACAAAAAGAGTAACGAAAGGTCCGAAACTTATACAAGTCCGAACCTTTCGTTTTTATTTTCCTATTATTTTATCTACTAGTGTAATCTAAATAGAATCTTAATATCTCTCTAGTTCTACCCAATCAAGGCACCATTAGCATCAAATCTGTATACCTTACCATCAATAACTTGTCTTCCGGTTACCATAGTACCGTTTCTATTGAAATAGTACTTTTTACCTGAAATTTGTTTCCAACCAATTGTGAGCCTTGCATTCTCATCAAGGTAGCACCAACCATTACTGTCTTTCTGCCACTGGTTCTTAACAGCGCGTCCATCTGCACCAACATAGCACCATGTCACTGTGTCTCTAACCCATTTGTTAGTTACCATTATTCCATCTGCATCAAGGTAGCACCAACCTTTAGAATCTGCAACCCATTTGTTGGTTACCATTCTACCTTCTCTATCAAAATAACTCCAACCTGCTACGTGTTTGAACCACTTGTTAGTTAGACAACGTCCATCTGCGCCTACATAACACCAGCCTTTTGAATCTCTAACCCACTGATGTTTTGCCATTGCGCCATCATAACCAAGATAGCACCAACCTTTTGAATCTGACTTCCACTTATTTTTAAGTATAGTTTCATCAGAATTAAAGTAATACCATCTTCCCGAAACTTCCTGCCAGCCGGTACCTTTTATTACCAATACATCAAAGAATGCATGTTTACCGGCAATTTCTGCTCTTAAGCAACGTGCAAAACCAGTAGGCCAATTAGTCTCACTAATTTCGCCCTTTCCTTTAGGTGACGGAGCGAGTGGATCTTCTAAATAAACATACGCATCAAGTCTTTCTGAATAATATCTTCTAATACCTCCTCCTCCTTTTAAGCCTCCCTCTTCTTCAATTAAAACCTCCGGGCCCCAGCCAGTTGAAGCTTTATAGTAAACTGTAATTGTTAGTGGTAGTGCTTCCTTTATATAGTAAAACTTCGTATTACCATAACCATCTTCGTACTCAAAACCGTATCTCGTATCATACTCAAGAATTCCCACTTCAAGCTCTACAGTCATTAACTCAACCGGACTTTCCACTATTTTCACCATAAAGCAAACATCAATTTCACCATGATAACCCTCTAACCAAGCATAAACGCTATATTCGTTACCTACAGTCCACTGATTTTCAAAATTTTGTGGGGAGTTTTCTTGAAAATAAATGTATAAATCAAGTTTTTCCGAATAATCATCTGTACCTGTCAAAACTTCATCCGCATAACCTGTTTCTTCCTTAAACTTTATTGTTATGATCTTTTTTAGTTCATCAAAATATTCATAATAAAAATATTCAGGTGTCCTATCTTCCCCGTTTCCTTTTTCATCTCCACCAATATAGTCGCGTTTCATATAACCGTATCGTAAATCCTTTTCAATCATCGGTTCTACATTAGTTATAGTGATTGAATCAACATCTTCAGGTCTTGGCCCTACCTCTGCATTCGCAGGAACTGCACTTAACGGCAACATCGACAATACCATTGCAAGTGTTAAAATTAAACTTGCTATTCTTAATTTCCTCATTTTCTTCATAAAAAGCCTCCTGATTTGTATATTTTCTATTTGTGTGTTTATATAAACACCTTACATTTTTTATTTTACCTTTTCGAAACTGATAAAGCAATCTATTTAGTGTTTTAAACTGTAAAATCTTTTACCATAAAATGTAAAATCTCTCATCAATGCTATTGCTTAATTGGCTTAATTAAAATAAAAAAGAAGTGTCTCCATTAATGGAGACACTTTTCCTTTTTTAGACTGTTAAATACTATTGATTCTTAAGTCGTTTATCACTCTTTATTGCAAATTTTGTTCCTATACGTTGGAAAATCTCAACTATGATAACAAGAAGAACAACTGCAACAACCATTACCAGATATTTATATCTATAATATCCATAAGTAATGGCAATTTTACCAAGACCGCCACCACCAATAATTCCGGACATTGCCGAATAACCGAGAATTGTTGTAATTGCAATAGTTGCATTTGAAATAAGACTTGGTATACTTTCCGGAATCATCACTTTTACAATAATTTGAAACGGAGATGCTCCCATACTTCTAGCTGCTTCAATAATATTAGGGTCAAGCTCTCTAAGAGAACTTTCAACAAGTCTTGCAATAAATGGAAATGCTGCAATTACAAGTGGCACAATTGAAGCTACTGTACCTACAGTTGTTCCAACGATTGCACGGGTTAAAGGAAATACTAAAATCATTAAAATAAGAAATGGAATTGAGCGAAGAAGGTTAATAAAACCTCCAAGAATCCTCATAAACACATTTGGAAGTGGAAGAATACCGTTTTTTTCTCCTACAACTAAAAGAACTCCTAAAGGTAGGCCTATGATAATTGCAAAAAGTGTTGAAAGAATTGTTACATAGACTGTTTCCCAAACCGCAAGAGGAATTTCAGTAGATAAAATAAACATGGCTTCATCAAAAGCTTCTTTTGTGAAAGCATTACTGAGCATCTTCGAAAACCTCCTCTACAATTACATCTTCAACTGATTCAAGATATTCTTTTGCAATAATCATATCTTCCTTGCCACCCATAATACCAAGAAGCATATTTCCATATGCTTTCTCTCCAATACTTTTTGTGTTTGCACCAAGAATTGAAGCTTCTATTCCTTTGTCCTTTGCAAGTTGTGCAATTAACGGACGTTCTGTTGCAATAGCTCCGTTAAATACCACTCTTATTCTGTGTTCACCCTCACGTATTGCTAGAACTTCAGGGTCGCCATCAGGAAAAACAAGATGTCTTGCAGCAGCAGATTTTGGATGTGAAAAGATATCGGAAACTTCTCCTTCCTCAACTACAGAACCATTCTCTAAAATTGCAACTCTGCTACAAATTCTTTCAATTACAGACATTT
The DNA here is from genome assembly GCA_012520505.1 of Oscillospiraceae bacterium. GTDB lineage: Bacteria > Bacillota > Clostridia > Oscillospirales > Acutalibacteraceae > UBA1227. The sequence continues at coordinate 104,837 of JAAYOC010000017.1, forward strand.
GGTGAGTAATAACAATACAGGTAATTCCCAATGTTCTATTTATATCCTGTATAAGTTCAAGGATAGAATGAGTCGTTTTTGGGTCAAGTGCTGAAGTCGCTTCATCACACAGTAAAACTTTGGGGTCAGTCGCAAGTGCTCTTGCAATTGCAACACGCTGTTGTTGTCCACCTGATAATTGAGCCGGATATGCATTTGCTTTATCTAAAAGACCTACAATTTCAAGAAGCTCCATCGCTCTTTTTTTCGCTTCACTTTTCTTAATTCCCACCAATTCAAGTGGAAAACATACATTTTTTAAGCAAGTGCGTTGCATAAGTAAATTGAAACTTTGAAATATCATCGTAACCTTTTTTCTCATGTCACGAAGATCTTTTTCAGAAAGCGCACCTACATCAACACCGTCTATTAAGACAGTTCCTTCTGTAGGACGTTCCAACATATTTATGCAACGTACCAACGTACTCTTTCCTGCACCGCTCATTCCAATAATTCCATATATTGAACCGTTTGGAATAGTTATATTCACATTCCGTAACGCATGAACTTCATCGTCAGCGCCAATAAATCTTTTAGAAAGATTTACAATCTCAATCATTCTAATATGCCTCCACAGAAAATCTGATATGTCACCACAGAAAATCTAATATGCTTCCACAAAAAATCTAATATGCCGCCACAGAAAATGCCGACTGCCCACTATGAGCAGTCGGCATTTTTTAATAACTATTTAGCCTTAATTGCATCGAGAGATGTCTGTTTTCCACCATAAATACCCATTGGTTCAACGTGAATTGCAGCAATTGAAACTACTTTTGTTCCATTTTCTTTATTGAAATCTTCAAGATATGGAAGATGTTGAAAATAGTTAGCATCCACTTCGCCCGAGTCAACAACATTATTTGGCTGTACATAATCTGTAAATTCCTTAATTTCAAGAATGATTTCTTTTTCAGCAAGGATTTCTTTTGCAACTGCAAGAATTTCAGCATGAGGTGTTGGACTTGCTGCTACCGTAATTTTCTTACCCTTAAGAGCAGCATAATCAACTGATTTGTCGAAACCATCTGTTGGATTTTCAACAACTCCAAGAATTTCACCGTTATATTTTTCTTCTATGTAGTCTGCTACCTTCTGTGAAGAAACAGCCGCTATGAGAGCTTTTGCCCAATCAGCTTTTTCATTACCTTCCTTAACACAGATAATGTTAGCATAATTTGAAAATGCGCCTTCAACATCAAGTGCATTTTTAGGACTAAGTCCCGCTTCAATTGCATAATTTGAATTGATAACTGCATAGTCAACGTCCTGAAGAACGTTTGGAAGCTGAGCTGCTTCTACTTCTTTAATCTCAATACCATAAGGATTTTCTACAATGTCAGCCTTTGTTGCTGTAATGCCCGCTCCTTCTTTAAGTTTAATGAGACCCATGTTTTCAAGAAGAATCAAAGCTCTTGCTTCATTTGTTGTGTCATTTGGTACTGCTATTGTAATTGGTGCTTTCTTATCTGCTCCACAAGCAGCAAAAGAGAGTAGGAATACAAAGCAAAGAATAATTGAAATTATTTTTTTCATATTGTTATCTCCTTTTTTATTTTTAAAAAATTTAGTAAATTCTACACTAAAACTAAAGGTGTTGTCAATTTAAAGATACCAAAAGTATCATTAATTATTCACATACATTGGAGTAGATAAGTAACGCTCACCTGAATCAGGCAAAATTGCTACTATATTTTTTCCTTCATTTTCAGGGCATTTTGCAAGTTCTGTTGCAACATGAAGAGCTGCTCCTGATGTTATTCCTACGAGAACACCTTCACTACTTGCAAAAAGTCTAGCCGCAGCATAAGCTTGCTCATCTGTTACCGTCACTATTTCATCAATAATCTCTTTATTTAAAATCTCCGGAATAAAGTTTGCGCCTATTCCTTGAAGGCCATGTGGTCCGGATTGTCCTTTAGATAAAAGTGGTGATAACGCAGGTTCAATAGCAACAATCTTTATATTTGGATTTTTAGATTTTAAAAATTCACCAATTCCTGTAATTGTACCACCTGTACCAAATCCTGCTACTAATATATCTATATTTCCTTCAAGATCTTCATAAATCTCCGGTCCCGTAGTATCAAAATGAGCTTTTGGATTTGCAGGATTTACAAATTGTCCCACTATAATTGAATCTGGAGTTTTTTCCTTGATTTCCTCAGCCTTTTTTATTGCTCCTCGCATACCGTCACAGCTTAAAGTCAAAATGACTTTTGCGCCATATGCCTTTATCAAGGCTCTGCGCTCAAAGGACATATTATCCGGCATAACAATAATTACTTTATACCCTTTTGCACTTGCAATAGCAGCAAGACCAATACCTGTGTTTCCGGAAGTTGGCTCAATTAATGTATCTCCCGGTTTCAAAAGACCTGCATCCTCTGCCTCTTCTATCATTGAAAGAACTGCTCTGTCTTTTATTGAACCGGCAGGATTAAAACATTCCAGTTTTGCATAAACTTTTGCTAAAGCACCTGTTTTTTTATTATATTTTTGTGGTTCTAAGAGAGGAGTATTGCCAATTAATTCTTCTATCCCCTTAAAAATCATCATATTTAGCCCACCTTTTATAAAAACATATACATATTATAACAAAAAATATTGTAAATAAAAGACTCTTGTGTTAAACTTTAGATTGCGTTTTTAACAATTACAAGGCGTCGAAGAGAAAGGCGTCATTGGAGGTAATTTTAGTTATGTACAAGAAAGTGTCAACTGACTTGAATTTCGTTGAACGCGAAAAAAACATTAAAAAGTTTTGGGAAGAAAATCAAATTTTCCAAAAAACTGAAGAAAAACAAGGTCCGGCTTATATCTTTTATGAAGGGCCACCAACAGCGAACGGTGTACCACATATTGGACATGTTTTAACCCGTGTAATTAAGGACCTTATCCCAAGATATCGTATAATGAAAGGCTTTCACGTTCCTCGTAAAGCAGGTTGGGACACGCACGGTCTACCTGTTGAGCTTGAAGTTGAAAAAGAGCTTGGACTTGACGGAAAAGAACAAATTGAAGAATACGGTCTTGAACCTTTCATTGAAAAGTGTAAAGAAAATGTATGGAAATATAAAGAGATGTGGGAAGACTTTTCTGACACAGTAGGTTTTTGGGCAGATATGGATAACCCATATGTTACATACCATAACTCTTTTATAGAATCTGAATGGTGGGCATTAAAACAAATACATGAAAAAGGACTTATGTACAAGGGTTTTAAGATTGTTCCTTACTGCCCACGTTGTGGAACTCCTCTTTCATCACATGAAGTAGCACAAGGGTATAAAGATATTAAAGAACGTTCAGCAATCGCTCGTTTTAAAGTTATCGATGAAGATGCTTATTTCCTTGCTTGGACAACAACTCCTTGGACTCTTCCATCAAATGCAGCTCTTTGCGTAAACCCTAGTGAAGAATATGTAAAAGTTAAAGTTAACGATGGATACACCTACTACATGGCATCCGCTCTTCTTGATACAGTTCTCGTTGACCTGGAATATAAAATTCTTGAAACATATCAAGGAACTGACCTTGAGTATAAAGAATATGAGCCTCTCTTTGAGTGTGGTAAACATGAGAGTGAAAAACAACGTAAAAAAGCTCATTACATTGTTTGTGACGATTATGTAACAATGTCAGACGGTACAGGTATTGTTCATACAGCTCCTGCTTTTGGTGAAGATGACTCAAGAGTAGGGAATATATACAACCTACCTTTTATTCAATTTGTTGACCAAAAAGGTAATATGACCGAAGAGACACCTTTTGCAGGTCTTTTCGTGAAAGATGCTGACCCGGAAGTAATAAAATATCTCAGCGAGAAAGGGCTTCTTTTCTCAGCACCAAAGTTTGAGCATAATTATCCGCACTGTTGGCGTTGTGATACTCCTCTTATATACTATGCTCGCGAATCTTGGTATATCAAGATGACTGACGTCAAAGAAGATTTAATAAGAAACAATAACACCATCAACTGGATTCCTGAAAGTATCGGTAAAGGACGTTTCGGCGATTGGCTTGAAAATGTTCAAGATTGGGCACTTTCAAGAGACCGATATTGGGGAACTCCTCTAAATATTTGGGAATGTGATTCTGGGCATAGACATGCAATTGGTTCTATTGAAGAACTTAAGTCTATGTCAAAAAACTGTCCTGATGACATCGAACTACATCGCCCGTTTATAGACGAGGTAACTATTACTTGTCCAAAATGTGGTAAAGAAATGAAAAGAGTTCCGGAAGTCATTGATTGCTGGTTTGATTCGGGAGCAATGCCTTTTGCACAACATCACTATCCTTTTGAAAATAAAGAACTTTTCGAATCACAATTTCCGGCAGATTTCATTTCTGAAGCTGTTGACCAGACTCGTGGTTGGTTCTATTCACTTCTCGCAATCTCAACTCTCATATTCAACAAAGCACCATTCAAAAACGTAATTGTTCTAGGACATGTTCAAGACGAATACGGACAGAAGATGTCTAAGTCTAAAGGCAATGCTGTTGACCCATTTGAAGCACTCGAAACGTACGGTGCTGACGCAATTCGCTGGTATTTTTATGCCAACTCTGCTCCTTGGCTTCCAAACCGTTTCTACGGTAAAATTGTAACTGAAGGCCAGCGTAAGGTAATGGGTACACTTTGGAACACCTATGCGTTCTTTGTACTCTATGCGAATATTGATAATTTTGATGCGACCAAATATGAGATTGATTATGATACTCTTTCCGTAATGGATAAATGGTGCTTATCAAAACTTCAATCGATGATTAAAAATGTTGACGAAAGTCTTGAAAATTATAGGATTCCTGAAGCTGCTCGATTTGTTTCTGAGTTTATTGATAACCTTTCAAACTGGTACGTTCGCCGCTGTCGTGAACGGTTCTGGACTCCGGGACTTGAACAAGATAAAATTAATGCTTATCTAACACTCTATACTGCTCTTATTACAACTGCTAAAGTTGCAGCTCCTATGATTCCATTTATAACTGAAGAGATTTATCAAAACCTTGTTCGCAGTATAGACAAGAATGCTCCAATTTCAATTCATCTTTGTGATTTTCCAATTGCAAACGAATTTTTAATTGATGGCGAACTTGAAAATAATATGGATGAAGTTCTCAAAATTGTAAGTCTTGGTCGTGCTTGTAGAAATGGTTCTAATATCAAGAACCGTCAGCCACTCGGTAATATGCTTGTAAAAGCAAATAAAGAACTTTCCAAATTCTATGTCGATATAATCAAAGACGAGCTTAATATCAAAAACATTAAATTTGTTGAAGATGCAAGCACTCTTCTCTCATATGGATTTAAACCACAAATGAGAACACTTGGTCCAAAATATGGAAAACAGCTAAATGAAATTCGTGAAGCACTTGCAAATCTAGACGGAATTGCCGCTAAAAATGAACTTGATGATACCGGTCTTCTAAAACTCACTATCTCAATCGGAGAAATTGAACTTACAAAAGAAGATCTTCTCATTGAAACTCAACAACAAAAAGGGCTCTTCTCGCTTTCAGACTTTGGCATTACTGTTGCAATTGATACTACTCTCACAGAAGAACTCATTATTGAAGGGTTCGTAAGAGAAATCGTATCAAAAATTCAAACAATGCGTAAAGATGCCGGTTTTGAAGTAATGGATCATATTACTCTATTCGTTACAGGTTCGGAAAAAATTATGAATATTGTTGAAGAAAATAAAGAAGCTGTAATGGGTGATGTTCTCTGCGATGAAATTGTTATCGGTTCCCTTGACGGCTACACCGCAGAATGGGATATCAACGGTGAGAATGCAACTCTTGGCGTAAAGAAAATCTAAAAAATTACTAAATACAAAAAACTCCGCTTACATAAAGCGGAGTTTTTGATTTCTTTATTTTACTTTTTTTATTTCCTTTGTTTTCTCTGTTTTGTTTTCTTTGTTTCCTCTGTTTTTTTATATTTTTCTTTATTTTTTCTATTTTCTTTATTTTGTTTTGCTTTTTCTTTTTGTTTTCTTTATTTGATTTCTAGTTCATTTAACCTTTAATTTATTTGACTTCTAATTGTTAATCAATAAACGCCTGACTATTTATCTCCAAATAAATATCTAAAATAGTCATTATTTAAAACCATCGTACAGTATCGATTTTTATTTCTAACCTCTGCTTTAATTCTTTCTATATATTCCTCTGAAATATCTTCTTCGGCTAATCCTTCAGCCGGTGTAAACACACCGGTTGAAGCAATATAGGTTCCTTTATCCGTCTTCCAATCAAAACCTGCATTAAAAACTAAAGGATCTGCTTCAGAAAAAACATCTCGTCCAACCATAAGCCTTGAATCGAATTCGGTTCCAAAAAGATTTGAAAGTGTCGGTAAAATATCAAGACTATAAACTGGTGTATCTACAACGATTGGCTTTTCTTTTTCAAGTGAACCACACCAAAGTATAAGTGCTGAATGATCTCGATAAAGCCTATTTGGAATCTCTTGCCCATACAAATTGATAAGATTTGTCATTGCACGAAGCTGCCCGCTATCATCAAGTCCATATGGAAAATGGTCAGTAGAAAGACAAATTACTGTATCATCTGCTATACCCTTTTCTTCAAGTGTTTTAACAAGATAAGTTAACGCATCTTCAAGTTCCAAATTTGCAGCTATATATCCTTTTACGGTTTCATTATACTGAGAAAGATGTTGAACTCTATGCCAATTCTTGCTAGTCATATAGTTTCCCGATCTGCTATAACCACTATGCCCGCTCACCGTCATATAATAAACGTTAAACGGCTGTTTATCGATATAAGTAGGAACTGTCCCCTCAAACATTTCTAAATCGCTCTGGGGCCAAGTATTTTTAACAAACTTTTCCATCCCGTTGCCATAGGCCATAAAACCATCTGAATAACCAATAGTAATATGTGTCTTATGCCTATCATAAAAAGTCCTTGAATTATTATGGTAAGCTTTTCCATAATATCCAAGTCGATCAAGTTGACTTCCCATCGTAAAATAATTTAAATTTTTTGCAGCATTTTTAAACGACATCCCACCTGCGTTTGGCATCATACCAAAAATGATTTGATACTCGCCACCAGTAGTTCCCGCTCCTGAAACTTGATAATAGTCTGTAAAATTAATACCTTTTGTTGCAAGCCTATAAAGTGTCGGAGTTAAATTCTTATCTATTACTTCTGCTGCAAAAGCTTCCGCTGTAATTAAAATTAGATTCTTGCCTTTAAAAATTCCTGTATATTCATTCTGCGATGTAGCTTCTATACTTTTTACATACGCATTAATTTCTGCAATTCTACCTTTTCCACTTTCAAGATCTAAATCCATAATATTTTTCTCATAGATTATTTCCGGTTTTGGATCTGGTTTTGGTTCCGTCCCATCAACTGGTTTTTCAAAAGAGCTAGTTCCGCCATTTAAATAATTTTTAACATCTAATGGAATTGATGTTAAAAGTCCAAAGCTTTCCACTGAACTTTGAAAATTATATTGTTCTCCAAGTATTAACGAATACGATGGACTATATGAAATTGCCACAAAAGTTGTACCCAAAACTATTGCCGAAACAAAAATAGATAAAAGTTTGAATTTTATTCCAAAACCTTCGCCTGCAAAAATCTTTTTACCAAAAACAATTGAAAGAACTGCCGGTAAAAGAAGAAGAATTATTTTTGAAATACCATCAAAACAAAAAATTAATATTTTTACATCATCTGTAAATTCAGATGCAACGCCTCCTGCTCCACCAATAATTGTCGGTATATCATAAAATATTTTAAACTGCTTATATACAAAATATTCTACTCCAAAAAAAATCGCCGGCAAAGCAAGACAAATTGGCATTAATATCCTGTTTATTGTTGAATTTTTGAATATACTACATATAAAAGTACAAATTCCACCATATGCAATCGAAAAAAGTAAAACATAAAGTAAAGCCTCTGAGAAGAATGCATCTCCCGTAAAAGCTTTAAAAATCAATTCATAATAGATGAAAACTAACGGAAAAATAAAAGCAACCCACTTGGAGTTCCAAGAAGGTAACTTTAATTTAGTTTGAGTCTTCATTCCCTCACCTCACCCTACCATTATACTATTTTGACGGTTTAAAGCAATTATTATTTTAACGGTTAAAATGATAATAACTTTCGCCTACCGAACCGGTAGGCGAAACTAATTTATTTATGTTGTTTTTTATAAAAATTATATTATTCCTTTTATAAAAATTTCAATGCCTATGAATATTAGTATCAAACCACCAACAATTGTAGCCTTATTTGAAAGTTTTGTTCCAAATTTTTTACCTATTACAAGCCCACAAGAACAAATTATAAAAGTTGTTAAAGCAATTATCAATGCCTCAATTAAAGCCATCCAAAAATTATAATCAGCAATTGTAAAGCCTACAGATAAAGCGTCAATTGACGTTGCTAAACCTTGAAGTAATAATGCAAAAAAACCAACAGCTACTATTTCCTTTTTCATTTCTTTGTTTTTGATTCCATCAAATGCCATTTTTCCACCAATAGAACAAAGAATAATGAGAGCAATCCAAGGAATAAATCTTGAAAAAACTGTAAAATATTGAAGTGCTGTATGTACGCATATCCAACCAAGCAAAGGCATTATACCTTGAAATACAGCAAAGACACCTGCAATACCAAACATTTTCGTTTGTTTCATTGTTGGCTCATTAAGACCATTTGCCAAAGATACCGAAAAGGCATCCATCGCAAGGCCAACTCCAAAAAGTATGCTGTTTAGAAAAAATAAAAAATTGAAATCCATATATAAGTTTCTTATCTCACTTTCAAAATTTTAACTTTTTTCATATTTTCTTTTCATTTAAGAAAACGTATAATGTTCATATACAATATATCATTCATACTACCTTTTTATATATTGTTTCACATACATCTCTATTATCGCATATTCAATCCATTTTAACACACATCTAAATTAAAATCATTTCAAAAAAACTACCATAATCTTTTTGCCCCCCTGCTACGCAGAGGGGCAAATTTAATTATTCTCTTATAGCTGCTTGAGCTGCTGCAAGTCTTGCAATTGGAACACGGAACGGTGAACATGAAACATAATCAAGTCCATGCTTATGGAAAAATTCTACTGACGCAGGGTCACCACCATGCTCACCGCAAACACCACAGTGGAGTTCTGGGTTAGCTGGTCTACCAAGCTCAAGAGCCTTTTCAACAAGTTTACCTACACCGTTTTGATCAAGTTTGGCAAATGGATCGTTTTCAAAAATCTTTGTGTCGTAGTATGATTCAAGAAACTTTGCCGCATCATCACGGCTAAAGCCGAAGGTCATCTGTGTAAGGTCGTTTGTACCAAATGAAAAGAAGTCAGCATTCTTAGCAATTTCGTCAGCTGTAAGGCAAGCACGTGGAATCTCCATCATTGTACCTACTTTGTACTCAAGATCAACACCTGCTGTTGCTATTTCTTCGTCAGCTGTTTTAACAACATAAGACTTAACAAAGTCAAGTTCCTTAACTTCACCAACAAGTGGAATCATAATTTCCGGAACAATATCCCACTCAGGATGAGCTTTTTTAACATTAATTGCTGCACGAATAATAGCTTTTGTCTGCATTACAGCAATTTCCGGATATGTAACTGCAAGACGACATCCTCTGTGTCCCATCATTGGATTAAATTCGTGAAGACTTGTAATAATATCTTTAATTGCCTCAACTGTCTTTCCTTGTGTCTTTGCAAGAAGAGCAATATCTGCTTCTTCTGTCGGTAAGAACTCATGGAGAGGAGGGTCAAGTAAACGAATTGTAACCGGATTTCCTTCAAGTGCTTCATAAAGTTCTTCAAAATCTTTCTGCTGATATGGAAGAATCTTTTCAAGAGCAGCTTCTCTTTGTTCCTTAGTGTCTGAACAAATCATTTCTCTAAATGCAGCAATTCTATCTGCCTCAAAGAACATATGCTCTGTACGGCAAAGACCAATACCCTCCGCACCAAGTTCACGAGCTTTTTTTGCATCTTCTGGTGTATCTGCATTTGTGCGAACTCTAAGCTTTCTATATTTATCAGCCCAAGTCATTATTCTTTCAAATTCACCGGCAATTTCTGCATCAACAGTTTCAATAACACCGGCATAAATATTACCTGTTGAACCGTCAAGTGAAATATAATCTCCTTCGTGAAATTCCTGTCCGCCAAGTGTAAATTTCTTGTTTGCTTCGTCAATAATAACTTCCGAACAACCTGATACACAACATTTACCCATACCTCGAGCAACAACTGCTGCATGAGAGGTCATACCACCACGAGCTGTAAGAATACCCTTAGATGATTTCATACCTGAAATGTCTTCCGGAGATGTTTCAAGACGAACAAGGATAACCTCTTCACCCCTTGCTTTCCACTCATCTGCATCATCAGCTGTAAACACAACTTTACCAAAAGCAGCACCTGGAGAAGCACCGAGACCTCTACCGATTGGTGTGGCAGCCTTAAGAGCAGCTTCATCAAATCTTGGGTGGAGAAGTGTATCAAGGTTTCTTGGATCAACCATAAGAACAGCCTGTTGCTCTGTAATCATTCCTTCATCTACGAGGTCGCAAGCAATTTTGAGTGCTGCTTGAGCAGTTCTCTTACCATTTCTTGTCTGGAGCATGTAAAGTTTTCCATCTTCAACAGTAAACTCCATATCCTGCATATCTTTATAATGGTTTTCAAGAAGCTTACAAACCTCAACAAACTCTTTATATGCTTCTGGGAATTTGTCTGCCATTTCATCAATGTGCATTGGTGTACGAATACCAGCAACAACGTCTTCACCCTGCGCATTTACAAGGAACTCACCAAAGAGAACCTTTTCACCAGTAGCTGGGTCACGTGTAAATGCAACACCTGTGCCACAGTTGTCACCCATGTTACCAAATGCCATTGCCTGAACGTTTACTGCTGTACCCCATGAGTATGGAATGTCGTTGTCACGACGATAAACATTAGCACGAGGGTTATCCCATGAACGAAATACAGCCTTAATAGCTCCCATAAGTTGTTCTCTTGCATCAACCGGAAAATCTGTACCAAGCTTTTCTTTATACTCAGCTTTAAATTGGTAAGCAAGTTCCTTAAGATCGTCAGCTGTAAGATCTGTATCTTCAATTACACCTTTTACTTCCTTCATCTCATCAATGAGTTCTTCGAAGTACTTCTTACCGACTTCCATAACTACGTCTGCATACATTTGAATAAATCTTCTATAACAATCCCATGCCCAACGAGGGTTCCCAGATTTTTCTGCAATTGTATTTACAACTTCTTCATTGAGACCAAGGTTTAATACTGTATCCATCATACCCGGCATAGATGCTCTAGAACCTGAACGAACTGAAACAAGAAGTGGATTTTCCTTATCGCCAAACTTTTTACCTGTAATCTCTTCAAGTTTTACGATGTTTTCATCAATTTCTTCAACAATTTCTGGATTGATTTTCTGACCATCTTCATAGTACTGCGTACAAGCTTCTGTTGAAATTGTGAAGCCTTGAGGTACCGGAAGACCAATATTAGTCATTTCTGCAAGGTTTGCTCCTTTGCCGCCAAGAATTTCACGCATATTTGCGTTACCCTCCCTGAAGAGGTAAACAAATTTTTTAGTTGCCATTTACTACATCCTCCGTGTTTATTATGAATTTTTGCGAAATCGTTAATACTTTAACATAGTTGTAAAAGTATTTCAACCTGTAATCTAAATTAATTACCTTGTAAAGTTTTTCTTTACTTTTCCTTTACACTTGTCTTACTCGTACATTACTTTCAGACACAAGAAAAAGTTAGGTACAATTATACAATATAAAGCAACATTTTCAATCTACTTTTTTTAAAATCTGCTTTTTATTGACAAGAAGTTTTTCCTTTGTTATAATACACCTTGCGTTTGTACGCAAAATGAAATTTCGAGGCGTGGCGAAGTTTGGTATCGCGCCTGGTTTGGGACCAGGATGCCGCAGGTTCGAGTCCTGTCGCCTCGACCAGAATGAGTGTTCTTATAGTATTTTAAAAACTATTAAGAACACTCATTTTTTATACTTAAATAAACGTATTTTCTACGCAATATTATAACGTTATATAACGACCTATTGACAACCTCTTTTCACATAAATATAATATACTGTGTGTTTACGAAAGGAGGCATATACTATGGGCAAATATTTTGGAACTGACGGATTTAGAGGTAAAGCAGGAGAAGACCTTACAGCTGTACATGCTTTTAAAATTGGTCGCTTTCTTGGAAATCACTTTAAAAATCAACATAAAGACGCAAAAATTGTAATTGGGAAAGATACTAGACTTTCTTCTTATATGTATGAAAATGCTCTTGCAGCAGGTATTACTTCTTCCGGTTGCGATGCATATCTTCTACATGTTACAACTACTCCTTGTGTAAGCTATATCACTCGCACAGAAAATTTTGATTGTGGAATTATGATTACAGCAAGCCATAACCCTTACTACGACAACGGAATAAAAATTATAAATGAAAATGGCGAAAAAATGGATGACGCTATACAAGATGAAATTGAGCGCTACATTGACGGTGAAATTCCTGAAATACCATTCGCCACAGAGGCAAACATTGGTAAAACTATTGACTTTTACAACGGTCGTAACCGCTATATCGGTTATCTTACCAACCTCGCTACAAGGGGCTTTGAAAAATGTAAGATAGGTCTTGATTGCGCAAACGGAAGTTCTTGGATGATTGCTCGTTCCGTATTTGATGCTCTTGGTGCAAAAACTTATGTAATCAACAACGAACCAAATGGTATAAATATCAATGACAAAGCCGGCTCGACATATTTAGATGGACTTAGAAAGTTTGTTGTAGAAAATAACCTTGATGTAGGTTTTGCATTTGATGGTGATGCAGACCGCTGCCTTGCAGTAGATGAAAACGGTAATGAAATTAACGGCGACATCATCATGTTTATCTGTGCAAAATATTTAAAAGCAAAAGATCAACTTCCAAATAATACCATTGTTACAACAATCATGAGCAACTTTGGGCTTTACAAAGCTCTTGATGAATATGATATAAATTATGAAAAAACAGCCGTAGGCGATAGATATGTCTACGAAAATATGAAAGCATATGATTATTTCCTCGGTGGAGAACAAAGTGGTCATATAATCTTTAGAAAATATGCTCACATGGGAGATGGTCTCATAACAGCTATTATGCTTATGAATATTCTCGTGGAAACACAACTCCCATTAAGCACTCTCGCTGCTGAAGTTACACTCTTTCCACAAATTTTAAAAAATGTAATTGTAGACGATAAAGATAGCACAATGAATGACCCGGTAGTAATAGCTGCTGTAGACACCTGTACAAAAGAACTCGGTAATAATGGTCGTGTTCTTCTCAGAAAAAGTGGAACAGAACCTGTTCTTCGTGTAATGGCTGAAGCTCATACCCACGAAGACTGTAAAGCAAAAGTAGATTATATTATTTCCGCAATAGAAAAATCCGGACATCTCAAAGAAATAAAGGATTAATCATAAATAAAGCACTAATTACAAAGGAGTAATTATTATGAAGGTAATCTTAGCAAAAGATTATGCAGATATGAGCAATATTGCTGCTGACATAATAGAAGATGTTATAAAAGCAAAACCTAGTTGCACAATAGGCCTTGCTACAGGCTCCAGTCCGGTTGGCATGTATCAAGAACTCTCACGTCGTTGTAGAGAAGAAAACCTTGATTTTTCAAAAATACACACTATAAATCTTGATGAGTATGTTGGGCTTGAACCAAATCATGACCAGAGTTATCGCCACTTTATGGATGAAAATTTCTTTAATCATATCAACATTGATAAAAGCAACACCTTTGTAGCAAAGGGTGTTGGCGATCCGGAGAAAAACTTAAAAGAATTTAATGATATCCTTGATAAAAATGAAATTGAAATTCAAGTTCTTGGGATTGGTCCTGATGGCCACCTTGGATTTAACGAACCGGGTGATGTGCTTTATGATAAAGCGCACCAAGAACATCTTGATGAATCGACAATTTCTGCAAATGCTCGTTTTTTTAAAAATCGTGAAGATGTTCCAAAATATGCTTTTACAATGGGTATGGGGGATATTATGCGTGCAAAAAGACTTCTCTTACTAATTGGTGGTAACAAAGCAGAAGCTGCAACAAAACTCCTTATGACAAATACGCTTGATCCTCATTGTCCTGCAACATTTATACGTATGCACCGCAATGCAACTGTAATTATTGAACAGAGTCTTGCAGATGTAATTGGTTATAAAGGCTAAAGGTGCTCAAATGAAAGCTAAGTTTAAAAGGGAAAGTTCAGAACCTCTTTATGTACAAATTAAAAAAGATCTTCACTATAAAATTGAAGATGGCATTTACTCTGTTGGAAATAAAATACCTTCTGAACCTGAACTCTGCCAAAAATATGACGTAAGTAGAATTACTGTTCGAAAAGCTATTTTAGAACTTGAAGAAGAGGGTCTCCTTGAAAAAAAACAAGGTAAAGGCACCTTTGTTCGTCTTCCCTCTTCCAAAAAGAAAATTTCTCAAATAAATAGCTTCCACGAAACTTGTAATTGGCAAAACAAAACAGCTTCCTCAAAAGTTATCAATGCAAGAGAAACAAATGCAACTGCCAAAGATATTGAAGGTCTTGAGCTTACCGATAATAGCAAAATTATTGAAATTACCAGACTTAGACTTGCAGACGACATTCCGGTTATACTTGAAATTAATCACTTTACAACCGGATTCACATATTTGCTTGAATATAACCTATCAGGATCCCTTTATGTCTTATTACGTTCTTTTGGTATAGAACCTAACCAAGCTAGCCGTGAGCTTTCTCTCATTTCTGCCACAGAGGAGATGGCTAGCCTTTTAAAGGTAGATGTTGGGTCACCACTAATTTTCCTTTATGAAGTGATATATGACCAAAAAGGTCGCCCGCTCCACACCTCTTATCAATATATTCGTGGAGATTTATTTACATTAAAAATGTAAAAGCATTTACACTTTTAAATACAACGACGGCGACAATAAACACAACACAAAATATAAAACAAAAAAGCCCTTCCTCTGGGAAAGGACTTTCGCTATAATAACTTTTAAATTTATTTCTTTTTAAAAAATTTATCTATGCCTGCCATTTAACAATCCCGCCGATTACATTAATTTCAACTGATCAAGAGTTAATTCAAAGCTTGGAAGAAATTCTTCTAAAAAAATTTCCGCTGATTTACATTCCATTTTTTTAATTGCCTTTAGAGTAGCCGCTTTTGCTTCTCTAAACTCATTATTTCCAGCCTTTTCTTCTTCAACACATTTAATAAGTGCACTTATTTTATCGGCCGCCTTGTTTAATTTCCAAAGTTCCGCATCCTCTTCTTTTGGTTTGAAAAACCTTTCATATTCAGGTCTCAAATCTTCTGGAAGCATATTTAAAAGCTTTTCTGTTGCGGTATTTTCGATTTTTTTGAAAGCTTCTCTACTTTCAGAACTATAATACTTAACCGGAGTTGGCATATCTCCTGTAAGTATTTCTGGAGAATCATGAAAAAGCCCTATAAGTGCAACTCTTTCAACATTATAGTTTGTACCAAGTCTCTTATTGCTTATAACTGCTAAAGCATGAGCAATCACAGCCACTTCATATGAGTGCTGGCTTAAAGATTCTTTTTCTGTATTTCTCATAAGTGACCATCTATCAATATATTTCATTCTTGAGATGAGAGCATAAAAAGTATTAGGCATATTTCTTTCCTTTTGATTTTTATTTCAAATAGGTTTTAATTTGAATAGATTTTAATTTAGATAAGATTTAAGATAAAACTAAGCCCGCCTATAAGCGGGCTTATTCAGTTATGTTATATTATTCCTTTGATTTCTTTGGCTTGCTAGCTTTTGCCATTTTCTTAGCTGATCTGTCATATGTAGCACTTCTTCCTGTATACATAAGAAGAATAGCTATGGTACACATCATCAAACAAACCATCATAAGCATCATTGTAATCATTTTTATTTCCCCTCTATTTATATAATGGTATGAAAAAATACTATTATATAAATATGAACATAATGTGAACAAACAGCATTATTTTTAAATTTTTCCCCTGCATTTACCTTATTTCTAATATTCTTGACTTTAAACCTTTTTTTTTCTACAATTTCCTTGTAATAATCTATATTCAAAACATTAATCACAAGAATGATTTTGAGGAGGTGAGAGTTTGCAAGCTGAATTTCTAATTTCTTTTGGGCGTTGGGTGCTCCCAATTATAGCCTTTTATGTTATTGTTGGATGTGGGGTTTCACTAGTTCGCGGCAACAGAAAAACCGGCACAATTGGATATATTGTAAACTCCGCCAATGGAGACCAAATTCCACTTACTGCTTACGAAACTTCAATTGGTCGAAGTAAAGCGTGCGATGTAGTCCTCGCCTACACTACAGTTTCTCGATTTCATGCAGTAATTGCGAAACGTGGTGGAGAATGGTTCATTTTTGACACCTTCTCTAAAACCGGAACAACCGTAAATGGAGAAAAAGTTCTAGCAAACAGCAGAAGCGCACCACTGAATAGTGGAGATGAAATTCTTTTTGGAAATGCTACTTTTACATTTTTTGAAAATCTTCCAAAAAACATCGATATTTCTACCGTTGAAAATCCTGCTCTTTTTGATGGAGATGCTAAATTTCATACCGGTGAAATAATTCTTCCGGAAAACATAACTGAAGGATATAAACTTAAAAATTGTATTTCTGGAGAAGAATTTGTAATCGACAATTTTGAATCTATCCTTATCGGCAGTAGAAGTGATGCTCATATTCATATTAATTCATCCTCGGTATCCCGCTCTCATGCTCTAATTTCAAGATTAAACGAAGGATGGATTATTGAAGATTTAAATTCTGCCACAGGTACTCTTTTAAACGGTATTCCTGTAACAGAATGTACTCCGCTCTCAAACGATGATGTAATTGAAATTTGTGGATTTACCATCAAATTCATTGAACCTTATACTTAAAATATACTTACAAATATGCTTAACGGGAGGATTATAACTTGAGTGGAGCAAAATGGTTTCCTACTATGCTTCTCATCTCAATATTTCAACTTATCACCTTCGTACAAATAATCTTTGTGGGTGATACTGTGAACAAAACTGCAGTCTTTGTTTTTGTTGTATTTACAGCAATGGAATGGCTGTGGTCGGTTGTTTCTACCCTTCTTTTTAAAAAATCTAGTCTAGCTCTTGAAGGAATTGCTTTTTTCCTTACAGGAATAGGTCTTGTAGTTGTAGGTAGCACAAATCCAAGTCTTCTTCTGAAACAATTCGTAGCGGTGATAATCGGATTTATTTCATATGTTGCTCTCCTTTTTCTAATCTCAAATGTTGATAGAGCGGAAAGATTTAGAAAACCAATGGGTGTTGCCGCAATTGTATTACTTATTATTACCTTAATCTTTGCAAAAAATACTCATGGCGCATACAACTGGCTTATAATTGGCGGCATTTCAATTCAAGCCTCCGAACTTGTGAAAGTAGCTTTCATTTTTGTAGGTGCTGCTACTCTTGAAAAAATTCAGTCAACAAGACATTTAACCGCTTATGTAATTTTTTCAATAACTTGTGTTGCACTCCTTTTCCTTATGAGAGACCTTGGCACTGCCCTTATTTTCTTCTTTACTTTCGTAGTCTTAGCATTTATGCGTTCCGGAGACATTCGTACCATTGTTTTCTTATGTCTTGGTGCTGCAATGCTTGCTTCTCTTATTGTAATGATTCGTTCTGATTACGTATTACGCAGATTTGAGGCATACAGACATGTTTGGGAATATCCTGAAAGTAAGGGCTATCAACAAACCCGTGTTTTAACATACTCTGTGAGCGGTGGCCTTTTAGGTATAGGAATAGGACAAGGCAAACTTAAACACGTTTTTGCCGCAACAGAAGACCTCGTCTTTGGTGTTATATGTGAAGAGTGGGGAATGCTTATTGCTTTCCTAATAGCTCTCTCATTCGTATTTATTTTCATTCACAGCATCCGTTCTGCAAATGGTGCTCGGAGTGCCTTTTACTCAATCGCAAGTTGTGCCGCCGGCGGTCTCTTCTTATTTCAATCCGCACTTAACATTTTTGGCGTCACAGACTTCCTGCCTCTTACAGGTGTAACTCTTCCTTTTGTTAGCCGTGGTGGGTCAAGTACGATTTCATGTTGGGCACTCCTCGCCTTCATCAAGGCTGCTGATAACAGAACTTGGGCAGGTGGTAAAAAATGAATAGAATAGCCAAAAGATCATATTTTATGTACACTTTTGCCTTAGCCTTCCTTATTGGACTTGTTCTACTTTTCTTTAATATGCAAATAAACTCAACCAAGTGGGTAATCAAAGATTATAATAAGCATCTTTATACAAACGGCGAACTTCTTGCAGCAGGAAGCATTACAGATACGTACGGTACTGTTCTTGCAGAAACCAAAGATGGAAAAAGGGAATATAATAGCGATAAAAACATAAGAATGGCGACGCTTCATGTGGTCGGCGATACAGCTGGTTTTATTTCAACAGGCGCACAAAACGCTTTTAAAACTGAACTTACAGGTTACAGTCATCTAACAGGAGTATATAATCTAAAAAAAGATGGAGCGGGAAAAAATATTCAATTATCTATCAACGCAAAACTCTCTGTTACAGCAATGAAAGCAATGGGCTCTTACCAAGGAACCGTCGGCATATATAATTACAAAACTGGAGAAATAATATGCGCAGTATCAATGCCAACCTACGATTTATATAACAAGCCAAAAGACATTGCTACTGATAAAACTGATAAATATGAAGGTATCTATATGAATAGATTCTTTACAGGCCTTTATACTCCGGGTTCAACCTTCAAAATTGTTACAGCTTGCTCTGCGATTGATAACATAATAGACATCAATACTCGTACTTTCACTTGCAACGGTGCTTGGGTAAATAAAGTTGGCAACAAAGTTAAATGTAATGGTGTTCATGGTACAAGAAACTTTGAAGGAGCTTTAAACTGTTCTTGCAACACTGCTTTTGCAGGACTTGCAGCTGAACTTGGAAATGAAAAACTTACTAAAACTGCCGAACAATGTGGTTTTAATCAAACTATTACCGTTGATAATTTTAGATGTGCGCGAAGTCGTTTTGATTTATCAAAAGCATATGATATTGACCGTGCTTGGGCCGGAATTGGGCAATATACAACAATGGTGAATCCTTGTCATATGGCAACTATGCTCGGTGCAATTGCTAATCGTACCGGATACACACCGGAACCGACCCTTATAAAAGGGAAATATACATCAAAAATTAATTTTATGGGTTCCGTATCGGCAAAGCGTCTCGACAATATGCTTAGGTCAAATGTTATGAATTACTATAAAGATTCTCGCTTCCCTAACCTTGATATGTGTGGTAAAACAGGAACTGCAGAAGTTTCAACAGGCAGACCACATGCTTGGTTCGTTGGTTATTCACAACGCCCTGATTTGCCTTTCGTAATCATTGTTGTTCTCGAAAACAGTGGAGGTACAGGAATTGGAACCGCAGTTCCGGTAGCAAATCAGGTAATGCAAGAAGCTCTTAAACTTTATGTTACAAATTACATGCATTAATACAAACGCAAATAATCAAATGCGTATGTAATAAAAAATATTTATTCAAAAATTAAGGAGGCATAAATATGGCAAATATGAAAGCGGCAGATTATAGACAAATCGCCAGAAAAAATCTTGAAGGGAAGTGGGGTGTTGCAGTTGTAACAACTATGCTTGCAGGTATAATGGGTGCTAGTAACAACTCTTCTGCTTCATCAATCACCTATAATTTTAATTCTATTTTTCAAGACTTTAACTTAGAGGGAACTGAGGGTCTTGATGCAGAAGTTAATACCCTTATAGACGAAATCCTTTCTTCCCCCGGCTTACTTGCAACTATAAGCTTTATTCTTATAATCGTAGCAATTTGGAGCTTTGCAATTTTTGTTATTGCAGGACCAACACGACTAGGTCTTTGTCAATTTAACAAAAACCTCTATTATAATGAAGACCCTAAATTTTCTGACCTTTTTTCTCACTTCAACAACTTTAAAAAAGGGTTCTTAACTCTTCTCCTTATGAACATTTTTACATTTCTTTGGACTCTTCTTTTGATTATTCCGGGAATCATTAAAAGTTTTGCATATTCTATGTCTTTTTATATTCTTATGGAAGACCCTTCACTGGAGCCAAAAGAAGCTATCAAACGTTCCGAAGAATTAATGAAAGGTCAAAAACTTAACCTTTTCTTCCTTTTTATAAGTTTTATTGGTTGGCAAATTCTATCACTTTTAACATTGGGAATTGGTTATTTTTTCCTTTCTCCTTATATGGAACAAGCAACTTATGCTTTCTATAAAAACATTTCAACCCCTGACATTATAGAACCAGACCAAAGCGATTTTACAAATGATATGGATACTGAAATTGTAGACATTGAGGATACCGAAATTGTAGACATCAATTCAAGTACTGACGAATGGCCGTAATTTTATATTCACAGGCTTAGTTATGCTTACCCTATTGATAAAAACCCGTTCAATTGTTATAATTATTTCGTAGATGAATTGATTATTTGCAAGGGGGAGACACAAAAATGAAAGTTCCACTTAATGAAATCCTCGGTGTTGTTGGTCGTGGAGTTGGAATACTTAGTGATAAACTTCAAAGGTTTATGCATAGCGGTAAAATAGCAGATTTTTGGGAGTGGGTAGACAAAAAATGGTATCGTTCTACCATGCATGACCCTCGCCATGATTAATAAATTAAATCAGGAGCAACCGCAAGGCTGCTCCTTTAATTCAACAGGAGGATATTTATGTATATAGTATGTTTAGACCTTGAAGGTGTATTAGTTCCTGAAATTTGGATTGCTGTTGCAGAAGCAACAAATATTCCAGAACTAAAAAAAACAACAAGAGATGAGCCTGATTATAACAAGCTCATGAACTACAGACTTGCAATACTAAAAGAACACGGTCTCGGTCTTAAAGAAATTCAAGATGTTATTGCAACAATTGATCCAATGCCGGGGGCACTGGAGTTTCTTAACAAACTTCGTGAACTTGGTCAGGTAATTATTATCAGCGATACTTTTGCTCAATTTGCAAAACCTCTTATGAAAAAACTTGGCTGGCCAACACTCCTTTGTAACGAACTTATAGTTGCTGACGATGGAGAAATCACAGGCTTTAAAATGCGTTGTGAACGTTCCAAATATACAACTGTTAGAGCTCTTCAATCTGCTGGTCTTGAAACAATTGCAAGCGGTGACAGCTTCAATGACCTTGAAATGATAAAAGCCAGCAAAGCAGGTTTTCTCTTCAAATCTACTGAACAAATTAAAGCTGACTATCCACAGTTCCCTGCCTTTGAAGAATATGATGATCTCTACGAAGCAATAAAGAACGCAATGGATTGATTTGTTTTAAGTTTATTATCAATTAAGTCAAAAAACAAAAGCTCTTTGTTTTGAATAAGTGCACGCAAATAAAACATATGACAAAAGTAAGGAGGCTTTTTATGAAAAAAACAAATGGACTGAAATTAGTAGGCATAACTCTAATATTGGCAATAATATTAGCTTTGCCGCTAAGTATAATCTCTGTCACTGCAGAAGAAGAAAGTCCTATTGAATCAATAATTGTAGAAAATGATGGATTTTCAATTATTGAAAATGACAGAAATTACGGGTATATGAAAAAAGATCAAACTGGTTATGATGGAGAAGGAAATCCCATTTTCTCTGAGGAATATTTTTATTATCCGTCTTCTCGCTTTACCCCAACAATCACCATAACTTACAAAGACCCTGAACTAGAGCCGGAAATTCTTACAAATAAAAATTACTACTCAGAAATCCTCCAAGAATCTGTTCAGTTTATACAAGAATTCCCACAAAAACATGATAGTCCATGGACTGTGAATAATACATATCCAGTAAGAGCAGAAATAGGTGGTGCGTCCCAAACATTTAATATAAAAATAGTAGAAAGTCCCGTTGAATCAATAACTGCAACAAATGTAATAATTATTGAAAACGACATAAGATATGGATCTCTAACTAAAGAAATCATTGGTTACGATGAAAACACAGGCGAACCCATCTATTCCGACAACGAATATTTTCATTATGACCCATACGCTATTAAACCAAAAACAATCACAATAAAATACAAAGATGAAACTAATTTCGGTACAGAAATTCTTACCGCAAGTAGTAATTACCGATCAGAAATTCTTAATCAGTTTATTCATTTTGAAGAAAAAGAAATACAGGACTATGAAAACCGATGGGTTTTAGGTGGAACATATCAATTACGAGCAGAAATAGTAGGCAAATTCGCTTATTTTGATGTGTCTATAATTGAAGGTACCGGTTGGCAAGAATTTGATGAAAAATGGTATTATTTCGATGAAAATGGCGAAATGGCAACAAATAAATGGGTTGCTGATACAAAAGGTTGGTGCTATCTCGGAGAAGATGGCGCAATGGTAACAGATAAATGGGTTGCAGATAAAGGATACTGGTACTACCTCGGATCTGATGGACGAATGGTAAAAAATAAGTGGGTTGAAGATTCAGTAACTTGGTGTTACCTTGGTGAAAATGGTGCAATGGTAACTAACCAATGGAAGCAAGATTCTAAAGGATATTGGTATTATCTCGGTGCAAACGGTAGAATCTTAATTAAAAAATGGTTTTATTACAACGGATATTGGTATTATTTCGATGCGAACGGTGCAATGGCAACAAATAAATGGGTTGCTGACACTAAAGGGTGGTGCTATCTTGATGCAAAAGGCAAAATGGTAACCAACAAATGGGTTAGAGACACAGTGACTTGGTGCTATATTGGTGCAGATGGACGCGCTGTTAAGAACCAATGGCAGAAAGATCGTAATGGTTGGTGCTACCTTGATGAGAATGCAAGACTTACAGTTGGTTGGAAACAAATTTCCGGTAAATGGTACTATTTCAATAGAAACGGTACTATGGTAACCGGAAGACAGGTTATTGATGGTGAGGTACACATATTTGATGCTAATGGTGCTTGGATTAGAAAGAACTAGATAAATACGATTTTCTTAATTCCGATTGTGTTATTGATAAGTTCATTGATAAGATGATAGAACAATAAAATACGTGTAAAATGAAGGTGGCTCCATTATGAGAGCCACCTTCGTTATTTAGGTATAATAACTTTATTTCATTTTCTCTCATAATTTAATCTACTAAAGTAAAAAAGGATTGCTTAATTGATGTTAAGAGGGTAAAATGAACTTTGTAAGGTGTTTTTATAAAAACACAAATAAAAACGCATAAAATAAGGAGGTCACTATGAAAAGAACAAATAGATTAAAATTGGTAAGTCTAGTTTTAACGTTAGCAATGGTAATATCGTTTCTACCGCTAAGTGTAATCCCTGTCGCTGCAGAAGAAAGTCCTGTTGCTTCAATAACTGTAGAAAATATATCTCCACTTATTGAAAATTACCATGGCTTTATGGCGAGAGATGTTATTGGTCATGATGAAGAAGGATATCCCATCTGGTCAGACGAATTTTTTTATTATGACCCTAACTATTCCAAACCTGTAATTACAATAGAATATGAGGATGGAACCGGTTTTGAAACAGAAATTCTTGATGGTGGATTTTATGCTTCCTATTACTCGGAAAATCTTGATGAATATGCCGTATTTGGAGTAAAGTCGCCACAAGACATTGAACATCAGTGGAGTGTAGGTAACACATATACGGCATACGTATTAATAGGTGGTGTATCTACAGAGTTTGATGTAGAAATAGTGGAAAATCCTATTGAATCAATAACTGTAGAAAATATATCTCCACTTATTGAAAATCACAGTCGCTATGGAATGATGACTCAAGACTGGCTTTATTATGATGAGGAAACAGGAACTCATGTTTATTCCGAAGAATATTTTCGTTATTTCCCTAATTGTTCTTATCCTACAGTCACAATAACTTATAAAGAAGAATCCGGTTTTGAAACAGAAACTTTTGATGGCAAAGATAATTCTTCTTATTACTCAGAACAGCTTAAAGCCCATGTTGACTTTGTTGAATTTGAAGGCGTGCAAAATCATGAAAATCCATGGATTGCAGGTAACACATATCAAGTAAGTGCATCGATATGTGGTGTATCCACAACATTTGATGTGGAAATAATAGAAAATCCTGTTAAATCAATAACTGTAACAGATATAACAGTTTATGAAAATGATAGATATCACGGGTACATGAATAGCAACTACCTTGGTTTCGATGAAAACACAGGCGAATCTATTTATTCCTCAGAATATTTTTACTACGACCCTGATTGGTTTGAACTAGAAATTGTAGTAGAGTATGAAGAAGATTCCGGTTTTGAAACAGAGACTTTAGAAGCTTCTTGGGAAGGTTTTGGTTACTTATATCGCTCAAAACAGCTTGATGATTTTGTTGAGTTTGAAAACGTATCAGAACAAGATTATGACCATCAGTGGACTAAAGATAACACATATCAAGTAAGTGCATCGATATGTGGTGTATCCACAACATTTGATGTAGCTATAGTAGAAAGTCCTGTCGAAAGTATAACTGTAACAAACATAGAAATATACGAAAATGACAAAGACTATGGCTCTATGGTTGCAGATTACCTTTACTATGATGAAGAAGCAGAAACTGAAATTTTCTCCGACGAATATTTTTATTATGTGCCTTATTGGTTTGAACTAGAAATTGTAGTAGAGTACAAAGAAGAAACTGGTTTTGATCCAGAGATTTTAAAAGAAAAATGGACAGGCGATATGCGCGATTACTACTCAGAAACTCTTGATAGACCTGTTTATTTTGAAGAAACACAAAACTTTTACAATCAATGGAGTGTAGGTACCCACACAGTATATGCAGAGATAGCCGGTGTGTCCACAACATTTGATGTAACTATAACAGAAAGTCCTGTCGCTTCAATAACTGTAACAAATGTAGTAATTTTTGAAAGAGACAAAGAAAATTATGGAAGAATGATTAGGGATTGGCTTGGTTTTGATGAAGACGGAGAACCTATTTTCTCCGACGAATATTTTTGTTACGATTTTATACCTTGCGAACCTACAGTTGTAATAACCTATAAAGAGGGAACTGGGTTTGAAACAGAAACTCTTACAGGATCACCTTATATCTCAGAAGAACTTGGAAAGCCTGTTTATTTTGATGATGAACAAAACTACTTTAATCAATGGACTGCGGGTAGCAAAAATCCGGTAAGGGCAGAAGTACTAGGTAAATATACCACTTTCTATGTATTTATAATTGAAGATACCGGTTGGCAAAAATTTGATGAAAAATGGTATTATTTCGACGAAGATGGCAAAATGGCAATAAATAAATGGGTTAGAGACACTAAGGATTGGTGCTATCTTGGAGAAGATGGCGCAATGGTAACAGATAAATGGGTTGCAGATAAAGGATACTGGTACTACCTCGGATCTGATGGACGAATGGTAAGAAATAAGTGGGTTAGAGATTCAGTAACTTGGTGTTACCTTGGTGAAAATGGTGCAATGGTAACTAACCAATGGAAGCAAGATAAAGAAGGATATTGGTATTATCTCGGTGCAAACGGCAGAATCTTGATCAACAAATGGTTTTATTACGACGGATATTGGTATTATTTCGGTGAGAACGGTGCAATGGCAACAAATAAATGGGTTGCAGATTCTAAAGGTTGGTGCTATCTTGATGCAAAAGGCAAAATGGTAACTAACAAATGGGTTAGAGACACAGTGACTTGGTGCTATATTGGTGCAGATGGACGCGCTGTTAAGAACCAGTGGCAGAAAGACAGTAATGGTTGGTGCTACCTTGATGAGAATGCAAGACTCACAATTGGTTGGAAACAAATTTCCGGTAAATGGTACTATTTCAATAGAAACGGTACTATGGTAACCGGAAGACAGGTTATTGATGGTAAGGTGTACAGATTTAATTCTAATGGCGTTTGGATCGGATAAATTAAAAACCCTATTCTAACAATTTAAAATCTAATCAATAAAATTGCATTGCTAAAGGGCTTCCGCTAAGAGGCCCTTTAGTTTTATTTTATTTTTCTTATCTTCTCTATTTTCTATAACTTGCTATTTTTTCTAAATTTGCAATGATAAATGCTTGAGCGTTGTTGTTATAGTAATTTGACTTATAAACATTCTCACCTTTTATTTCTTTAATTGTACTAATACCAAGCATTTCTCCCTCTTCTGTCGCTACTCTATGTGCTCTTGAATTTTCCACTATCGTACTCAAATAACCCTGACTCTCAAGCCACTGCGCCATTAAAATACTATTTATTCCTTTTACATTATTTTCAAGTACTCTTTGAATACGATGAGAAATTGCCGTGAGTTTTACCGGTGTTTCAGAAATTTGAATATTGCTACGTTGTTCTTCCGTAATTCTAAAAGGAACCTTTTTACTGTTTGGAATAGTAATTTTACAATCATTTCTAATTATTTGATCTAAAACATTTGCAAGAAAATTAAACATTCTACACATACAAACATCGTTTAAAAGACTGTCTTCCGGTACGGCTTGTCCATCTAAAGGATTAATTCCATTCGCTAATTTATCCATATAAAGTTTTGCTGTATAATATTGTTCTTTTTCGTTCATTTTATTCTCCTTTTCTAAAAGCACACAATGTCATTAAAGCGGTACCTGCTTCATTTGAAACAAAAGCACTTCCTTTGCCTGATATTTCTCCTGCAAAGGTAAACTTTGCAGGGATAATTAAAGTTCCCTTTTCATCAATATATCCCCACTTGCCCCCCACTTTGACTGCTCCAAAACCATTTGAAAAAGATTTTGCTTCATAAAACTGCGGTTTTATTAATACTTTTCCTCCACTGCTCACATATCCCCATTTACCTTCCTTTTTAAAGGCTAACGGTTCATTTTTTGAATTAGGAAGACAAATATAGTCTGAATTAAAGTCTGAAATTCTATTTCCTTTTTCATCACATATGTAATACTTGTCGTTCAAAATCATTATCATTCTTCCATGTTTATTTGTAAATCCATATTCATCAGAAACAATTCCCTCAAAGTCTGTACTATTTATCACATTAAATTCTTTATCTATTATTTGTATTTGTCCATTTAGTTTTACTACTGCAAAATCACCTGTAAAATTATAAGCATTTTCATAAATAAAATTATATTGATTAAGCTCTTTATCTATATATCCATATTTACCATCTATTTTTGCTACCGCTAAACCTGAATAAAAAGGACCTAAATATTCATAATCTTCCTCTGGAACAAGTCTTCTTTGTCCACTTTTATCAATAAAACACCTTTTCCCTTCATGAATGCAAGGATAAAGATTTAAATCTTCACTTACCACTCCAATATATACTAGTTTTTCTTTTAGAACTCTGTTCCCGGAAGAATTATAAACTGCCATAAATTCTCCGTCTTTTACTACTGCTATTTCAAGAGTTTCTGTTTTATACCAACTTTTAGGCTCCTTTGCCACCATATATTTCAACGTATATTTAGAACAAAGCTTTAAAATTCGCTTTTTTACTTTCTCTGTTTGCTCCACTTTGCGTAAAATTTCAACAGCTTTTACATAATCTCCACCACTTTCATATATTTCTGCCAATAAAAGTGTGGTTTCAACATCCACTACATCATTTTTCAAGATTCTTTCACAAAAACCCTTTGCTTGTCCAAAATCTTCTAATTCAAAACAAATTCTTGCTGCAGAAAATAAAGCTTTTTTATCATTCGGTTTAATTTTTAAAGCCTTTTTGTAATAATCTAAAGCTTCATCATAAATTTTCTTTTCATTTGCCTCTTCTGCAAAAACAATTAAACGATTAAAATCATTAGTTCCACTTTTATTTTTCTTAATTACAACAACCCAAGATGAAACACATAAAACAAATATTATTAACAAAACCACATATCTTTTCATACCAATGTGCTCCCTATAAACCCGATTGCTATAAACGGCGCAAAAGGTAAAGTTGCTTTTTTATCAATCCTTCTAAATATAAGTAATCCCATTGCTGTCAAAAAAGCTGTTACAGAAATTATCAGCATTGATATACAAAATTTTTTAATTCCGCAATAAAAAGCTAGAGCGATTAAAAGTTTTATATCTCCCATTCCAATGCCTTCTTTAGATAAAACTTGACAAATGCCAATTATCAGCACTGCAATAATTGTCGCAATAAAGGTCTCTACATATGCTTTAATAAATAAAACCTTAATTGCTCCAACTACTACAATTAACACAACTAATTTATTTGGTATTCTTTTTTGCTTTATGTCTACTACGGCAATCCATATTAAAATTGCAATAACTATACAATTTAATATTATTTCACTCTTCATTTAATGCTTCCTCTAAATATACATATTTAATTGAAACTCCATATAAATTTTTTAACTCCTTTGAAATTACGAACAATGTTTTATTCATAGTCTCCATTGTTTCTGCTTCTGCCGGAACAACGATTAGTATTTCTTTTTCAGGATTTGATATACGCCTAACAGATCCATCTACCATTACAACTTCACCACTTAATTTTTTAATGTCAGCATTTATATCCTTTACATATTTTTCAAGTTGCAAATAAATGTTTTCTTTCTTTGGATTAAAATCTTTATCTGAATAAGAAGTAGCAAATACATTCATTGAAAAAATTGATATTAACTTGTTTTCTTCTTCAAAAAACAAATCTACTCCTTGTCCGCTTTCTACTGCTTGCTTTAAATACATTTCTTTTAACTGTGCAACAAAATATTTGCCTCTAATAAAATTTGTTTCTTGCCAAATACTTCCATGCTTATTTTCTTCTCCAATATTTGCAAATTCTACATTGCACGGGAGCCACGCGGCGGTTTTTGCTCGTTGACAAATAGTTAATGTCTTATCTATGAGTCCAAAAGCTTCTACCTGCACCTTATAAACTACGATTATATCTATATCTTTTTCGTTTCCTAAAATATCGCTCAAGAAGAAATGTAGCCCATCATATCCGTCAACTACACCTTTTCTTTTAAGCCAATTATCTATATCTTCATCGCCAACATTTATTTTTTCCTTCACAATTTCTGAACAAATTATTTCATTTGCTCCCATTTTTATAATAGAGTCTGTCCCTTTCACAAAGGTATCACGAATAAATAAAGGTAAATTCTCAAAGAGCTGTTCACCTATAGAAAAATCCATTTCCTCCGCCTTTGTCACGGCATATGAATATTGTGACAATTCAAGAGCCGCTTCATTTAAGGCCTCACCCACCACGGATTCTATTTGCATAATTGTTATTATGGAAAGTAACATAATAAAAAACGCCGTAAAAATGGTTATTGTAAAGGCAGCTTCAATTGTATATAATCCTTCTTCACTTAAGAGGTTTAAATGACGCAAAGATTTCATCGACTATTCTCCAAACTTCCTTATTATTAGTCTTTGAAACACATATAATATATGCCTTCGGCGATTTAATTACATATCCATAAATAAACCATTTTTCATCTTTTCGCTCATTTAAAAGATTTCCTTTTATCAATTCTTCTCCTGAACAACTAAAAGTAATCTTTTCTTCAAAAAACTCTGTACTTAAAAATAAAGCTAGAGTTTTTGCTATATCTTCCTCGTAATTATCTGCCGAATTTATAATTATATACATGTCTTCAAAATCATTATTGCTATAAAATTGTGCTGTATTTCCTCTTCCAATCCAATCGCTTGGCACCTCAACTTCAAATGTCTGAAAGCTTTCAATTTTAATATTTGATTTGTTTTCTATTTTAGTTTTTGTGCTTTCCTTTATTTTTGCATGTTCTTCTCTTTCACATGCAGTAAATGTAAGAAAAGTAAGAAGCAAAAAAATTAAACCTTTAATTATTTTTTCTTTTCCTATTTTCCCCGTATATTTTATTTGTTTTTTATTGTTTTCTACGTAATTCTTATTATCTTCTATATACTTTTTATTTTTATTATTTCCCATTCTTCTAATAACTAAATGTCTCCTCACATTTTATAGTATGTAAACCAATTTTAGTTTTTGCTCCTATAGTCACCGATGTATAACAATTTAAAATATTAAACTCTTCTGTTACATTGCTACAATTAATTTGCATTACAAGAGCACATCGCCTTAAAACATTTTTCTTTGTTGATTCTCTAGATAAAGCAATCAATGAAAAGATTTTTAAATATTCGTTATATGTCATACCAAATCCTGCAAAAGCAGAAATGTTACCACTACCTGTTTCGCTGTTTGTTCCAGAAATACTGGAACTTAAATTTTTTGCATATTCATTTATAACTTTAACTGCATTATCTTTTACCTTTTCAGATGTAGAATCAAGTGCTTTTTCAAGGCTGTCCTTTGCTGTCTCTTCAAGTTTTTCAAGTTCATTAGAAACTTTTAAGAAAAGAGAAGAATATAAATTTTCTATTGCCTTTGTTATTTGCTCTGAAGCAGCCTGTGCGATTTTTTCGTCTAAAGAAAAGGCTGGTTCTAAATTTTCATATATAACATCTACGAGCTCCGGCAACAACTCCTTTTTAAATTGTTTTTTTGCATAAATTATTGCTTTTGAATCGTTCTCAACCGAATCTATTGCCTGTACTAATTTATTTGCTATATCTTCTTTTGAATAATTAATTCTTACTCCAAACAACATATTCATTATTGTATTCTCTACCGGTATAATTATCATACTTGTAACTGTTTCTGTAGCACTTTCTCCTGCTTGATTGATATAATTTAAAGCAACATCTTTTACAGACTCTATTTTTTCATCTGTAACTTCTTCTATTTCAAGAAACACATCATCTATTTTTCTTGATGCGTAATCTGCAACATCTGCTGCTAAAACATTTGGTATGTTTTCAATTCCTAAAGTCCACGTTGCAGCATTTTTATAAATGGGAACCGTTTCACCTTTACAAAGTGAAGCTACATCAAGCACCGATTCAGCTGTTGCCCACGTTAAAAGTAAAATGTTTTGAGCTAACGGCACACCTACTCCTGTAACTCCCGCAAGCGATGTAGCCACTACTAAAGCAGACTGTCTCATTTTTGCATTTGTAAAAACATAAGCTGAATTCATTACAAGTCGAAGTGCAAAAATAAGGTCACAACAAAGATTAAGATTAGTCAGAGAATTTTCTTTGCCAAATACTATATATTCCTGTTCACCCAAAAACAGTGCATGCCTTTTTGGGCTCGTAAGCGAATTAAAGTTTTCAGATATAAATTCCATTACGTAACAGTTGGACACAATTTCCCAATCTGCCTTTGTAAGAGAGATTTCTTCATTTTCAAAAGTAAAATTAAAATATTCTAAAACCTCCTCTTCCACAAGAGCAGGAATATTTATATTTTCTTTTGGTACATATTCTTCAACTTTTGTATTAGATATTTTTTCCAAATCTGTTTTCGTGCTATTTTCGCTCTCATCGCTGTTTTGATTGCCGAAAGATCTTATCAAAAAAGAATAAAAGGGGTCATCTATAAAAGATAAATCTTTAGCTGTAATTTGTTCCTCACTTGCGTTTGTTCGCTCAATATCTGCTTTTACTTTTGCTTCAAATTTTGATAAAGCTTCCCTTCTGGTTTCAAAAACAACATTATCATATTCAGATTTTAAAATTCCTTTTATTTCTCCTTCTTTTATTTCCTCAATAGAATCTTTCCATTCCTTTGATTTTTTAGCAGATTCATTTATGCCTTCATAAAGCGAAGGTAAGGTTTCCAATACACTACCTAAACTTTTTGAAATATCCTCATTAGTACTGTTTATATCAATTTCTTTTATGCCTTCATATGTTTTTTCAAAATCTTTACTGGATTTAGAAACTGACTTATAGTACTCCGAGCTTTTATCAAAAACATTTTTCATCTCTTTTGCTTGGGTAAAAACTGAAACTTTCTGCATTGTTCCTCTAACCCAATTATAAGGAGCCTTATATTTCATGCTTTTTTCTATTTGATTTTCTAGAATTGATATGTTTGCTAAAGATTTTTCTTTGTTATAAATTACATATAAATCTTCTGTTTTTGTATTTATAGTATTTTCTATAGTTTCTGTAACTGTATTACCTATTAATCCTTTCAATCGTTCTTCATTTGAAAAAGAAATTTCAGATGCGTCGATCATACTGGAAAAATATGAAAGCAAATTGTTTGATAAAGTTTCTTCATCATGAGATATTGCAAAAATCCCATAAAGTTCTTTTAAAGTCCTATCATAATCTGAAAGTGCAGTATTACCACAAAGATTTAGTGCTCCATATGCTTTGTCCTTTGCAGCTGAATATCTTGCCGAATCTATAGCGAGATATGCACAAGTATACATAGGAAACAAAACTAGTATCAAAAATATTGAAACTGAACCTTTTGTTTTTTCAAAAAAATTTATCATATATTTCTTTTAATTCTCCACTATCTTTTTCTATCATTTTTCCAAAATCTACGATTGCTGCAAACTCCACCGGTGTAGTAACAATTTGCGATGTAGTTACATCAAAAATCTCTTTTCCAAAATAAAAAGCTTTTATATTCACATTCAAAGTAGGTTGTCTGAATTTTGAAGTTACAAAAAATGAACCCTTTATTTTCATTCCCGGAAGAATTGAATATTTATCAACTGTTTTATTTAATTTTTCTGTCGTTTTATCAATATCTTCATCTGAAATAAAATTTCCAAATATTTTCCAATAAAGTCCTGCTCCGCCAATAAGAGAGCGGGACTCATTTATCGTAATTCTTGCAACATTTGTCGTATGCGAATATATAAACATTGCAAAAGATAAATATATAAGTGTCAAAACTACTATCATAGCGACAGGTAAAACTAAAGAAATCTCCACTATTTGAACTGCGCCTTTTTCATCCTTTATTTTCATTTTCAACACACCCGTTTAACTACACACCCATAGCTTCGCGAATTCTATCAAACATCTTTGTAACGACATCAGTCATTTCATTTTGAAAAATTGCAACAAGAGCAATAACTACAATAATAATTAAAACCATTGAGATAATATTAATTTCCCCCTTTTCTGATACAAGTAACTCCATCGTTTTATTGAATATTTTCATCTTTTCTTCCCCCTGTAAACTTTTTATCTATAAAAAACTATTAAACGCCGGAACAATTACCATAAGTAATATGCCGATGAACATCATCATTATTGGTATAAGTAACTTCTGTGATGCAACTCCTCCCGCAATTTTAGCCCTCCTTTTCCTTTCTTCCCATGCATTAGATGCCATTTCAGAAAGCAATAACGGAAATTCCGGACCTCCTTTTTCAAGGTTTTGTTTGTAAAGAGATATGAATTTTCTAACTTCCTTACAACCACTTCTAAAATTTAATTTATCAAGTGCTTCCTCATAGGAAACTCCATTTCTTATTTCTTTTATCGTCTGTTTCATTTCATCATAAAAAACACCTGAAGAAGAAGTAGCTACCAATTCAAAAGCCACTGTCGAAGTTACCCCTGCATTTATTAAAAGCGACATTTTTGAAAGTACGGTAGTAAACTCAGAAAGTATTTTTAAACGCCTATTTTTTAATTGATTTTCCAACCAAATATCAAAATAAAAACAAAGAAAAATAATAAGAAAAAATATTAATCCTACATAAACTATTTCTTGTGACAAAATCAAAACAAATGATAAAATTGGAATAAATAAAAAAATATATGTAAATGGTGCGAAAGTCGCATTTCTTGCAATCTTACCGGCTATATTTTTATCATATATTTCCTCAAGTTTTCGAACTCTTTTCCCGTATTTAATTGGTGAAAATTGAACATGTTTTGAAATATATTCACCAATAAAAAATACTTCTTCAAAAAGGAAAACATTAAGACCTGTGTTAAAAACTTTCTTTTTTCTACAAATATAAAAAATTAATATATCAAAAATAAAAAAATGGTTCCCAAACCCAAAAGAACTGCTTGAACCCAAAAACTTAACATTTCTACACCTTAATATTTACCAATTTTTGTCCCAAATAATATGAAGCTCCAAAAATTATTAAAGCTATTGTATTGATAAAAAAAGAGCTTCCTTCATCGCTATTATTTGAAATCATTTTTAATGCCATTACTATTGCGATAGGCATAGCAGACATTATATTTAGTTCATTTTTAGGTTCAGAAAGCATTGTCCTTATTTCAGATTCAATGCTTATCTTTTCAATTATTATATTTTTAGACTCAACTACTACTTTTTTAAGATTTCCACCTGTTTTATTACAAATATCATATACATCGCCAAAAATTTTCACATCTTCGCATAAGGAATTTTCTGCCATTTCAAAAAGAAGTTCATTTATCCCTCTGCCTGTTTTAAGACCATTTACAAGTTTTGCACTTTCTATACAGATTGGCGATTCCTTTGCATACAATCCCCGCATATCATAATCCGCTGAAACAAAAGATTCATATGTATTTTTCCCACAAGAAAGCGAATTACATATTGAATCCAAATAATCACAAAATTCATGTGAAAACTCTTCTTTTCTTTTTTTAAAAAGATGATTTACATAAATAACTGAACCAACAACTCCAAAACAAATTGCCAAAATAAGAGCTATCATCATTTTTTCATAAATTACATTTGCAACAACATAACCTAATACTGCACCTAATAAAAACCCTGTTCCATATTCAAACACACTATAATGCTTACCGCAGTACTCTACTCTTTTGAATTGCATCTTGTTTCCTTTTTTATTTTTACTGTCATTTTTATTATTATTTTTATCATTATTCTTATTATTCTTACTATTCTTATTATTTTGCTTTTTCTTGATTTTCATCCTTTTCTCCATACATATTCAATTTTTCAATATTAATTAACTTATTTTTCGTTTTTATAAGTTTCCCGCTTTCATTTTTATAAAGTGGATTTAATTTAATTTCACCATTTTCCATACCTACTATTTCACTTATTTCAACTACCCGTCTTTTTCCTAACGAATCTCTTTGTAAATGAACAATAATGTCAATTGAAGAAGCTATGTGCTGTCTTATTGCAAGAAGTGGAAACGATACTCCACTTTGAAGTACCATTGTTTCAAGACGACAAATCATATCAAAACTACTATTTGCGTGACCGGTTGAAAGAGAACCATCATGTCCGGTATTCATAGCATTCAACATATCAAGGGCTTCTTCACCACGTACTTCTCCTACTATTATTCTGTCCGGACGCATACGAAGAGAAGTCCTTATTAATTCCTTGATGGTTATTTCTCCCGCTCCTGAGGTATTTGCATTTCTTGCTTCAAGCCTAATCAAATTTTTAATTCCAAAGATTTGAAGTTCCGCTGAATCCTCAATCGTAATTATGCGCTCATTTTTTGGAATGTAGTCTGATAAAGCATTCAAAAAAGTAGTTTTTCCTGAACTTGTTCCTCCACTAATAAAAATGTTATATTTCCTTTTTACCAACCGTTTTAAAAACTCTGCCGCTTCCGCCGTAATTGAACCAAATCTTATAAGATCCTCTAAAACAATCCGCTCTTTTGGAAATCGTCTTATTGTCACTACCGGTCCGGATAAAGAAATAGGAGGTAACACAACATTTACTCTTTCTCCGGAAAAAAGGCGCGTATCCACAATTGGATTAGCAGTGTTAACCTCTCTCCCTGATTTACCTACTATTCTTTGTATCACATCTAAAAGATGTTTTTCATTATCAAACCTTTTTTCGATTTGTTTTGTTTCTCCGTTTCTTTCTATATATATTTCATCAAATGAATTAATCATAATCTCAGATATGCTATCGTCATTTAACAATTCATCTAATATTCCCAAGCCTCTTATTGAACTGAAAATTTGCTCTATTGCTTCCTGTCTTTTTTCAACATTTATATTTCCCTCTAATTCTTGTCTGATAAAAACACTATTAATTAACCTGTATAGCTCTTCATCCTTCAAACTCGAAAGCGAATGAAACGCATATAATTCTTTTTTTATCTGCTCATACATTTAAGTTCTCCATTAATCTATAAAACGGAGCTACATCCGTCTTCAATATTTCTTCAATTAATTCATTTTCACTCTTTAACATACTCTTTTCATTAATTCCACCCAATCGTCCTATAGGCATCTTTATTTCAGAAATTGGAGCTGAGGCGATTGAGAATCTGTTATACAAAAGAACTGTTTTTAAATTAAATTCTAAAACATTTTCCTCACATGCTTTTTTCAATTTGGAATAAAGCTTTAATGTTTTTAAATTAGAAATTTCTCTTCCGTCTGAAACAAGAATAAGTTTTGATGCGTTGATTATTGGCAAAACAATAATTTCATTATTATCTGGTTTTATATCAAAAACAAAGAGATCCGGATTTTCTTCCTTTGCAATTTTGTCACAAAACAACATTATTTCTTCACCCGAAACTCCATTTTTATTAAAAGATAAAATTCCTTCATCCTTTAAAAAAGTTTTCTTTATAAAAATATAATCTGTGTTTATAAAAATACTTTTTTTGTTTTGCCTTGCCATAAAAACGCAAAATGCGGCGGCAGCGGTGGATGCACCCACTCCACCGGCACCGGCTGTAAAAACACACATTTTCACTTTTTGCGAATAGTTAACAACGACTTCGTCCTTCAAAAAGTCATTATCTTCTATACAAAGTTTCGCAAAAAATTTATGCCATTCAGCTTTACTTTGATATTTACATACAGCCGCGCCAATATGTGCTTCCGCTTGAGCAATACTCTCACATATATACACTACTTTGCATTGTGTTGGTATAATTTCAATATTATTTACAAGACCTTCGTCCTCGTTTATTAGCAATGCTTTCAGTTGTACCGTTGCCGCCGCTGTTTGGGCCTTATTTATATTCGGAAACCATAAAACTTCAAAATCATCCGCCATCATTTTCCGAAATCTTTCAAGGAAATTTAAATCTCTGTCTACTATTCCTATGCGATTCATATAATTCCTCCTAACTAATAAATACAAAAAATAAAAAATAAAGTGCAAAAAAAGAACGAACGGTCAATTTTGCCGTTCGTTCGGTTACTAATTCTTTTTTAGTTTTCTTTTTTTTCTATTTTTTCTGTTTTTTAATTTTCTTTATTTTTTCTATTTTTCTATTTTTCTATTTTCTTTATTTTTTTCTATTTCATAAATTGCAATAATAAGTTGGACACTTCTCATGCAACATTCAGTTAATAGATTTTATCTGACCCTTCCTCAAATAATTCATTTGGAGTTTTGTACCCAAAAATCTTACGAGGAAGGCTATTGCACCGAGTTTCTATATTAGCAATTGCGCGAATTGAGTAGTTATCTTTTGAACGAAGTTGAATAATTACTCGCTCTTCATATAAAAAATATTAAAGGAAATAATAACTGTTGACAAAGACAAATCTAATCAGTATAATAGCATTATCAAAAGTTTAGCACACTGTGCTAATATACAGCACAAAATAAACAGACATTTTTAAAAAATAGCAGGAGGTATAAAATGTCAAGACCGGAAATTGGAAAAAGTATACAAACAGGACGATTTATAACAAATTATTTAGAGCAAGGCGAAGGATATCCGCTTATATTTATTCACGGTTCAGGTCCCGGTGTTTCAGCTTATGCTAACTGGAGATTGGTGCTTCCGAAAGTTGCAGAAGTTTCTCATTGTTATGCAATTGACATGATCGGATTTGGATATTCTTCAAAGCCGACCAATGTAACATACGGCAGAGAATTATGGACAAAGCAAATTGTTGATTTTATGGATGCAATGGGAATTGAAAAAGCCGACTTTGTAGGAAACTCATTTGGTGGTTCACTGGCATTATCGGTAGCTATTAATCATCCTAAAAAAGTAAGAAAGATTGTAATGATGGGACCTATGGGCGTTGAATTTAATATTTCTTACGGACTTAATGAAGTGTGGGGTTATCAGCCATCACTTGAGAATATGTTACAGATGTTGGATTTGTTTACATTTAATAAAAAATTTGCTAATGAGGAACTTGCAAATGTTAGATATCAAGCTTCAATCGAGCCGGGCTTCCAAGAGGCATTCAGCTCTATGTTCCCGGTACCGCGACAGAGAGGCGTTAACGACTTATCGTTCCCTGATGATGTGATAAAAACGGTTCAGAATGAGACTTTAATAGTTCATGGTAGAGAAGACTTGGTTATTCCTGTAGAAAATTCTTACAGACTGATTAATTTGCTTCCTAATTCGGAACTTCATATTTTCAGAGGTTGCGGTCACTGGACTCAAATCGAGAAAGCAGATGAATTTGCAACACTTGTAAAAGGATTTATAACAAGATAAAAAACCGATTATAAGGTGACCCCAAAAGTTAAACTTTTACCGCAGCGAGAGATTGCTGCGGTTTTTCTATGCGACAGACATTTGTTTTCAATATTCTACCGAGCTTTTGTAACCGAGAGGTGCTTTAATACGCTTCTTGTTAATGTTAGAACATCGCTTTAGTATTTTGCCATAATTAAACTGACCTCCCTATATTAGACTTCTTAGGTCTAATTTGCGGAGGTCAGTTCATTCCGGGCAGGTTATTTTGTGTTTAAAAGCTATATTTTATGTCAAAACGGTTAAGAATCTTTCATTTAATTCTTTAGTGTAATAGAATATTCCCTCTCCTGCTCTATCTGCCGACCACTCTCTAAGCGGAGCATCAGGAAAGTATTCGTATCCTCCCGCATATGTCTCTACTCTATTTCCTGACGGATCGAAGAAGTAAATGGTTTGTCCTCTTGTAACACCGTGTCTCATCGGACCCGCATCAATTTTTATGTTATATCTTGCCATAATATCGGCAGCTCTTCCTATATCGTTCCAGCCCGAAAGTTGGAATGAGAAATGGTGAAGCTTGCCAGCGTCAGGAAAATTCAATAAAGCAACATCATGACCCCTTGTATTTGAGCTTAACCATGTGCATATATATCCGTTTTTATCTTCGGTATATAATACTTCAGTAATTGCCATTCCCATTACTTCCACAAACCAATTTACGCATTCTCCCTGATTAGGTCCTGCAAGCAGAGCATGGTCAAATAGGTTAGCTTCCATTCCGTGAGGTTCTTTGTCCCATATTTTGGGATTGCAAGTCATCGGTTTTTGCTCCGCCAACTCAACTTCACTATAAACCCCTATAGTATGTCCGTTAGCGATTTTGAACATCTGAATTGTACCAAATCCCGGCTGATCTGTTACTTCATATCTTTCATAACCGAATTTTTCATTTTTTGCAATTACATCCTTTACAGTTTCTTCGTCTAATGCCTTAAAACACATAAAGTCAATTCCGGGTGAGTCAGCTTCCCTAAGTACAACTGAATGATGATCAAATTCATCATACCCTTTCAACATAAATCTGTCATTGCCTAATTTTCCAACTTTTGTAAGACCTATTCTATCATGATAAAAGTCTACACTCTCCTCCAGATCCAATACTCTAAGTTGGATTAACCCTGATCTTAAAATACCCTTTAGTGCCATAATATCCTCCTGTTTTTTTGTTATAGTTTGCATAATAGATAATCATGTTACTCACTTCTCTAAAATTCTAAATTCTACCCTCCCTTTTTAATTATTTGTATTTTATTTTTTATTATTTTTACCTATGTACTCAATAACCATATCGCTTTTAGGAAAAACCCTGCACGCAAGCGCATATCCTTTTTCGAATTCCTCGTCGGATACTTGTTCCTTACTCCATTTTTTTACTTCAAATTCTCCACTGACAATTCTTATTTTACAAACACCGCATCCGCCGTTCCTACAACCGTTCGCCTTATGACTACTGTTATAACGAGCAATTCCTTTTAAAATATGGTCTCCTTCATTAACGTTAACTGAAATATTTTCATTTAAAATTTTGACAATATATTTTTTCATATATACAAAATCCTAATCTCCGATTGAACTATTTATTCTTGGCGAGTTCAGCCGCTATCTCATATAGCCAGTCTTCCTGACCTCCGACAGCTTCTCTCTTTCCAGCTTCAAGAATTATTTCTCTATAATCTACACCGAATCTTTTCTCTGCTCTTTTTGCATGAAGCATAAAACTCGAATATACTCCCGCGTAACCTAACATTAAAGGATCTTGAATTTTGGGAAGCTTTACTCCATATTTTTCTACTATAGGCTGAAGTACCTGCGTAGCCGCATCCATAGATTTAAAGAAATCGGCATTTATTTCATAGCCGGACCTTTCCATTACACCGACAATCATTTCCGTTGCGGTATTACCCGCTCCTGCTCCCAGTCCTCCAAGTGAGCCGTCTATATATGTTGCTCCGGATTCCAGCGCAGCTAAAGAATTGCCTATCGCAAGACCCAGATTGTTATGAGAATGAAAACCTACCGGTATCGAAAGATTCTCAACAAGTGCAGATATCTTTGCTCTTACATCATTAGGAACCATAGCACCTGCCGAGTCTGTAGTATACACTACATCCGCCCCGTAGGATTCCATCTTCATAGCTTCTTCCACTACCCTTTCCACCGGCGCTCTATGTGCCATCATTAAGAAACCTACCGTAAAAAATCCTATCTTTTTAGCTTCAGTAATATGCTCCATAGATATGTCGGCTTCAGTAACATGTGTAGCCACTCTGACTACTCTTGCTCCTGCTTCATATGCTTTTTTCATATCAGGAACGGTTCCTATTCCGGGTAATAAAAGCACGGCTATTTTAGCTTTTTTTGCAACGCTTGCCGCCGCATTTACAAGATCTATGTCCGACTCTTTTGAAAAACCGTAGTTGATAGTTGAGCCTGTAAGTCCGTCACCATGACCTACTTCAACAATATCTATACCAGCTTCATCTAAAGCTTTAACTACATTTTTTACATCTTCTACGGAAAATTGATGTTTTACTGAATGATTTCCGTCTCTTAGCGAGGTATCCGTAATTTTTATTTTATTCATTATTTATCCCTCCCTAAAATTTGCTTTGCTTTTCTCTCTGCTATTTCAATTGCTGCAGCATTTATAATGTCTAAATTTCCTGAATATACCGGCAAATAATCTCCTAATCCCGCAACTTCCACAATCAGCATCACTATATCGTCATCTTCATACTTTAGAACCGGTTCCATTCTAAAGCTGATACCCGGTACATACTTGTGCATTTCTTCAAGTCTCTTATTAAGCGCCTCTTTAATCTTGTCCATATCTACATTTCTGACTCTTGTATAAATAGTGTTGGACATATAAATCGGGGGTTCCGCCGGATTTAATATAATCAAAACTTTGGCTGTGTCCGCACCTGCCACATCTATAAGAGCATTTCTTGTAGTAATAGTAAATTCATCTATGTTTGCCCGTGTACCCGGTCCTGCTGATTTTGATGAAATAGATGAAATAACTTCAGCATAATATACGTCCGCCACATCATTTATAGCGGCAACAAAAGGCGTCGTAGCCTGACCTGCACACGTAACAAGATTCACATTATCCAAATTTAAAAGGTCATCATTAAGGTTAACCGCAGGCACACAATAAGGTCCTACTGCCGCAGGGGTTAAGTCAAGTGCAAACTTTCCCGCCGCTTTTAATTTCGGAGCATGCTCCAAGTGGGCACTCGCGCTTGTGCAATCAAATACTATCGGAATATCATTTCTTGATATTATGGCATCGGCTCCTTCTATTGAAGTCGGGATGCCCATAGATCTTGCATGCTTGATTCCGTTTGATTCAAAAATATTTACAATCAGTTCCGGCTGTAGATAGTCACTTCTCATTACCTTATAAAGAAGGTCCAAACCAATATTTCCCGGTCCTATTATTCCTACTTTAACTTTTTCCATTTTTTCCCCTACCTATTCAAAACATACTTCTAATATTCCCAAAGGTCCGTAATCTACTAAAAATTTATCACCGGGAAGAGCCGGTATAGCAGCGGACAAAGCTCCGGATAAAATTACATCACCGGCATTTAAGGCTACACCGTATTTGCTAAGACCATTTGCCAACCAAAGCACTGCATTGACAGGGTCTCCTAAAACCGCCGAACCCTTTCCGGAATTAATAAATTCGCCGTTTTTATAAAGTTTCAACTCGACTTCCTTAAGGTCTGTTTTTAAGGGATTAATTTTTGTGTCTGAGAGCAAATACATACCGCTAGAGGCATTATCAGATATCGTATCCAGAATTGTCACTTTCCAATCTTTTATTCTTGAACCGACTATTTCAAGAGCCGGTACTACATATTCTGTGGCTTGGTATATATCATCTATAGTGGCTCCGTCCTTTAAGTCTTCTTTGAGAATAAATGCAAGTTCACCCTCAACTCTTGGTTGAAGAATCTGACCTTTCTTTACAACATTATCCTTAACTTCCATAGAATCACATAGAATACCAAAATCAGGTATATCAACACCAAGCGACTCTTGCATAGCCTTTGATGTAAGTCCTATTTTCTTACCTGTAATGATTTTCCCTTCAGTTACTTTCCGGTCTATGTTTATCAGCTGTATTTCATAAGCATCATCTATCGTCAAACCGTCATAAATTTTACTAATTTGTTCTATCGGTTTGTTATTTGCCTCGGCTTTATAAAGAATTTCAGCTATTTCTTTGTTTCTTGACATTTTATACCTCCTGCTATTCTTTAATAATGTCTGCTCATCTTGTGCTGTATGTTAGCACGGCGTGCTAAACTCTCGATAATGTTATTGTACTGATTAGATTTATCTTTGTCAACAATTATTATTTTTTTGACATTTTTCTTTCTTATACATAAGAATTTTGTGTTTGATATGATTGTTAAAGTAAAAAAGACCTTTTTTCAAAGGTCTTAAGCTTATTTTTTAATACTTTTTTCCAGTTTTAAAAATATTTTTCAATTTTATTTCTAACTTTTTTTAAATCATCTATCATTTCATCCAAATTATAATTATCTTTTCTAAATAAAGGCAGAGAAATACTTACAGCATGAGAACCTTGCCCTTGTTTGTTATGAATCGCTACTGCCAAGCAATATAAATCTTCGTGATTTTCTCCATTGTCTATTGCATATCCTCGTTTTTTAGTTTCAAAAATTTCTTTTGATAAATCTCCCTTGGCTGTTATCGTATTTTCTGTATATTTTTCCAATTTCGTTTTGTTCAAATAATTCATGATTTCTTCTTTAGATCTCGTAGCCAATATGGCTTTGCCTACTCCGGTACAATATAAGGGCATCATACCTCCTATACCTGTATGAACCCTGATAGATTTTGTGGATTCTATTTTGTCGATATATAGAACCACATCTTCTTCAGCTTGAACAAAATGGATTATCTCACCGTATTTCTTGGATAATTGTTCTAAATACGGTCTTGCAAATTCCAGTATTCCTATACCCGCACTA
Organism: Oscillospiraceae bacterium; assembly: GCA_012520505.1. Taxonomy (GTDB): domain Bacteria; phylum Bacillota; class Clostridia; order Oscillospirales; family Acutalibacteraceae; genus UBA1227. Next base: position 148,404 of record JAAYOC010000017.1, read on the forward strand.
CCTTTTTCTCCGAGTTCTTTTAATTTAAAACTGGAATGATATTTATCAGTAGTTTCATCTTTAAATATGTAACCTAAATTATCCAGAGTCTTTATTATACCGAAGGCTGTGGATTTATTAAGAGCAACTTCCCTTGCTATATCCGATACTCCGATTCCTTCATTATCAGCTATAGCCTCTAAAATTAAAAAAGCTCTTTCAACAGACTGATTGTTTTTTTGTGCCATTTTACATAACCTTTCAAATAAATTATTAACTTAACTTTGGAGATAACTAGTATAGCATAATATGTTATCAATTAAAAAACAACTGTAGAACAACTGTCCTGTCTTTTAAATCTTTTAAGACAGTTCCACTTCCATTTTTTGCCTCAAAAGCGGAATATTCTTCTTTATGCTCATCAAAAGCTTTCATAACCGTTTCAGCAGATTTATCGTTTTTAATTTTCTTTAGCTTTAGTTTTAGCATTCTTTATTCCTTTAATAGTGTCATAACACTCTTTTTCAACCATATCTGTTGAAATTATTTTTACACCACTATATTTATCTGCCATATATTTCTCAAATTCTTTAGTTGCCATTTCTGAAAGAATCATTGCTGCATTATCAGAATAATACTCCGCACCATCTTTCTTTTGAACAAGAAAAATATATTTATCATATGCTAAAACGCTGATTGCGTCTTTTTCAAGAGCTTTTACTTCCTCAAAAAAGGGTTCCGGAAAAGTTTCACTTTTCTTTGAAGTTGAAAGAATTGGTAGCTCTGCTTCTGTACTACCGCCAAGACTTGTTACATACTCTAAATTTACTGCATCAATTGTTACATCGCCTTTAATTTTTGCTTTCATATCTGCAAACTGCCCTTTTATTGCTGTAATTTCGTCGTCGTCGAGTGGTACAGTTTCTCCTTTATCATTTACTGTGCAAAGATATGCACTAATTACTTTAAAGAAAACATAATTCTCTTCAAAATATGTTTCCTTTTCTTCTTTAGAGATTGCTTTTTCTCCATCCTCACCATAAATTTTTTCAATAATTGCTTGGCGAAAAGCTTCACTTTCTTTAACCTTTGTTAATGTTTCTTTTGAAACACCAATCTTTTTATAATATCCGCTATAAACACCCCACAGATCGTTTACTGTTAATGAAACGTCTGCTTTATTAGATGAACTTAGTGACAATCCAAGTTCTTTAAATTCTGTATTGTATTTAACATAGTCGGCACACTTTTCTTCAGCTAGCTTTATTGCTTCTGATTTTTCTAAATCTGTGCCCTTCATTACTTCATCTAAATAATAACTAAAGACATCTACATTTATTTTTACATCGTTTATTACAAGAGCCGTTTCATTTATTTTTGTTTCAGCTGAACAACCAAAAAATGAAAATAAAACAGTAAAAATTAACATTGCAACGACTACATTTTTGAAAAATCTTTTCATATATTGCCTCTCATTAAAATATTGTTAAATTGTAAGAATATTACACGGGAATTATACATTATCTTGACTAAAAAAACAAACATTTAAGATATCGTTTGAGATATACACTATAATATGCTAGAATACTGTTGTTAAAGGAAGGTGCACACAATGAAAAAAGTAAAGGTTGCTTTAATAATCACATTTTCTATATTAACAGCTCTTGGCGGTGTATTTATCGGTCTTACTGTATGGGTCAACAAACCTCGTGGAGTTACAATTAATTTTTCACCGTCAGACTTTGAACAAAGCATATAAAAACATATAAATGACTCTCAAAGATTTCTTTGAGAGTCTGTTTTTATGCGATGTAACCCCCTCCCAAAACAATATCTCCATCATAAAAAACAGCTGATTGTCCCGGAGTTACTGCTCGTTGAGGTATTTCAAACTCAACTTCTACCTTATCTTCTAAAACAAACGTAACTTTTGCGGGCATTGGTTTTGCTTGACATCTAATTTTTACATCCGCAAAAAACTCTTTGTCTGGCTCTTTAAAAAATCTTAAGTTTTCCACAAAAAATTTTTTCGTTTCTTGAAAACCGTTTGGTGCTAAAACAACTTCATTTTTCAATGCATCTATTTTTGTCACAAACATAGGCTCTCCAAAAGCCCTTTCAAGACCTTTTCTTTGTCCTATTGTGTAATTTATTATTCCACTATGTTTGCCTAAAACATTTCCTTCTAAATCTACAAAATTTCCAGGCATCCCAAAAACACCATTCTCATTTAAAAATCTCACATAATTATTATCTTTTATAAAACAAATTTCTTGGCTTTCTGATTTTTCAGCTACTGAAAGGTTCATTTGTTTTGCTATTTTCCTAATATCCTCTTTTTCAAGCTCATTTATCGGAAACATTATACGAGAGAGTGCTTCTTTTGGTATTCTATAAAGAAAATAACTTTGATCTTTTTTGCTAGGAGACTTTTTAAGAATAAAATCGTCTCCTTGCTTTTCTATTTTTGCATAATGTCCTGTTACTAAAAAATCACCGCCTAGTTCTTTTACCTTCTGTAAAAGAAAACCAAACTTGATTTTTTCATTACACACTATGCAAGGATTTGGAGTTCGCCCCTTTTTGTATTCGGCAATAAAATTTGCCATTACAGTATCGGCGAACTCTTTTTTCATATCAACTATTATAAACGGAATGTCAAGCTCTTTTGCCACAATTTCTGCATCGCAAAAGGAAAAAGGCTCATCTTCTGGTGTCAAAAGTACTGTTATTCCGTGAACATCATATCCTTTTTTCTTCAACAAAGCAGCTGTAACTGTCGAATCGACACCGCCACTTAAACCAACAAATACTTTTTCTTCCATAGCGACCCTCCTTCAAAATCAATATATTGCGTTATTTTTTAGTAAACGCAAATTATAACACAAGTCCATTATATATGCAATAGAAACGACTTGCAAACCATCTGCCAAATATAGTATAATATTTTTGTGTATATTGACACTTTTTTTATTTTATGCTTAATATGGAGGAATTACTTTGCCGGCAGATTTACATTGTCATACTCGCCTTTCCGACGGTTCACTAGGTATTGAAGATCTTATTCTTCTCGCAAAACGTAGCGGTGTAAATACCATCGCAATTACAGATCACGATTGCCTTGCCGGTACTGTCAGAGGCAAAATCATTGGAGATCGCCATGGAGTAAATGTTATTCCAGGTGTAGAAATCTCAGCTTACGACGAAAAAAATGATAAAAAAGTTCATATTTTATGTTATCTTGCAGAAAATCCGGATAGGCTTGAAGGACTCTGCAGGAAAAATTCGCTGTCTCGCAGAAAAGCAAGTCAACTCATGGTAGTAAAGGCTTCCCAACGCTACCCAATTTCTTCAGAACTTGTTTTAAAATGTGCAGCGGGTTCAACAAATATTTATAAACAACACATTCTACATGCTTTTATGGAATGTGGTTATACAACTGAAATCTTCGGCAATATGTACGACGAATTATTCAACACTAAAAACCCGGATAATATCTGTGTTTTACCAAAATTTCCAGGTCCTATTGAAATAATCAAAGCAATTCACGAAGCCGGTGGCATTGCAGTTCTCGCACATCCTGGATTTTATGATAATTTTGATATTCTTCCAAACCTTATTAAAAACGGACTCGATGGCGTTGAAGTTTGGCATCCGATGAATTCTGAAGAACAAATTGAAGAACTTAAAGCTATCGCAAAGAAACATGAACTTCTTATGACCGGTGGTAGTGATTTTCACGGTATGTATGGTTCAAGTATTACACATCTCGCTTCTTGTACTACTCCGGAAGAAAACCTTGCAGCCCTCATGGGATACCAAGCAAAGAAAAAACGGGCAAAGAAAAAAGCGGCAAAAGCAGCAGAAGCAAAAGGAGAAAAATAACTGTGACATTTCATGAAGATAGTGACATTAAAATTTTTAAACCTGAAGAAAAAGCGGACCAAGATAGTGCTGTTCTCGCAATCGTAGAGAAAATGAATTATCATAGACAAAATGGTAATGTTGATAAAGCAAAAAAACTTGGTTCTGATATAGCTATGAATGCCTTTGATGCAACTCGAAAAGAAAAGTTTGTAGACGAAACTTTTCTTGTTCCAGACATCATCCCACAAGTTTGTGCGCTTATACTCTTCTCAGCTGAAGCAGCACTAAATTATTATTTGCCATTTCAGCAACTTTCAGCAATTGCAATCAATACTCTTCATGAAACATTAATTTCAAATAATGCTCCTTTTTATGAGCCTGCAATAAATAGTACAGCATTTTCTTTCTACTACCTTAGTGTAAGAAAAGGTGGAACTGATATTCCAAAGGATATTGGAGAAGCTTTTGCGATGCTTTGTAGAAGAGAAGAAGATGAGCTGTTTGTCAATCAAGGAAAGCAGCTCTATACACTCGTTTTAAAAACAATTGAACAAATGATTTTAGACGCTAAATTTTCTAAATAAATATGTGTTGGAAAGAGTTTGTCAATAATTTGACAAACTCTTTTTTATCTGTATACTCTATTATTAGAGAAAAATCATAACTTATACCTAATGTCTCCACCCAACATGTTCTTTTGATATATTTACTTTTAACCATTATCATTTACATTTACATTTACATTTATCATTTACATTCATTAAAGGAGGTCCCCTCATGTTCTTCACACCAGAAGTTGAAAACATGTGCCTTGTTGCAAAAGGTCCAAATCATGGTCCTTCACCAATTCCTGAAGAAGGAAAATGGGTAAAACCATATGAAATAAAAGACATTTCCGCCTTCACACACGGAATTGGTTGGTGTGCACCACAACAAGGTGCTTGTAAGCTTACACTTAATGTTAAAAATGGAATTATTGAAGAAGCCCTCGTTGAAACACTTGGTTGTTCAGGTATGACTCACTCTGCCGCTATGGCTTCTGAAATCCTTCCTGGAAAAACAATCCTTGAAGCTCTCAATACTGACCTTGTATGCGATGCAATCAACACTGCAATGAGAGAACTCTTTCTCCAAATAGTTTATGGACGCTCACAATCTGCATTCTCTGAGAACGGACTCTCAATAGGTGCAGGTCTTGAAGACCTCGGAAAAGGTCTTCGTTCACAAATTGGGACAACATATGGTACAAAAAAGAAGGGTGTTCGCTATCTTGAAACAGCCGAAGGTTACATAACAAGACTTGCCCTTGATAAAAACAACGAAGTAATTGGTTATGAGTTTATAGCTCTTGGGATTATGCTTGATTTCATAAAAAAAGGCGATTCTCCAAACGAAGCTTATGAAAAAGCTCTCGGCACATATGGTAGATTTGCAGATGCTGTTAAGTATATTGACCCAAGAAAAGAATAAGGAAGGAGTATAAACTATGACATTGTTTGAAGGTTATGAACGTCGTATAGATAAAATCAACGGTGTACTTAAAGAATATGGAATCTCCTCAGTTGAAGAATGTAAAAAAATCACTCTTTCCAAAGGCATAGACATAGATAAAATTGTTAGAGAAACACAACCAATCTGTTTTGAAAATGCTATTTGGGCATATACGGTTGGTTCAGCAATTGCAATAAAAAAAGGTTGCGTTAAAGCTGCAGATGCCGCTGCTGCAATTGGTATTGGTCTTCAAGCTTTCTGTATCCCAGGCTCAGTTGCTGAAAACAGAAAAGTAGGCATTGGCCACGGTAATCTCGGTAAAATGCTACTTTCTGAAGAAACTGAATGTTTCTGCTTCCTCGCCGGTCATGAAAGTTTTGCTGCTGCGGAAGGCGCAATTAAAATTGCTCTTAACGCCAACAAAGTTAGAACTACTCCTCTCAAGGTAATCCTTAATGGTCTTGGAAAAGATGCTGCAATGATTATCTCAAGAATTAACGGTTTTACGTATTGTAAAACAGAATTTGATCCATCTTCTGAAACAGTAAAAATTATTGAAGAAAAGCCTTATTCAGACAGTCCTCGTGCAGATGTGCGTTGCTATGGTGCCGATAATGTTCCTGAAGGTGTTGCAATCATGCAACTTGAACATGTTGGTGTATCTATAACAGGAAACTCAACAAATCCAACCAGGTTCCAACATCCTGTTGCCGGAACGTATAAAAAATGGTGTGTTGAAAACGGTAAATCGTATTTTTCAGTTGCTTCCGGCGGAGGTACCGGTCGTACCCTTCATCCGGATAATATGGCAGCCGGTCCGGCATCTTATGGTATGACAGACACAATGGGACGTATGCATTCAGATGCTCAATTTGCAGGTTCGTCATCAGTACCTGCTCACGTTGAAATGATGGGACTTATAGGTATGGGTAACAACCCAATGGTTGGTGCAACCGTAGCTTGTGCCGTTGCGATTGAGCAACATTCAAAATAAAAGAATTCCTTAACACTCTAAGTAATATTAATCAAAAGCCGTCTCTTTTGAGACGGCTTTTATAGTCCTTTTAAAATCTTTCTTTTTTTATTTTGTTCTCTTTTGCATCCTTTTTAGACACTCTTTTTCTTCGCTATTTTTTATTTTGTTTTCTTTTACATCCTTTTTAAATAATCTTTTTTTTCGCTTTTTTATCTACATCTCTCATTTTCTTTAAATTTTATGTTTTTTTGACCTTGGTCTTTTCTTTTAATTTTTCTTTTTCTTTATTTTCATTTTCACTTATTGTAGTGTCTTCTATTTTAATTCCTTTTTTCTTAAGTCTGTTATTGACAAGCTCTCTGAAAAGTGAATAAAGAACTGAACAAAGAGGAATAAAAATAATCATTCCTATAATTCCCATCAATCCGGCACCTACAGTAATTGCAACAAGCACCCAAATTGAAGGAAGGCCAACTGAACTTCCAACAACGTGTGGATAAATAAAGTTTCCTTCAATCTGTTGAAGAATAATAAACATAACCACAAAAATAATTGCCTGTTTAACATCTACAAAAAGAATTAATAAAGCACCTACTCCGCATCCAATAAATGCACCAAAAATAGGTACAAGTGCTGTAATTGTGATAAGTACACTAATAAGCAATGCATAAGGAAATTTAAAAATTGACATCATGATAAAGAACATTATTCCTAAAATACATGCTTCAAGACATTGCCCTGTTAAAAAATTTGAAAAAGTCTTACTTGAAAGATGTGCAACTGCTAAAATTTTTTCAGCTCCTTTCTCCGGGAAAAAAGCATAGAGAACTTTTCTAACATGTCTACCGAGATCCTCTTTTCTTGCAATTACATATATTGAAAAAGCAATCGCAATAAAGAAAGTTGCAAATCCGCCAATTACGCTAGAAATAAAACCCATTGTTGAATCTATAAGCTCTGAACCGCCAGATTCTAATCCTACAAGCTTGCTAATTTTACTAATTAGCGAGGTGTAATCAAGCTCCATATTTTCTGTTATTGCTTTTAAAGCAGGATATTCAACTGTTTTTTCACTAATAAATCCTTGAACTCTTTCAAAAACTGCCGGCAACTGATTTGTAAGTTGCTTTATAGTATTTATAAGTTCAGGAACGATACCGAACATAGCAAGAGTCAAAATCCCTATTATCAAAACCACAGAGATAATGTAAGAAATTATACGTTTTCCCTTAAAAGAGGGTTTCTTTTTAAATAAAAATCCTTCTATCTTCTTCATTGGAACATTTATGATAAAAGCAATTGCTCCACCTATAACAAACGGAAGCACTAAATCAAATATATATTTTAACCCTTTTAAAATTGTTCCTAAATTTAAAAATCCTGTAATCATAACTATTACAAGAAAACAAAGTAAAAGAATTTTTTTCATATCTTCTTTAGATAAAAACTCTTTTTTCTCATTTGTTGTTTCATTCATATGCAACCCTCCACAAAAGTTATTTTAACATAAAAAAAGCGTTATTGCATTACAATATACGATTTGATAGAATTTATAATAGACATTATAAAAAAGGTAGGAAAAGCTCATGTCAAAAAGAAACGATTATATTTCTTGGGATGAATATTTTATGGGAATTGCTCTTCTCTCAGCAATGAGAAGTAAAGATCCAAATACACAGGTTGGTGCATGTATTGTAAACAACAATAATAAAATTATGTCTGTAGGATATAACGGGTTTCCAATAGGTTGTAGTGATGACGACTTCCCTTGGGAAAAAAACGGGAGTTCAAATGAAACTAAATATCCATATGTGTGTCATGCAGAACTTAATGCTATTTTGAATAATGCCGGAGGAGATCTCCACGGTTGTAAACTTTATGTAGGTCTATTTCCTTGTAATGAATGTGCAAAAGCAATTATTCAAAGCGGTATTAAAGAAATTCTTTACATATCAGACAAATATGCATCGTTAGATAGTACAATCGCTTCAAAAAGAATGCTTGAAGCTGCCGGTGTTAAGCTAACAAAACTTGAAAATCTCTGTGACAAACTCATAATAGATTTTAGAGAAAATAATGTTTAAAAAAACGAGAGGAAATTTCCTCTCGTTTTTAATTACTTTTTCTTAATAAACGGTATTATATACTGCTCCCAATTTCCTAAAGTAGGTATCTCAGGAATTCCACCACTTCCACCGCCTCCATCTTCTGTTGTTGGTTCTTCAGAGGTCGGCTCCTCTGTTGACGGTTCTTCATCTGGCGGAATTTCTGTTGATGGTTCTTCATCTGGTAATGGTTCCGGTAATTGTGGTAACGTTGTTGTAGTATTGCCATCCGTTATTGTAGTTGTAGGCTTTAAGCTTATAGGTGAAACTCTATTTGGATCAATATTAATGTTTGATTTTCCATAAAGAAGCATCTGAAGCTGATATGCTGCTTTCTCATAGTCTGTAAGCCAAACCCAACCTACTGATTGAAGCATTGTTCCTTTTGCACATTCCGGAGTTGGCACTGAAATTTGATAAATCGTATATTTAAGCCATCCATCTGTTGCAGCTTTTGTTGTAAGTCCTATAATTTTACCTTTACTCATACTTGTCTTTACTTTTGGGAAAAGGCTATTTACTATGTCATTGAGCTGAGATGCCGATGCTCCCTTAAGACTTGAAATAATAGATATAACTACTCTTCTCTGCCTTCCTGTTCTACCAATATCTGAGTCTAATTTTCTAACTCTACAGAACATCAAAGCTCTTTCACCATTTAATTTATTTATTCCTGCGTCAAAATGCACAGGATTTCCTGTTTTGGTATGATATTTCCAATTTGCATTTAGATATGCCGCCTCTTTTGAAGTAACATTTACACTTACCCCACCAAGTGTGTCAATAATACTTTGGAAAGCTGCATAATCAATCGTAACATAGTCATCAATTTCTATTTTAAAATTATTCTCAATAGTTTGAACTAAACATTTTGCTCCACTACGGGAATACGCAGAGTTAATTTTACCAAAATATGGCTTTTTCCCTGGAGGTTCAATATAAACATAGCAATCTCTGTATATGGAAACTAAATTTATTGTCTTTTTTTCAGTGTCTATAGATACTAAAATCATTGAATCTGAAAGTCTTTGAGCTTTATCCATTCCTATAACAAGCACATTTTTAACATTATTCGATTTCATTTTTTTGCCACCATTGGTAGCCCATTTTTTAAGAAAATCATTAAGACTTTTAGCATCTGCTACACTATCGATTTCGCCCACATCAATTTCTTCTTCAACTTCTCTTCCCTCATAATCATCTTTTTCAATAAGGTTAAGCTTTGAATAGATAAACCCTCCTACCATAAGGATTAACACCATTATTATTGAAGCAATTGAAAGTAAAATCTTTTGAACTTTGGTTCTATCTTTCCACCAATTCTTAACCTTTATAAATGGATTTGTCTTTTTTGCCGACCCTGAATTTGAAGAAATATCTTCATATTCTATATCTTCTTTAGTAACTTCTTCACTTTCTTCTATGCCTTCTTTAGTATCTTTAGTATCTTCAACATCTTTTTTGTCTTCTTCCTTATCTTCTTCTTTAATTTTAGCTTTATCTTCAACAGCAGATTCTTCTGTTGTTTTTTCTTTTTCTTCAGTTGTACTTCCTTCAGTTAAAATTTCTTCATTCTTCCCTTCAATAGAAGAATTCTCCACTATTGCCTTTTCTCCAGCAATAGTAGACTTCCCGGCAAAAACTTCTGCTTCTGCCGCAATCTCTTTTTCTAATTCATTTAGAAAACTATTTATATCTGCCTCATTTGAAAACTTTTTTGGCAACGGACTTTCCGAGTCTTTTTTATCTGACATATAATCAAGATAACTGTCGAAATCCATTTGTCCATTATTGCCTTTTTCTTCTTTATTGGCCATTTTTTACCTCTGTCTTAAATTTTTAAACTTAAGTTTTCCTTTTTTATTTTTAGTCTTCTTTTACTTCATTTTTTCTTCTATTAATTTAATTAATTCAGTCTTCTCTTTTTATTCTTCTCTTTCTATATCTTCTTCCATCTCTTCGAATTCTTCCATTTCTTCTAAATTTGAAAAAGTATCTTTATTTTCAATGTCTTCGTCATCTAATTCTTCTGTTTCATCATTAATATAAAATTCTTGATTTTCCCATTCTTCACGAATTGCTGCAAGAGTTATAAGTTTATCGTCACCAACAATTCTCATAACCTTAACTCCCTTTGCAGGACGTGTTACGCAGTTGATTTCCGCAGAAGATATTCTAATAATTACACCATTTGAAGAAATCATAATAAGTTCATCTTCCGGTTCAACAAGTTTAATTGCTGCCACATTACCGTACTTATTAACACGATAGTTAAGGAGACCTATACCGCCTCGTTTTTGAACTTTATAGTCTGATGGTTTTGATCTTCTTGCAAAACCTGTTTCTGAAACTGTAAGAACTGTAGCATTTTCATCAATAACATCAAACCCAACAATATAGTCTTCCGGTGTTTTAAATGTAATTGCCTTAACTCCACGTGCAGTTCTTCCAAGTTCACGAGCATCTGTCTCATTAAAGCGAATACTCATTCCCTCATGCGTTGCAGCGATAAGATCATCTTTGCCACTTGTAAGTTTAACCCATGAAAGTTCATCATCTTCATCAAGATTAATTGCAATAAGTCCACTCTTTCTAACATTTTTATATGCTGTTAAAGGAGTACGCTTGATAATACCATTCTTTGTCATCATACAAAGACGCTCTTCACCTTCAATTTCCGGAACTCTAAGAAGCGATGTAACCTTTTCTCCATCCATTAAAGGAAGTACGTTTACAATATTTGTTCCCCTTGCCTGTCTTGATGTTTCAGGAATTTCATAGGCTTTTAGTCTATACGTTCTACCGAGATTTGTAAAGAACATTACAAAATCGTGAGTTGAACATGTAATCATTGTGGATGTAATATCATCCTCTCTTTGATTCATACCTGAAACGCCACGTCCTCCACGACGCTGAATTTGATATTCAGTTGTAAGCATACGTTTAACATATCCCATTTCTGTAAGAGTTATTACTGAAGCTTCCTCAGGAATAAGATCTTCAATATCTACCTCACCGGAAATATTACAAATTTCTGTTCTACGATCATCACCAAATCTATCTGCAATGGCTTGTGCTTCTTCCTTGACAAGTTCAAGTATTTTACTTTCGTCAGCAAGAAGAATTTCAAACTCTGCAATTTTAATTTGAAGACTTTCGAGTTCATCCATAATTTTCTTAATTTCGAGTCCTGCAAGTTGACCTAAACGAAAAGCAACAATTGCAGCTGACTGTGGCTCATCAAAACCAAACTTTTCCATTAAAGCTTCTTTTGCTTCTGCTTGCCCGCCCTTACATGCACGAATTGTTGCAATAATATCATCAACGATATCAATCGCCCTAGCGAGCCCTTCCAAAATATGTGCTCGCTCTTTTGCTTTGTTAAGGTCAAAATGTGTACGTCTTATAATAATCTCTTTTTGGAAATTAATGTATTCCGTAAGAATTTCTTTAAGTGTTAAAATCTTTGGTTCTCCATCTACAATTGCGAGATTTATTACACCAAAAGTTGTTTGTAACTGTGTAAACTGATAAAGTTGATTTAAAATTACGTTAGGATTTGTTCCACGCTTCAAGTCAATTGAAATATACATACCATCCATTGAAGAATAGTCATTTATATCTGAAATACCTTCTATTCGCTTCTCTTTTACCAAATTAGCAATATTTTCAATAAGTCTGGCCTTATTTACGCTATAAGGAATTTCAGTTACTTTAATTTCAAAACGATCGCCTGATTTTTCAACAATTTCTGCCCTTGCACGAAGTACTATTTTCCCTCTACCGGTAGCATAAGCTGCTCGAATTCCGGAGCGACCCATAATAATACCGTAAGTTGGAAAATCAGGACCTGGAATATGTTCCATAAGTTCTGCAAGTTCAATATTCGGATTATCAATAACTGCACACATTCCGTTTGTAACTTCTCTAAGATTGTGTGGTGGAATATTTGTAGCCATACCAACAGCAATACCCATTGAACCATTAACAAGCAAATTTGGATACCTAGAAGGTAAAACTTTAGGTTCTTTCAATCGATCATCATAGTTTGGCATAAAATCTACAGTGTCTTTATCTATATCAGAAAGCATTCTCGTAGCAATTCTGCTCATTCTTGACTCTGTATAACGATATGCTGCAGCTGGATCTCCGTCAACTGAACCGAAGTTTCCATGACCATCGACAAGTATATATCTCATTGAAAAGTTCTGTGCAAGTCTAACCATTGCGTCATAAACAGATGCATCACCATGCGGGTGATATCTGCCAAGTACAGAACCTACTGTATCTGCACATTTTCTATATGCCTTATCCGGAGTAAGACCATTTTCATGCATGGTGTAGAGAATTCTCCTATGTACCGGTTTTAATCCATCTCGCACGTCCGGTAATGCGCGCTGGATAATAACTGACATTGAATAGTCGAGGAATGATTTGCGCATTTCTTTATCAAGATCGACTGTAATAACTTTGGAATCTTCAAGATTTTCTACGAATTCTTGTTGTTTTTGTTTATGTAAATCATTTGCCATTATTCATTCCCCTCCTCTCAGACATCAAGATTTTGAACATATTTAGCATTCTTCTCAATAAACTCTCGACGAGGTTCAACTTTGTCACCCATCAAAATTGAGAATGTTTCATCTGCTTCCATTGCATCTTCAAGATTAACTCTAAGCATAATACGAGTTTTAGGGTCCATCGTAGTTTCCCAAAGTTGTTGTGGATCCATTTCACCAAGGCCCTTATAACGCTGAATATCACAATTTCCACCGAGAAGTTCTATTTTTTCATCTCTCTCCTCGTCTGAAAAAGCATATTCAAATTTCTTCCCCTTTGAAACCTTGTAAAGGGGTGGTTGTGCAATGTAAACATGACCTTCTTCTAAAAGCGGTCTCATATAACGAAAAAGGAAAGTTAAAAGAAGTGTTCTAATATGTGCACCGTCGACATCTGCGTCGGCCATAAGTATAATTTTGTTATAACGAAGCTTTGAAAGATCAAAATCCTCGCCTATTCCTGTCCCAAGTGCAGTTACTATAGGTGTAAGTTTATCATTCCCAATAACTTTATCAAGACGCGCTTTTTCAACATTTAACATCTTTCCCCAAAGAGGAAGAATTGCTTGATATTGACGTTCTCTTCCTTCCTTTGCAGAACCTCCTGCGGAGTCCCCCTCTACAATATAAAGTTCTGTAAACTCAGGACTTTTTTCAAGACAGTCTGCAAGTTTTCCCGGAAGAGAATTTCCTTCAAGCGCATTCTTTCTACGAGCCAAATCTCTAGCTTTTCTTGCAGCCTCTCTTGCACGAGATGCCTCCAATGCTTTATTAAAAATCATTCTTGCAACTGCAGGATTTTCTTCGAAATACATTGTAAGTTTTTCATAAACTGTTTTTGAAACAAGAGGAGAAATATCTGTATTACCAAGTTTTCCTTTTGTTTGTCCTTCAAACTCAGCATCTGTAAGTTTGACAGAAATAACAGCGATAAGACCTTCTCGTACGTCATCGCCGGAGAAGTTTTTATCGCCTTCTTTCAAATAGTTATACTTCCTACCATAATCATTAAAAACTCTGGTAAGAGCACTTTTAAAACCTGTTTCATGTGTACCGCCATCTATAGTACGAACATTATTTGCATAACTATAGACAATTTCATTGTAGCTGTCATTATAGAGAAGAGAAATTTCTACTTCTCTATCTCCTTTTACCGAGCGAAATGAAATTGGCTCATCATGAAGAGTTGAAAACCCACGTCCTTTGTTAATATGTGTAACAAAAGAAGTAATTCCACCTTCATAACAATATACTTTTTCATTAATTTCATCATAACGAGTATCTGTAAGAGTAATTTTAAGACCGGCATTAAGAAAAGCCTGTTCACGGAGACGCTTTTCAAGCACGTCAAATTCATACTCTGTTGTTTCTTGGAAAATTTCTGATGAAGCCTTAAAACGAATTAATGTTCCCGTTTCATTAGTTTCACCAATTACTTTAAGTTCTTCAACAGGGTCACCTATTTCAAATCTTTGAAAGTGTATATGTCCATCTTGATAAACTTCTACTTCCATCCATTCTGAAAGTGCGTTAACTACAGCTGAACCTACACCATGAAGTCCACCGGATACTTTATATCCGGAACCACCAAACTTACCGCCGGCATGAAGAAGTGTAAAAACTACTGTAACTGAAGACATTCCTTTTTCTTTATTAAACCCTACCGGAATGCCTCGTCCATTATCTCTAACCTCAATAATATTTTCCGGTAAAATGCTAACTTCAATATGCGTACAATAACCGGCAAGAGTTTCATCAATTGAATTGTCAACAATTTCATAAACTAAATGGTGAAGACCTTTTGGTCCGGTGGAACCTATGTACATACCCGGACGTTTACGAACCGCTTCAAGTCCTTCAAGAACTTGAATTTGCTCTGCACCATATTCATCAGTTACTGTAGTGTCTATTCCTTCAATATCATCAAAGTCACCGATTTCTGTTTCTAAATCGGTTTCTTTTTTTTCTAAAATCTCTGCGTTGTTTTTGTTGGTTTCCAAATTAAAACCCTCCATCAAAATTATTAGAAGTAAAACGTTTTAGAAGCGTTACTGGTGAAAGTTGCGAAATATATACCGCTTCTTTTTCGTTTGATTTGCATACTACAAATGATCTTGGTAATTCCATCGATACATTTATGACTATACCCTTCTTTTCGGCATGGGCTAAATATTTTCTCGTATGTTTTGAAATAGTTGTATTATCAATATCAAATATTCCAACTATATCATCTGTTTTTACAACGGTATATTGTCCTAAGTGCAAGAACATAATTCCCCGCCCTTTATTTCAAATACTTTTTTACTCTTTGATTTTAAAATTGTAGACGGCTCACAACAGGTAATAAATACTTGCCATCCATCAATATGATTCAAAATATAATCTTGCCTGTTAACATCTAACTCACTCATTACATCATCAAGAAATGCAATTGGTTGTTTTCTAGTAATCTTTTTTATAACAGCTGCTTCCGATAATTTAAGTGCTAAAGCTGATGAACGCTGTTGCCCCTGCGATCCATAAACTTTCGTAGGAAGCCCATCAAGTGAAAATAAAATATCATCTCTATGAGGGCCAATTCCTGTAATACCTGTTTTAAGGTCTTTTTTTCGATTTTCCTTCAATACAATTAAAAATTCTTCTTTAAGTTGTTCTATTTTTACACTTTCAAATTTAAATTCAGATTCATACTCTAAGGATATTTTTTCTTTACCTCTTGAAATTCCGGAATAAATATCTTCTATAAAAGGTTCAATTTCTTCTAAATACTTAAGTCTTTGATTAAGTATAGCGGCGCTCAAAAGTGCTAATTCATTATCCCAAATATCAAGTGTGTCATACAACTCAGAATGATAGTTAATGTCTTTAAGTAAAGAATTTCTTTGTTCTAAAACACGTTTATATCGAGCTAATACATTAGAATATTTTGGTCGAAGTTGACAGAGAGCCATATTTATAAATCGTCTTCTCTCAGCTGGAGCACCTTTTATTAAATTTAAATGATTTGGAGCAAAAATTATTCCAAGAAATTCAGAAAAAAGCGGCGTAGTACTTGTATATTCAATGCCATCTATTATTACTTTCTTTTTTTCGTCAATTATTATTGATGCTTCCCTATTACGAAATTCATCATTAAACTGTAACTCTATTTTTGTAAATTCTTTACCAAACTTTATAAATTCCTTATCTTTTGATCCTCTAAAAGAGCGACAACCGGTAAAAAGCCATAAGCTTTCAAGTAAATTTGTTTTTCCTTGTGCATTTTCTCCATAAATTATGTTTACTCCATCACAAGGATTAATTTCCATATTCTCTATATTTCTAAAATTTTGAATTTTTAGAGAATTTACTATCATTTATTTTTTACCTCAAAAATTTCTCTTTCAAAAGAAAATACATCTCCATCGCGTAGTTTTTTGCCACGCATTGTACACACTTCTTTATTTACAAAAATTAAACCTTCATTTATAAGCATTTTTGCTTCTCCTCCGGTTCCAACAATTCCTGCAAATTTAAGTGCACTATCAAGAGTTATAAAATCAGAATTAATAAAAAGAGGTTTTTTTTCTTTAATTACAGCTTTAATTTTTTTAATTTTCATTTTTAAGTCTCACTGGAAGTACTAAAAATAAAAAATTATCTCCTTCTGGCGGAACTATTGTAATTGGTGATAAAGAACCATTAAGATTTATTTTCACATTTTCAATATTACATGCTTTAAGTGCATCAAGAAGAAAAATATTATTAAATCCGATTTCTACTCTATTTCCTTCTGTTTGACATGGAATTCTATCTGTTGCTGTACCAAGAGATGTAATAGTTGAAATTCTTATAATATTTTCATCAAAAACACAACGCAAAGGACTTTTTACTCTATCTGTGATAAGAAGAGAGGTTCTTTCAATACTGTCCATAAACAATTTAGTATTCACTTTTACTTCAGTTGTAAGACTTTTTGGAATTGCAGAATTATAATCAAGAAATTCTCCATCAAGAAGTCTTGAAATAATTTTATAATTTTCAATTTCAAAAAGAATATGACGTTTTGCAATATTCATAGATACAACATCTGTGTTATCTACAAGTTTTAATACTTCGTTAAGTGTTTTTGCAGGAACAATAAATGATATTTCTTCTCCTGTATACTTAATATTTTCTTTTCTAATTGCAAGACGAAATCCATCAACAGCAATAAGTTTAATTTCTCCATTTTTTATTTCAAATTTTATGCCTGTATGAACTATTTTCGCATCATTTTTCGAAACAGCAAAATTTGTTTGACGAATCATTTCACGAAGAATTTCACTTTCTACTATAATTGGATATCCTCCGGTTACTGTTGGTGTTTCCGGATATTCTTCTGCAGCAATTCCTACTATTTTATATTTAACATCACCACTTCTTATAATACAAAGTTGTCTTTCATCTGCTTCAATATGAACTATTTCAGATGGAAGCTTACGAAGAATATCACAAAGAATTCTTGCATTAAGAATGATTGCTCCTTCTTTTTCTATTTTTGCATCAATAGATGTATCTATTCCTACTTCAAGGTCATAACCTGTCAGCATTAGTTTGTTTCCTAACGCTTTCATATATATACCTTCAATTGCTGGAATTGATGTTTTAGTAGAAACTACTCTTTGAACATTTTGACAAGCTTCACTAAGTAGTTCTGTGTTACAAATTATTTTCATTATTAGTACCTCCAAAATTATAGAAAATTGTTAAAATATTTTAGAATTATTAGTAGA
This sequence comes from Oscillospiraceae bacterium, assembly GCA_012520505.1. Lineage (GTDB taxonomy): Bacteria > Bacillota > Clostridia > Oscillospirales > Acutalibacteraceae > UBA1227. Next base: position 166,135 of record JAAYOC010000017.1, read on the forward strand.
GAGTGTGTAAAACTCTTAAAAGTGTTAAAAGGTTATTGTTTATGCAAAAATTGAGATAAAGTTTTTATTTTTTATTTGTGTAAAAATTGTGTAAAAAAATAAAAAGATTACTTTAATTTGTAAAAGTGTTGAAAAGTAGTTGTTAACTTTTGAAAAAAATGTTAAAAATTTAAATTATCAGCGTTTATATTATTTATTATGCTTTGAATTGTAGATTTGACTGAAGAATAAGTTTCCATATCTTTTTCTATTTCATTTATTCCATAAATAACAGTCGAATGATGTTTACCACCAAATTCTTCTCCTATTTTTTCCATTGAAAGATTTGTTATTTCACGAATTACATACATTGCAGCTTGACGAGCTTTAGAAATATTTGCATTTCTTTTTTTAGAAAGAATATTATCTACTGATACGCCATATGATCTAGCAACTTCACTTAATATTTTTTCAATTGTAACTTGAATTGGTTGTTCATTTGAAATAATGTCATTAGTCGCTTTTTTTGCAATTATTACCGTAGGTTCATGTCCACTTATTGTACAAAGAGCATTAATTTTTTTGACAGTTCCTTCAAGTTGACGAACGTTACTTTTAATATTTTCCGCTATAAATTGAACTACATCGTCTGGTAGATAAAGATTAAGCATTTCTGCTTTTTTCTTAATGATTGCCATTCTGGTTTCAATTGAAGGAGGTTGAATATCGACCATAAGACCACTTTCAAAACGAGATTTTAATCTCTCTTCAAGAAGAGTAATATCTTTTGGTGGTCTATCTGATGAAATAACAATTTGTTTTTTATCATCCTTTAAAGCATTAAAAGTATGAAAAAATTCTTCTTGTGTTGTAGTTTTTCCTGCAATAAATTGAACATCATCAATAATGAGAATATCTGCTTTCCTATATTTGTTATGAAAAGCATGCATTGAATTTTTTTGAATATTTTCAACTATTTCGTTTGTAAAATCATCTCCACTTAAAAATGCAATTTTTGTATTTGCATCATTTTTCCTTATCTCATGAGCAATAGATTTAAGAAGATGCGTTTTTCCAATGCCAGGAGGACCATAAATAAAAAGAGGATTGTAAGCTTCACCTGGTGTAGCAGCAACTGCTCGAGCGGCATTATGTGCTAAATCATTAGATGGACCAACTATGAAAGATTCAAAAGTTAGTTCATGATTATAATAATTTTTAAAGTTTTCTTCTAAATTTTTACGAACAGTCTCTTTGTTTTCTTTAGTTGGTAAATTTTCATAAACTATTTCTATTTCAACTTCGAAACCAATTGTTTCTTTAAAAGCCTCATTTAGAAGATCCATAAATTTAGTTCTTACAATGTTTGCTTTAAATTCACTAGTCAATAAAACAATTTTGTTATTTTCAAAAGAAATCATTGTAAGAGGGTCAAGCCACAAAGAATAGATGGTGTCTGTAACTTTAGATTTACAATACTCTTTTACTAGTGTCCATACTTCTGAATAGGACTCCATAAAGTCTCTCCTCTCGTGATGTTTATGTTAATTAGCTATTTAAAGAAATTATAAGGTAAAACTATAAAATAGCTATGAATTTTGAACATATTTTTAGAGCAATTTTAAGTGCATTTCCAGAACATATATTAATTTATATAATAATACATATTAACTACAAAATTCTATCATAATAGCGCCAAGTTTTCAACAATAAATGGGAACATTGTTGATAAGAATATGTAATGTTACCGGAACATAATTCTTGACATTATTATATCGATTATTATATAATAACCCTCTGCAAGTTGTAATTGAACGGAGGGAAATGATATGAAAAGAACATTCCAGCCTAAAAAACGTAAAAGAGCTAAAGTTCATGGATTTAGAAAAAGAATGTCTGATAGAAATGGACGTAAAATTCTTAGCCGTCGCAGAGCGAAGGGAAGAAAAAATCTTACTGCATAAATAGAGGACGATTATCTTGTCTAAAGTAGTAATAATAAACAAGAACAACGACTTTAAAAGACTTTATAAAAGAGGTAATGTTTATACGAATCCTGCACTAGTTACATATATAATGAGAAACAGTGCGGGAGTTTGTCGTGTAGGAATAACATCTAGCAAAAAAATAGGTAATGCAGTACAAAGAAATAGATCTAGAAGAGTTGTAAGGGCAGCTTTCCATGAAATTAATAAAACATATGCAACAAAACTCAAAGGTTATGATATAATCTTTGTATGCAGAGTAAAGACACGCTTTAAAAAAAGTACAGAAATTGAAAAAATAATAGTTTCTCATCTAAGAGAAGCAAAAATAATTTAATATGAAGACATTATTAATCAATTCGATTAAGTTTTATAGAAAATATATATCGCCAAGGTTTCCAACAATGTGCAAATTTTATCCAACATGTTCGGAATACGGAATTATTGCAATTGAAAGGTTTGGACCGCTTAAAGGTTCTTTTCTTACACTTTGGCGTGTTATAAGGTGCAGTCCTTTGACTTCTGGCGGATATGATCCTGTTCCAGAGAAAAAATAACGTATAAAATGAGGTAAATACATGCAGTGGATATATGACATTTTATCTTATCCTTTTGGATGGATACTGTGGTTACTTTATCAGGTGTTTGGCAATAATTATGCTTTTGCACTTATTGCGTTTACTGTACTTACTAAAATTTTACTATTACCTACATCAATAAGTACACAGAAAAATCAAGCTAAATCATTTCGAACTAGGGCAAAAATTGAAAAAATACGCAAAAAATATGCCGGAGATCAAGCTAAACTGAATGAGGAGCTTCAGGCATTTTATCAAAAAGAAGGATATGGCTCGATGACAGCAGGTTGCGGTACCCTGCTCATTCAAATGCCTATTATTATGGGCCTTTATGGTGCTATTTATAAACCATTATCTTATATTCTTCGCTTAGATAAAGAAACTGTAGCAATACTTACTGAAAAGGTTAAAGAATTAAATTTAGTTGGGAAAAACGTAAGACTTTCGGAAATGGGAGTTTTGTCAAATGTTGATGTTTTAGAGGAAGCTTTGCCGGAAATTCCAGCGAAAGTGTTTGCAAAGATTTCTGCTTTTGATTTTACAATCTTGGGGTTTGATTTAGGCGCAATTCCAAAGCAGTCAATGGATATTTATGGAAAAAAGATTTTAATGGTTCCATTATTTGCTTTTGCTGCTGCAATGCTTACTTCAATTTATAGCTTTTTTAGAACAAAAACACAGACCACAGACCCTACATCTAAAATGTCTATGGGAGGTATGTTGTTATTTATGCCTTTCATGTCTCTTTTGCTTGCTTATGGATTTCCAATCGGTATAGGTATTTATTGGGGTTTAAACAGTTTTTTAGCTTTTATTCAAATGATTATTTTGAATAAAATTTATGAACCAAAGAAAGTGATTGCAAAGATGATGGTTGAAGAAACTGTTTTCCGTCGCTCAAAAGAAGAGGCTGTAAAAGTTAATACAAAACTTTTACGAGAAAATAAAATTTAAAAAGAAATAACTGTTGAAATCAAAACCGCCGCATTGTATAGATATGCGACGGTTTTTTGATAAAAAGTACGGACATGCGTACAATGGAGGAAGAAAGATGATAAAAGAAGCAGTAGCTTTTGGCGCAACAATAGAAGAGGCGCAACAAGCAGCATTGGAAGAACTAGCAGCTCCAATGAGTGCAGAAGTTAAATTTGAAGTGATTACAATGCCGGAAAAAAAGGTGTTTGGTCTTTTTGGAGGAAAACAAGCAGAAGTTCGAGCTTATTACGAAGCGCCGGATAAACCAGAAGCTGACAAAGAAAAGAAAGAACAAACAAAAGTTAAAAAGGAAGTAAAGGAAGAAGTAAAGAAAAAAACAAAAAGGGAAATAAAAGAAGAGATAAAAGAAACATCTAAAACAGAAAAAATAAAAGAAGATAAGAAAAAAGAAACCTCTATAGAAGTTTCGTCATTGGAAATTATTTCAATTGAAGAATGTCCACCATCAATCAAAAAGGCATATGATTATGTGAAAGCAATTACTTCTGGCATAGGTGTACCAAATGTAAATATTGAAATTAAAAGAAGAGGAATGGATTATTTCTTTAATATTACGTCGGAAGAAGATTATAGTATTTTAATTGGAAGACGTGGCGAAACACTTGATTCAATACAGTATTTGACACGTCTTGCTGCAAACAGAGGAAAAATGGAAAATGAATTTTCAAAAATTTCAATTAATATAGGAAATTACAGAGAAAAACGAGAAGGTACATTAAAAGATATTGCAAAACGTACAGCTGTTAAGGTTAAAAGATATGGACGATCAATTGCTCTCGATCCAATGAATCCGTTTGAACGTAGAATTATTCATACAGAAGTCGCAACCATTGAAGATGTGGTTTCATACTCAGTGGGTGCAAATGCTGATAGAAAAGTAATTATTGCTTTAGAAGAAGGTGTAAAGGCTTCCAACAATCCTGGTAAAGGCGGAAATCGCGGGTATGACGGGAAAGATAGAGATTCTCGTGAAGAGAATGCAGTTGAAGAAACTCCATCAAGAGCTCCACGTTCGGATGCTGAAGGTCTTTCTCGTTATGGAAAGATTGTGCCAAAAGAAGAGTAATTGGGAAAAAGTTATTTGACGTATTGTAGAAAAAATAAATTATTAGCAAATAGAATAAAAAAATAAAAAAATAAAACAATAAAATAAAACAAAGAACCCTAGGTTACTTGAACTGATTCCTTTAAAGTTAGACCTAAATCTAACAGTTGGGGAGGTTTATGTTCTAACCCTAGGGTTTTGGTTTATTAATTTATTTGGCTTATTTGCCTTTCATATTATTATCTAAATGCGTTTTTACTTAAATATGTTCCTCAATTTACTAAATTACTTAGTTGGAACAAGATTATCTTTTCCACCCATGTATACTCTAAGTGGTTTTGGAATATTTACGCTTCCGTCTGCTTGAAGATTGTTTTCAAGGAAAGCTATAAGCATTCTTGGTGGAGCGACAACAGTATTGTTAAGAGTGTGAGCAAAATAATTGCCGTTCTCACCTTTAATTCTAATTCGAAGCCTTCTGGCTTGTGCGTCTGAAAGATTTGAGCAAGAACCAACTTCAAAGTATTTCTTTTGGCGTGGCGACCAAGCTTCAACGTCAATGGATTTAACTTTAAGGTCAGCAAGGTCACCGGAGCAACATTCAAGGGTTCTTACAGGGATATCAAGAGTTCGGAAGAAATCAACTGTATTTTGCCAAAGTTTATCAAACCACATTTTTGAATCTTCCGGTTTACAAACGACTATCATTTCTTGCTTTTCAAATTGATGAATTCTGTAAACCCCTCGTTCCTCTATTCCGTGCGCTCCTTTTTCTTTTCTAAAGCAAGGAGAATAAGAAGTGAGAGTTTGTGGAAGGTCTTCTTCATTTGTAAATGTGTCAATAAATTTACCAATCATTGAATGTTCTGATGTTCCGATAAGATAAAGGTCTTCACCTTCAATTTTGTACATCATAGCATCCATTTCAGCAAAGCTCATAACACCTTCAACTACAGCACTTCTAATCATAAAAGGAGGAATATAGTATGTAAAACCTCTATCTATCATGAAATCTCTTGCATAAGTGAGAATTGCTGAATGAAGTCTTGCTATATCGCCCATTAAATAGTAAAAGCCGCTACCTGCAACTCTACCTGCAGCATCGAGGTCAATACCATTGAACGAAGCCATGATATCTGTATGGTAAGGAATTTCGTATTCCGGAACAACAGGGTCGCCAAATTTTTCTATTTCAACATTTTCACTATCATCTTTCCCTATTGGAACAGAAGGATCAATGATGTTTGGAAGAATCATCATTATTTGTGTTACTCTTTCAGTAACTTTCGCATTTTCTTTTTCAATTTTTTCCAGTTCTTTCGCTTGAGCAGTTACTTGTTCACGAAGAGCCATTCCCTCTTCTTTTTTTCCATGTGCCATAAGATTACCAATCTCTTTTGAGAGCGAATTCCTATTTGCACGAAGCTCATCAGCTCTAACCTGAGTACTTCTTCTTTTTTCATCAAGAGCTATAACTTCATCTACTAAAGGAAGCTTGTCATCTTGAAATTTTTTTCGTATATTTTCTTTTACAATGTCGGGATTTTCCCTGACAAATTTAATATCTAGCATTTAGATTCTCCTTCTTATATCTAATTGCTTTGTTCTTTTGCAATGTTTTTAGTGTTTTATCATTCTTATTTGTTTTTATATTTTTGAAATGTTTTCTATGGCGATTTAGTTTTTATTCTACATCCAATTGTTTTGCAAGTTGTGCAAGGTCTTCTTTTCCAAAAAATTCAAGTTCAATTGTGCCGCCCGTTTTAGTAACAACAACTCGTACTTTTCTACCAAGAGTTTCCGTAAGTGCAAGTTCAACTTCATCATAAAAAGTATCTCTACCTGCTTTAAGTCTAGGCTTTTTAGGAGTAGTTGGTGTAGGATTTGACAGTTTTGCAAGTTTTTCTACATCACGTACAGAAAGATCTCTTTTTAGGATATCTTCAGCTGTTTTAAGCATTTCTTTTTTATTTTCAAAACTTAAAAGAGCTCTTGCGTGACCGGCAGAAATCTTGCCATCCCTTGTAATATCAAGGATTTTTTCAGGAAGAGCTAAAAGTCGAAGAGAATTTGCGATTGCTGAACGAGAACGTCCTATTCTTGCGGCTGCTTCTTCTTGGGTTAGGTTATATCTTTCAATGAGAAGATTAAGTCCTTCGGCTTCTTCAATTGGATTAAGGTCTTCACGTTGCAAGTTTTCAATGAGTGAAATTTCCATTGCTTGCTCATCAGACATTTCTTTTATTACAACAGGAACTTCAGTAAGTCCTGCCATACGTGAGGCTCTCCATCTGCGTTCGCCGGCAACGAGTTGGTAACTACCATCTGTCATAGGACGAACTAGAAGTGGCTGAAGTACGCCGTTTCTTTCAATACTTGTAGCAAGTTCAGCTAAAGACTTTTGGTCAAAAGTCTTTCTTGGTTGCTCTTTATTTGGTTCAATATCATTTAGTTTAAGTTTAACAGAAGCTCCTGTTGTTATATCGTCTACTGCGTTGTCAGTAAATAAAGCATCAAGACCTCTACCAAGACCACCTTTTTTAGCCATATCATCACCTCTTGTTTTGTTTCAAGAATTCAGTTGCAAGATTTTCATATGCAATACTGCCTTTTGAACTGTTGTCATAATACATAATTGGTTCTCCAAAGCTTGGAGCCTCAGAAAGACGTACATTTCTTGGTATTACCGAAGAAAAAACTTTTTTTGGGAAGAATTTTTTAACTTCATTTACAACCTGCTGTGTGAGGTTGAGTCTGCCGTCATACATAGTAAGCACAACGCCTTCAAGTTCAATTAATGGATTATAAAGCCTTTTAATTTGACGCACAGTGGACATAAGTTGTGAAAGTCCTTCAAGAGCATAATATTCGCATTGGATTGGAACAATAAATGTATCGGAAGCACACAGAGCATTAAGAGTAAGTAGTCCAAGCGATGGAGGACAATCAAGAAAGATGAAGTCATAATCATTGTAAAGAAGAAGTAATGCTCTTTTTAAACGATTCTCTCTTTCAGGTATATCTACAAGTTCAAGCTCTGCACCGGCAAGATTCATGTTTGCCGGTAGTATGTCTACATTTTTAAATTTTGTAGGAATAATAGCTTCTTTTGCGGGTATATTGTTTATAAGCACATCATAACAAGAATTCATTAAAGAACGCTTATCTATACCGAAACCTGAGGTTGAATTACCTTGAGGGTCTATATCTACAAGTAGAGTTTTTCTATTTTTTGCTCCAATTGCAGCTACTAAGTTTACAGCAGTGGTCGTTTTCCCAACACCACCTTTTTGATTTACTATAGAGATTATTTTAGCCATAGGATTCCCCTTTTTATAGTTTATAAAAAACGCAAAACTGGAAGATTTGCGTTTTTCTTTGTCGCCCATATTATATTAACACAAACCTATATATAATAAAAGGGCAAATATTCAGTTACATGTTTCACGTGAAACATATGAAAAGTTGAGAGAATTATACATAAATTTGAGGGAATCATATAAAAATTCGAGATAATTGAAATGTTTAAAATGACCGAAACTCTTTAAATGAGTGGAGTTCTAGCTATCTTTGCTGAAGGTCTTGGATATTTTTTAGGGGTGTTTTTAATTTTTTTAATTTTAATTATACTTCTTTCACTTCCATCCGGAAGTTTAAAAGTATAAAAACCTTGAGTTTTACCTCCGAGAAGTGTAATTGCGGCTTTACCTTCATTTAATTCATCTTTTCCGCTGGATCCTTTTAGTGCTATGAACTCTCCGTGCAGCTTTACAAAGGGCAAACAATATTCAGATAAGTCTCGAAGGTTTGCAACGGCTCTTGCGGTTGAATAGTCATACTTTTCTCTAAATTCAGGATTTTGTCCTGCTTCTTCTGCCCTCATATGTATTAGGTTAGCAGAAAGATGAAGCTCATTTAAAATATTTTCAATTACATTTAGCTTTTTCTTTGTACTATCAAGAAGGGTTATTTTAAGGTCCGGACGTGCTATTAACAGAGCAAGTCCGGGAAATCCGGCTCCTGTTCCTATGTCTATTAAGGAAGAATTTTTTGTTGGAGATGTATATTTTAGAAAAGCAAGGCTGTCAAGAAAATGTTTTTCTTCAATTTCTCGAGGTTCGGTAATTGTGGTGAGGTTTATGCGTTTATTCCAAAAAACAAGAAGTTCTGCATATCTATCAAAGCGCTCAAGAGCTGTATCATCTAGCATTACATTAAACTGTAGAGCAGAAGATTTAAGGTGATTTTTATTAATCATAATTACATGCTTTCCTTTTCAAGATAAATGAGAAGTACTGAAATATCGGCAGGGCTAACCCCGGAAATTCTGCTTGCCTGTCCTACATTTGCAGGCTTTACGTTGTTGAGTTTTTCTTGTGCTTCAAGTCGAAGTCCTGTAATTTGTGTATAATCAAGGGATTCCGGGAGCTTTTTAACTTCAAGGCGACGCATTTCATTTATTTGAGCTTGTTGACGCTTGATATAACCTTCATATTTGATTTCGGTTTCAACCTGTTCAAATATTTCTTTTGGAAGTTCTGGTCTAGTTTTATCAAAAGGTGCTAGAACTTCGTAGTTTAGTTGTGGTCTCTTAATAAGTTCAACAAGTTTAGTTCCGGTTTTAAGCGGAGATGTTTCACGTGAAACAAGCATCTCGTTGAGCTCATCTGAAGGTGCTATTGGCGCTTTCTTTACTCTTTTAAGCTCTTTAGTGATGAGCTTTTCCTTTTCAAGTAGTCTTTCATAACGCTCTTTAGAAATGAGACCATACTTGTAGCCATATTTGGTAAGTCTAAGATCTGCATTGTCTTGTCTAAGGATTAATCTATATTCAGAACGAGATGTCATCATACGGTAAGGATCTAGGCAACCTTTGGTAATAAGGTCATCTATTAAAGTTCCTATGTAGGAACTTGCTCTATCTAAAATGAAAGGCTCTTCACCTTTAATGTAAAGAACAGCATTAATACCGGCAATAAGTCCTTGTGCTGCGGCTTCTTCATATCCTGAAGACCCATTAAATTGCCCTGCACCAAAAAGTCCGGGAAAATCAAAGAATTCAAGAGATGCTTTTAAAGCAATAGGATCTATACAATCATATTCAATTGCATAAGCAGTTCTAATTACTTGTAAGTTTTCAAGACCGGGAACTGTTTTAAGAAATTCAAGTTGAACATCTTCAGGGAGAGAGGAAGAAAGCCCTTGTAAGTACATTTCTTGGGTATTTAGTCCACAAGGTTCAATGAAGACTTGATGGCGTTCCTTTTCAGAAAAACGCACTATTTTATCTTCAATACTTGGGCAGTATCTAGTTCCTGTCCCTTCAATTTCTCCACTGTAAAGAGGAGAGCGATGTATATTTTCTTGGATGATTTTTTTAGTTTCCTCGGTTGTATATGTTATGTGGCATACAGTTTGATTTTTTGGAACAATAGAGTTGTCAAATGAAAATTTAACAATTTCCTTGTCTGCTTCTTGAACTTCAAGATTTTCAAAATTTATACTTCTTTTATTAACTCGAGAAGGTGTGCCGGTTTTAAATCTTCTGGTTTTAATTCCTAGTTTATTTAAAGCAATTGAGAGTTCGTTGGCAGGAAATAGACCATCAGGACCAGAGGAAAAAGAGACATCTCCTACATAAATTTTTCCTCCTAAGAATGTGCCAGTCGCTATAATTACGGCTTTTGCCGTATAAAGAGCTTCAAGTTTTGTTTTCAGTTCCCAAAGGTTGTTTTTAAGTTGTTTAATATCAACAATTTCTGCCTGCCTGAAATCTAAATTCTCTGTACTCTCAAGCACATTTTTCATATAAGCGGAATAATTTCTTCTATCAATTTGTGCGCGTGGAGAATGTATTGCCGGACCTTTTCCAAGATTCAGCATACGAATTTGTATGGTATTGTGGTCAGCAGCAAGACCCATTTCACCACCAAGGGCATCTATTTCACGTACGAGATGTCCTTTTGAAGAACCGCCAATTGAAGGGTTACAAGGTAAATCGGCAACCCAATCGGCAGAAATGGTGAATATGCATGTGTTCATTCCCATGCGGGCTGATGCTAAAGCTGCTTCAATTCCTGCATGCCCTGCGCCTATTACAGCGACATCATATTCTTTTGCAAAATACTCCATTTTTTTACCTACATATAATTCATCTGTTCGTTTTTCTATTTGCTTGATTTATTTGTTTATTCATCTATCTGTTTTTATCTACCTACGTAAAATTTTCTAAAAACTTCTATCTGTTTTTATTTACCTACGCAAAATTCTTTAAAAACTTCATTTACAACAGCTTCTGAAACTTTTTCACCTGTGAGTTCAATTAAAGGTTCAATAGCTGCATCAACACTTACGTTTACAGCATCCATAGTAAGACCAAGTTCAATGGCTGAGATTGCTTCATCTATACAGACAAGAGCTCTTTTACAACAATCTAGTTGTCTCTCATTTTGGAGCATTGCTGCAGAGGAATCAAAGTTAGCTGTCCCGAGCATATCTTCAATAGTATCTTTCAGAGTTTCATAACAAGCTGTGTCCGTTGCTGAAATAACAACATAATTTTTTATGTATTTTGTTATGTCCTCCGGATCTATAAAAAGTCCTTTGTCTTCCTTGTTTATGATTGCAATAGCAGCTTTATCAGCACATGCTTTTAAAATTTCAAGATCTTCATTTGAAAGAGGGGAACTACCATCAATAACTACAAGCACTAAAGAAGAATGTAAAAGTTTTGTTTTTGCGTATTCTATGCCAATTGATTCAACAATATCTTCAGAAGAGCGAATACCTGCTGTGTCGGAAAGTCTAAGTACTACGTTACCTATTCTAGCTGTTTCTTCTACTATATCTCTCGTAGTTCCGGCAATTTCAGTTACAATTGAGCGGTCCTTTTGAAGAAGAAGGTTCATAAGTGTAGATTTACCAACATTAGGCTTACCTACAATGGCAGTTTCTACGCCTTCAGTAATGGCTTGACCTGCGTCGAACTTGGAAATAAGAGATATTAGTCTTTCTTTTGCTCCTTTAAACTGAATCAAAAGGTTGGAAAAGTCAAGTTCCTTAATGTCTTCATCCGGATAATCTACCCAAGCAGCCATATGTGCTGAAGCAGAAATAAAAATTTCAGATATTTCTTTTATTTCCTTTGAAAGTGCACCGGATAAAGCATTGTATGCTGCATCGGCAGCTTGTTTTCCGTGTGCAGAGATAAGACTCATTACGGATTCGGCTTCTGTTAAATCTATTTTTCCATTTAAAAATGCACGTTTTGTAAATTCACCTGCTTCGGCTGGTTTTGCTCCACTTTCAAGTACTAAACGGAGAATTTGTTGCATCAAAAAGAGACCACCGTGGCACTGGAGCTCCACTACATCTTCGCCGGTGTAGCTTTTTGGTGCTTTATAACGGACAGCAACCGCTTGGTCAAGCGGTGTGTTGCCGTCGTAGATTTTACCAAAACGCACAGAATAACCGGGAAGGCTTGAAAGCGTAGAGCCACCAGCCGACTTAAATACTTTGTCAGCAATTTCAGCAGCTTCAGGACCAGATATTTTAATTATTCCAATTCCACCTGCGGCAGCAGGTGTTGAAATTGCAGCAATCGTGGTCTGCATAAGGTAACCTCCCCGTGTTTTTATAAAACATGATAAATCGCTCCAAATTCTAACACATAAGCTTTATAAAATCAATTGACTTTTAGAAGGTATTATACTAATATCATAAACGTTAAAGTATCTTTGCGCAAAAGCCATTTGCGCGGAAGGAGTAAAAATGGATAACAAACAGAAAACGATGGAAAAAATTGTAGCACTTTGTAAAAACAGAGGCTTTATTTTTGCCGGTTCAGAAATTTATGGCGGTCTTGCAAACAGTTGGGATTATGGTCCACTTGGTGTTGAGCTTAAGAACAACGTAAAGAAGGCTTGGTGGCAGAAATTTGTTCAAGAGAGTGAATATAATGTTGGACTTGATTCTGCAATCATTATGAATAAGGAAACTTGGGTGGCATCCGGTCACCTTGGAGGTTTTTCAGATCCTTTGATGGACTGTAAACAGTGTAAAACAAGGCATAGAGCCGATAATCTTATTGAAGATTACGTTGCTGAAAATGGTTTGACAGATAATCCGGCAGGTTGGGATGAGACGACTTTACTTCAGTATATCAGGGCACATAACATTTCTTGTCCTAATTGCGGAGCACATGATTTTACAGATATTCGTAAATTTAATTTAATGTTTAAGACAACTCAAGGAGTAACAGAGGATTCTACTAACACACTTTATCTTCGTCCTGAAACAGCACAAGGAATTTTTGTAAATTTTAAAAATATTCAGAGAACTACGAGAAGAAAAGTACCTTTTGGTGTTTGCCAGATTGGTAAATCTTTTAGAAATGAAATCACTCCGGGTAATTTTATTTTCCGTACTCGTGAATTCGAACAGATGGAACTTGAATTTTTCTGTAAACCGGGTACAGATCTTGAATGGTTCAATTATTGGCGAGATTATTGTAGGGATTGGCTTTATAGTCTTAATTTAAAATCTGAAAATTTACGCCTTCGAGACCATGGACCAGATGAACTCAGCTTCTATTCAAAGGCAACAACGGATTTTGAATATCTTTTTCCGTTCGGATGGGGCGAACTTTGGGGCGTTGCTGATCGTACCGATTACGATTTAAAGCAGCACCAAGATCATTCAGGCGAACCAATGGAATATTTTGACCCTGAAACAAATGAGAAATATATTCCTTATGTAGTAGAACCTTCTCTCGGTGTTGACCGTGTTCTTCTTGCACTCATTGTTGAAGCTTATGATGAGGAAGACCTTTCAGATAAGGAAACAGGTAAAGAGGATTCACGTATAGTTTTGCGTTTTCATCCTGCACTCGCTCCTTTCAAGGTTGCTGTTCTTCCACTTTCAAAGAAGTTAAATGATGGTGCGAGCGATGTATATGTTGAGCTTTCGAAACATTTTATGGTAGACTATGATGACGCAGGTTCTATCGGTAAACGTTACAGACGAGAAGATGAAATTGGAACACCATTTTGTGTTACATATGACTTTGAATCTGAAGAGGACAAATGCGTAACAGTACGTGATAGAGATGCAATGGAACAAGTACGTATTCCAATTACAGAACTTGTAGACTACATCAAAGAAAGAGTACAGTTTTAATAGTAAAGTAAAATACAAAATAGAAAGCAGAAAAAAGAAAGTAGAAAGCAGAAAAAAGAAAGTAGAAAGTAGAAAAAAGAAAGTAGAAAGTAGAAAGTAGAAACTAGAAACTAGAATAAAATAAAAGAGAACATAAAAATACCGACCTCCAACTGTCAGATTTAAGTCTAACTTTTGGGGGTCGGATTAATGAAAAACCAAGTCAGGAGCAAGTCAGGAGAACTTTATATACTTATATACGAAAACATTGGCAAATTAAATTTGTTGATATAAGTTTAGTAATTGCGCATAAGACCGATTACTTTGCCAAGAATTACCAGTTCATCACAGACGATAGGATCCATATAGTCGTTTTCAGGTTGAAGTCTAAAATGGTCATTTTCCTTATAAAAAGTTTTAACTGTTGCTTCTTCATCAATTAAAGCAACTACAATATCTTTATTTTTTGCAACAGGTGTTTGTTCGGCAATAATGATGTCTCCATCAAGGATCCCGGCATTAATCATACTGTCTCCCTTAACACGAAGGGCAAAGAGATTTTTGCCGGAAGATGCGTATCCACTAAAAGGAATATACCCTTCGATTTGTTCAACAGCTAAGATTGGCGCACCGGCTGTAACTGTTCCAACGAGTGGTACCTGCGCAACTTGAGCTATAGAATCTTCCATAATATTTACACGAATTGAACGTTTTAAAAGCGGGTCTCTTGTAATATAACCGGCTTCTTCAAGAGCATTTAGGCATGCTTGAACTGAAGAAGTTGATTTAAGCCCTACAGCTGCACCAATTTCTCTAACTGATGGCGGTACAGCCGTTTTTTGGGAACGTTTAAGAAGATATTCATAAACTTTCTTTTGAGTTTCATTTATGTTTTCCATAATATGACTCCTTTCAAAAGTCTTTTTTGTACAAATGTTCGAGTTTAGTATAACAAATGTTCACCTAAAATGCAAACATTTGTTTTGTGCTTTGTTATTTGATTGCTATTTATATATGTGTTGTGGTAGAATACACTTAGGTTTTTATTGAAAAAGTAGGAGAAAAAATAAAGGAGTACATACTTGAAAATGAGTTTGAAACAATAGATGAAATTGGTGAAATTGTATATAAACTTTTACCAGTTTTTGGTCTGAAGGGGAGTGGTTAAATGAATTTTATTGATATTTCAACAAATTTGCTTACAGCAGAAGTTTTTCCGGGCGACCCAGAACCTCGTCTTCAAAGAGTTAATAGAATGGAATTTGATGATGAGTATAATCTAACGGCACTGTATGCATCGCTCCATACGGGAACGCATGTTGATGCCCCTTCGCATGTTTACGACGAAGAGGATGCTTTGACTGTTACGGATATACCACTCTCAAAATTTATCGGTCCGGTACAGGTAATTACACTACCAACTGGACCAATAACTGGTGAGATTATTGAAGATTTCTTCCCAAGAGATGCTAAAAAGGTTATAATCCGCACAAGTGCATCCTCTGAATTTCTCGGTGGAGCAGCGGAAGACCTTGCAAACTTAGGATATGACCTTATAGGCTATGATAAACTTTCCCTCGGAGGTAGTAGCGAAGTGGCTGCACATCGTTCCCTACTTGGAGCGGGTACTGTTCTTCTTGAAGGCCTTGACCTTTCAAAAGTGCCGCACGATGGAGAGTATTTCCTTATAGCACAGCCGATAAAGATAGAAGGTATGGAAGCTTCTTTTGTGAGAGCAGTGCTTATAGACGATTACATATTCTGGTCGGCTAAAAAGGATAATCCGATTATATGAGAATATAAAGAGGATGATCCGGTTATAGTTGTACGAAAAAAGTTTGGTTGGAATAGGAATAGAAAGATAGAAAAGAAACGTAGAAAATAAAGCAGAAAGCGGGGCTTTCTGCTTTATAATTTTTTTAATTAAACTACTTAAACTACCAAATCGAATTTTAAACTATCAAATTTTATTTTGTTTAATTTGTTTTAAATATGTGCTTTACACCTCATACTCGCACTAAATCTATTCCTTTTTTTAAGAAAGCTTGTGCTTCTTTTTCGGAGAGACCATCATCTGTTACAATTACATGCGCATTCTCACAAGCCATAAATGAAACAAATGATTGGTGATTAAATTTGTCGGAATGAGCGACAATTACTGCGTGTTTTGAGTGAGCTAGAAGAGGGTCTATGAATCTTATAGTATCAAAATCATAGGTCATAATGCCTCGTTCAAGAGAGATACTTTCACAACCTATGATTGAGTAATCAAAACGAATATTTTTAAGTGCTTGTTCTGAAAGATAGCCATAAAGACATTTTTTTGCAGGATGGTAAACTCCACCGAGCAAAGAAACTTCACAGAAGTTACCTAGTACATCGAGGATTGGTAAGAAATTCGTAAAAACTCGTAATTTTTTTAGTTTTCCTTTTTGAATTTGCTCGCTTATAGCCATAGCACATTTTAAAGTTGTAGTTCCTGTTTCCAAAAAAATACTATCGCCATCGTTTAACATGGAAGCAATATATTCTGCAATTCTATGTTTTTCAGCATGACCTATACCCATAGCTTTTTTAAAGTCATAGTCTTTATTCGGTGTGTCAAGGATTTCAATACTTCCATGCAATCTTTTAACTTTACCTTCTTTGGCAAGCTCGTTGCAAAGTCTCCTGGCGGTTGCAGGTGAGATGTTAAATCTATTACTGATTGAGCTGACATTAAGCTTTTCTTTGTCAGCCAACCATAAAAGTACTTCTTCTTTTCTAAGTTGTGTTTTTGTCATACTGCCTCCAAAATTAATATAAAGTTTACAAATAAAATGAGCGAAAAAACGATATATGAGCGATTTTAACAGAAAGAACAAATAAAATCAAGCGAATATCGCTCACTTTAATTTGTAATTATAAGAATAGAATGGTAGAATTAAACCTGCACACTGAACATATAAGACTGAAGTTCAAAAATATAGTGTAAGTCTTGTATATAAATTTTCATAAGCTTTGTGTAAGCACGCAGGAGGAATGCGGATGTTTGTAAATACTAAAGAAATGCTTGTAAAAGCAAGAGAAGAACATTATATGGTAATCGGTGCTCAATGTTGGAGTTTAAATACTGCACAAGCTTTAATCAATACCGCAACAGAGTTAAATATGCCCTTAATTCTTATGTTATGGGAAGGTGCTCCTGAACCTATGGCAGATTTAGAAGTTATTGCTAATTTTGTTAAAGTTCACGCAGGTAAAACTCACGTGCCAATTGCTTTACATTTAGACCATGCACATAACATTGATACTATTTACCAAGCTATTCATGCCGGATTTAGTTCTGTGATGTTTGATGGATCAGAGCTTCCTTTTGATGAGAATGTTGCTGCTACTTGTGAAGTAGTTAAAATGGCTCATGCTTGTGGAGTTACGGTTGAAGCTGAACTCGGCCATGTGGGAGGAATGTCTGGTGTTGCTGCCGGCGATGATAACAACAGTACGCTGACAGTTCCGGAAGAAGCTAGAAAGTTTGTTGAACTTACAGGAGTTGATTCTTTAGCAGTATCAATTGGAACAGTTCACGGAGTATATGCCGGTGAGCCGCATATTGACATGGAAAGATTAAAGAAAATTTATAACGAGGTTGATGTACCATTAGTTTTACACGGGGGATCTGGTACAGGAATAGAATTATTACAAGAAACAATGCAATACGGAATTAGCAAACTTAATGTTATGACTGACCTTATGAATGCTACAAGTGTTGCTGTGAGCGATGGAAGTTTTCTTCCGGACTTAGATATTTACGCTGCAGTTGCGGATTGCGTTAAGGGTTATATGGAACCTTTAACGAAGCCAATGTTAAAATGAAAAATTAAAAAGAGGAAATAAAAACTTTTTATGGTAAGAAAGGAGAAATGAAAGTGCCTAAATATTCAATAACCTATGATTTTGGTACAGGAAGTGTAAAAGGTGCGATAATCAATGCTAAGCACGAACCAATCGCATCTACAACAGAAGCTTATCCAATGTATACACCGGAACCAGGATTTGCTGAACAGAAAGTGGAAGATTATTTATCAAGTTTTGTTAAAGTAACAAAAAGACTCCTTCTCCAGACAAATTTAACTGGTGAGGACATTAAGGGAATTGTAATCAGTCAAACTTCAAGTTCTTTGCTTTTTGCGGATGAAAAAGGTAAAGCTCTTTGCGATTGTGTAACTTGGGTTGATAGTCGTGCAGCTGAACAAGCTAAGAATTTGAACGAGATGTCAGGACTTGACGAATTGGCAACAAGTAAGCGTGTATCTGCAAAGATTGCATGGTTCTTAGAAAAGAGACCAAAGGTAGTTGCAAAAGCTAAATATTTGCTTGATGTTTCTGCATATATGTATCTTATGCTTACAGGAACAACCGCAATGGACTTAACTGCTGCGTATGCTACAGGTCTTATTTTCCCTATTGATAAAGAGTGGAATGAGGCTATTGTTGAGATGGTAGGAGTAGATCCTGCACTTTTACCTGAGCGTATTATAGATTCATTTGAAATTGTTGGTTACACAAACACTGACTATGCACTTGAAGCAGGTCTTGTTCATGGAATTCCTGTTTTTGGCGGGTGCTCAGATAATGCAAACGGACATTTAGGAACAGCTTGTATTAATCCGGGCGATGCTCATATTTATATGGGTTCAAGTGGTTGGCTTTCAGTTACCACTCCTATTGATGATGAGTCTGCAAGCTTTAATCAGCTTCCATCTGCTATTCCTGGAATTGGATATGAATATTTTTGTACAGACTCTGTCGGTACAACAATTGACTATTTGATTAGCACTCTTTACAAAGAAGAGGCTGATAGAGAAGATATTTATCAGCTTATTCAAGATGAAGTGAAGGCTATTGAAGATGATGAGAAACAAGTTCTCTTCTTACCTTACATTTTTGGTGAAGAAGCACCTATTGACGATCCAAACGTTCGTGGTACTTTACTTAACGTTGATTCTAATGTAACTCGTGCTCATATAATGAGAGCAGCTATGGAAGGCATTGGATTTAATTATCGTTGGATTAAAGAAAATTTAAAAGAATTAGATATGTGGAAAGTTAATTTTGTTCGTGTTATCGGTGGTGGAGCTCAATCTGATGCTCATGTACAAATAATTGCCGATATTATGGATGAACCTATTATAAGACTTGATAACACAAGGTTTGCCGGTAACATTGGACTTTCTATGTGCATTCATATAGGACTTGGAGAGGCGAAAGATTTCTCAGAATTAAATAAATTCATACGTGAAGAAAAAACTTTCCATCCACGTAAAAAGTATAGAAAACGTTATGATGAAATGTTTGAATATTTCAAACGCTCGTATTTCTCGTTAAAGGATCTCTATACTGACATGAATGGTTAACAGTATAAAATATAGCTCTAATAGACGAAGGAGGAATAAATTTTATGAGTTCATATTTCGACGGGTTTGATTTTAAAGGAATTCATGAAAAATCAAAAGAACTTTTACTCAATCCCAAAAATTTAACTGATGAAGCAAGAGCAAAATATTTAAATTATTTTGAAACTAAATGCGCTAAATCTAAAGCATCAGTAGAAGCCGCAAAAGACCATATTCCTGGCGGAATTCAGCATAACCTTGCAAACAGTTATCCTTTTGGAATTAACTGTGTAAAGGCTGAAGGTCCTTATCTTTACGATATAGACGGTAATCGTTATATTGATTTTTTACAGGCAGGTGGACCTACCATCCTAGGTAATAATTATCGTCCTATTACAGACGCAGCTATCAATATGCTTAACACAACGGGAAACTTGACAGGTTTATATGGTGAATTTGAAGTTGATTTAGCTAAAAAAATAAAACAACATTATCCGGCAGTTGATTTATTTAGAATGCTGGCTTCCGGTACGGAAGCAGGAATGATTGCAATCAGAATGGCTCGTGCTTTTACGGGTAAGAGTGAAATTATTAAGATTAACGGTTGTTATCATGGTTGGGCTGATCAGTTGCTTTATGATATGCGTTCAGTTGATTCAAGAAACATGTTCGCAATAGGTGTACCGGATGATTGTCTTAACCATATGTGTTCTGTATATCCAAATGATATCGAAGAATTAGAACAAAGATTCATTGAAAATGAAGAAAAAGGTGGAACAGCTGCCTTTATTATGGAACCAATAGGACAAGATAGTGGTGCATTACCAATAGTTAAAGAATTCCATCAAAAAGCTCGTGAGCTTTGTGATAAATATGGTGCTTTACTCATTTATGATGAAGTTGTTACTGCTTTCCGTTTAGGAATGGGTGGAGCATCCGCATATTTTGGAATTAAACCTGACCTTATTATGTTTGGTAAAGCTATTGCTGGTGGTTTCCCGGCAGCCGGTGGTATTGGCGGACGAGCAGATGTTATGGGTTGTCTTTCTGCCGGTATTGCAAGTAGTGGTGCAAAAGTAATGGTAGGCGGAACACTATCTGCTAACCCTGTAAGTTGTATTGCAGGTTATACAGCAATTTGTGAAATGGAAAAAACAAATGCTCATGCAAAACTTAAAGAAGCATCTGACCGCTTTACTCGTCAAATTGCAGACCTTGCCGATAAGTACAAACTTCCGGCAGCAATTTTTAACCAGCACTCAATTCTTCACTTTGATCTTTGCGGAATTCAACATTTAACAAGTCATCGTGACGATGATGAAATTATTGAAAACTGTTTTGGTCTCCTTCCGGGTGCAAACACACGTATGAAGGAATTTGCTATGGCGCTTGCTGCTGAAGGTTTAATTGTTGCAGGTGGAAATAAAGCATTTATTAGTCTTGCTACAATTCCTGTGCTTGATGAAGCTTTAGAAATTTTTGAAAGAGTATTTGCAAATTACGCTTAAAAAATTAGCGTTAAAATTTAACCAAAAAAGGAGGGAAATGTAAATGAATAACGGTATAGAAATGAAAGTTAAGGAAATCGTTCAAAACGAGGCTTACAAAGCAGTTATCGAAAAGCACGTTCCTGGTCTTACAAAGGATCCTCGTGCAAAGATGGCTATGGGTATGGTATTTAAGTCTATCGCTCCTTACGTAGGCGGAAAGCTTACACCGGAAGTTCTTGAAGCTATTGATGCTGACTTAAAGGCTATCGACTAAGATTCAAAACTCTATGCATAGAATTAAATAGCTAAGCAAACAAAATAACCACCCTAGGTCAACCTAGGGTGGTTATTTTCTTCAGGTATGATTGCATTAATGGTGTGTTTTGCTATATCTCTTCATATATTGTTCCATCTAAAGTTTTAGTTTTTAAGAAGGCTAAGGTGTCTTCTACATCGTCAATTTCAAAAAATATGAAGAGATTATCTTCAAAACGAAATAGACCGCCGTTCATAAAGACAAATTTTACAAGATCTTTATTAGTTTTTGGAAAATTAAAATAAATTGTACCTTCACCATTTTTTCTTATTGAATAGCCTACATATTTGATGTTTTCAAAAGCAAGTGTGCGAATTGAGAGGTCTTTTTTTAGAGTTTGTACAATTATGATATCTTTTTCAGTCATCTCGTAAGAAAGTTTTTTTCTTCTTCGTTTTTTTGAAGAATTTCTAATGAAGAGTAGATAGATACCTAAAAGAACAAGTGCATAGGAAAGAGATTTTAATGGAAAAGAAGCATAAGTTAATGCTATTCTCCAGAATATTCCTGCACAGAAAATAAAAAGAGAGAGAGGGATAAAAAGAAAATCAAATTTTGTTCTCGTGTTTTTCGGGTTTGGTTGTCCGTGCCAAATAGCTTTTTCTTCCATTATTTCACCTCAATGCTACCGCTTTTAGTAACTTTTGCAAAAGCGCAATTAAATTTGATATTACAAACAGTTTTATTTTGAACGAAAACGCATTCCGGAAAGCATCTCTTTTTTAAATCTAGAATTTCTATTTCTGCGGAACCAATTTGAAGTTTTGTTCCGGGTTTTAAAGTTTTGTAATCAAGGTCTTTTGTGGCGATGTGAGGGAAAAATCTTTTTGCACAAAGGCCTTCACTTGTTTCTTTATAAACTTTAAATTCATCTGTATCGCAGAGGATAATTTGTTTATCTTTACCCTTAGATGTAGAAGCCTTTTTATCGTTTTCTATTCCAAAGCCTTCAATAAAGGTTAAGGAGGTTTGTTCAATTTTGTTAAGATAAAGCTTTACAATTTTCATATGCTCTCCTAGACTAAAAAGAACTTACAGACGACATCTGCAAGTTCAAAGTGGAGCGGATTACGGGGCTCGAACCCGCTACCTCCACCTTGGCAAGGTGGCGCTCTACCAGATGAGCTAAATCCGCAAATGACGCGTATATATGATATATTACTGAAAAAATGATGTCAAGATTAAAAGGGGTTAAAAGAAAAATGTTGACATTACTTTCACTTGATGTTAATATCTTTTCACAATAAAGAAGGACAAACTCTGTTCTCACCTATGGGTTTTCGCTACATAGGTCAATACTTTTAGGTTGAGTATTGTGCGGATAGAGTCTTTCTGTCCGTATTTTTTATTTATTTTTGGAGGTGTATGAACATCAGCAAACAATCAGCAAAAGAAGTTTTGAGTAATGAAAACATCAAAGCAAAAGAAGTGCGTGTAATTACAGAAGACGGTGAACAACTTGGAATCATGTCTTCAGAAGAGGCACAGAAAATTGCAATGGAAAAAAATCTCTCTCTTGTAATGGTTGCGCCAAAGGCACAACCACCTGTATGTAAAATTATGGATTACGGAAAGTATCGTTTTGAACAACAAAAGCGAGAGAAAGAAGCAAAAAAGAAACAAAAAACAATTGAAATCAAAGAAATAAGACTTTCTTTGAAGATTGATACTCACGACTTTGAAACAAAGGCAAACCAAGCTATAAGATTCCTCAAAGCAGGAAACAAGGTTAAGGTTTCAATTCGTTTTCGTGGAAGGGAAATGGCTCGTCCGGAAATCGGAATATCAACAATGGAAAAATTTGCTGAAACATGCTCGGAGTTTTGCCAGATTGAAAAACCAGCAAAACTTGAAGGACGACAGATGCTTATGTTCTTAAGTCCAATTGTAACTAAGTAATAATTTCAAGGAGGTAAATTAGATATGCCTAAGCTTAAGACACATAGTGGTGCAAAGAAGCGTTTTAAAATTTCAAAAAATGGTAAGGCAATAAGATCTCATGCCAATAAATCACATATTCTTACAAAGAAGACTACAAAGCGTAAAAGAGGTTTACGCAAGCAAGTTGTTGCCGACAAGACAAACCAGAATCAGATTAAACGCCTTCTCCCTTATAAGTAAGAAAAGGCGACATATGTTTGCAACAAAAGTTTGAAAATATTGGAGGTAAACAATTATGGCTCGTATTAAGGGCGGGACTATGACTCGCAAGAGAAGAAATAAAGTATTAAAGCTTGCAAAAGGTTATTATGGTTCAAAGAGTAAGCTTTTTAGAACGGCTAAACAGGCTGTTATGAAATCAGGAAATTATGCATATGTTGGAAGAAAGCAAAAAAAGAGAGATTTCCGTCGTCTTTGGATTACAAGAATCTCAGCTGCTTGTAAGCTAAACGGTATGAATTACTCAACATTTATAAATGGCCTTAGAAAGGCTGATATTAATCTTAACAGAAAAATGCTTTCAGAAATTGCTATTGCAGACCCGGCAGCATTCACAGCTCTTTGTGAACAGGCTAAGGCTGCTCTCGCTAAATAAACGATATAAGACTACACGTCCCGTACACGCACACACGTATACGCGGGCGTGATTTTTGTGTTTATGGGAGGAAAAACGTGGATATAATTTCCAGTGTAAACAACCCAAAAATTAAAGCATACTGTGCTCTTAGCAGCAGTAACAAAGAGCGTAGAGAGAAGGGCCTTTTTGTATTGGAAGGTCTTCGTCTTTGTCAAGATGTTTTGCGTAGTGAATATTTTATTGAAGAACTTTTTTATACAAAAGAGAACGAAGAGAATATTAAAGAGCTTATATCTGTTTCAAAAAATGTGTATGAAATAGCGAATCATGTTGCAGAAAAAATGGCTGATACAAAAAATACACAAGGAGTATTTTGTGTTGTTCAGATTTCAAAGAATGGTATTGATGTTAAAAACGGTATTGACAATAAGAAAAAAATTGACTATTCTGGCAAGTATGTTTTATTAGAAAATGTTCAGGATCCAGCAAATCTTGGTGCAATAAGCAGAACAGCAGAAGCATTTGGGATTACTGGTTTAATTGTCTCTGGTGGATGTGATATTTACAGTCCAAAAGCAATGCGTGCGTCGATGGGAGCTTTGCTCCGTCTGCAAGTATTGTCAACTGACGATGTAACGAAAACACTTGATGATGCTAAAAATAATGGTATGAAAACTTTTGCTTCGGTTATAAGTGATGATGCAATTAACATTAAATCTTGTGATTTTAATGGAGGTATAATTGTTGTTGTCGGAAATGAAGCAAATGGGATAACCGAAGAGGTCATAGCGAGTTGTGATTATAGTATTACGATTAGAATGTCAGGCAAAGCAGAGTCTCTTAATGTGGGAGCGGCAGCTTCCATAATTATATGGGAAATGGTGAGCCGAAATGAGGAGCGTAAACTATAATATTTGGTTACAAATAGCACTTGGGCCGGGTGCTAAAACTCGACAAATAATTGAAGAGTTTAAAACAGCGGAAAATATTTATAGGTCTACAGAATATGAATTAAAAATTTCCGGAGTTTTTACTCCAAAACAGATTGAAAAATTATCTATAACTAAAATTGAAGATACATATAAGGTTATTGAAAACTGTGCAAAGATAAAAGCAGATATTGTTTGTTTTGATGATGACCTTTATCCGTATAGGCTTTTGGAGCTTCACAATTTTCCATTAGTCCTGTATGCGAAAGGAAATATATCTTTTTTATCTGCACCATTGCCGCTTGCCATTGTTGGTACACGTAATCCAATAGGAAGAAGTGAATATGCTGCGTCAATACTTTCAAAAGCATTATCAGCAACGGGTTTTACCATTGTTTCCGGTGGAGCACTTGGAATAGATTCAAAAGCA
This sequence comes from Oscillospiraceae bacterium, assembly GCA_012520505.1. Lineage (GTDB taxonomy): Bacteria > Bacillota > Clostridia > Oscillospirales > Acutalibacteraceae > UBA1227. The sequence continues at coordinate 190,932 of JAAYOC010000017.1, forward strand.
CATATTGCAGCTTTAAGTGGGCATGGTAAAACAATTGCAGTTTTAGGTTGCGGTTTTGGGTTTCAATATTTAATGGAAAATGAACCATTAAGACAAGCAATTGCTCTTGATGGGTTGCTTCTTTCAGAATTCCCACCGCATAGCAGACCTTTTAAAGGGTCGTTTCCAATTAGAAATAGAATAATTTCCGGTTTATCTCTTGGAACGGTAGTTGTTGAGGCAGGAATTAAGAGTGGTTCTTTAATCACTGCAAAACTTGCCGGTGAGCAAAATAGAGAGGTATTCTCCGTACCGGGAATAAATGAAGGTTTAATTTATGCAGGTGGAGCGGAGCTTATTAGAGATGGAGCAATTCCTGTAGAAGTACCAATGGATGTAGTTGCACAGTACATAAACGAGTATTCTGAGTATATGATTTTTGATGAAAAGAATGATTTAATGCAAGATATCACTCAGATTTTTGATAATTTAGAAAAAAGTGATATTTCAGGTTCATTTAATGATTATGGGTATATTCTTAAAGCAAGAACTACTAAATCGCACACAAAAAAAGAAATAAGTGATGACTTGTCAGAGAGTGCTATAAAGGTATATAATGCCTTTCGGGATATTCCATTGTCGGTTAATGAAATTGCTGATAAGGTAGTTATGCCGACAAATGTAGTACTCGGTGCACTTACAGAACTTGAAATATTTGGATATATAGAACTTTTGCCAAATGCAAAATATATGTATAAAAAGTGAAAGGAACAGACAATATGTCAAAACTTATTATCGTTGAGTCACCTACAAAAACGAGAACTATCAAGGGTTATCTTGGTAAGGATTATAAAATTGTTGCATCTATGGGTCATGTTAGAGACCTTCCGGCAGCAAAACTTAATGTAGATGTAAAAAATAATTTTGAGCCCAAATATGCGGTGATAAAGGGGAAGGAAAATCTTGTTCGAGAGTTGAAAGATGAAGTTGCTAAAGCGGAAGAAGTGTATTTAGCAACAGATCCGGACCGTGAAGGTGAAGCTATTTCTTGGCATCTTGCAACTTTACTTGATTTGGATCTTAATAAGGCAAATCGTGTACATTTTAATGAAATTACAAAGACGGGCATCATGAAGGGAATTGAAAACCCTCATAAAATAGACATGGATCTTGTTAATGCTCAACAGGCTCGTAGAATTCTTGATCGTCTCGTAGGATATAGACTCAGTCCTTTCGTTTCACAGAAAATACGTAGAGGTCTTTCAGCTGGGCGCGTACAGAGTGTAGCTGTAAGACTTATTGTAGATAGAGAAGAAGAAATTCGTGCGTTTAAGTCGGAAGAATATTGGACTCTTGACGCAAAGTTTGTTCCACGATTAACAAAAAAGGTTTTTGAGGCAACTTTTGTTGGCGATGAAACAGGAAAAGATAAAATTGTAAACAAAGAACAAGCAGATAAATACCTTGCTCGTTTGGAAGGTGCTGAATATGTGGTAACAAGTGTCAAAAAGGGTGTAAGAAGAAAACAGCCGGCACCTCCTTTTAATACCTCGACTCTTCAACAGGATGCATCAAGAAGACTTGGATTTCAAACAAGGCGTACAATGAAAGTAGCACAGGAACTTTATGAAGGAATAAGTATAGATGGTGCAAGTGCTACAGGTCTTATTACATATATGAGAACGGACTCTCTTCGTATTTCAGAAGAGGCTCGTGTAATGACAGATGCTTACATTAAAGAAATGTATGGAGACAAATATGTTCCGGAAAAACCTCGTTATTTTAAATCGAGAAATAATGCTCAGGATGCGCATGAAGCAATTCGTCCAACAAATGTTACTTTAACTCCGGAAAAAGCAAAAGCATCGTTAACTTCTGATCAGTATAGGCTTTACAAGCTTATTTGGCAGCGATTTATTGCAAGTCTTATGGCAACGTGTGTACAAAATACAATCAAAGTTGAAATTAAGGGAGCACAGCCGGGAAACGATAGAGAATATTGTATGTTTTCAGCAAGTGGATACAGTGTTAAGTTTGATGGATATACAGTTCTTTATGATACAGATAGTGATGATGAAGAAGGTAAAATAAAAGTTCCGGATTTATCAAAAGGAGAGAGTTTGAAGATTAAAGAACTCAAGGGTAATCAGCATTTTACACAGCCTCCTTCACGTTTTACGGAAGCAGCTTTAGTTAAGGCTCTTGAAGAAAATGGTATTGGTCGTCCAAGTACATATGCCTCTATAATTACTACAATTATTTCAAGAGAATATGTCATAAGAGATGGAAAACTTTTAAAACCAACAGAGCTTGGTGAAGCTACAACAAATCTTTTAAAAACCAGATTCCCTAAATTTATCAATATGAAGTTTACAGCCCAGATGGAAACAAATTTGGACGAAGTTTCAGAAGGTAAGAGGGGCTATGTTGAAATGGTTTCAGATTTCTATGATGAACTTGAAGCTACCCTCAAAAAAGCGAAGATAGATATGGAAGGAATAAAAATTCAGCTTGAGGAAGATAAAACAGATATTCCTTGTGAAAAATGCGGGGAATTGATGGTTATAAAGACTGGTCGATTTGGTAAATTCCTTGCATGTCCAGGGTACCCGGAATGTAAGAATACAAAACCGTTGATACAGGAAACAGGTGTTAAGTGTCCTAAGTGTGGTGGCAATGTAATTCAAAGAAAATCGAAAAAAGGATTCGTATTCTACGGTTGTAGTAATTATCCAACATGTGATTTCAGTACTTGGGATACTCCGGTTAATGAAGAAGTTTGTCCTGAATGTGGTAATAATTTATTTAAGAACAAGGGAATGCATATTTGTCTTAAAGAGGGCTGTGGATATGAGGCAGCAGCTCCTAGAAAGAGAATTAAAAGTAATGACTAAAAAAGCAATTGTCGTAGGAGCTGGTTTTGCCGGTGTTGAAGCGGCTATGCAATTGTCAAGGGCGGGTATTAAAACACATCTTTATGAAATGAAACCGATTAAATTTTCTCCCGCTCACAAAAATGAGAACTTTGCAGAACTCGTTTGTTCAAATTCTTTCAAAGCTCAGCGTATAGATTCTGCTGCCGGTCTTTTGAAAGAAGAAATGACTCGTTTTGATTCGCTTTGTGTACGTATTGCGAAGGAATGTAGTGTTCCTGCAGGTGATGCACTTTCAGTGGATAGAGAAATTTTTGCACAGAGAGTTACTGATGAAGTTATAAAATGTGAAAACATAACAATTCATAGGGAAGAAGTAACTGATATCCCGGAAATTGGTAAGGATGCAGATGCAGTAATCATTGCTGCAGGTCCACTTGTGTCGGATGCACTTGCCGAGAAAATAGAAAACCTATGCGGTTCTTTTCTTCATTTCTTTGACGCAGTTTCACCGATTGTTAGTGCTGATAGTATAGATATGGATAAAGCATTCTTTCAATCTCGCTACGATAGAGGCGGAGAAAAGGATTATATTAATTGCCCTATGAATAGGGAAGAATATGAAGCTTTTTATGAGGAACTTATAAGAGCTGAAAGTGTTTTGCAACAGGATTTTGATAAGCGAAAAGGCGTTTATGAAGGTTGTATGCCAATTGAAATTATGGCATTAAGAGGAGCCGATACAATGCGTTTTGGTCCACTTAAGCCGGTAGGTCTTAAAGATCCTCGCACCGGACATCGCCCATGGGCATGTTTGCAACTTCGAAAAGAAACTGCAGAGGGAACAATGTATAATCTTGTTGGATTTCAGACCAACTTGAAGTTTGGAGAACAAAAGAGAGTTTTCTCTATGATTCCGGCACTTCACAATGCTGAATTTTTTCGATATGGTGTAATGCATAGGAATACTTTTATCAATTCGCCTAAGCTACTCGGTCCTGATTTTGCATTTAAATCTGTTCCGGGACTCTATTTTGCAGGTCAAATAACCGGAGTTGAAGGGTACATGGAATCTGCAATGTCCGGCATTCTTGCGGGAATAAATGTAGCAAGAATGCTTAATAAACAGGAACCATTAATTCTTCCAAAAACTACTATGATGGGAGCACTTTCTGCTTACATCAGCGACCCTACAGTTGAAAATTTTCAACCTATGGGTGCAAACTTTGGTGTTTTACCACCAATCGAACCATATATAAAAGAAAAGAAAGAAAGGTATGCCGCTTTGGCAGATAGAGCATTAAAGGAGTTTAAAGTATGAAAATAATCGTTGATGCATTCGGAGGCGATAATGCGCCACTTGAAATTCTAAAAGGAGCAGCAGCTGCAAGAAAAGAATATGGTTGTGAAATTATTCTTTGTGGAGATGAAGCTAAGATTAAGGCTTGTGCAAGAGAAAAAAGTATCGATATTGAAGGAATGGAAATAGCACACTCTGAAGATGTAGTTCTTGTGGAAGAAGATCCAAGAACAATTCTTAAAGAACATAAGGATTCTTCAATGGGGCTGGGTCTTCAATTACTTGCAAAGGGAGAAGGCGACGCATTTGTAACAGCCGGCTCAACAGGGGCCGTTGTTTTAGGTGGAACTTTTCTTGTGAAGAGAATAAAAGGAGTTAAACGTGCAGCTTTCGCAAGTCTTTTACCTTCAGATGAAGGTAGATTTATGCTTATGGACTGTGGTGCTAACCTTAATTGTTCGTCGGCAACACTTGATATGTTTGCAAAAATGGCAACCATATACATGGAAAAGGTTGAAGGTGTAGAAAATCCAAGGGTTGCTCTTGCAAATATTGGTGTTGAGGAAAATAAAGGCACAGAGATTCTTGTTGAAACACATCAACTTATGAAAAATGCTCCATACAACTTTGTAGGAAATCTTGAAGCTCGTGATATTCCTGTAGGTGGAGCAGATATAGTAATTTGTGAAGGTTTTACAGGAAACATAATTTTGAAGATGTACGAAGGTGTTGCAAGAGTAATTTTTAAGAATATTAAACGTATTTTTAAGAAGAGCATATTGTCAAAACTGGCAATTCCTTTTCTCTTACGCGGATTGGTAGAATTTAGAAAGAAGATGGATTATAAAGAGTTCGGTGGAGCTCCACTTATGGGAATTTCAAAACCTATAATTAAAGCTCATGGTTCATCAGATAAACGTGCATTTAAAAATGCAATTCGCCAAGCTATTCATTATGCTGAAAGTGGTGCAATTGAAGAAATAACAAAACTTGCAAAGAAAGAGGAAATTGAAGAGGACGATGAGTAATGAATGTTGCTGATTTTGAAGCTAGAATTGGCTACAAATACAACGACATAAAACTCCTTGAAACTGCACTTACACATTCTTCTTATGCAAATGAAAAAGGAAATGGTCATAAATCTAATGAACGTCTTGAATTTTTAGGTGATTCAGTTCTTAGTTTTATTACAGCTGATTACTTTTTTACAAATTTTAAAGACATTCCGGAAGGAGACTTAACAAGACTTCGTGCAGCGACAGTTTGTGAAAAATCCCTTTTTGAATTTGCAAAAGAAATAGATTTGGGAGAATATCTTCTTCTAGGCAAAGGTGAGCAGAGAACGGGAGGAAGAGAACGTGCATCCATTTTGGCTGACGCGTTTGAGGCCCTTATTGCTTCTCTTTATCTTGATGGCGGAATTGAAGCGGCACGAAAGTTTGTCGTACAGTTTGTTAAAACTGCTATTAAATCTAATAAAATTGTTTTTGATGATTATAAAACAGTTCTTCAAGAAGTGATTCAAAAGAATCCTGAAGAAAAGCTTACCTACGTACTTACAAATGAGATTGGACCAGACCATGACAAAATATTCGAAGTTGAGGTACATCTCAATTCGAATGTTATTGGAAAAGGAACCGGAAGAACTAAAAAACATGCAGAACAAGAAGCTGCAAAAGAAGCATTGGAGCTAATGGGCTTATGACTCATAAAAATATAGCTGTTTTTGTGGCACATGAAGGATGCCCAAATGAATGCAGTTTTTGTAATCAGCATATAATATCCGGAAAACAAGAGACCGCCAGTGCAGCTGACGTTCAAAGTGCAGTAGAAACTGCTTTGAAGTCGGGCTGTTTTGACGGTCAACTTGCTTTTTTTGGCGGTAGTTTTACTGCAATAGACAGGTTCTATATGCTGGAACTTTTAACTGCTGCAAAACCTTTTTATGAGAAGGGACAGATCAGTGGAATTCGTATTTCTACAAGACCTGATGCAATAGATGAAAAGATTTTGAAGATCTTAAAAGAATATGGCGTAAAAGCAATTGAACTCGGTGCACAGAGTATGGATGATAATGTACTTTTTTTAAATAAGCGGGGTCATACTGCCGATGATGTAAGAGTAGCTTCAAAACTCATTAAAGAATATGATTTTGAGTTAGGTCTTCAGATGATGACAGGACTTTTTGGTGATACAGATAAAGGCGCACTTTTTACTGCTGATGAAATTATAAAATTAAACCCAGAAACAGTTAGAATTTATCCAACTGTTGTTCTTGAAGGAACAGAGCTTTGTAGGCTTTATAGAGCGGGAAAGTATCAGCCACAAACTATTGACGATGCGGTTCTTCTTTGTGGAAAACTTCTTTTAAAATTTCATAAAGCGAATATAAAAGTTATAAGACTTGGCCTTCATTCGGGTGGAAATGTAGAAGAAGGATTTGTTGCCGGGGTTTATCATCCTGCTTTTCGTGAATTAGTGGAAGGACAAATATATTTGGATTTAATACTTTCAAGGCTTAAAGAAAAAGGTGAATATAAAATTTTTGTAAATCCTAAAGAAATTTCAAAAATGGTAGGACAAAACAGAAAGAATATAGTACAATTAAAAGATAATAATTACATCTGTAAGGTGTTTTCAGATAAATCTTTAGGAAAGTATGAAATCAATATAGAGGTTGACGAATAATGATACTTAAATCGCTTGAAATGCAAGGGTTTAAATCCTTCCCTGATAAAACTGTTTTGGAATTCGACAAAGGAATGACTTCTGTAGTTGGACCGAACGGTTCAGGAAAGAGTAATATTGTTGATGCGGTACGTTGGGTTTTAGGTGAACAATCAACTAAAAATCTTCGTGGTGCAAGAATGGAAGATGTTATCTTTGGTGGAACTACTGTTAGAAAAGCTATGGGTTTTGCTGAAGTTGTTTTGCGTCTTGACAATAAAGATAGAGGCCTTGCAAATGACAACGATGAAGTAGTAATTGCTAGACGTTATTACAGATCGGGAGAAAGTGAATATAGAATTAATGGTGAAGTAGTAAGACTTAAAGATATAAATGAGCTTTTTATGGATACCGGACTTGGAAGAGATGGTTATTCTATCGTAAGTCAAGGTAAAATTGCAGATATGGTATCTGCTAAGTCAAAAGAGAGAAGAGATATTTTAGAGGAAGCTGCCGGAATTTCGTTTTTCCGTTATAGAAGAGCAGATGCTCTTCGTCGCCTTACCCAGGCAGAAGAGAACTTAGTAAGACTTCGTGATATTCTTTTGGAACTTGAGTCAAGAATCGGACCTTTGAAATCGCAAAGTGAAAAAGCACGAAAGTTTTTAGTTCTTGCAGAAGAACGAAAGACTCTTGAAATTAGTCTTTGGCTCTATATCATTGATTCACTTAAGGAAAAGCTTCGTGAGCAGGAATCTAAAATTGAAATTTCTCAAACAGATTTTGATAAAGCACAGGGCGAACTTGAAGAGATTGAACAGAAGATAGATGCTAAAATTGCTCGCACACAGGAAATCACTTGTGAAATAGATGATCTTAGAAATCTAATGTCAGAATTTGATGAGACGGCTTCTAATATTAATTCAAAGATTGCAGTTGCAGAAAATACAATTGAACATAATGAGGAATCAATCGCCAGGATAAAAGGGGAAATGCAAGAAGAGGGAAGCAGTCGTTTGGAAACAGAGAAGCAGATTGTTGAACTTCTTGAAAAGATTGAAGAGTTTGAAGAATTTGAATCATTAAAACTTGAAGAAATTGGTGCATTAACTCTAGATGTAAATTCTCTTTCAAAAACAAACATAGAAAGTTCAGATAAACTTCTTGAACTTACAAATAAACTTTCGAAACTATCAGAAAAAATTGCAGACCTTCGTGTACAGAAATCAGCTGCTTTTTCAGGTAGAGAAGAATTATTAACTCGTCTTGAAGGGGCAAGTCAGAGTAAAGATGAACGTGCTGAACTTGTGGCAAAGTTAAAAAAAGAACAAGATGAAGCAAAAAAAGACCTTGATGCTGCAAATGAAGCAGTGACGAGTCATACAAATACAATTAATGGTCATCAACTTCTTGTGAAAAATAAAGAAGAGAAGTTTGAATCCAGCAAGGTAAATGTAGAAGCAAAACGTCTTGAAGTTTCATCACTTGAAGAAAAAATTCGTATGCTTTTAGAACTTGAAAAAAATATGGAAGGATATGCAGGAAGCGTAAAAGCTGTTTTAAAAGAGGCGAAACATGGTTCTCTTTCAGGAGTTCATGGACCACTTTTGAAACTTATCAATGTTAAAGATAAGTATCAAGTTGCAATTGAAACTGCACTTGGTGCAACTGTTCAGCATATTGTTGTTAAAACAGAAGCCGATGCAAAAAGAGCAATTAAATTTTTAAAAGATAAAAATTTAGGTCGTGCAACTTTTCTTCCAATTTCAACTATAAAGGGAAAGGAACTTCAAGAAAAAGGTCTTGATGATTGCTTTGGTTACATAGATATTGCAAGTAATCTCGTAGAAGTTGATAAAAAATATGCAGAAATAGTGAAATCTCAGCTTGCCAGAACAGTTGTTGTTGAAGATCTTGATTCTGCAATTAGCATTGCAAAGAAATACAATAACCGTTTTAAGCTTGTTACCCTAGATGGACAGGTTATTAATGCCGGCGGCTCAATGACCGGTGGTTCAAAAATTAAGAATGCCGGATTACTTTCTCAATCAGGAGCAATTGAGGAACATAAAAAGACGCTTGAAATTCTTAAAAAAGAACTTACAAGAGTAGAAGATGTATTCAAAGTTGCAACTGAAGAGTTTGCTAAAGCAAAAGCAGAATTAGACGCAGCAGAATCAGACCTTATCACAGCAAATGAAAATAAAGTTCGTTCTGAAAGTGCCTTAAAACTTGTAGAAGGTCAACTTGTTTCAGTGATGGATGCAATAACAGAAATTGATGATGAGCAGAAAAATGCTCAATCTCGTATAGAAGAGTTTGAGCGAATTGCAAAAGATGCTGAAAAGAACGAAGAAGCTCTCATTAAAGAGAGTGAAACTCTTGAAAATGAAATTGCTACTCTTACAGGAAGTAAAGAAGAACTTCAAAGACAACGTGAGAAAATGGCCGAACGTAGTGCACAACTTAATGTAGAGCTTACTGAAATTAGAAAAGATATTCAGTCTAACAGAAACATTGTTGAAAGGCTTACGGAAGCTTCAGTAACAGTAGCAAATAAAGAGGAAGAACATAAAAATCAAATTAGGCTTTATGAAGAAGCAAATAAGGGTCTTCTTGAAGAAATTGAACAACTGAAAGAGAAAATAAATGAACTTAAATCTCAGAACTTCAGTTCTGAAGAAAAAATTGAAGTTCTTATGAAAGAAAGAAACGAAGGAGAAGCTGAAAGTAATAGACTTCGTCAATTTGAACGTGAAAAGAGCCTGGAAAGAGAACGTCTTTCCGGAGAACTTGCTCGTCTTACAGAACGTAAAGCAAATATGTTGGGCGAACATGAGGAAACCTTAAATAAACTTTATGAAGAATATCAGCTTTCGAGAAGAGAAGCTGCAGAAATTGCAGAGCCCGCTGAAAATCCTAGTGAAACAAAGATACAGCTTACTGCCGTTAAGAATAAGATAAAGGCGATGGGTTCGGTAAATGTAGGCGCAATTGAAGAATATAAAGAAGTTTCCGAGCGATTTGAATTTATGAGTACTCAGGTTTTTGATGTTGAACAGTCAAAAAGAGAACTTTTAAAACTCATTGAAGAACTTACCAATAATATGGCGACTCGTTTTAGAGAAGAATTTTCAAAAATAAATAAGGCTTTTGGTGAAACTTTCGTTGAACTTTTCGGTGGAGGAAAGGCTGAACTTTTCCTTGAAGATGAATTAGATATCCTTGAGTCTGCTATTGAAATTAAAGTACAACCACCGGGAAAGAATATTCAAAATATAGACCTTCTTTCAGGTGGTGAAAAGGGTCTTTCAGCAATTGCTCTTCTTTTTGCAATTCTTAAAGTAAATCCGGCTCCATTTTGTATTTTTGATGAAGTTGAGGCATCACTTGATGAAGTAAACGTAACTCGTTATGCACAGTATGTTCGTCGTATGACTCATAATATCCAGTTTATTCTTATCACACATAGAAGAGGAACAATGGAAGAGTCAGATATTCTTTATGGTGTAACTATGCAAGAAGAGGGTGTATCAAAACTTCTTGAACTTAAGACAGCAGAAATGGCAAAGAAACTAGGACTTGAATAATCAGGAGAGGGCATATGGGAATTTTTAATAGAAAAATAAGTAGGGGTCTTAGAAAAACAAGGGACCAGTTTTCCGGAAATATAAATAATGTTCTTGATGCTTTTGAAGAAATCGGTGATGAACTCTATGATGAGCTTACTGAAGTTCTTATCATGGGCGATGTAGGTGTCTCAACATCAGCATATATTGTTGACCAGGTAAAAGAACGTGTTGGTAAAAAAGGTATTAAATATCCAAAAGAGGTTCGTACTGTAATAAAGGAAGTTGTGGCGGAAATGCTTGGTGAAGACCAAACAATTGATTTTGTTACAACTCCTGCAATTATTCTTGTAATTGGTGTAAACGGTGTAGGTAAGACAACTACAATCGGTAAGATGGCGAATTACTTTAGAGAAGAAGGAAAGAAAGTTATTTTGGGTGCTGCTGATACTTTTCGTGCAGCTGCAATAGATCAACTTGAAATTTGGGCAGAACGTGCAGAAGTAGATATTATAAAACATAAAGAGGGTGCAGATCCGGCAGCAGTTGTTTTCGATACGATAAATGCAGGTGTTAGTAGAAATGTAGATGTCATTATTTGTGATACAGCAGGTAGGCTTCATAACAAAAAGCATCTCATGGATGAGCTTAATAAAATATACCGTGTAATCGACAGGGAACTCCCATATTCTGACCGTGAAATTTTCTTAGTTTTAGACGCAACAACCGGTCAAAACGCAATTTCACAGGCTAAGGAGTTTATGGGTGTTGCAGAGGTTTCAGGCATTATTCTCACCAAACTTGATGGTACTGCTCGTGGTGGTGTCGTTCTTTCAATCAAGAACGACTTAAAGCTTCCGGTCAAATTTATTGGTGTTGGAGAAGCAATTGATGACCTTCAACCTTTCTCTGCAACAACATTTGCTGAATCTCTTTTCGATGTTTCCCCTGAAACAGATGATACAGACCCAATTATCACCGTAAATGAAGAACGTCTGGCGAAAGATAAAGCCGAAGCTGCGGAGCGTGCTGCTGAAGCAAAACGTATTGAAAAAGAGGAAGCAGAAAGACTTGCTAAAGAAGAGACAGAACGCATTGCAAAAGAGGAAGTAGAAAAACTTGTTAAAGAAGAAACAGAAAGAATTGCTAAAGAAAAGGAAGCAACACGAATAGTCGAAGAAGAAAGATTTGTTACAGAGAAAGTAGAAAAAATTGTTGAAGAAATTGAAGAATCAGTAGAAAAAATAGAAAAAATTGAAGAGAAAGAAATTGAAAAAGAGGAAGGTCTTTCAAAAAAGATTGAAGAAATTGAAATAGAAGAATTAGTAGAAGAGAAAAAAGAAGAACCAGCAAAAGCACCTAAGAAAGAAAAAGAAAAGAAGAAATCTTTCTGGAGCGATATCTTTGGTTCAGGGGAGTATATAGGATGATTTTTCTTATTGCAACAGGAAACTTACATAAGAAAATAGAATTTGAGCGAATTCTTTTACCGCTCGGTATAGAAATTAAAACTGCAAAGGAGCTGGGTATAGATTTACCAAAAATAGATGAAAGTGGAGCAACTTTTGAAGAAAATGCAGTTTTAAAAGCAAAAAGTGGAGCAAAAATATCAAATTTACCAACTCTTGCAGATGATTCCGGTATATGTATTGACTACCTAAATAATGCACCAGGCATTTTTTCTGCTCGTTATTCATCATCAATTAGAGATGAAGTTTCAGATAAAGAAAATAATGAGAAAGTTTTATCTGAACTTTTAGGGGTTCCGCTTGAAAAGAGAAATGCACATTATGTTTGTGCAGTCGCATGTGTATTCCCAGATGGCAGAGAAATTATAACGCGTGGAGAATGTCATGGACATATCGGTTTTGAAGAAAGAGGAAAAAACGGGTTTGGATATGATCCGCTTTTTCTCGTAAATGTAGAAGAAGGTGCAATTCCTGATATTCCGATAGGTAAAAAAACTTTTGGAGAATATTCATCAGAAGCGAAAGATAAGGTAAGTCATAGAAGCAGGGCACTTATAAAACTTTATGAGGCTCTAAAAGACGAAATATAAAATGTAAAATAAAAACATAAAATGAGGGGAATTATGACAAGTAAAGAAAGAGCAAAATATAGAGCAGCCGCAAACAGTTTATCTCCGGTTTTTCAAATTGGAAAGTATGGTGTAACTGATGCTGTTATTGCTCAAACCGAAGAGGTTCTTGAAGCAAAAGAGTTAATAAAAGTTAAAGTATTGCTTGAGAGTTGTCCTGAAAAGCCAAGAGAAGTTGCCGATAAACTTAAAGCTAGAACCGGAGCAGAAGTAATAGGAATAATTGGCGGAGTTATTATTTTATACAGATATAGTGAAACTCTCAATAAGAAAAAGGCGAAAAAGGAAGCAAACAAAGCTCGTGTAAAGAAGGCTACTAAAGGAAGGTGTTAGTGTGCAAAGGATAGGTATTTTTGGAGGTACTTTTAATCCTCCGCATCTTGGGCACCTCAATATAGTTTCAAAATTCGTAAAAGATTTTGGAATAGATAAAATGCTTATTATTCCTACCTATGCACCTCCTCATAAGAGTTCGCCGGAATTAGTTTCTCCAGAAGATAGAATAGAAATGTGTAAACGTACATTTAAAGAACCGATTTTTCATATATCAAAAGTAGAAATAAATCGCCAGGGAAAAAGTTATACACATAAAACTTTGCAAGAACTTAAAGAGCTTAACAAAAATGCAGAGTTTTTCTTTCTGGTTGGCGATGATATGTTTTTGTCACTTCATACTTGGAAATTACCAAATAAGATTTTAGAATACTGCACGGTTGTTGCAGCAGCACGAAGTGAAGAGATTTCTGTTAAAAACTTAATAGATTATTCTAAAGAAAAATTTCCTAAAGAGTTTTCAGAAGGTAAGATAAAAATTCTTCCAATAAAACCTTTAAAATTATCTTCTACAGAAATAAGAGATATGAGGAGAGCGGGCTTATCAATAAAGGATTTCGTAACTAAAGAGACAAATGAATTTATTGAGGCAAGGGGGCTGTATTTTGATTAATCGCAAAGATGAATTTCTGGAAATAATGAAGTCAAAGCTTCAAGGGAGACGATTCATACATTCCTTAAATGTGGCTGCTGCTGCAAAAAAGTTAGCAAAACGTTATGGTGCAGATGTTGAAAAGGCATATATTTGTGGTTTGCTTCACGATATTATGAAAAATTCTCCTTATGCTGAACAGTATGAATATATGATGCAATTCTCTGACATTCCAGAGGTGGTTATTGAAATTAACAAGCTTTGGCATGCACCGGCAGGAGCAGCTTTTGTAAGAGATGTACTTGGAATAGATGATCCGGAAATGATATCAGCGATTAAGTATCACACTACAGGAAAAGCAAATATGACATTACTTGAAAAGGTAATATACATTGCGGATTTTATTTCAGAGGAAAGAGAATATCCTGGTGTGGATGAGGTTAGAAAAGCTGCTTTTGAAGATATAGATAAAGCAGTTTTGATAGGAACACGGTTTACTTTAGAAGAACTGTTAGACCAAAATAGAGAAATAAATCAGGATACGATAGATGCGTATAATGAAGTATGTAGAAAGTTTAATTACTGAAAAGGATAAGATAAATGCGTATGTAATGCATGATGAAATATAGATTTAACAACAAAAATAGAGGTGGAAAAACTAGATGACATCAAAAGAAAAAGTTCAAAACATCGTTAGATTTTTAAATGAAAAAAAAGCTGTAGGAATTAAAGTTCTCGGCATTTCTGACCTAACAATAGTGAGTGATTATTTTGTAATAGTGAATGGTACATCAACAACACACATTAAGGCCCTTGCTGATGAAGTTGATTTTCAAATGGGTGAGCTTGGTGAGCAGGGTCGTCTTGAAGGAAAGGCTTCTGATTGGATTCTTATCGATTTTGGCGATGTAATTGTTCATATATTTTTACCGGAAGCTAGAGAGCATTATAATCTCGAAAAACTCTGGGCAGATGCTACGGAAGTTTCACTTGAAGGGATGGTAGATGATGAGTAAGCCATACGAATTTAAGGCAATTGAAAAAAAATGGCAGAAAAAATGGGAAGATAAAGGAGTTTTCCATGCTATAGATGGAAGCGATAAACCAAAGTTTTATGCGCTTGTTGAATTTCCATATCCTTCAGGTGCCGGTATGCATGTAGGTCATATTAAGGCATATTCAGGTCTTGAAGTTGTATGTAGAAAAAGAAGAATGCAAGGGTATAATGTCCTTTTCCCAATTGGTTTTGATGCATATGGTCTTCCTACAGAAAATTACGCTATAAAAACCGGAGTTCATCCAAGACAAGTAACAGATACAAATATTGAACGTTTCTCAGAGCAGCTTAAAAGAGTAGGCTTTTCTTTTGATTGGACTCGTGTTACAGATACGACAGAAGAAGGTTATTATAAGTGGACTCAATGGATTTTTCTAAAGCTTTTTGAACATGGACTTGTGTTTAGAGATACAGCTCTTGTAAATTATTGTCCATCTTGTAAGGTCGTTCTTTCAAATGAAGACTCCCAAGGTGGGAAATGTGATATTTGCGATAGTGACATTGTTCAAAAATCAAAGGATGTTTTATATCTTAAAATTACAGAATATGCAGATAAACTTCTTAAAGGTCTTGATGATGTTGATTATCTTCCAAACGTTAGACTTCAACAGGAAAATTGGATTGGCAAATCAATAGGAGTATTTGTAAAATTTGAAATTAAGGGTTCAGATGATGAGAATCTTTGTGTATATACAACTCGCCCGGACACACTTTATGGTGTAACTTTTATGGTTATTGCTCCTGAGCATCCAATACTTGACAAATACGCAGACCGTATTTCTAATATGGATGAAATTCTTGAATACAGAAAAGAATGTGCAAAAAAGACAGAGTTTGAACGTACACAGCTTGTAAAAGACAAGACAGGTGTTCAGGTTCTAGGTCTTTTTGGTATCAATCCGGTAAATGGAAAAGAACTTCCAATTTTCGTTGCAGATTATGTAATGATGGGATATGGAACAGGTGCTATTATGGCCGTTCCGGCTCACGATCATCGTGACTACGATTTTGCTAAAAAATTCGGTATTGAAATTATTGAAGTAATAAAGGGTGGAAATATTGAAGAAGAACCATACATCGGCGATGGAGAAATGGTAAACTCCGGTATTTTAAATGGTCTTACAAATAAAAAAGATTCTTTTGACAGAATGGCAGAATACCTTGAAGAAAAAGGAATTGGTGAAAGGGGTGTTCAGTTTAAGATGAAGGACTGGGCATTTAACCGCCAGCGTTATTGGGGTGAACCTATTCCGATTGTTTATTGCGAAAAATGTGGAATGGTTGCTGTTCCTTATGACGAGCTTCCACTGAAATTACCTGTAGTAGAAAATTTTGAACCGGGTAAAGATGGTGAAAGTCCTCTTGTACAAATTGAATCTTTTGTAAATTGCAAATGTCCAAAATGTGGTATTGATGCAAAGAGAGAAACAGACACGATGCCACAGTGGGCAGGTTCATCTTGGTACTATTTAAGATATCTTGATCCAAATAATAAGGAGGCTTTTGCAGCTAAAGATAAACTTGAATATTGGGGTCAGGTAGACTGGTATAACGGTGGTATGGAACACGTAACTCGTCATATGATATATTCACGTTTTTGGCATCATTTTCTTTATGATATTGGAGAAGTACCTTTTGCAGAACCATATGCAAAACGAACTGCACAAGGTTTAATTTTAGGAACCGACGGCGAAAAGATGTCAAAGTCAAGAGGAAATGTAATTGATCCTCTTGATGTAGTTGAAGAATACGGTGCAGATGTACTTCGTACGTATGTACTTTTTATGGGAGATTATGAAAAGGCTACTCCTTGGTCAGAAGCGTCTGTAAAAGGATGTAAACGTTTTATTGATAGGACTTGGGGTCTTCAGGATATTCTTGTTTCTGGAGATGAATTTTCAAAAGAACTTGAAACATCTTTCCATAAGGCAATCAAGAAAGTGTCTGAAGATATTGAAAACATGAAATTTAATACAGCAATTGCTACACTTATGACTCTTATCAATGAAATCTATGATAATGGTAAGATTAACATAGCGGAACTTAAGGCTTTCATCACTCTTCTTAATCCGTTTGCTCCTCATGTTACAGAAGAAATCTGGGAAGAACAGGGCTTTGATGGGATTTTAGCTTCAGGGAATTGGATAGATTATGATGAAGCTAAATGTATTGATGAAACAGTTGAAATTGTAGCTCAGGTGAATGGCAAAATTCGAGCAAAACTTATGGTAGCAACAGATATTTCTAATGAAGATGTCATAGCTCTTGCTAAAGCAAATGAAAGAATAGCAGACGAAATTTTTGGAAAGACGATTGTAAAAGAACTTTATGTTCCGGGTCGTCTCGTAAACATTGTTGTAAAATAAGAGGGTGGTTTTAGTGTTTGAAAATATCAATATCTTTGGAGACTTAAAAAGTGCCGGAGTAGTTACAGTAGAAACAATTCTGGATAATTTAACAAATATATTCGTGGGTATTGTAGTCATCTTAATATTTATACTTTCACGTAAATGTCTTTCAAAACAAATTGCAAAAATGTTTACGAAAATTTTTAAATCAAGACCTGCTATTGGAGAAGGGATTCGGGTTTCAATTCAAAATCCACTAAAGTCTTTTTTCTTAGTGATAGGTTTTTACATTGGTATCATCATTATGGGACCGCCGGTGGCTGTAATGAAAGTGCTTAATTTAATTTTTAGAATCTCTTTTATTGTTCTTATAACATGGACCCTTGCAAACTTCACACCATATGCGACAGCTTTCATCATTAAGATGGAAGATAGTAATGACAGGGGTGTAAATGTCGTAGCTATAAAATTTATTGCCAATATTGCAAAAATAATTATTATCGCATTATCGGTTGTAGTGATAATTTCAGAACTTGGTTATGATATATCAGGACTTATAACGGGCCTAGGTCTTGGAGGTCTTACATTTTCACTTGCAGCGCAAAGTACTGCGGCAAATCTTTTTGCCGGATTCTCTCTTATTTCTGACAAACCTTTTAATGTTGGTGATTATATAGTTACTCCATCTGTTGAAGGTGAAGTTGAAGATATTACAATGAGAAGCACACAGGTTCGTACAGTTCAGGATACTGTAATTATTGTGCCAAACTCGAAACTTGTAGATGAACCAATCACAAACTGCTCGCTTAGAGATAAGCGCCTTGTAGATTTTAAAATTGGACTTACATACGATGTAAGTGCTGAAACTTTAAAGACTTGTATTAGTAAAATTAAAAAAATGCTGGAAAAGAATGAAAAGGTAAATAAAGATAGAATAGTTGTAGCATTTGATGGGTTTACCGAAAAAAGCCAAGATATTAGAATAATATACCTTGCTAACACATCGGCTCATGATGAATGTTTAGAAATCCGTGAAGATGTAAATTTTAAGATAAAGGAAATTGTAGAAACTCTTGGTGCAAAATTTGCAATTCCAAGTATTAGTCTCTATAAGGAATAAAAAAGAGGTTTTTACGAAGAAAAAAGAAGAAGCCTTCATAGAAAATAAAAGAAATAGTCCCAATAACAACTTTACAGAGAACAGTATTAATAACATTGACATTAAAAAAGCCTTAATGTATAATTTAACAACCTATTTGTTTAGATGTGGTAGATAACTAACCCTACATTTTGGAGGGAGGGACATAAATGAGCCAAGTAAAAGTAAAAGAGAATGAATCTCTAGACAGCGCTCTCAGACGTTTTAAGAGACAAACATCGCGTGATGGTGTTATTCAGGAAGTGCGCAAAAGGGAACATTACGAAAAGCCTTCTGTAAAGAGAAAGAAAAAGTCAGAAGCTGCTCGTAAGCGTAAATATAAGTAATTTTGAAGACCGACTATGACGTTTGTCATAGTCGGTCTTTTGTGATAAAATATCTGTATCAATTTTTAGGAGTTTATTAATGATAAAAGAGGTACTTTTAAATAAGATTTTTAAACAAGATAAGAGAGTTAAAAGCCTTATGGATGTTAAAGTTTCAGACCTTATAGAACTCGGAATAAAAGCCATAACTCTTGATGCAGATAATACAAGTTCGTACGATGGTACAACTACACCGTTACCAGGAGCAAGTGAATGGATTCAAAATGTAAAAGAAAATGGCATAAAAGTAATACTTCTTTCAAATGCGTCTATGAAAAGAATAAAGCTTTTGGCTGACCAGTATGACGTTTTAGCAATAGGAATAGCTTTGAAACCATTACCTTTTGGATATCTTAGAGCAGTTATAAAATTGCGTCTTAATCCATCTGAAATCTGTATGATAGGAGATCAACTTTTTACAGATATTATGGGAGCAAATTTAATTGGAATGAAGACGATTTATTGTAATCCGGTAGCGCTTGAAAAAAGAAAACTTGTAAGTTTTAAAATTAAACGTTACTTAGAAGATAAAATTTTTAAAATGCAAGAAGAAAAACAAAAAGAGCATGGTGATGCCGAATGAAAATAAAAGCTTTATCAAACGTACTTAGGGAAGGGACCGTAGCATTAATTTCATCTGAAATTAATCGTTTTTATTTTACTGAATTTTTAACAACTAATGGCTTTTTAGTTGTAGGAAAAACAGGTGCAATTTTTATTACTGATGGTCGTTATATAGAATCTGCAAAAGCTGAATCGAAAGAATGTGAAGTTGTTCTTCAAAAAGAAGGAGAAGAAGTTTTTGATCAGCTTCTTGAAATAATAAAATCTTTTGGAAAAGAAGTATTAATTGAAGCATCTAAACTTTCAATTTCCTTGGGAGTAAAGTATGAAGAAAAGTTGAGTGATGTTGTTATAAATAAGACAGGTGAACTTGATGAAATAATTTCTTCACTTCGCATTGTAAAAAAACCGATTGAAATTGAAAAACTTGAAAGGGCACAACGAATTGCTGAAAAAGCTTTTGACAAAGTATTAGAGATTATCAAACCGGGTATTTTAGAGAAAGATATTGCCATTGAACTTGAATACCTTATGAAGAAAAATGGTGCAACAGACGTATCATTTGAAACGATAGTAGTTACAGGAGCTAATTCTTCAAAACCACATGGCGTTCCCGGTATGACAGCGGTAAAAAATGGAGATTTTATAACCATTGATTTTGGCGCTGTTTTTGAAGGATATTGTTCTGATACAACCCGCACAGTTGGAATTGGTAAAATAAGTGATGAGCAAAGAAAAGTTTACGATTTAGTTTTAAAAGCTCAGGAAGAAGGAATTAAAGCTTTAAGACCGGGGGCTTCTTGTCGGGAAATTGATGTCGTTTGTCGAGATATTATTTCAGCAGCAGGTTATCGTGAATATTTTTCTCATGGGACCGGTCATGGCGTAGGTGTAGAAATTCATGAAGCTCCAACTTTAAATGCTCATTCAAAGGAACATTTAAGACCTGGACATGTTGTTACTGTGGAACCGGGAATTTATTTACCAGGAAAATTTGGTGTACGCATTGAAGACATGCTATTTATCACTGAAACCGGGTATAAAAATTTTACAACTTTACCAAAGATGCTTACTATATTATAGTTATAAATAAGTCTTGAAAAAATATGGTTACTAATATACAATATACGCGAATAGTTTTGACTAGAAAATGCGTATACTTTTGGCTAAACGGAGGGTTATTATGATTTCAGCAGGTGATTTCAGAAACGGTGTAACATTTGAGGAAGACGGACAGGTCCTTCAGGTAGTTGAATTCCAACATGTTAAACCAGGAAAAGGAGCGGCTTTTGTCAGAACAAAAACTAAGAACGTTATCACAGGCGCAGTAGTAGAAAAAAGTTACAACCCAACATCAAAATTTCCAACAGCTTATATTGAGAGAAAAGATATGGAGTTTTCATATAAAGATGGTTCTCTTTATTATTTTATGGATCCGGAATCTTATGAACTTATTCCAATTAACGAAACAGAGCTTTCAGATAGTTTTAAGTTTATAAAAGAGAATATGGTATGTCGCGTACTTTCATACAAGGGTCAGGTTTTTGGTGTTGAACCACCAAATTTTGTAGAGCTTAAAGTTACACAGACTGACCCGGGTTTTAAAGGTGATACAGCTACAAATACTACGAAACCGGCTACACTTGAAACAGGCGCAGAAGTTAATGTTCCACTCTTTATTGATGAAGGTGAACTTATCCAAATCGATACAAGAACAGGCGAATATATGGGTCGTGCTTAATTGGAGGTTTTTAAAATGACAGTAATTGAAAAAGTTGCTTATCTTAGAGGCCTTGCAGAAGGACTAAATTTAAATTCTGAGAAAGCTGAGACAAAAATGTTCGCTGCGATTATAGATGTTCTCGAAGATCTTGCGGATGAACAAATGGATATTGATGATACAATTGATATTATGGCACAGCAACTTGATGAGGTTGATGCGGATTTAGGAGATCTTGAAGAACTTATTTATATTGATTGTGATTGCGGTTGTCATGATGACTTTGACTTTGATGATGATTATAATGGTCATCATTATGAAAAGGTAGCAGAGGGAACAGAAACGGAGTACTACGAAGTTGAATGCCCTGCTTGTCGCGAGACTATCTGTGTTGATGAAGGAATACTTTCTGAAGGCGGAATTGAATGTCCAAGCTGCGGAGAATCTCTTGAATTTGAAATTGATTTTGAAGAAGAGGCAGCTGAATAGTTCGAAATGTCTTGGGCATCGACTATTTGTCGATGCCCTTTTTAACCCATACCACTATTTTGACTGAGGTGCAAATATGAATTTAATTTTAGCTTCAAAATCCCCGAGAAGAATTAAAATTCTTGCAAGTGTTGGATATGATTTTACTATCGTAAATACGGAATTTGATGAAAAAAGTGTTGACTTAACTATAGATCCGGTAAAAGGATTGGAAGAGATTGCTATGGGCAAAGCTGCTTCGGCTTATGAAAGTTTGCCGGCAATCCCTAAACTAGGTTCGGTTGTAATTGGAGCAGATACAATTGTAATGTGTGATGGTAAAATTATGCTCAAACCGAAAGATGAAGCTGAGGCAAGGAAAATGCTTAATTCTTTATCCGGAAGAAAGCATGAGGTTTATACTTCGGTAGCTCTTGTTAGTGTAACTGAAAGAGATGTTTTTACAGAAAAAACAGATGTATATTTCTTTGACTTAACTGAAGAAGAAATAGAAAAATATATTAAAACCGGTGAGCCTATGGATAAGGCTGGTGCATATGGAATTCAAGGAAGAGGCGCAACTTTAGTTGAAAGAATAGAAGGAGACTATCTTAACGTAGTAGGTCTTCCGATTGCAAAAGTTGCACGTGCATTAAAAAATCACGATATCGAACTAAAGTTAAAGGAGATTTAAAATGTTGTTATTTACACAGGATATTGGAATTGACCTAGGTACAGCGAATACTCTTGTATTTGTTAAGGGAAAGGGAATTGTTATTAGAGAACCTTCTGTTGTTGCAGTTGATGTTCGTTCAAATCCCAATAAAGTTGTAGCGGTAGGCTCAGAAGCAAAACAGATGATTGGTAGAACTCCGGGTTCAATTACTGCAGTTCGTCCACTTAAAGACGGAGTTATTGCAGATTTTGATATTACTGCAGATATGCTCAAGGAATTTATTAAAAGAGCGATGAGTTCGTCTCCTCTTACAAGAGCACGCGTAATGATTTGTATTCCATCCGGAGTTACCGAAGTTGAACGTAGGGCTGTACATGATGCAGCTCGTTCAGCGGGAGCAAGGCAGGTTTCTCTTATTGAGGAGCCAATGGCAGCAGCAATTGGAGCGGGTCTTCCTGTATCTGAAGCAACAGGTTCAATGATTGTAAACATTGGTGGTGGTACTGCTGAAGTTGCAGTTATCTCACTTGGTGATATTGTTACATCATGTTCTGCAAGAGTTGCCGGTGACAATTTTGACGATTCAATCATTGCATATGTAAAGAGAAAATATAATCTACTCATCGGTGAACGTACAGCTGAGGAAATTAAAATAAAAATCGGTTCAGCTTACCCATATGAAGGTGAAGGCGCACTTGATATTAAAGGAAGAAACTTAGTTGATGGTCTTCCAAAAAATGTTGAAATTACTTCAGAAGAAGTTAGAGAAGCTTTAGCTGACAGTGTAAATTTGGTTTTAGATGCGATTCGTTCTACACTTGAAAAAACACCACCGGAGCTTGCGGCTGATATTATTGACCAAGGTATTATGCTTTCGGGTGGTGGTGCGCTTCTTCGCGGATTAGATAGACTCATTTCTGCTGAAACAGGAATTCCGGTTAATGTTGCTGAAAATCCACTTGATTGCGTTGTTGATGGTACAGGCATTTGTCTTGAAAATGATATGCTCAGTCTTACAAGCACAAAGAATTATGACTAAGGAAAGAATAAAGGGGTTTTTGTAAAAACCCCTTTTAACTCTGTCTAAGGTGGTAAATTTATGAAGCGTTTTATAAAAACAACATGGTTCAAAGTACTCATAGCGGTACTTTGTATTCTTTTAATTTTTGTAATTATTGCAATTGCAACCAAAGGTGGCAGCTCGCCGCTATCAACTGCTGTTGGAACAGTTACAGAACCTTTGGCAAGAGCTTCTTCTGCTGTTGGAAGAGGGTTTGTAAAGATTTCAAATATATTTACATCTTCAGAAAAATATGAAAAACAGATAAAAGACCTAAAAGAAGAAATTGCAGGCTATCAATCTAAACTTGCAGACTATGAACAAACAAAACAAAAGCTTGCGCTTTATGAAGGTGCCTTAGGTATAAAAGAAGTAAATCCTGATTATGAGTTCGTTCCGGCTATTGTAATTGGTAAAGATGCAAGTAGTTCTTTTACGACATTTACTTTTAACAAGGGTTCAAAGGATGGTGTTGAAAAGAACGATCCGGTGATTTATGGAGAAGGTCAATTAATTGGTGTGGTAACTAAGGTTTCTGTAACTTATTGTGTGGTATCGACTATTTTAGATCCTAATGTCAGCCTTGGTGCTTATGAGGTGAGAACAAGAGAAACCGGGTTTTTGACAAATAATGCATCACTCGCAAAAGAAGGGCTTTGTAGACTTTCTGCTCTTGAAAGAACTACAGCAATTGCACCTGGTGGTATTGTTTGTACTACCGGTGTTGGTGGTGTTTATCCAAGAGATTTAATTGTAGGTACGGTAAAAGAAGTCAGAAATGATGAGCACGATGTTTCTTCCTATGCTATTATTCAGCCGGCAGCAGATATTGATGGTTTAGAAGATGCTTTAATACTAATCAATTTTGATGGTCGTGATGAGCAAGCAACGGTGACACCAACGGAAACCGAAAAATAATAGAGGATATTTAATGAAGTACTCAGTTTCAAACACAAAAAAGAAAGTATATATAAGGCGCATTGTGTTTGTTATATCAATAATGATTTTTGCAATGCTACAGAACACACCAAATATGTTTCCAAGTATAATTGGTGCAAATGCTATTTTACTTGTCCCTTTAGTTTGTTGTATTTCAATGTTCGAAAACGATTTAACAGCAACTTTTTTTGGAATTTTTGCCGGTGTTCTGTCTGATATAGTTGTTTCAATGGGCGATGGATTTAATGCTGTTTTTTATATGTTTATGGCTTCAACCATAAGCATTTTGATTACATATTTTATGAGAAACAATTTGTCTACAGCATTACTTTTATGTGGTTGTTCAATACTTCTTTATACGTTTCTTCATTGGTTATTTTTTGTGATTTTTAGAGGTGTTGAAGGAGGAGGAGCATTGTTTTTCTCTTTCTATTTACCAACTGCAATTTATACATTTTCATTTGTTCCTCTTATTTACTTTGTACTTAGAACTTTCCTTAGGAATCTTAGAGATAAATATGTGAATAAGAGCAGAACATAACAGGTATAGTAAAGTATAAATACTAAAAATTTTGAGGAGGGGAGTGTATGAAAAATCAGAAAGTTCAAAAAAACAGACCACGTATTCTTGGTATATTTTTTGTCTTGATGATTATAGTTTTTATTAGTACCCTCACAAAGATACAGCTTATTGATAAAGATAAATATGCGAGAAGCACGATAAAATCTTACGATATTGTTGTAGATGCGGCTCGTGGTGAAATATATGATCGAATTGGAAAGCCCCTTGTTACAAACAGACAGGGCAACTCACTTGTTTTTAATGCGATTTATTTCCCGGAAGAACAATCTAAAAGAAATGAGATTATTCTTTCTTTGATTAAACTTTTTGAATCAAATAATCAAGAATATAATGATACTCTTCCAATTATGTTAAACGGAGACGGTACTTATTCTTACGTAGGGAATAAAGAAAAAGATATCGAATGGCTTAAGTCGGAAGAAATGCTTAATCTTAATGATTATGCAACAGCTGAAAATTGTATGACAGCTTTGGTTGAACGTTATAGCCTTAAAGATTATAGCAAAGCAGATGCTATAAAAATTGCTTCTGTATGTGCAGAAATGAGGCGCATTGGGTTTAGCAAAACAAGAGTTTATACTTTTGCATCAGATGTACCAACAGACTTAGTTGCAATAGTAAAGGAAAACGGTAGTTTTTATCAAGGTGTTGAAAATTCAGTTGTGCCATATAGGGAATATACAGATGGTTCCATTGCTCCACACATTTTAGGACGAGCAGGAAATATTTCAAGAGAAGTTTATTTGGCAAAACAGGAAGAACTAAAGAAAGCTTTAACACAAGCTGAAGAGGAAAAGGCAACGGAAGATGAAATAGCGACAATTAAACGAAATCAGTATACACTAACGGATACTATTGGAAATAGTGGTCTTGAATATAGTATGGAATCATATCTTCGTGGAACAAGAGGTTTAAAGAGAGTATCAATAGATTCTGAAGGTACAATTACGGAAAATTTTATTGTTGAACCAAAACAAGGAGCAGTAATAATCTCGACACTTGATGCTGACCTTCAAAAAGTCGCTCAAGAAGCTCTTAAGAGAAGAGTAGATTCTCTTAATGTTAAGACGTTACTCCCATATGTTGGAGCTGCCGTTGTGGTCATGAATGTTAATACGGGAGAAGTTTTAGCAGCGGCAACATATCCTTCGTATGACAATTCAACATGGAAAGAAAACTATGATATTTGGGCAGCTAATCCTAATGCTCCGTTTATGAACAGAGCTTTTGTAAGCACGTATGAGCCGGGTTCAACATTTAAACCTTGTGTTGCAATTGCGGCACTTGAAGAAAAAACTATTACATCTTCTTTTACTTGGAATTGCAACGGTTATTATCCTTATCTTGATCATGTGTTCACTTGTGCACATAAAAAAGCTCATGGTGTAAATAATGTAACGGGTGCACTTAATGATTCTTGCAACTGTTTCTTTTTTGAAACGGGTCGGCTTTTAGGTATTGAAAAAATGAATCAATGGTCAACAGCTTTTGGTTTTGGGCAAAAAACAGGTGTTGAAGTTGCAGAATCAACGGGAGTTCTTGCCGGTATTCAGTATAGAGAATCTCAAGGTGGAACGTGGCATCCGGGTGATACGATTCAGGCGGCAATCGGTCAGTCAGATAACCAGTTTACACTTTTGCAACTTTGCAATTCCTGTGCAATAATTGCAAATGGTGGAACGCGTTATATTCCACATGTTGTTAAAGCTATAATGACGGATGATTTTTCCAAAACTATTCTTGAAAAGAAACCGGAAGTTGCAGTAGAACTGGATATAAGTCAACATACGTTAAATCTTGTTCGCAAAGGAATGTATCTTGTCGGCACAGAAGGTTTTTGTGCAAAGGCTTTTGCAAATCTTCCTGTAGTTGCAGCTGCAAAAACAGGTACATCTGAGGTTAAGAAAATTATTGGTGGTAAGTTGATTGAAGGAAACAACGGATTTCTTATTTCATATGCACCATATGAAAATCCTGAAATTGCAATAGCAATTGTAGTTGAAACTGCTGATACAGGTAGTCTCACGGCCTCAGTTGCTGCAGATATTTATAAATATTATTTTTCAGAAAAGGATATTGAAACAATTCAACAGTATTCACAACTATTATCATAGGTGGTAGCATGAAAAACACTAAAGCAAAAAAGATTCTTTTTACATCTGGAAAGGGCGGAGTTGGTAAATCTACGCTCTCGACTACCTTTGCAAAACTTCTTTGCGAACAGGATAAAAAGGTCTTAATGATTGATTTTGATGCTTCTCTTAGAACTCTTGATATTATGCTTTCTGTCAGCAATGTGGTTCTTTATGACTGGGGCGATGTATTAAACGCAAATTGTGATTCTTTAGATGCTTTGATTACCACAAGCGGTCCTAAGCTTTTAGCTGCTCCTTTGGAAAAAGTGGAACTTACGAAGGAACGTATTAGACGACTTATTTCATATTACGAAGATAGGTTTGATTATATCATTTTGGATTGTCCGGCAGGCGTTGGAGAAATTTTTGAC
Source organism: Oscillospiraceae bacterium (assembly GCA_012520505.1). GTDB lineage: Bacteria > Bacillota > Clostridia > Oscillospirales > Acutalibacteraceae > UBA1227. The sequence continues at coordinate 217,788 of JAAYOC010000017.1, forward strand.
TTAACTTTGCATATTGCTGATATAGCAATAATAATTTCAACGCCTGACCTTGTTTGCGTACGTTCAGCTGCTGTGGCTGGAAGAAAGGCAAAAGATGCAGGTGTTGAAGCAAGACTTTTAATAAATAGATTTAAAAAAATTATTATGGCAAATGGTAAAGCCTTAAATATTGACGAGGTAATTGACGCTACAGGGATTCAGCTTATAGGTGTTATACCGGAAGATCTCCAATTATCTCTATCGATTTTAAACGGTGAACTTTTAGATCCTTCAACTAGAGGAGTTAGAGCGATGACACGAGTAGTAAGAAGGCTTAACGGTGAACAAGTACCATTAAAAATATAGTCAATTCTTACTAAAGGTTAGTTGAACAACTTTTTATTTTATGCTAGAATGATAAATGTTAATGAGGCAATTTAGGAGGCAAAAGAGTATGAACATAGCATTGATTGCACATGATGTCAAAAAAGAACTTATGACCCAATTTTGCATTGCGTATTGTGGAATTTTGTCAAAACATACCATTTGTGCAACAGGTACAACAGGAAAAATTGTATCGGAGGCTACCGGACTTGAAATACAGAGATTTTTAAGTGGTGCCCAAGGTGGCGAGCAACAGATTGCCTCTCGTATTGCTTGTAATGAAATTGATTTATTACTTATGTTTGGGGATTCTCTTAATCCAAAACCAAATGAGCCAAATGAAATTAATCTTTTAAGACTTTGTAATGTTCATAATATTCCGGTTGCAACTAATATTGCTACAGCAGAGGCTCTCATTCATTCTCTTGCACGTGGCGACCTTGATTGGAGAGATATTGTAAATCCAAAGAATAATTAAAAATATATAAACATATAAACAATTTATAATGTTAAACTCGCAAGTACTTTTCAAAAGCACTTGCGAGTTTTAAATTGTTTTTATCAAAGATTAGTTTTGCTTATTGTTGTTTTTCAAAATAGCTTTAAAAGATTAGTTTGTTGGTGTTTCATCGTATATATCGCTTACTTTTGCATATCCATCCCAGCCTAATGCAAACATTTTAATTTTTAAGAGATTCTTTGTATTTCTTCTAAGTGCGTTTCCAAAGCCTATCGGATCTCTGTTGTATGCGTCTGTCATTGACTTTTGTTGAACGCAGATTGTGATGTCCCAAACCTGAGAGAGCATCATATCGTTTTGTGCATAAACAGCTATAACGGGGTCTGCATAGCCATATCCTGTAAGGTTATAGCAAATGTCTGAAACAACAACACCTCTAAATCCCCATTCTTCCCTCAAAAGGTCTGTCAATAGTGCTTTGTTAGCGCCTGCCCAATTAGCACCGATACGATTCATAGCTGACATTATTCCTAGAGCCCTTGCTTCTTTAACTGCTATTTCAAAAGGTTTAAAATAGAGTTCACGCATTGCCTGCTCATTGGACCAAGTGTAAAGACCGTTATCCATACGGTGCATTTCTTGTTCGTTTAAAGCAAAGTGCTTTACCGTAACAACAACATTTTTGGACTGAGCACCACGTGTGATTGCTGCTACCATTTTACCGGAAACAAGTGGATCTTCTGAGAAATATTCAAAGTTTCTACCTGCACATGGATTTCTATGAATGTTACATGCCGGTGAATACCAGATATTAGTTCCGATATGGTTCGCTTCTTCACCGCACATTTCACCATATTTCTCTGCAAGCTCGTCATTCCATGTGCAAGCAAGTGCTGTAGCGCAAGGATAAGCAATTCCGGCTTTCTGATAGAACCATCCGCCAGCACCTTTCACTGAAGCTGGACCGTCATTATCAACTGTTGCTGGAATTCCAAGCCTCTTAATTTCTCCTGTTTGATATGCGCAATCTCCAAGAAGGTTTATCATTTCATTCAAGGTAAGCTGGTCAAGAAAATCATCCCAAAGAGTTTTGTCTCTTGCTACTTCCTCGAGCATGATAGTACCACTTTCATGCTTTACACCTATATTAGGTATAGTTCCCTCTGTTGTAACTTCAGGTAAAGCATCACTGTTAAGAACACTTTCAGGTGCTATATAATCAATTTGAGCCTGAGCTACAAGCCAATCTTCATATATGTCAGTTCTTGAAAGATAGGTTAAATTTCCTTCAGCATCGCTGAAGCGATTTTTGATTTCAGTTCCGGTCTTTTCATCGGTTCTATATACTTTTCTTTCATTTACGTTGTATTCAAAAGTTTTTAAAATGTCTCTTACAGACTTGCCTACTTTAATTTCGTAAACACCTTTGTCAAGTACCCAAGCCTCTTCGGTCAAATAGTCGTAAGAAGCCATGTCGCGAATATCGTAAGTGATTGTAATAGTTTCTGTTTCTTGTGGTTCAAGTAGTTTTGTTTTTGCATATCCTACAAGCTCCATTTTACTCTTTTCAATTCCACCATCAATATATGGAGGAGTATAGTAGAGCTGAACAACATCTTTACCTGCACGGTCACCTGTGTTTGTTACATCTATGCTAACTGAAATTTTATTTTCGTTTGTTTCAAGCTTTATATTATCCCATTCAAAGAGGGTATATGAAAGACCATATCCAAACGGATATTGAACCATTTCTTTATCTGCAAAGGTTTCAAAATATCTGTACCCTACATAAATACCTTCGCTGTAGTTTACGAAGTATCTTGAATCAGCACAATTTGTACCGGTATATTTATACTCACCAAAGTTGTTGGAAGATGGATGGTCAGCAATGTTATACGCAATTGTGTCATTAAGCCTACCGGATGGGTTTATTTTACCGGTAAGCATTTTACCTATTGCCTCTGCTCCAACTTCACCGGGAGCCCAAACCATTGCTGCAGCTTTAATGCTTGGATAGTCTTCAAGCCAACCCATTTCCATTACGTTACCGGTATTAAATATAACAATAACATTTGGGAATGAGCTTGTTACTTTTTCAATCATTTTAACTTCAGCATCGTTTAATTGTAAATCTTCTACTTTTAAATCGTTCATTTCGCTTCCGCCACGACCAATAACAATGATAGCAGTATCGGAAAACTTTTGAGCTCTTTTCATAACACGGCTAGTGATTGTTGAAATTGGTAATTCTTTCATTACCGAACCTCTAATCATAGGAGTAAGCATATCAATAAAGCCGTTACCGGTGTGTTTGCCTGCATTTAAATCTGCCCAAGCTTTGTATCTTCTAAAGAGTTCCTTGTTGTATTCTATACCAGCATTATCAAGAGCCTCATAGAAATCAATAGGATCTTTTGTTACAACTGAACCAGAACCGCCGCCACCCAAGAAGAGAGCGCCTGAAACAGCTCCAAACACGTTAACTTTTTTGTTTTTTAAAGGTAAAACATCGTCATCGTTTTTTAAAAGCACAATTCCTTCTTCCTCAATTTGTGTAGCTACTCCTGTAGCTTTTTCCAGAATGTCAGGAGAAATATCCCCTACCCACGCAAGAGCAGGAATTGACACAGATGTAAATATTGAAATAACTAAAATTAACGCTAATGCCCCTTTTGCAAAACGTTTTATAACAGGTTTTTTCTTCATTTAATTTCCCTCCGTAAATGTTGTAGTTTTTCAATACCTTTAAATTATTGAAACCTTAAATAGGTGATTATATTAATTATATGAAGTGAATATATGAGCTGAAATCCAATTAATTATACTTACTTGTGAAATTAATGTCAAATGTCGCTTTAAATGGTAAAAATGCAGGATTGTTCTTTAATATTATGAGAAAAAATTTTCACCTTGTTCGTCGATAATTTAGTATATATTTGTCGATAATTCAGCATATAGATTGTATCGTATAAACATTTATCGGAAGCTAATTTGTGTATTTTTAAGATATACTTTGTATGTTATAAAAGTGCGTAAAAAGGTGAATTATTTGTTTTTTTCATTACACTCTATTTATTTGCAAAATGGTACTCTATATTATATAATTTAAAAGTTAAAGGGACAGAGGGAGTTGTGTATTTATGGCTTTATTAACGAACGCAATAAAAGGAACAGAAGATACACTACCAAAGGATAGTTATAAGTTACGGTTTGTTGAACAGACAATTGCAGAAATAGCAGGAAATTATGGTTTTAAAGAAATTAGAACACCTGTATTTGAGCATACGGAACTTTTCAACAGATCTGTTGGTGAGACTACAGATGTAGTACAAAAAGAAATGTATACTTTTGAAGATAAAGGTGGAAGGTCAATTACTCTCCGCCCGGAAGGTACTGCAGGTGTAGTACGCGCGTTCCTTGAACATGGCCTTTTTAATGAACCTTTACCACAGAAAGTATTTTATCAAAGTTCTTGTTATAGATATGAAAAACCTCAAGCAGGTAGACTTCGTGAATTTCATCAGTTTGGTGTTGAATGCTTCGGATCGGAAAGTCCTGCAGCAGATGCAGAAATAATTTCTCTCGCAAACGAAATCTTTGGATTTCTTGGAATAGAAGGTTTAGAACTTCAAATTAATTCAATTGGTTGTCCTGTTTGCAGAAAAGGCTTTCAAAAAGCTCTTGTTGAGTATTTTGAAAAATCAAAAAAAGATCTTTGTGAGACATGTCATTCTAGACTTGATAAAAATCCGATGAGAATTTTTGATTGTAAGAGTTCGGTTTGCAACAAAATTTCAAAAACAGCTCCAACAATTCAAGAATTTTTATGTGATGAATGTCAAGAACATTTTGATTTACTGCGAGAGTATTTAGATGAAATGAATATTGAATATAAAGTAAATCCAAAAATTGTTCGTGGGCTTGATTACTATACAAAAACTGTTTTTGAATTTATTGCCACTAATATAGGTGCACAAGGTACAGTTTGTGGTGGTGGTCGCTATGATGGTCTTTGTGAAGAACTTGGTGGCAACCATTGCCCGGCATTAGGTTTCGGTCTTGGTATGGAAAGATTAATGCTTGTTTTAGAGACTCAAAAAATTGAACTTCCGGTAGAAATGCCCTGTAATCTTTATATTGTTTCAGCAGGAAAGACAGCGAACCTTAGAGCAGCTAAGATTGCTACAAATCTTAGAGAAGAAGGGATTTTTGCTCTCTTTGATATTTCTAATCGTAGTGTAAAAGCACAGATGAAATATGCTGATAAAATTGGAGCAGAGTTTGTAATTGTAATTGGAGATAATGAACTTGAATCCGGTAAAGTAGAACTTAAAAATATGGAAACAGGAAAAATTATTGAAATGGAACTTGAAACTTTTTCAGATGAATTTTCAAGTGTTGCAATTTTTGAATCAGCATCAAAGCTTGCTGAGAGTACCGATGGAATTGACTTAAAAGCATTTTTTGGAGGAAACTTATAATGGACAAAATGAAAGGCCTTAAGAGAACTAATTATTGTGGTGAACTTAATGCTGTAAACATTGAAAATGAAGTAGTGGTCTGTGGCTGGGTCGCAAAACAGAGAGACCTTGGTTCTCTTATTTTCATAGATCTTCGTGACCGTACAGGTATAGTTCAACTTGCCTTTGATGATAAAACAGAAAAACAAATTTTTGAAAAAGCATTTAGTGTACGTGCAGAGTTTGTTTTAATGGCAAAAGGTATAGTTCGTGAACGCTCTTCAAAAAATCTTGAAATTCCGACAGGTGAAATTGAAATTTATGTAAATGATCTTAGAGTTCTTGGCAAATCTGAAACTCCTCCTTTTGAAATTGTGGAGGATTGTCAAACGGCCGAACTTACAAGGCTTAAATACAGGTATCTTGATTTAAGACGTCCGGACCTTCAAAAAAACATTATGATGCGTCACAAAATTATAAAAATCACAAGAGATTATTTTGATGAAAATGGTTTTATTGAGATCGAGACTCCAATTTTAATTAAATCAACACCGGAAGGGGCGCGAGATTTTCTTGTACCCAGTCGCCTTCATAAAGGTTCTTTTTATGCACTTCCTCAATCGCCACAGCTTTATAAACAACTTTCAATGGTAGCGGGTTTTGATAGATATATGCAGATTGCTCGTTGCTTTAGAGATGAAGATCTTCGTGCAGATAGGCAGCCTGAGTTTACACAAGTTGACCTTGAAATGTCATTCGTTGATATGGATGACGTGTTAAATTTGGTTGAAGGGTATATGCAACGTGTATTTAAGGATGCGATTAATGTTGATATTTCGCTTCCGTTACCGCGTTTAACTTATGAGGAAGCAATGGAACGTTTTGGGACAGATAAACCGGATATGCGTTATGATATGGAACTTTATAATCTTTCAGATATAGTGAAGGATTGTGGCTTTAGTATATTTGAAAGTGCAATTTCCGGTGGTGGTTCTGTTCGTGGAATTACAGCAAAAGATGCTGTGTCTAAGCTTTCAAGAAAAGAAATTGATAAACTTACAGAGATGGTAAAGGGTATCGGAGCTAAGGGTCTTGCATGGGTAAGATTTACCGAAGAAGGTATTACTTCTTCTTTTGGTAAGTTTATATCAGAAGAAAAAATGAATGAGTTAATTAAAAGAGCTGGTGCAAAAATTGGCGATGTAGTTCTTATCATTGGCGATACAAATAATAGTCATGTACTTACAATTCTCGGTGCACTTCGTCAAGAGGTTGCAAAGAAACTTGAAATAATTGATAAAAATAAATTTAACCTTCTTTGGATTGTTGAATTTCCGTTTTTTGAGTATGATGAAGAAACTAAAACCTTCGTTGCAATGCACCATCCTTTCACTTCTCCTATGGATGAATGTCTTGATTACCTTGAAGAAGATAAGCAATCAATTCGTGCGAAGGCATATGACCTTGTGTTAAACGGAATTGAACTTTCCTCCGGTTCAATTCGAATTACAGATCCGGCTCTTCAAAGCAGAATATTCGACCTTCTTGGCCTTACAAAGGAAGAAGCAAATCATAAGTTTGGATATCTACTTGAAGCCTTTAAATATGGTCCACCACCACATGGTGGAATGGGTATTGGACTTGACAGACTTTGTATGCAGATGCTTGGTCTTGAATCGCTTCGAGATGTAGTGCCCTTCCCAAAGAATAAGGATGCAGTAGAACCTATGACATCTTGTCCATCGACTGTGGATGAGGAACAACTTGAAGAACTTGGATTAAAGCTAAAGTAAAATTTTAGATAAAAAAAGGAAAACGAAAAAGGGACAATAAAAAAAGATTTTGACATAAAAATACCGACCTCCAATTGTTAGATTTAAGTCTAACTTTTGGGGGTCGGTTTATAGTCGAAACCCTTTTTGTTGTTAAGTAATGAAATTTAGCAGTGCCCTACTAATTATTCACCCTTCATACCGAGAAGTTCAACACCTTTTTCAACAACATCAACTGAAACCTTGATTGAATCATAGATAGCACCTTCGATGTCGTCTTCTGTAACGCCAAGATCTTTGTAGCAGTAATCTGTATCCATATAGAGGCAAATATCCATAATTGCCGGAAGTCCGTATACGTTGATACCAGACTCAACTCCTCTGCTCTTGTAGTCTTTGTCAGGACCTACCATGCCCATAGCCATCATCCATGGTGGAACACCAACAATTTTTCTAGGACCCATTCCGCGAGCTTTGTAAACAATCTGAAGGAAGTCTTCCCATTTCATATTGTAGCAAGAAATTGGCCATGCTCTGCCACCCTTAGTTTTTTCAGCAGCACCAACAATACATTCACCAACCTGGCGAACTGTAAGCATTGCTGTACCTCCCTTTGGATAGAGAGTGAATGGAAGACTGTCCATTCTCTTGAGCTGTTCGATAAGGATAACCCATACTGGACGACGTCCCGGCTGTGTTCCAAAAATGTATGGGAGTTGTAGTGATGCAACTGCGAAATTGTCATCAGCAAATGAAAGAGCGAAATTTTCCTGATCAACACGTGAACGGATGTAAGGATGCTTCTCATAAAGTTTCATATCCGGGCGAAGTTTCGCAAGATATGTGAAGTAAGAATTAAGAATTGTAGCATTCTTATAACCAAGCTCTTTTGCGATTGGAAGAAGTCTCTCAAGTGGAGCGATATTGTATTTGTAATAGTAGTCGTAAACTGGATATGGGAACTCAGCTCTTTCGTCTACACCTGCTGCAAATACAAATGTATCACAACCTTTCATGAGCTCTTTAAGTTCATCGTCAGTAGCCTTATTAACGTCCTGGAAAATAATTTCCATTTCTTTAGGAATTGGAGCTCCTTCCGGAAGTGGAGGAAGAGCAAGTGTTTTAACACTGTGGCCTCTTTCGATGAAAATTCTTGCAGCTTCACAGCCAAGGAGGCCGGTACCGCCAATCATAAATACTTTCATTAAAAAACGTCTCCTTTATGTTCTTTTTTTAATGTTAGCAACCATTTTAAATGTAATTGATATCAAAGTCAATATTATTCATTAAAAAAATACAAACCGTTTATATAGTATTATTAATTATATTTACTTTAATCTATTGAAATGATTTTTTGTATGTGTTAGAATTAACACAGTTTTTGTCGTTGAAAACTTAAATTTATGCAATATTACCATATATAGGGAGGAATTTTTGTGAAAACCTATCACTCGGACAACATTCGAAATATTGTGGTTGCAGGCCACGCAGGAAGAGGTAAGACTACACTTTGTGAAGCAATGCTCTATGTGGCCGGAGCAATAAAAAGACTTGGTAAAGTTACAGACGGTACAACTGTTATGGACTTTGATGCTGAAGAAAAAAAGCGCGGTTCATCTTTACAGAGTGCTGTTGCAAGCTTTGAGTGTAATAAAGTTAAGGTTAATTTAATCGACACTCCGGGTCTTTTTGATTTTGCAGGAGGACTTATAGAAGCGGTAAGAGCTGCCGGATGTATGCTTATTGTAACAGATGCTGAAAAAGCTAAATATGATGTTGGTGCAGAAAAGGCATTTGCAGCTGCTGAATCTCGTAATCTTTCGAAATTTTTTGTAATAAATAAGACAGATGCTGAAAATGCTAATTTTGGAAACCTTTTTGAGGAACTTCATGCTATTCATGGTAACAAGCTTTGTCCAGTAGTAGTTCCGTATATTGAAAATAATAAGATTAAACATCTTGTGAATTTTGCTCAAAATAAAGCCTATGATTACAAAGATGGAAAAGCCGTAGAAGTGGATATGCCTACAGGTGAAAAGCTTGAAGCAATGAGAGAAATGTTTAATGAATCTGTTGCTACAGCAAGCGATGAACTTATGGAGAAATATTTTGCCGGCGAGCCATTCACAGAAGAAGATGCACTTGAAGGTCTTCTTACGGGTGTTGCAGAAGGCTCTATTTATCCGGTATATGCATGTTCAGGAGCAACACTTCAGGGAGTTGATCTTCTTCTTAACGGTATAGTAAATCTTGCTCCGTCAGCTACAGCTAAAGCGGGCGAAATTGCAACGGATGCAAGTGGTAATGAAGTAGAACTTCCTTGCGATGTAAATGGACCTCTTGCAGCAATTTGTTTTAAGACAATAGCTGATCCGTTTGTAGGTAAACTCTCATATGTAAAAGTGGTTTCTGGAAAAATTACTGCTGACACACCTTGTTATTGTGCAAGAACTACTAATACCGAACGTGTTGGTAAAATTGCATATCCTCATGGTGGAAAGCAAGAAGATGCAACAGAAATCACAGCAGGTGATATTGCAGTTATTACTAAGCTTTCAGGAATTAAAACCGGAGATACAATTACAGATGCTAAAAATCCATTGACTCTTGAAGGACTTGATCTTCCAACTCCTTGTACAATAATGGCTACAAAAACTACTAAAAAAGGTGACGAAGATAAAATTGCTCAAGGTCTCATCAAGCTTATGGAAGAAGATCCTACGATTTCTTTCTATACGAACCCGGAAACAAAAGAGCAGGTGCTTGCCGGTATTGGCGAGCAACATATTGATGCTGTTATAGCTAAATTAAAGACAAAGTTTGGTGTTGAAGTTAAACTTGAGCCTCCAAAGATTGCTTATCGTGAAACAATCAAGAAAAAGGTTGAAGCACAGGGGCGTTATAAGAAACAATCCGGTGGACATGGACAGTATGGTGATGTTTGGATTCGTTTTGAACCTTGTGAAACACCTGGTCTTGAGTTTGCGGAAGAAGTATTTGGTGGAGCAGTTCCTAAGAACTTCTTTCCAGCAGTGGAAAAAGGACTTGAGGCAGCAATTGAAAAAGGAGTTCTTGCCGGATATCCAATGGTAGGACTTAAAGCTACTCTTTATGATGGCTCTTATCATCCGGTCGACTCATCGGAAATGGCTTTTAAGACAGCTGCGTCTCTTGCATATAAGGAAGGCATGCCAAAAGCAAATCCAACTCTTCTTGAACCAATACAGACTTTAACAGCTGAAGTTCCGGATGATAATATGGGAGATATTATGGGCGATATTACAAAGCGCCGTGGTCGTGTGCTCGGAATGGAACAAATTGCCGGTAAAAAGGGAATGCAGCAGCTTGTTGCTGAAGTTCCGGAAGCAGAACTTTTTGATTTCTCAACTGTTCTTCGTTCTGTTACAAAAGGCAGAGGTTCGTTTGGTGTAGAATTTGCTCGTTATGAAGAAGTTCCAGAATCGGTTGCTACAAAAATAATTGAGGAAAGTCAGGCTGAAGCTGAATAATGAAAACACTGCTCCCCACAAACGTTTGTGGGGAGTAATTATTTTGACAACAAATATTAAAAGTGATAATATTTTTTAAACATTTTATAAGAGCAGAAAAATAGTAGAGAAGCAAGGCAATGGAATAGTAGAGAAGCAAGGCAATGGAATAGTAGAGAAGCAAGGCAATGGAATAGTAGAGAAG
>JAAYOC010000101.1 GCA_012520505.1 Oscillospiraceae bacterium
GATATTCGCCAAATTGTTGATCCGATTGACGAGTTAGGCATTACCCGTAACGAAGCTGTGGTGCGCCTGCATTACTCACGCATGTTGGCTGACCTCAAGCGCGATAAAGATATGTGGCTGGAGCGTGCAAGCGTAATCCGTACGGTACTGAAAGGTTATAGTGCCGAATCAAGTACACAGAGTGAGATTGCCAGCGGTGCACAAAATAACTTAGTGCCGCAATTAGGTGATGCGTTCTTGGATCGCTTGTTAGAAGTATCACGCCAAGGCAGCGACTTAGAGTTTCGTCAAAAGCTGACACTAGAAATGCTGGCCTTTGAAAATAAAGCCATCGATATCGAGCAGCGCATTGATACCGTGCGCCGCACTTTAGCGACATTGAATAATCGTGACAAAAAAGCCAGTGAATTCCGTGATGTTTATATCAAAATTGTCGAAGAGCAACTGCCCGTGGTTTTAGAACAGTTACGTGAGTACACACGCATCATGAATCGCATGTATGAAAAGCTCGGCAAGCAAGTGGCCGGTAACGTCAGTGAGCTGATTAGCCCAGAGGGTGGTTCGTACGCAGTGACTAACACGCGAGTGATCAGTGCTACTGAAATTAAAATGCTTGCTGTACTGTTGGTGCTGACTGCTTTTGTAAGCGTATTGCTCAGTTTGCTGCGCGATGCTATGCGTGAGCGCAACAAATAATAGCCCAGCACTAGAAAGTGATGATGGTTGACACAGGCTCAGCGTTAATCGTTAGAAATATAGAACTTTACCTAGCTTTTACGCTCAATAACCCCATCAATACTAAGGTCAGCGTAATTAGCCTAGCAAAAAAGCTTGCCTGCGCTTAATATACGACCCGTTCACACTTTGGTGAAAGGGATGTTTCATTTGGCTTAGCAGCAGAACGTCCAAATACGCTGATAAATAATCAAGGAGCAGCAGTGAGTTCAAATATCCCCGTGCCACATCAGTCTAATAATGCTGCGCATGATGCAGATGAAATTGATTTGTTCGAGCTGTTTCAGTCGATTTGGCAAGAAAAAATTCTTATCGTCATTATCACCGCAGTGGTCACAGTGCTGGCGCTGATCTATGCGCTCACCGCTACACCAATCTATCAAACGCAAGCGACTTTGGTGCCGCCGCCGGCTTATGCCGTTCAAGGTTATAACGAAGGGCGCATGGAAGCGTTTCGTGGGGTTAGTGAGAAAGGAAAAGATGGTGCGAGTGATAACTCAGCTAAAGCTTTTACAGTCAATGATATTTTTAAGGTTTATTTGTCAAATTTAAACTCTTTACAGTTGCGTAACTCCTTTTTTGAAGAAGTGTATTTGCCATCACTCAGTGCTGAGCAACAAAAAAATAGCCGTGAAAGCTTACTTAAAACCTTTAATAAGATACTTAGTGTTAAGCAGGGTGATCCAAAAACTAACCCAAACTTATACCAAGTCAGCGTAGAGCTGGATAACCCCGATGAAGCAGCAAGCTGGGTTACTCAATATATAGATAGAGCAACCACAGCAACTAAGCTTGAGCTAAAGAAAAATATTGAAGCAGAGCAAAGTGTTCGCATCAACGCGCTTAGTTCTCAGATTACATCGCTTCTTGATACCGCAAAAAAAGAACGTGAAGACCAAATGAACTTGCTCAAAGAAGCTCTCTATATCGCTGAGGCTATTGGCTTAGAAAACGCTAGCCCGCAATCAGACAAAGCCTCGTTGGGCGGTAACCGCTACATCGATAATGATTTGATCTACACCCGTGGTGCGAAAACATTGCGTGCGCAGCTGGCTGTCTTAGAAAAGCGCAGCAGCGATGAGCCATTTATCCCCGGGTTTCGTGAGTTGAATACTCAGCTGGAGCTGTTGCGTGCTTATAAGTTAAATGATGCCGACGTATCTGTGGTAACTATCGATGAGGCTGCCGAAGTACCAACTGCGCCAATCAAGCCTAACAAAAAGCTGATCGTCGCCGTAGGCATTGTGCTCGGTGGCATGTTAGGTGTGTTCGCTGCACTAATCCGTAGCATGATCCGCAAGCGTAAAAACGCCGCATAGGTTATTTGTAGGTCGTCCCTTTAGGGGCGGCCTATTATCGGCGACACAAGAAGCAAGAATATAGGGTAAAAGGCAATGAGCGCTTGGTATCTACTGAACTGCAAAGGCAAGCAAGAAGAGCGTGCGCAGCAGAATATTGAAAACCAAGGCTATACCACCTGTTTACCGCGGGTAAAACGGCAGAAAATAGTCCAAGGCAAACGCGTAGAGTGCATCGAACCTTTATTTCCAAATTACATTTTTATCCAGCTCGACAGCAGTACGGCTAATTTTAATGCACTACGTAGCACTCGAGGGGTCAATAGCTTTGTTCGATTTGGTGGCATGCCTGCCACAGTCCCAGGCGAAGTCATGA
>JAAYOC010000018.1 GCA_012520505.1 Oscillospiraceae bacterium
CAACAGGTGCAGCAAAGGCTATTGGTCTTGTAATTCCAGAGCTTGATGGAAAACTTACAGGTGCAGCACAGCGTGTACCGGTTCCGGCAGGATCTACTGCAATACTTGTAGCTCTTGTTGAAGGACAGGATATTACAGTTGAAAAAATTAATGCTGTAATGAAGGCAGCTTCAAATGAATCTTTTGGATATACGGAAGAAGAACTTGTATCAGCAGATATAATTGGATATTCAGGCGGAGCACTTTTTGATGCAACACAGACAATGGTTCTTCCGGCAGGTAATCCAAATCAATATCAAGTGCAGGTTGTTGCATGGTATGATAATGAATATTCATATACCAGCCAGATGGTTCGCACAATTAAGTATTTTTCAAAGGTTAAATAACTCATAAAGATTGAACTCCTACGACAAAAGTTGTAGGAGTTCAATTATTTTTTGTTTTATCTTCTACGGGTTCGTCTTTTCTTACTCTTTTTGCTTTTTATTTTCAGTTTATTAATTATGTTTTTGAAATTTCGTTTGTATTTTGCATGTCGTTTATAACCAGATTTACGTGCATGGCTTGGATTGCGTATAGCATGTTTTGTTGGCGTTCCTTTATGGTCGGTTGTTACAATATGAATTCTATCTTTCCTTTTTTTATTAGCATATAAAATGTTAATTACGGCATAAATAAGAAGGACAATCCCGCCTAAAACCAAAACAGCTCTCATAATTGAGGTGCTGAAAAAAGATTTGATTAGATGCCAAGTATATGCGGTATAACTTCTTTTTACATCTTCTCCGGCGACAAGGTCAATAGTGTAAAGAATGTCACCAGCATAAATAATGTTTGCCTTACCTAGTTTATCTCCTGCCTTGACTGGTGCTTTCAAATCTTTTGGTAAAGTTTCTGCGATCGGTTCAATCAAAACACTGGATGCATCTACATTTGCCGGAATTAAAGCAGTTGCTTTTTTGTTTGGGACAAGTCTTACATGGTCAACTCTTCTCGCAAGGTCAACATCAAGTACGGTTACCACATCTGAAGGCTCAGCGACTATTTTGAGTTTAATATTGTTAAAAACCCATTCATATGCTTTTTTAGTTTCTATAAGAGCGAAGTTTTCCGGGTAACCGTCTCCATTAATATCTTCGTATGGAGCTTGAATTATAATACAAAGGTAAGTGTAACCGTTCTTTTTAGCATATGATGCAAGGCAACGTCCTGCATTTTTGGTTGTGCCTGTCTTAATCCCTTTACAAAATTCATAGTAATATGAACTGTTGCTGTTTAAGAGAAGATTTGTATTTGGGTGATTACTTTCCCCCCTTTTATTTGTTGCGGCAAGGGTATATGAAGGCTGAGATACAAGTTCGCAAAAAGTTTCATTTTTTAAAGCATATTTTATAATTTTTGCGATATCGGCGGCGGTTGAATAGTGGTCCTCCTCGTCAAGTCCATGAGGATTTGAATAGTGTGTGTTTTTACAACCGCGTGCTTTTGCAAAATCGTTCATCATAACTATAAATTCTTCTTCACTACCGCCGATATAATCAGCCAAGATACTTGCCGCTTCGTTTGCACTTCTGATAAGCATTAGGGATAACAGTTGATGTACAGTGAGTTGTTCTCCTGCTGTTATTCCTGCTGTGGAGCTGTTTGTACCGGCTAAGGTATCGAGCACAGCTTTTGTGGCAGTTACTGTTTCGTTCAAATCGTTACAGTTTTCAAGAACGACCATAGCTGTTGTAATTTTTGTTATTGATGCTTCAGCGGTTTTTTTGTTTGCATTTTTATCAAAAATCACAGTACCTCTATCGAGGCTTTCGACGTAAACTATATTGGATCTGAATTCAACTTCATCATTATATGTAGCACTTGCCGGTATAGTACTAAGTGTGGTAAAAATTAACACTATACAAAATATGAATGTTAATCTTTTTTTCATAGACAATCACCCGTTGATATTGTATTATTTTATAAGTATAACAGTTTTCGGGTTTAAAATAAATAAGGAATAAATGCAGATACGAACGAAATGAAGATACAGCTTAAAAATAGCTAAAGAATAGCTAAAGAATAACTAAAGAACAGGTAAAGGATAGCTTTAAAATAGCTAAAGAATAGGTAAAGGACAGGTAAAGAATAGCTCAAAGAAAAGCTAAAGAATAGCTTAAAGGACAGGTAAAACAAGCAATTTAAAATGTTAGAATGTAATTAGGAGTGAAATTGTGGTTTACGTAACCGGTGACATGCATGGCGACCCAACGCGATTTAAAACCCCTGCTATTAAAAAGCTCGATAAGGGTGATACTTTAATCGTATGTGGAGATTTTGGCTTTGTCTGGGATGGCTCAGATGAAGAAAATAGGTTTTTAAAGAAACTTCAAAATAAAAAGTTTAATATTTGTTTTATTGATGGTACTCATGAAAATTTTAATCTTATAAATAAGCTGGAAGTTTCAGAATGGAATGGCGGAAAAGTGCATCATTTCGGTGGAAATCTTTACCATATGATGAGAGGTCAAGTTTTTGAAATAGAAGGTGTTAAAATTTTTACAATGGGTGGAGGAGAAAGCCCGGATATTGAAATAAGGATGGCTGGAAATACTTGGTCAAAATTTGAGAGTCCTTCTCAACAAGAACTTCTTGAAGGTGCTGAAAATATCGATAAACACGGTAATAAAGTGGATGTTATTATTACACATGAACCGTCTGCAAGAATTAAAGATTTTTTACAGCTTAAGAGTACAGAGAAAAAAAGACTCACCCTTTTAAATACATATCTTGAAGAACTCGGGAATTCATGTGAGTATTCAAAATGGTATTTTGGTAGTCTACACATTGATAAATATATTTCAAGTGCGCAGATTGCTGTGTTTAATAACGTGCTTGAGGTTACAACAGGCAAGTCAATCCTTCAACAGTAGAAAGGAGAAAAAATGGAAGAATATAGATATGATGTTCAATTACTTATTGAAGGCGAAGATTTAGACGAAGATGAAATTTATGATTATTTCATAAAAAATTTTAAAGGAGATAGCCTTCTTGCCGTAGGCGATGAAGACCTTATTAAAATTCATTATCATACAAATGAACCATGGCTTGTACTTGAGTATTGTCGTTCGCTTGGTGAAATTTTTGATATAGTAATTGAAGATATGGATCGTCAATCAAGAGGTCTTCAAGGATAGTTTTGTATAAAATTTAAAAGTGAAAATGGCTGTTGATACTGGAGTAAAGATAAAAATAGGGGTAATACTAAAAAATAAAAAACAGGAGCAATTCTAAAAATTAAAAGATAGGAGTAATATCAAAGAGATAAAAATAGGGAAATACTAAAAAGATAAAATAAGTGTAACACTAAAAAAGTAGAAAAATATTAAAAAACATAGAGCCACTCGTACGAGTGGCTCTTGCTGTGTTATTGTTGTTTGGTATTGCTGTTTTTTTATTTTCCTAAACGATTAATGGACCTGTATTGAATTGCTTCTAAGATGTGTATTTGATTTATGTTAGGACTATCATCAAGGTCAGCAATAGTACGGGCAACTTTTAATATTTTATTGTTTGCTCTTGCGGAAAACTCAAGCCTTTTGTACGCAGCAAGAAGAATTTCTTCTGCTTCTTTTGTAAGATAGCAGAATTTATGGACTTGTCGAGTGGACATTTGTGCATTACAAGAAATTTTAGAGGATTTAAACCTTTTTTGTTGAATTTCTCGTGCTTTAACTACACGCTTTTTAATTTCTGCTGAAGTTTCTCGTTTGATTTTCTCTTCATTTGTATCTCTTTTAATTAGAAGTTCGCAGTCAAGCGGATCGACTTTGATTTGTATATCTATTCTATCAAGAAGAGGCCCGGAGATTTTAGATATGTAATTTTGTTTTGCAACATTTGTGCAAACACAGAGTTTTGTGGGATCGTAGAGATAGCCGCAAGGACAGGGGTTCATTGCGGCTACAAGTAATATGTTGCCGGGATAGGTGGCGGTGTAGAGGTTTCTGGACACCGTTATTTTTCCATCTTCAAGCGGTTGGCGCAAAGTTTCCAGCGCCGAGCGGGAAAACATAGGAAATTCGTCCAGAAATAAAACTCCGTTATGGGCCATAGAGATTTCTCCGGGCGTGGCTTTCCT
The DNA here is from genome assembly GCA_012520505.1 of Oscillospiraceae bacterium. Taxonomy (GTDB): domain Bacteria; phylum Bacillota; class Clostridia; order Oscillospirales; family Acutalibacteraceae; genus UBA1227. Next base: position 4,124 of record JAAYOC010000018.1, read on the forward strand.
ACCGCCACCGGCAAAGGCAACATCCGTGGATGTGTGGTGCGGGGAGCGAAATGGTCGCTTTGTTATAAGTGGCATATCTTCAGACAAAAGCCCTGCTACTGAGTATATAGAAGTACAACTGATAGCTTCTTCAAAACTTATGTCTGGAAGAATGCCGGGTAAACATTTCGCAAGCATACTTTTTCCCGCACCGGGGCTGCCTATCAGCAGGATGTTGTGGTTACCTGCCGCTGCAACTTCTAAAGCACGTTTTGCAGCCTGTTGTCCCACCACATCGCTGAAATCCAGTTCTGATTTTAAAGTTGTCTTTTCATTTTTTATATTCGAAATTTCTTTTGAATTGTTTACCTCATTTTTTTTATCGAAATATATTTGTTCATTAAAATTTTCAAATGAAAAGTTTTTAACTTTTTCAATTGTTTCACTTCCGTTAAGGTGGTTAAGCAATTGAGGTAGAGATTTTACGGGATAGATTTCTATATCGGGAATGAGAGAAGCTTCTGTAGCATTTTGAAAGGGTAAAAAAATACACTTGATATTGTGCTGCTTGGCTTCAATTACCATTGGGAGTACACCGTTTATGCGACGTAATTCTCCATCAAGGGAAATTTCTCCAAGAAGGGCACAACCATCAAGTGAAACTTTAAGTTGTTTGGAGGCTAAAAGGATAGCTATTAAAATCGGCAAATCAAAATTTGGACCTTCCTTTCTAAATTCAGCAGGAGCTAGGTTTACTGTGATTCGACTAACCGGGAAGTTGAGTCCACAATTTTTTATTGCTGAACGGACTCGCTCCCTAGATTCAGATACGGCACTGTCCGGGAGACCAACGAGGTCAAATCTTGGTAGACCAGTGGATAAATCGCACTCAACTTCTATCATCTGGGCTTTAAAACCTGAGAGTCCTACGCTATTAACTTTTGAAAACATTTTATTCTCCTTTTATACCAACAATAGTATTTTGACACAAGTTTCTAAAACTTGCAAGCAATTGACACCTTCTTTTATAAAGGGTAAAATTGGAAGTAGATTTTGACGGAGGATATGGTATGGAAATTTATAATGAGTTATATGAGTTGTGGCTTGAAAAATGTAAAGATTTTGAGCTTCGTGAAGAACTTGAAAGTATTCGTGGTAAAGATGAAGAAATTCTGGATAGATTTTATAAAAAACTTAAATTCGGTACAGCCGGACTTCGAGGAGTTCTCGGTGCCGGTACAAACAGGATGAATATATACACTGTAAACCAGGTAACACAAGGAGTTTCTGAATATTTGCTTGCAACTTTTAAAAATCCTTCGGTTGCTATTGCCTACGATTCACGTATAAATTCTGAACGTTTTGCAAGAGAAACAGCTTGTGTGTTTGCTGCAAATGGAATAAAGGCTTATATTTATCCTGAACTTGTTCCAACACCTATGCTTTCTTTTGCAGTTAGAAAACTGAGTTGTGCATCAGGTGTAATGATTACGGCAAGTCATAACCCTGCAAAATATAACGGGTATAAATGCTATGATTCTGAAGGGTATCAAATGACTGATGAAGCAGCGGACTCTTCATATGCATATATTCAAAAGGTAGATATTTTTGAAGATGTTAAGAAAATTGATTTTGAAGATGGGCTGAAGACCGGAATAATTGAATATATTTCAGAAGAAATTATAAATGAGTTTTATGATCTTGTTGCAAGTAAGACTATAAATCCGGATGCAATTAAGCATGCTGGCTTAAAGGTGATTTTTACACCTCTTAATGGTACAGGAAATATACCGGTTCGTAAAATGTTTGAAAGACTCGGTCTTCAAAATGTAAAGGTTGTAAAAGAACAAGAATTACCGGATGGAAATTTCCCGACTTGTCCATATCCAAATCCTGAAATCAAACAAGTATTCGAGTGTGCAATTAAGATGTCAAAAGATTTTAAAGCTGACCTTCTTGTAGCAACAGACCCAGATTGCGATAGAATGGGAATTGCCGTATTGGATAATGATGAATATAAACTTATGAGTGGTAATGAGGTAGGTGCTTTATTTACTGAATATGTACTTTCTCAGTATAAAGAAAAGGGCCTTATGCCTGCTGAACCTGTAATAATCAAATCTTTTGTAACAACAAATTTAGTTAGTGTAATTGCTGAGAATTACGGTGCAAAAGCAATAGATCTTTTGACCGGATTTAAGTATATTGGTGAATATATTACAAATCTTGAAAAAGAAGGTAAGGAAGACAATTTTATTATCGGTATGGAAGAGAGCTATGGTTATCTCTTTGGTATTCATGCAAGAGATAAGGATGCTGTTGTTGCATCTACACTTGTTTGTGAAATGGCATCGTACTATAAACAACAAGGTAAGAGTTTAATTGATGTAATGAATGAAATTTACGATAAGTATGGAATATATTTAAATCGTGTAGAGAGTTTTGAATTTGAGGGTGCTGCCGGAATGCAAAAAATGGTCCGAATTATGGATAATCTTCGTGTAGATAAAAAGGAACAAGTAGGCGGTCTTAAGGTGTTGAAGACAATTGATTATGAAGATACAACAGTAACATCTCTACCGGCATCAAATGTCATAAATTTAATTCTTGAGCATGGTAATAGTGTAGTTGTAAGACCCTCCGGTACAGAACCAAAAATAAAAATATATGTTACTGCAGTTTCAAACACTTTTGAAGGGGCAGAAGAACTTTTTGAAAAGATGTTAGCTGATGCAAAGACTTGGTTGGAGGTGTAATATGAAAAGTAAAAAATTTACCAGAATAGTAGCACTTATTTTAGCATTAATTATGCTTGGAAGTGTCATTGTTGTAGCAATTCAATCGTTTGCAACTGGTCCAAAAACAACTCTTTTAACTAATGATAGCAGTGACGGGAATGTTAAAGCTATTGCGAAGATAATTGTAGTAGCTGCAGTGGTTGTTATTTTGATTGGTGCTGTACTATCAGTTGTTTTGAAAAAACGCAAATAATTTTACAATCCGTATAGATTTTTTTGAAAATATGATAAACTTTTAAACATATTGACAAAGGAAATGCTTTAATGTAAAATTAATAGCATAATTTTATGTTGAAAAAGCCTTAATTAGGCTATTAGCTCAAAAAAGAGCAATATATATTTCAAGCGAGGTTATTAAGATGTACGAAGACAAGACATTAATCTGCAAAGAGTGCGGGGAAGAATTTATCTTCACAGCTGGCGAGCAAGAGTTCTATGCAGAAAAAGGTTTCGAAAATGAACCACAACGTTGTAAGCCTTGCCGCGATGCTCGTAAACATGCTGCTAGAGCAGGTAGAGAAAAGTATGAAGCAGTTTGTGCTACATGTGGGGGTATAGCGACAGTTCTTTTCAAGCCAAGAGAAGACAGACCTGTTTATTGCAGTGAATGTTTTGCAAAAATGAAAGAATCAGAGGAAGCTAAATTAGAGGAAGCTCAGTCAGAGGAAGCTCAGTTAGAAGAAGCTCAATCAGAAGAAGCTCAATCAGAGGAAGCTCAGTTAGAAGAAGCTCAATTAGAGGAAGCTCAATCAGAAGAGGCTTAATCAGAAGAGGCTAATTAGAGGAAGCTTAGTTAGAAGAAGCTTAATCAAAAGAAGCTCAACCGGAAGATACAGAATTTTTGTAAAAAAGAGATGCTTATTTTGAGAAATTTATAAAAATTTTAATTGATAGTGTCTTAAACAACGACATTTGTATACAAATTGTCAAAAGTTTTGTTAATTTTATTTAAAGGAAGTCGGGTTATTCTTAAAACGAATGATTATGGTTTTGTTATATAAATATTTGGTTATTTCATAAAAACGTGAGAGAAAAATGAGTAAAATGGTAGAAAAATATAAAGCACTTGTCAAAAGAATGAAACTTCTTTATGGCAGTAAGAAGATGCTGGATGAAAAGGAAAAATCCTATTTAGAATATGTGAAGCTGCAGAGAATTTGTGTGAACCTGCGGTATTCTATTCTTTTTGCAATTTTTCTTTCAATAGCAGTTCTCTTTATTATCATATTTCCACAAATTAGGGAATATTTTGATTTTAAACTTTTCTTTATTTGGTTTATTGCTCTTGCAGCACTGGTTTTATACATAATAGTTGGAAAGATTTTTTACGAACGAGTAAAATCTGAGGATAAATCGAAAAAGGATTTGATTCTTGCTGAAGGTATTCATGGAATATTTTGGTGCATATATCCGGTAGCTTTAATAGCAATAGCTCATATCTTTTCTAATCCATTGCAGAGTGTGATTATTTGGATTGCGTTTTTCTATATAGGTGTTCAAATTCCAATTTATTCGTTTTATGAGACCTTTTTTATATACCCTATAACTATCATCGCCGCAGTAGTATTCTTAGTATTTGCAGATTTGAGTTTAGAACTTGTTATAGCATGCGTTCCTGTTGTTGTTTTTATGGTAATTGTTGCCCAAGCTACTCATCTTGATAGACTTGAGGCATATTATCTTATCGCAAAAAATAGCTCAGAAAACTTTGAAGCTAAGCGAAGAGCTGCAAATATTTTTTCACAAGTGTTTGATGTTGCTTTAGAAGTAAATTTGCATTCAGGTCTTTGTGAAATACTAAGGGAAAACGAATTTTTAGGAATCACAGAAAATACAGAAATGCAACGTGTTGAAGAGATAATTGATTTTGTCAAAGAGTATGCACATCCAGATGATAAATATGCTTTTGAAAAGAATTTAAACACTGATTACATTACAGACGAATTTTTAGCCGGAAGAACCCAACTTTACTTTGAAGGTAGAGTTTTAACAAAAAATAATGAATATGTGTGGTTTTCATTTCTTATTTCTAGAGAGGAAGAAGTTGGTAGCGAATATTGTCTTTGCCTTGTTCAAAATATTAATGAACGTAAACAACAGGAAGGAAAGCTTCGTTTTGAGGCTGAAAGAGATCCACTTACCCAACTTTATAATAAAGTAACCACAAAGAGTCTTATTGAAGAATGCCTTGAAAAGAGTCCTTCTGCACAACATGCACTGGTAGTTATTGATATCGACAACTTTAAAACTATTAACGATTCCCGTGGACATGCTTTAGGAGATAAGATACTTTTAGCATTTGCAAATGAACTTAATAAGAATTTCCGTGAAACGGATATTATTGGTCGTGTCGGTGGAGATGAATTTATTGTTCTTATTAGAAATGTTCAATCTATTGCAATGGTTTGTGATAAACTTCAACAGCTTACTTCAAACTTTAAGAGATATGGTGTTGAAAATGGTTTGCCGGGAAGATTGTCCACGAGTATTGGTGTATCACTTTTTAATAAAGATGGAAAGAATTATGATGAACTCTTTAAGAAAGCAGATGCTGCACTTTATGAGGCAAAACGAAATGGTAAAGATCAATACAAATTTAGCATAACAAGAGCATAAATTTTTAGAAGGTCGATACAAAAATCGACCTTCTTTTTATTGTTTTTGAATATGTTTAATGTTATTATTAAGTTGTATTGTTATATCAGTCAAAGTCGCAATACTATTAAGGAGGCTTATGTCTAATGAAAATTGGAACAGTAATTAAGCTTGGAGCATTAGGTATAGCAGCTGTAACAACAGCCGCAGGTTCTGTTTACCTTACAACCAAAGCTTTAAAAAAAGTAAGCAATGAGTCACAACCGGCAGAAAAGGAAGGATTTGAAAGTGTACCTCCAATTCCAGAGGCTGCACCAGTAATTGAGGTTCCGGAGCCACAGGTTATGCCGAAGGTTGAACCTGTTCCGGCTCCTGAAGCAGTGACTTTTGAAGAATTAACTTCAGATTCAGAAGAATATACAGATGTTCCTATGGGGCTTCCTTATCTTGCTGGAAGGTTTGGAGAAGAGGATGCTGACAAAATTGAAATTGTTATTCCTCCTTCGGAGGCTAAAATTGAAGAAGAATTAGAGCCTGTAGTAGAAGAAATTCCGGTTGAGGAACTAATTGAAGAACCGGTAGTAGAAGAAATTTCTGTTGAGGAACTAATTGAAGAACCGGTTAAAGAAGAAATTCCTGTTGAGGAACCAATTGAAGAACCGGTAGTAGAAGAAATTCCGATTGAGGAACCAATTGAAGAACCGGTTAAAGAAGAAATTCCGGTTGAGGAACCAACTGAAGAACCGGTAGTAGAAGAAATTCCAATTGAGGAGCCAATTGAAGAACCAGCTATAGAGCCGGAATCGAAAGAAATGGAGACTACATTTGTTGAACCGGAAATCCTTGTTTCAAATGTTGCTCCAATTGAAGAATCTACAGTTTTTGAGCCAGCACTTGGCACATTAGAAGAATCAGATTTAGCAAAATTAGATGATATTAATCCTTTGGAACAAGGTTTTGCAATTGGTATGGCTGAAACGGATGGGGAAACACTTCCAAAAGCAGATGAAACACCTTCATTTGAAGATTATTCTGTACTTACAGAAGCAGAAAAATCAGAAGAGGGTTCAGTTACTTTTGAAGATCTCAATATGAATTTAGAATATGATGAAGGGACAATTCCAGCAGTTGAATCCATTACAGAAGCAAAAGAACCAATAGCTGAGAAACCAGAACCAATAATAGAATTAGACATAGAAGAAGCACTAATAGCTGAAGACGAGCCAGAATTAGAACAGGAATTAGAAGTAAAAGAGGATCCTGTAGTTTCTGAAGATGAAATTGTAAAAATTGGTGATGCGTCAGTTTCAGATAGCCCTAATAATGCGGCAATTAAAGCTGTGGCAACTACTTTTAATGTACCGGCTGAGAATTTAGCTTCAATTGCTGCTGAAGGAAATATGCCAATGGTATTTGAATTTCTTTATTCTGATATGAGAACAGATGCAACACTTATGAATGTTTATTTTATCATGGAAGATGGTTCAGCTACACTTCCGCCAGAAATGGAGCGTGAAAATGTACTTGCCTTTGGTAGAAATTTCATCACGGGAAATGATGAACTGAAAGAATTTCTTTCTAAATAAGATTAAGAAAAAATAAAATTGAAAAAAAGAATAGAAAAGAATAGAAAAGAATAGAAAAGAATAGACTTTCAATAAATGAACCGACCCCCAAAAGTTAGATCTAAATCTAACAGTTGGAGGTCGGTATTTTTATAGTTAAATGCAATTATAATTTTTTAATTTTTGCAATTAAAATCTTAAACTTTGTGTAGCATCTGAAAAACGGCGTCCGGCATTTTGTACCGGTTTTATTGTATCTGTATTTCCATATGCTACATAGCAAGGAGGCGGAGCCTCTCCATCACGCCAACAGATTTGGTTTCTTCCTTGTTTTTTTGCAAGGTATAGATTGGAGTCAGCTTCGTTAAGAAGTTGGTCGGCAGTTGTGCCAGGAATATACATCGCAACACCTCCACTGACAGTAACTTTAATATCAATATCTTCAGAAAGCTGAGTAGATTCAACTGTTATACGAATTTGTTCGGCGCGCCTAAATGCAGATGTATCATCAGCTGTTGGGAGAACACAAACAAATTCTTCACCACCATATCGGGTAACAATATCGAAGTCACGAAGCAAATTGTTTAAGATGAGTGCAAGATTTTTAATGCAATCGTCTCCTGCAAGATGTCCATATGTATCATTGATATTTTTAAAATGGTCAATATCAAACATCAATATTGAAAATGAACGAAGCTCACCGCTGTCAACTTTTGCTATATGCCTATTGAGAGCTTCCATGAGGTAACGTCTATTATATGCACCGGTAAGAGGATCTTTAGTTGAAGCATCTTCAATTTGTTTTAAAAGCAAGGTGGCTTTTTTTTGGTTTTCCTCAAAAAAGGAAGTAAGCTTGCGAAGAAAAACACCAACACCGATACCTATGAACACCGCATTCAAAGAAATATCTAAGTAAGTAAAATCGCCAAGAGAAGTGAAGCTATTAATAAATCCTTCGTTTGCATAGTCAGCAGAACCTATAATCAGTGTTGCAAGAAACTGTAATACTAACATGACAACTAAAAGCAGGTTGTCAAGTAATAAGAATATTGAAAGGGTACTTATGATTAAGAAAAGCGGAGCACCACTTTCAATTCCTCCACCGAAAAGATATATAAGAGGAAAGAATACTATTCCCATAAAAAAGCAGTATGAAACGTAGATTCTTTTTTGTATTTTTATTGATGTATCTTTGTTTCCTACATAATGAAGAATTGAAAGAAAAATAAACAGTACAAAATATGTGAAAATACAGTAAAAATGCTTTTTTAAACCTATTGAGAATAAAATAGTAGCTGCAGCAGTGACAATAGTTGCATTGAGGAGCAAGGTAAAGAACTCTCTTTTTAGATGGGCATCTTTGATACGATCGCCGTGTATGAGTTCATATAAAAAGTCTTTAATCATATTTCTTACCTCCTCCCTCAGAAATTACTTTGTTTCGACCGGTTTCTTTTGCTTTGTAGAGGCGAGTATCGGCAATAGCTATCATATCCTCTATATCGTAACCAGCTTGGAATGTCGAAACACCGGCACTTACGGTAACAGGTTTATCTTTTGGAAGTTCTGGAGATAGGTATGATTGTTCAATGCACAGCCTTAGTTTTTCAGCGCGGTCTGCTGCGGCATCAAGTTCAATACCGGGGAGAATTAGAATAAATTCTTCGCCGCCATAACGGGCAACGATTTCTCCTTCTCTGCAGGAATTCTTGAGAATAGATGCAAGAGCTTTTAAAACTACGTCGCCGAGGAGGTGCCCATATGTATCGTTTAGATCTTTAAATTTATCTATATCAAAAATTGCAACGGAAAGAGGCATATTTTCTGTTCGTGATTTTTTAATTTGAGTATCTAAGAAAGAATACATATATCTACGATTATATACAGCGGTGAGGGGATCTATTATTGATTGTCTTTCAACTTCTTTAATTGAAGCTTCAACAATTTTTCTTTCTTTTTGGTAAATGTTGAATATAATTTTTGCGATTACTCCAAGAGCAATACATACTAATACGACATTATACATAATGTCGTTAAAAGCAAACTCACGGAGTCCTTCAGGTGTTGAAAATGCCGGTACATCCATGCAAACTGCCGGATATTTCCAAGACACAAAAAATATAAAAAGAAAATAGAGACTTGTAACAACTGTTAGTATAATACTTGTAATTCCAGTGGTAAGGAAAAGGATGAGAGCGAGTCCCAAAACAAAGAAAATAGGGATACCGCAATGGATTTCGCCACCACATAGATAAAGGCTAGGAAAAACGAAAAAATTAACTACAAAAAGTGCAAAATATATAATTACATTTTGGTGTTCTTTGGCTCTAATTCCTACATATGTGAGTAATGGAAATATAATTGCTGTTGCGGCAGAAATCAAGGTCGCTTGTTCAGAAGAATTCATGGCAATACAATTAATGGTTCCGGCAATTCCAAGAACAAATCCGCAGATAAATATAATGTTAAAGAATCTTTGCCGGATTGGCAGTTGCTGACCAAATGAACTTTTAATAATACTTTTAAATTTCTCCATGTGCTACACTCCAAATTTTACTCAGTATTTTTAATCTTTATGCATACAACATTTTTTGTATTTCTTTCCGCTACCACATGGACAAGGGGAATTAGGTCCTATTTTTTCTCCTTTTCTAATTGGACGTTTAACATCGGTTCCATCCCCGCCACTGGTTCCTGTAACTTTTGCAACTTGCTCACGTTTTATCTCTTGCGATTTAGTTATTTTAACAGTAAACATCTGTTTTACGGTAGCTTCACGTATTGTAGCTGTCATTTCATCGAAGATATCAAAGCTTTCAAACTTAAACATTACAACAGGATCTTTTTGAGCATATGCAGAAAGACCAATACCCTTCTTTAATTCTTCCATTGCATCAATATGATCCATCCAGTTCATATCAACATTGCGTAGAAGAATCATTCGCTCAAGGTCTCTTGTAACTTCAGGTGTAAGTTCAGCTTCGCGTTTTTCATATATTTCATGACCACGAGTCTTGAGGAAATCAATCATTTCAGTTGTACTCATATCAGAAAGTTTGTCATTTGGATTAAGAATCCATCCCATAAACTTTTCACGAAGTCCTGCAGTGTTCCAGTCTTCTTTTTCGGCATCTTTTGGACAATACATATGAACACTACCTTCAATTGTTTCATCAAGCATTTCAAGGATTTTATCTTTAAGGTCGACTTCATCAAGAACTTGATTTCGTTGCTTATAGATAATTTCACGTTGATTATTCATTACGTCGTCATATTGAAGAACATGTTTTCTTATTGCATAGTTTTGTGATTCAAGTTTCTTTTGAGCACTTTCAACTGTGTTCGAAAGAATTCTAACTTCAATTGGAAGGTTTTCATCAACATTGAGAGTTTCCATTACTCTAGTCATACGGTCGCCGCCGAAGAGACGAAGCAGGTCGTCTTCCATTGATAAAAAGAATTGGCTTTCACCCGGATCGCCTTGACGACCTGAACGACCGCGAAGCTGGTTGTCGATTCGGCGGGATTCGTGTCGCTCTGTGCCGACAATGTAGAGTCCTCCGGCAGCGCGAACTTGGTCAGCTTCTTCTTGAATATGTTCTCTGTAATGTGCTTCAAGTTCGGTGAAATCTTTGCGCGCTTTTAAGATTTCTTCATTGTCGGTATCAGCGAATCCCATCGCCTCAGATATTATTTCGTCATCGTAACCCTTTTTGCGAAGACTTGATTTCGCAAGAAATTCAGGGTTACCACCAAGCATAATATCGGTACCACGGCCTGCCATGTTTGTTGCAATTGTAACTGCACCAAACTTACCGGCCTGAGCTATAATTTCAGCTTCTCTCTCATGATTCTTTGCATTGAGAACCTCATGCTTGATTCCCTGTTTTTTAAGGAGTTTTGAGAGAAGTTCAGATTTTTCAATTGAAATTGTACCTACAAGTACAGGCTGTCCTTTTGCGTTACATTCCATAATACGTTCAATTACAGCCCTGTATTTTGCGATTTCTGTTTTGTAAACTACATCAGGTCTGTCGAGACGAATCATCGGTTTGTTAGTTGGAACTTCAACGGGATATAGATTATAGATTTCAGAAAATTCATCTGCTTCCGTCATTGCAGTACCTGTCATACCCGCAAGTTTTTTATAAAGGCGGAAGTAGTTTTGGAAAGTAATTGTTGCCAGTGTTTTCGATTCCCTACGAACATGAACATTTTCCTTTGCCTCAATCGCCTGGTGAAGACCTTCATTATAACGGCGACCTATCATGATACGACCGGTAAACTCATCAACGATGAGAACTTCGCCATCTTTTACTACATAGTCAATATCACGGAACATTACACCATGGGCTTTAATTGCTTGGTTTATATGATGAAGAAGTGTAGAGTTTTCAGCATCCATCAAGTTTTCAACATTGAAATATTTTTCTGCTTTTTCAACGCCTGAAGTTGAAAGGGTTGCTGTTTTTGCTTTTTCGTCTACAATATAATCTCCATCGCCCATTTCTTCATATTCTTCTTTTGCTTCAACTTCCTTAACTTTCGTCATAGAAAGATTTTTAACGAAGTTGTTTGCAAGGTTATAAAGTTCAGTTGACTGAGTACCCATACCTGAAATAATGAGTGGAGTACGAGCTTCGTCAATAAGGATTGAGTCAACTTCATCGACAATTGCATAGTTATGACCACGCTGTACTTTATCATCTTTATATTGAACCATGTTATCACGAAGATAGTCAAAACCATATTCGTTGTTTGTACCATAGGTTATGTCGGCATTATATGCTTCTCTTCGTTCTTCTGTCTCTAATCCATTTACGATAAGACCTACTTTAAGACCTAAAAAACGATAAATCTTGCCCATCCATTCAGAGTCACGGCGAGCAAGATAGTCATTTACTGTTACGATGTGAACGCCTTTGCCTGCAAGGGCATTGAGATAAGCCGGTAGAGTTGCAACGAGTGTTTTACCTTCACCGGTTTTCATTTCAGAAATACCGCCATTGTGAAGGATGACACCGCCAAGAATCTGAACAGGGTAATGGCGCATACCAAGTACACGGTCAGATGCTTCTATACATGCCGCAAATGCTTCCGGTAAAATATCATCAAGAGTCTCGCCGGCAGCAAGCCTCTCTTTAAACTTTGGAGTGAGAGCTTTAAGTTCATCGTCAGAAAGAGCTCTATATTCATCTTCAAAACTTAATACAGCATCTCTTATTGGATACATCTTCTTTAGTTCACGAGAAGAAAAATCACCAAATAATTTTTTGAACAATCGCATTTTTTTAAAATATGCTCCTTTTGATTGTAAACTTACACAATTTGTTGCTTAATTGTGAATACATATGTGTCAGTATAACATATAATGGAATAAATTTGTATAGTTATTTTACCTTATTTGCCTGAAAATATCTAAAATTTACAATTGCATAAATATTCGTCAAAACTACCAAATTTGAAAGTTTATGCAAGAAATATGCAGATTTTATGCAAAATATGCTTGACTTTTTGCATATACACACATATAATATCGGCGTATAATTAAAACATACTTAAAAAGAGGCTATGATTATGACAATAAATAAGGCAGATATTAAAAAAGTTGTACTTGCTTATTCAGGCGGTCTTGATACGTCAGTTATTATTCCATGGCTTAAAGAAAACTACAATAATTGTGAAGTAATTGCTGTTGCCGGCGATGTAGGTCAAGGCACAGAACTAGATGGTCTTGAAGAAAAGGCATTAGCTACCGGAGCTTCAAAACTTTATATTGAAGATTTAACGGAAGAATTTGTAAATGATTTTATAATTCCATCGCTTAAGGCAGGTGCAAAGTATGAAGAATATCTTTTAGGTACTTCTTTTGCACGTCCGGTTATTGCAAAACGTCTTGTAGAAATTGCAAAGGCGGAAGATGCTGATGCAATTTGTCATGGATGTACAGGTAAAGGAAACGATCAGGTTCGTTTTGAACTTACAATCAAGGCATTTGCTCCAGACATGAAAATTATTGCTCCTTGGCGTGAGTGGGATATTAAATCTCGTGACGAAGAAATTGATTATGCAAAAGCACATAATGTTCCACTTAAAATAAACAGAGAAACAAGTTATTCAAAGGATAAAAACCTTTGGCATTTATCACATGAAGGTCTTGACCTTGAAAATCCAATGAACGAGCCACAGTATGAAAAAGATGGCTTCCTTGAGATGTCTGTTTCTCCGCTTCAGGCTCCGGATATGCCAACATACATAACACTTGATTTTGAAGCTGGTGTTCCGGTTGCTCTTGACGGTGAAAAGATGGGCGCAAAGGAAATTATTTTGACACTCAATGAAATAGGAGGAGCAAATGGAATCGGTCTTCTTGATATTGTTGAGAATCGTCTGGTAGGTATGAAGAGTCGTGGTTTATATGAAACTCCGGGTGGAACAATTCTTTATAAGGCACTCAATGTTCTTGAAACAATTTGTCTTGACAAAGCAACTTCTCATGAAAAGGCAAGGCTTGCAATTACTTTCGGTGAGCTTGTATATAACGGTCAATGGTATACACCACTTCGTGAAGCACTTTCGGCTTTTGTTGACAAGGCTATGGAAAACTGTACCGGTTCAGTAAAACTCAAACTCTACAAAGGCAATATTATCAATGCAGGTGTTAGCAGTCCGTATTCACTTTACAATCATGAGATTGCTACATTTGATGAAGATGATGTATATAACCAGAAAGATGCAGAAGGATTTATCAATCTTTATGGTCTGCCAATTAAGGTTAAGGCTATGATGGAGGAAAATAAAAAATGAAACTTTGGACAGGACGGTTTTCAAAGGAGATAGATAAAAAAACAAACGACTTTAATTCAAGTATTTCTTTTGATCAGCGTATGTATAAAGAGGATATTACCGGCAGTATGGTACATGCAACAATGCTTGCTGCACAGGGAATTATCTCAAAAAAGGACGAAGAACAGATTTTAAAGGGGCTTAAAGGAATCTTAGAGGAAATTGAAAATGGCAAACTTGTAATCGACCCGGAAGCTGAGGATATTCATACCTTCATTGAAGGTGAACTTACCAAGAGAATAGGTGATGCAGGTAAGCGTCTTCATACATCGCGCTCAAGAAATGACCAAGTTGCACTTGACCTTCGTCTAACTCTTGCGCACGAGGTGAATGCGGTCGTAACACAGTTAGAAGAACTTCTCGTTGTTCTTTGCAAACAGGCAAAGAAATATAGTGACGTAGTTATGCCCGGTTACACCCACTTACAACGTGCGCAACCAATTGTTTTCGGGCACCATCTTTTGGCATATGCTGAAATGTTTCTTCGGGACTTATCTCGTCTTAAAGACGCAAAGTCCCGTATGATGAACGCATGCCCGCTTGGCAGTGGTGCCCTCGCCGGAACCACCTACGACATAGACCGTAATATGACAGCAAAAACTCTAGGTTTTGATGGTCCATCTCAAAACTCAATCGACGGTGTTTCAGATAGAGATTTCTGTATAGAAATCTCATCTGCACTTTCAATAATTATGGTTCATCTTTCAAGGTTTTCAGAGGAAATAATTCTTTGGTGTTCATACGAGTTCCAATTTATTGAACTTGACGATGCTTTTTCAACCGGTTCAAGTATTATGCCACAGAAGAAAAATCCTGATATTGCAGAACTTGTTCGTGGAAAGTCGGGACGTGTCTTCGGTGACCTGATGACTCTCCTTACTGTAATGAAAGGTATCCCGCTTGCATACAACAAGGATATGCAAGAAGATAAGGAAGCCATTTTCGATGCAGTAGACACAGCAAAGATGTGTCTTACAGCATTTACTCCAATGCTCGACACAATGAAAGTTAAAACAGAAAATATGCGAAAAGCTGCCGCCGGTGGATTCATAAATGCAACAGATTGTGCAGACTTCCTTGTAAATAAAGGACTTCCCTTTAGAGACGCATATAAAGTAACGGGTGAGCTCGTAGCTCTTTGCATAGAGAAAAATCTTACCTTAGAAACTCTTCCACTCGAAGAATATAAAGCAGTTTGCGACCTCTTTGACGAAGACCTTTACACTGCAATCAACCTGGAAAAATGCGTCAACGACAGAACCTGCATAGGTGGTCCTGCCCCACAAAACGTAATAAATAGAGCAACTGAAATAGAAAACGACTTGAGTTAACCCTCAAGTCGTTTTTTTAATGTAACTTTAAAAACTACTCGAGCTTTTAAAATCGTACGGAATGAAAACTTCAAATTTAAAGCAATTTTTTGAAAATTGTTTTTTAAAATATAGACGCATGGTATAATTGTAAAAGTAAATATTAGCTCAAGTCTTTTCCTAAAGACTATATTTTGGTTATTCTTATTTTTATGAAAAGAAGGGATTTTATGCAGGTTAAAAAGCAAAAAGGGAATTGTTTTAGAGTAAGATTCATCGCAGTTTTAATGTTACTAACAATTTTGCTTGTTAGTGTTACGGGCTGTGGAAAAAATAAGGATACATCGCCTAGAGGGGATTTACCGAAACAAGTTACCGTTGGAACAATCCGTATAGCAAATGACAAGACTGTTGCATATCAATCCGGTTTCTTTAAAGAATATTTTGAAGACAGAGGTATAGAGGTAAAGATGGTATTTTTTGATTCCGGAACAGCGGCAAACGTTGCCTTTGCTTCAGGCGATTTAGATTTTGCAGAGATGGGTTATACAAATGCCATAGTTGCTTTAGATAAGAATATTCCAGTAGAACTTATTTGGATTCATGAGATTTTAGGACAAAATGAGGCATTAGTGGCACAAAAGGGTCGTGGCATTAACTCTATAAAGGATTTAAAAGGTAAAAAAGTAGCAACACCGTTTAGCTCAACCTCTCATTATGCATTGCTTCAAGCTTTAAAAAGTGAGGGGCTAGATGCGGGTGACATAACGCTTTTAGATATGAATACGGAAGATATTTTAGCAGCTTGGCGTCGTGGCGATATAGATGCTGCATATACTTGGGAACCGACACTCACACAAATGAAAGAAACAGGAGTGGTAATTACGGATAGCGAGGTTTTGGCACGTAGTGGTATTACGACTGCCGATATTGAGCTGGTTAGCACCGACTTTTCTAAACGCTACCCACAGTTGGTTTCAGATTATTTGAGAGCTCAAGAAAGGGCGATCAAAACTTATAAAGAGACGCCGGATGTTGCAATAGAATCGGCTGCCAAGCATCTACAAATTGACAAAGAAGTGGCGAAGACACAGATGGCAGGCACCTTGTGGCTTGGAGCGGAAGAACAACTTAACAGTTCGTATCTAGGAAAAGAGGGTTCACCCGGAAATTTCCACAAAGTTTTTATGGATACAGCAGTATTTTTATATGAGGCAAAAAAAATTGGTAAAGTACCAACGGAAGAAGCGATTGAGAAGTTTATAAACACGACCTATATTGAAAAGATTATCTCTGTTGAGTGAGGATAGAAAAATGATTAAAGACGCTTTGGTCAGCATACAGGATGTAAGTCTGGAATATACAGGCAAGACGAGCTCAGTTCTTGCTATTAAAGATATTTCTATGGAGATTTATGAAGGCGATTTTGTGGTTCTTATGGGTCCTTCCGGTTGTGGTAAAACAACGCTTTTAAATGTTATCGCAGGCTATAATGCACCTACAAATGGTCAGGTTCTTTTACGCAGCAAACCTATAGAAGGGGCGGGTAAAGAGCGGGGTGTAATTTTTCAAAGAACCAACCTATATCCATGGCTGAATGTTCGAGAAAATATTTTGTTTGGTCCAAAACTCTCTGCTTATGATAAGGAAGAGATTGAAAAAAGGTATGACCACCTTATGGATGTCATTGGGTTGGAGGATTACCAAAAAAGCTATCCTTTTGAATTGTCGGGCGGTATGCAGCAGCGTGTAGCTATTGCACGTACACTTATTCAAAAACCGGATATACTTTTGATGGATGAGCCTTTCGGAGCACTTGACGCAGTTAACCGGAGTAGCTTGCAGACTTTTATGCGAGACCTTTGGCAAAAGGAAAATCTTACGGTATTTATGGTGACTCATGATATTGATGAGGCTTTGCTGCTTGCAAACCGTATTTTAGTGATGAGTCAAGGGCCTGGTCAAATTATAAAAACTTTAGAGCTTGATTTTAGCAAAAAAATTCTTCAGGATTCTTCGTATATTCCGGAACTTGATCCGACTTTTATGATTACAAAACGAGAAATTTTGGAAGCATTATAGAAATAAAACACCTAAAACACCGGCATTGGTAGATTTAATATTTTTTTGTTTATTTTTTAGCTATTTCTTGCCTGTTTTCAGTTGTATGTATGCTTTAAAAATCAATTAAATTATGTTACAATTTATAGTGTTAAATCTTGATTTGATAGCTCGTTTTATTTTCGGATATTTATAGATTTTTAAAATTGATTGCTAAATGTTAAGACTAAACTGGAAAATCCGTTTAGATGGATCAACACCTTGAAAACTGCACGGTAAAACAGGCATTAGCAATGCCTTATTTGAAACAGTATGAATTGTACATACTGAATATATGTTAGCATTATGGTTTGATAAAACGAGGTGATTGTATGAAAAGGAAAATTTTAGTGGTCGGTGGTGTTGCCGGCGGTGCATCAGTTGCGGCAAGAGCTAGACGTTTGGATGAACATGCGGAAATTATTGTTTTTGAAAGAGGTCCGTACCCTTCATTCTCGAATTGCTGTTTGCCTAATTTCTTGAGTCGTGAAATTGAAAATAGCGACGATCTTATTCTGATGTCACCAGAAACATTCAAGAATCAGTACAATATTGATGTCAGGGTTAGGAATGAAGTTACAAAGATTTTGCCGGAATCAAAGAAGGTTGAGGTTAAAAACCTTGAGACGGGTGAGGTTTATCAGGAATCTTACGATAAACTAGCTTTATCGCCAGGTGCGGAAGTTATTATGCCTGGTGCCATCAAGGGTATTGACAGTAAACATGTTTTTCCACTTAGAAATGTTCCAGATGTGCGAGCTATTGACAACTATATCCATGAAAATAATGTTCAAGATATTGTTGTTGTAGGTGGCGGTTTCATAGGTTTAGAAGTTATGGAAAATTTACGCCGCTTTGGTAAAAATGTAACTTTAGTGGAAGCCTTGGATCAGGTTATGACGCCTGTAGATTTTGAAATGGCACAGATTTTGCACAAAACAATAGTCGATAACGGTGTAGACCTTATCGTAAGTGACGAGGTAGTCTCCATTGAAGAAAATACTGTAACTTTAAAATCCGGAAAACAGGTTAAGGCGGAAACGGTGGTTATGGCTGTAGGTGTAAGACCTGAAACTGCTTTAGCAAAAGACTGTGGCATAGAAATCGGAGAAACCGGTGCCATTTTAGTTAATCGTCACTATCAGACAAATTATCCGGATATCTATGCTGTGGGCGATGCAATTGAAGTAAAACATGCCATTACAGGCAAGAAAACAAAACTTCCGTTAGCAGGTCCTGCTCAAATGCAAGCAAGAGCGGCAGCAGATCATATGTACGGACGTTTTAATCGCAATCCGGGTGTTATAGGTTCATCTGTATGCCGTATTTTTGATATGAACGTAGCGTCAACAGGACTTAATGAAAAAGCCTGTAAAGCTGAAGGTATTGATTATCGCTACGCGTATGTCATTCCTGGTGATAAAGTAGGTCTTATGCCAAACTGCAATCCACTCTTTTTCAAGTTGATTTTTGAATACCCTACCGGAAAGATACTCGGTGCGCAGGCTGTAGGAAAAGGTGCTGTTGACAGACGTGTAGATATCGTTGCAACGGCTATTCACTTTGGCGCAAGTGTTGAAGATTTAAAGGATGTTGAGCTTACATATGCTCCTTTCTTCTCAACAGCTAAAGACGTTGTTAAATATGCAGCTATTGTTGCAACAAACATACTCAACGATGAATTCAAACAGGTTCCTGTAACAGCTGTTCGAGGATTGGTTGAATCCGGTGCTTTTATTATTGACGTTCGTGAAAAAGGTGAATACGAAAGATCACACTTAAAAGGTGCTGTCAACATTCCTTTAAGTCAATTTAGACAGCGAATGAATGAAATTCCTAAAGATAAGCCTGTTTATCTTCACTGCCGTTCAGCACAGCGTTCTTATAATGCTGTTCGCGCTTTACAAGGTAACGGATATACAGAGGTTTACAACATCCAAGGTTCTTTTTTAGGTATCAGTTTCTATGAATATTATCAGGATTTGATTACCGGAAGAGATAAGATATTAACGGATTATAATTTTGATTGATTTGACAATTAAATAATTTAAGGAGGGTCTATTTATGAAAACACACAAAATAGAATTGATAATTGCTGCTATTTTATTGTTACTCGTTCTCGTAATTGGTGCAACACTTTTGCCTAGCTCTCTACATTTTGCAAGACTTCTTATTGGCGTAGGTATAGGGTATGCCTTAAGCAGAGGTGCATACGGTTTTGCAGGAACTGCAAATCGCGCTATTAATACGGGCTCAACTAAGCTTATGCGTTCCTTTATGCTCCTCATTATCTTAAGCTCTTTTGTAACAGTGGTTTTTGCCGCTGTTCCTGCAGCTGATGTTAATAGTGAATTCGTTCTAACGTACGCTCACTTTATTCATCCTGTTTCTTTAGGCACAATCATAGGCTCTTTTATGTTCGGTATTGGAATGGCTTTTGCCGGCGGATGTGCGTCAGGTGTATTGACAGACTTGACGGTTGAGTTCCCTAAAGCATTAATAGCTCTCTTTTTCTTCGGAATGGGCTTTGTAATTAGTATGCCTTTTGGCAAAATGATGCCAATCATGACTACCTCATTTATAAAGAGTAGTGAAAATGTAAGCGGTGTTTGGTTCCCGGATCTTTTCAAGTTTGACGGTCTTAACGGCTTTTTGGGCGCTCTTATTGTAAACATTATTTTGGCGGCAATCGTTATTAAACTGTCTTATGTTTATGAAGCTAAACGTAAAGCCAAAGGTACATATACAGGCGTAGAATCAGAGAAAGAATCAGAAGAAGCTGTATCACAGCTTTTAGATACGGACTTGCCTTTCTATCAGCGTTTCTTTGCTCGCCCTTGGACTTTATGGGAAACTGCAGTTGCTATGGCACTCATGTATGTGGCTTTAATGGGCTTTACAAAATCCGCTTGGGGCGTTTCAGGTGCTTTCGGATTTTGGTTTGCAAAGTTTTTAAATCTTGTAGGTGTTTCAGCAGAAACTATTGGTAACTATACAGGAAATCCTGAATTTGTAGCTCCTGGTATATTCCAGCACCAGCAGTCCGTACAAGATATGGGCATCGTATTAGGTGCTTTTATAGGCTTATTATCTATGGGTAAACTTTTCAAATCTTTTAAAGATGGTCTTAAGATTACGGTTAAGCAGTCCATTTTTGCGGTTCTTGGCGGACTTTTAATGGGTCTTAGCATAGGATTCAGTAGAGGATGTAATGCCGGTGGTTTATTTTCACCTATTGTTAGTTTCTCACTTTCCGGTTGGCTCTTCTTAACCTTTATGGTTTGTGGAGCAATTGTTGGTAATTTCATACTGAATCCTAAAAAAAATAAAAAGGAATAAAAAATATATTTAACCTGTAATCAAAATGGGGCTATAATAAAGATAGCCCCATTTTGTAGTATGATGAGCATGCTGAATGGCATGCTCAGTGGTGTGAGAGCGGAGAGAAATTTTATTTACTCAATTGATTTTATTCTTTAAGGAGAAGAGCGTGAAGCAAAAACAAAATCAAAACTATATCTTGACTTGGCTGACATGGATTTTTATCCTTGTCATATGGTTAATTTTGAGCCATGTGGGAGAAATAAACATAACCAAACTTCCTACACCGGAAAATGTTTTAAAACAAGCTGCAAGTCTTTGTTTTAATGGATACAATAATATTCCTCTTTGGCATCATATCGGTATCAGTTTGTTACGCCTTAGTGTTGCCATAAGCGCAGCTCTTATAACGGCGATTCCTCTCGGCTTACTTTGTGGCTATTTTTCAAAACTTCAGGCTGTTATCGGTAGTGTTGTGGATTTCATAAAGCCACTTCCGCCACTTGCTTATTACACTCTTTTGATAATTTGGCTTGGAATTGACGAAGAATCAAAGGTGGCTCTTCTTTTTATTGCAGCCTTTGCACCAATCTTTGTCTCCGCAGCTTCGTCGGTTTCAAGGGTCAATTTAACCTATGTCTTAAGTGCTAGAAGTTTTGGTGCAAGTACTCTTCAGATTTTTTTCAAAGTTATTTTACCCGCAACTTTACCTGAAATATTTGTGGGTATTAGAACAGCTGTAGCCGTTGCTTACACAACATTAGTTTCCGCCGAAATGATTGCGGCCACCGCCGGTATCGGGTGGATGGTTTTGGATGCTTATAAATATTTAAAAACTGATGTAGTATTTGTAGGAATTTTTATTATGGGACTAACCGGCATGATTTTGGATATCGGTCTTAGAAAAATAGAAAGTCGCTTTATCTTTTGGGGCGGAAAGTAAAAAAGCAACTTGATTAGTAAATTTAATTGATTGGAAGAATCTTTTTGAAAAAAACTCGAGTGGGTGGTCAACCTACTCGAGTTTAATTATTTTTGGTGGAGATAGAAACAAACAAATGGAAAGGTTTACATCTATTGTAACTCAACAGTTTAAATGAAGACGAAACTTGAATTCTATATACAAGAGTTATATCGTTAGTTTATAATAATGTGGTAAAAAAATGTCTAGGAAAATAAAACAAATTCGCGAAAGGTAAGTGCTAGAATGGAAAAATCAGATGAAATTATGGTCGTAAATCAAGAAAATCTCACCAATAAGATTTATTTGGCAAGAGGTCAAAAGGTTATGCTTGATTTTGAACTTGCGGAAATTTATGGTTATGAAACAAAAACTTTTAATCAGCAAGTTAAGAATAATATTGAAAAATTTGATGAAGATTTTAGATTTCAACTTACAAAAGAGGAATGGGAAATTTTGAGGTCAAAATTTTTGACCTCAAAATTAGAATATGGATCAGGCGGTCGTAGATATATGCCTTATGCTTTTACTGAGCAAGGTATTTATATGCTTATGACGGTTTTAAAAGGAGAGCGTGCAATAAGACAAAGCAAGGCTCTAATTCGCACATTTAAAGAAATGAAAGATTACATTGTAGAAAATCAAGGTCTAATTGGACAACGAGAATTTTTGCAGCTTAGTATGCAAGTTACAAACAATGTTGTAGAAATGCAAGGCTTAAGGAGAGATTTAATTAATGTCGAAGACAAAGTTGCAGAAGTAGTTGATACATTAGGTAATGTCGTTCAGAAGTCTGATCTATCGAATTTTATTTTTGATTTCAGTAAGGTGCAACTTAAAAGAGGATATTTGTTGTTAAACGGGCAACCTGTAGAAGCCAATATAGCCTATAATGATATTTATGGCTTGGCGAAAAAGAGTATTTATATAGTTGACAATTACATTGGAATTAAGACTTTAGTGCTGTTAAAAGAAATCTCACCATCAGTAGAAATCATTATTTTTAGTGATAATGTAGGTAAAGGTCTTCATAATGTTGAGTATCAGGATTTCTGCAGAGAATATCCAACGCGAAAAATAAAGTTTCAAAAAACTGGTACGATATTTCATGATAGGTATATTGTTATTGATTGGAACACAGAAAATCAGAGGTTATACCATTGTGGCGGTTCTTCAAAAGATGCTGGAAAAAGAATTACAACGATATCTGAAGTAGTTGATCAATTTGTTTATAAAGATTTAATTGCTGGACTTTTAAATAACCCTATATTAAATTTAAGGTAAAACAAAAACCCGAGCAGGTAGTTAAACCTGCTCGGGTTTGTTTATTTTTGGTGGAGATGGCGGTAATCGAAACCGCGTCCGAAAATCCATTCACATAACTTTCTACGAGTGTAGCTTAATTTAAAAGATTCCCCCAAGCACCTGCCAATAAGCGGGCTGGTACCGTCGGTAGCCTCTAAATCATGATTGTGTGCGAGACACTACACAATTCACGTTCACCGCTAGTAGTCGCCTTAATCTAAGCCGCGGTACTCTTAGTTAAGACGGGTTGCCTTTAGGCAGCCTGTAAAACTGGTTTGTTGTCGTTTATTTTGTAAACGTGTGAGAGATTAAAGTGGGCTCACACCACTACTCGCTTATTATGCTTCAAAATCCCCGTCGAAATCCTTTCATCCCCATGGGATACATATGATACCCTAAAAGATACTGTTTGTCTACTGATTTTTTTCTTTAAAGATACGCTTAGCCTCGCGGTCTGCATCTTTACGAGCGATTGATTCTCGTTTGTCGTAGAGTTTTTTACCTTTGCAAAGACCCACTTGAATCTTAAGTCGACCTCTGTTGAAGTAGGCAGATAAAGGGATTAGTGTTAATCCTTCCTGTTTTACTTGACCAAAGAGTTTTTCAATTTCTTTTTTATGCATTAAAAGTCTTCTTTTACGCATAGGGTCTCTGTTGAAAATGTTTCCGTGGTCATATGGACTTATATGCATACCGTTAACAAAAATTTCTCCGTTATCAATATTACACCAAGCGTCTTTAAGGTTGATCTTTCCTTGACGTACAGATTTAACCTCTGTACCAAAAAGCTCAATTCCCGCTTCATAACTTTCGAGGACGAAGTAATCGTGGTAAGCTTTTTTGTTTCTTGCAACTGTTATAAGTTCATTTTTTTGCTCTGCCACGAATATCCCTCCTTTAGATTTCTGTTCTACCTTCCATGGCACGCGTAAGTGTAACTTCATCAGCATACTCAAGGTCGGCACCTACAGGAACACCATAAGCAAGTCTGGTCACTTTGATGCCTAAAGGTTTTAAAAGTCTGGAGACATACATGGCAGTTGCTTCACCTTCAACGGTGGGATTGGTTGCCATAATTACCTCTTTTATACCTTCTGTACGATTTAGAAGTTCTTTTATTGTTAGTTGGTCCGGACCTATTCCGCTCATTGGAGATATTGCTCCGTGGAGCACGTGGTATGTGCCATCGAACTCATGTGTTCTTTCGATAGCAGCTACATCACGCGGGTCTTCAACCACGCAAATTATTTCTTTATTGCGCGCTTCGTTTCTACATATGACACAGTATTCATTTTCTGTCAAATTGTAGCAAGTTTTACATTGATGGATTTTTGTATGGGCAGAAAGAATTGCTTCAGCAAATTTTTTTGCTTCCTCTTCTTCCATGCTCAGCACATAAAAAGCCATTCTTTGCGCACTTTTTATACCAATTCCCGGCATTCGCTGAAACTGATTTATAAGTTCTTCGAGCGATGCAAGATTATATCCAAGACTCAAAGTTAAACTCTCCTTTGATTAAATTAGACCGCCAAGACCTGGGATATTCATGCCACCGGTAATTTTGCTCATTTCGCGTTCCATTGTCTCGGTTGCTTTCCTCATTGCCTCATTTGTTGCTGCAATGACCATATCTTCAAGCATTTCAACATCTTCAGGGTCAACAACGTCAGGTTGAATTTTGATACTTTTCATTTCATGTGAACCGTTTACAACAACCTCTACAGCTCCACCGCCTGAGCTTGCTGAAAATTCAGATTCTTCAATCTCTTTTTGTGTTGTTTGCATGTTATCCTGCATTTGTTGAAGTTGTTTCATCATAGCAGCCTGATTCATGTCTTGGTTTTGTTTTGGAATTCTAGCTTTCATATTTTACTCCTCTATAAATAAACTAAACTGTCTGTCATCTGTAATGCCATCAAGAAAAGCATCAAGAGGATCAATCTCATCAAGTGCTGATTGGTGGCTTGTTGGTTCAAGTAATTCATCTATTACGGAGGTATAGTCTTCTTGGATTGGTTTTGCATTTTCTTCCGGAAGTTCAGAAATAATAGCAGGTTCCAATTCTTCACCAAGTACGGTAAGGGAAGCATCAACAATGTGTTGCCTGTGTGGGTCAACTGTTGCCCATCGATGTAGAAGGATATTTTCTGTATAGATGAGTATTTTGTTACCTCGCTTAAAAGTTTTTGCTCCACTCATTGAACCTATAAGTGCTTTATCAACACTTACCACTTCTCTGGTAATTGCATTCCAAAGGTTGGTTGAAATTGGCCCATCCGGAATTTTAGCAGGTTCGTTTTCAGAAGTTAGAATAGGGAATTGTTCGAAATTAGGTTCGCTGTCTACAGCTGGTAGATCTTCCATAAGATCTATAAGAACGGACTCTGTTTCTGTCAAGGTATTGTCTAATTCAGAAATAGGACGGTTGTCTTTTGGTTCAGTTGTTTTAATTCCTGTGAATAAATCTGTTTCAGGAAGTGGACCAAGGTCTTCTTCAGATTCCAGCTCAAATGGAGGGTCCGGCTCTGGAGCAGTTTCAAGTGGAATGTCGTAGGCAGGTTCAATTGAAGGTATTTCTTCAACAACCGGTTCTGGAATTGATTCTATCTGAGTTTTGACAATTGGCTGGGAGACAACTATTGTCGTCGGCTCTTGTTCAAATGTTGGATCAAAGTGTATTGGTTCCGCGGTTGAGTCAAAGGTAGCGGTTGGTGTTGGCGCAGAAATTGGAGTTGCACCGGAGACTAAACCATCTGTTTTACTTGTGCAGAGTTTTAGGACTGCCATTTCCATTTCAATGCGCCTATCAAGACCTTTTTTGAGATTATTTTGTGCGTCACCTAAGGTAGTGAGAATCTCAAGGATATAAGTCATTGTGTAAGCTTCTGCTGCCTTTTCAAACTCGTTGAGTTCTTCTTTTGAACAAATGACAAGATGCGAAGCATCTTTAACGGCTTTGCAAATCATAATGTTTCTAAAATGGTTTATGAGTTCGTTGCAAAGGCGGTCCATATCGACGGAGTTGCTGTGTAGATTTCCAATTTGTTCTAGTGCAGAGCTGCCGTCTTTATTGAGAATTGCAGCAGCGAGAGAAAAGAGATGAGCTTTTCCTGCTAGACCTACGGTTGTATTTACTACATTTTCTGTGACATTTTTATTGTGACTGACACATTGGTCAAGAATTGAAAGGGCGTCACGAAGAGCTCCATCAGCTAGTCTTGCAATGAGAGCTGCAGCGGCACTGTCAAGAGAAATTCCTTCGCTACTTGCAACGTGTTGAAGTCTTGCTGCAATATCTTCCGGTGTGATTCGCTTGAAATCAAAACGTTTACACCTGGAAAGGATGGTAGCAGGAAGTTTGTGAACCTCAGTTGTTGCAAGTACAAATTTTACATGTCTTGGAGGCTCTTCTAAAATTTTAAGGAGAGCATTAAATGCACCTGCTGAAAGCATATGAACTTCGTCAATTATGTAAACACGGTATTTGCTGTGGACAGGTGTGAAATTTGCTTCATCGCGAATATCTCTAATGTTATCTACGCCGTTGTTAGATGCAGCATCAATTTCAATGATGTCAAGAATGGCGCCGGAGTCTATGCCTTTACAAGTTTCACATTCATTACAAGGGTCGCCGTTTACCGGATTTTTACAATTTACTGCTTTTGCAAAGATTTTTGCACAAGTTGTCTTACCGGTACCGCGGGAACCTGTAAATAGGTAGGCATGTGAATGGCGACCAGCCGAAATTTCATTCATGAGAGTCGTTGTAATATGGTCTTGACCGACAACATCGGCGAAGACTTGTGGGCGCCATTTTCTATAAAGGGCTTGATACATAGGAGAATCCCTCACTTTGAAAAAATTAAGCAGAGTTCTTTCACTTGACCATACGGCGAGCAGGCGGACTGTGGCGCTCAGGGCAAACCGCTTAATGCTGCTCGGTTCCCCGCCTGACATGATTCACAGCGCACTGCCGCACAGGACCCACACGCCATATGGTCAAACAAAAGCTCACTCTGCTTTCATCGTCCTTATTATATATGAAATCTAATTTAAATGCAATACAAAAAGCCTTCTTAAAGGGTCATTTATGAACCAATAAAGGAGCTACAATTTTTGCCCCTTTATATTGTAAAACACCACAATAGATGGTATAATAATTACCGTTAATAACTAGATATACTGCATGGAGGCTATATTTAATGCGGAAAAGGAAAGAAACTGATATAAAGAGTGATTTGATTATTGGTCGCAATCCAGTTCTTGAAGCGTTAAAAGCTGGCAGAGAGATCGATACAATTTTTGTTGTTAAAGGAGAACGGCAACAGGGCTCAATTGGTAAGATTATAGCACTTTCCAGAGATGCAGGAGTTATTGTCAAGGATACGAACCAAAAAAAATTAGATTTTATGTGCGGCGGTGCAAACCATCAAGGTATAATTGCTAGAGTTGCAGCACATTCTTATGCTAGTATTGATGATATTTTTTCACTTGCAAAAACCAAAAGTGAAAATCCGTTTATCATTATATGCGATGAAATTGAAGATCCACATAATTTGGGCGCAATTATCAGAACAGCAGAATGTGCGGGGGCACACGGTGTCATTATACCAAAACGTAGGAGTGCAACGTTGAATTTTACTGTTGCTAAAACTGCTGCAGGTGCACTTGAATATATGCCGGTTGCAAGGGTTAGCAATCTTTCCGTTACGATTGATAAATTAAAAGAACGCGGAGTTTGGATCTATGGTACCGACATGCAAGGAGATGCTTGGTGTAAAACAGATTTAAGTGGTCCATTAGCATTGATTGTAGGTTCTGAAGGTAAGGGAATGGGAAGACTTGTAAGAGAAAAATGTGATTTTATTCTTTCGCTTCCTATTAGAGGTGAAATCAATTCTCTCAATGCTTCTGTTGCTGCAGGAATTGTAATGTATGAAGTAAGCCGTCAGAGGCTTCAAATAAAGACTATATGAAAGGGGTGCTAAAAAATGGCTGATGATTTTAATTTATCTATTGATGATATTCTTGCATCTTTAACTGAAGAAAAAGTTGACACCCCAAAAAAAGAATGGTCAATGTCTGAAATCGATGAACTTTTAGGTATTGGAGAAACTTCTGAACCTATGGAGAAGAAAACTCCGATTGAATCTGCCAAAGTAGAAGAGATTAAATCGTTAGAGGTTGGTCGAGAGGAAAGAGTTGATATAGATGAAGAAAAACAAGAAGAACAAGAAGAAATTACTCAAAAAACTCTTGTTTTTGATGCTGCTGTTTTCGCTAAATCGGAAGAAAAAGAAGAACCGGTAGAAAAAAAAGCAGTTCCAAAAACAGTGAAATTAGTTAGGGAAGAAAAAAAAGAAGATTTAGAATCAGAGCTTGTTGAAGAAACTGAAAAACAAACCCAGGCTTATATGCACCTCGCTGATGATATAGATGAGGATGATGAGCCGGAACTTACTCTTGAAGATGATAAGGAAGAAGTTCAAAGGATTAAGGAAGCAAAAATAGAAGAAAAAGAAGAAATTGAAGAAGTTGAAGGAATAAATCTTGAAAAGAAAGCTCTTGCAGGAAAAACAGTAGGAATCTATCCTGTAAGGAATGAAAATATTGATCACCAGATTATTACTGAAAAAGTTGAAAAAAGTGCAGATGCTTCAAGCGATATTGCAAGCAATAAATATAGAGAACGTTTTTTCAATGCGCCTCAGCAAAAAATTGCACGTACAGCTGATTATGAAGCAATGAACTTAGGTGTAGATAAATCTCCAATTGAGCGTGACGGACGAATTATTAAAAAGAACCGTCAATTTACAAATACAGCTGATCTCGAACCAATTCCAACAATTGTTTCGGCAGATGCAGAACTTAGCAGTATAGATAAAGCAATTGTTGCAAATAGCGATAATATGCTCTTACATGAAGAAGAAGATGAAATTGTTGGTCAAATAAAACTTGTTGGATTTGGTGAAGAAGAAGAGATTGAACGAATTAATGAACAGCACGCTGAGGAGAAACTTAAGGAAAAACGTGATAAAAAGATTGCTAATTTCAAACTTGATACGGAATTTGTGGATATTGATAACGTAGAGCATGAGTTACCAGATGATGAAGATGAAATCTTTACAATTTCAAAGGCAGATGCTCTAATGTCAGATTTTCTTGATGATGAGTATGAAACAGCTGAAGATAAAGATAGAATACACACTTCATTAAAGACAATTCGAAAAGCTACATTCATATGTATGATTGTTCAAGCAATCATCACTGTAATCGCTCTAGTTGTTACGGGACTTATAAATAAGAGTAGTGGTAACCTGGAAATTATTGGTGGCAGTGCAGTAGCTTGCGCAATTATCAACATTATATTACTTTTAGCGGCTTCACTTTGTGGTGTTAGCACTATTATTAGAGGTTTTAATGGACTTTTACAGATTAGACAAAAAAAGGCGAATGCGGCAACAGGAACTCTAGTTGTTGTTGTTGCATGTTTACTTCAAAATTTTGCAATAATGATATTTGTAAAAGATTCATATTCGCCGGTAGCTATCTACACGGTAGCAGGCTGTTTAGCGTTGACACTTGCATCGCTCGGGAGGTTTATTGCAATTACAAAAACCCTTTCGAATTTTGAGTTTATTACAAACGGAACGCAACTTTACAGTTCTGAAAAGATTTCAGGTGAGGAAGATGCTTTTGAAATTGGTAGAGGACTTCTTATGGGAGATCCG
The DNA here is from genome assembly GCA_012520505.1 of Oscillospiraceae bacterium. GTDB lineage: Bacteria > Bacillota > Clostridia > Oscillospirales > Acutalibacteraceae > UBA1227. The sequence goes on from JAAYOC010000018.1 coordinate 33,635, forward strand.
GAAATTTGTTATAATGCCAAAATTGAAAGACCATCATATTTCATTGAAAATTCGTTTGAGGATGATCCGGCAGACAAGTTTGCATCATATATTATTATCTATGTAGTTGGAATTGCGCTATTTATGGCAATGATTTTTGGCATTGTAAAGCGCGATGTAGTTTTTGCAATGGGAGTATTTGCTGCTGTTTGTAGCATAGGTATCCCGGCATTTACAATTATAGTATCTAACATAGCACTTTTGCTTGTAAATAAGATATTTAACAAAAATGGAGCAGCAATTGTAGGACATAGAGCTGTTCTTGATAGCATGGATATCAATGCATATGTTCTTGACAGTACAGACATTTTTAAAAAAGGTTCTTGTAACATTAAAGGAATTAAAACCTTCCAAGATATGCGAATTGATGAAGCTATTCTTCATGCGGCAGCTCTTGTGATTGAGTCTGGTGGACCATTGGCAGATGTATTTGATGGTGTAATTCTTGGTAAAAAAGATCTTCTTCCACCGGTGGAATCATTAGCTTATGAAGAGCGACTTGGTCTTTCGGCTTGGATTCATGGCAGGCGAGTTTTCCTTGGAAGCAGGGAATTGCTTATAAATCATAATGTACAAGCACCAAATAAAGAATTTGAAGAAAAATATACTCGAGATAACAGAAAGGTTATCTATCTTGCAATAGCGGGCAAAATTTCTGCAATGTTTGTGGTGAAGTATATGCCGGATCCAATGCTTCGTCGCTACCTTCAAAATATTGATAGAGCGGGTGTATCTTTACTTGTTCGTAGTTGTGATTGTAATATTACTGAGGAACTTATTTGTAGTGGATTTGGACTTCCACTTTCAGCTGTTAAAATTTTAAGTCCTGTATCGGGAGAAATTTTCCAAAAATATAGGGAAGAGGAAATTGAAACAGCACCGGCAGGAATCATCCATAATGGAACTATTGAAGCCTCTCTTAAGGCAATTTATGAGGCAAGAGAACTTAATGCTGATATTCCAATGAATAACATAATAGCAACAATATATTCAGGAATTGCAATCTTAGTATTCTTGCTTATCAGTATTCTTACAGGAACAGACGGTTTTGGTATTACAGGAGGACAAATAGTCCTATTTCAACTTCTGTTTGGTGTAATTGCTACTTCAATTCCATTGTTAAAACGAAAATTTGATAAATAATAAATAGTAAATAGTATGAAAGTTAAGTAGCATAAAGGGTAAATGAGCAACTTAAGTTAAGTAGCACAAAAGTTAGGTAAAACTAGTAATGATAAGGAAGTAGACAAAATAAAAGAGCTTGGTCGATTGACCAAGCTCTTTTGAACTTTAATTGAAATTTTTGAAATAATTTTATTGAATTTTTATTAGTCAGATGAATATGGGAGAAGAGCAACGTGGCGTGCACGTTTAATTGCAGTTGTGAGTTCACGTTGATGGTAAGCACAGGTACCAGTAACTCTTCTTGGAAGGATTTTTGCTCTGTCGGATGTGAATTTTCTAAGACGAGCTATATCCTTGTAGTCAATATTATCAACTTTATCTACGCAGAAAGCACAAACCTTTTTGCGAGATCTTCTTGCTCCGCGAGCATTTTTATCATATGACACTTTAGTATCCTCCTTAAATTAGAATGGTAATTCGTCTTCCATTGAAGCGACAGAATTGAAGTCGTCAGCATTAGCTGTTGAAAAAGATGGTGCTTCTGATACTTCTGCAGGTTCTTCTGCTACAGAAGTTTCCGGTTTTTGGAATGTTCCGGTACCTGTCTCTGCTTTAGAACCACAAAAGCTTACATTGTCAGCGACAATTTCAACTGCTGTTCTTCTTGCGCCGGTTTTATCTTCATAGTTACGGGTTTGGATTGAACCTTGAATTGCAATCATAGAACCCTTTCTAAAATAACGTGTAATGAATTCGGCTGTGCCCCTCCAAGCTACAACGTTAATGAAATCTGTCTGGCGCTCTTCGCCTGGCTTTTGGTAAGAACGATCCACAGCAACAGAAAATGATGTTACGTTGATTCCATTGGATGTGGTACGAAGTTCCGGGTCAGCTGTAAGACGACCCATGATAATTGCGCAGTTAAGCATAACGTTACCTCCTGTTATCACTTAGATGTGTTGAGAAAGCGGAGAACGCCATCGGTAATACCGAGAACACGTTCAAATTCAGTAGGGAATGTTGGTTCTGCTGAATACTCGATAACGTAATAGTAACCGTCTGTTTCGTAGTCGATTTCATAAGCGAGTTTCCTAATTCCCCATTCATCTACGTTTGCAATGGTACCGTTTTCTTCGATGAGAGCTTTGAACTTTTCAAAAAGTTCTTTTGCGCTTTCTTCGCCATTCTTAACAGAGAATACGAGCATTGCTTCATATGTCTTTGCTGTCATTTTTTTACCTCCTTTTGGTCTTTGACCCTATTTCCTACATCGAATAGAGTAAGGATAATTACGCAAGTTCTTGCGTGCGGATTTGTATTATAACAATATGTTCAGTATTATGTCAATTCTTTTTAAGACTTTTTAAGATTCTCAAGAGAAAGTTTTTGGAGGTATGCATTTATAAACCCGTCAATGTCCCCGTCCATCACTGCATTTATGTTTCCCATTTCAAAGCCTGTACGTGTATCTTTTACAAGAGTGTACGGCATAAAGACATAGGATCTGATTTGGTTTCCCCAAGCGATTTCAGTTTTTATACCTTTAATGTCTTCAATTTTTTCTAAATGTTCACGTTCTTTAATTTCAACGAGTTTAGATTTGAGCATTCTCATACAAACTTCACGGTTTTGGTGCTGTGAACGTTCTACCTGACAGCATACAACAATACCTGTTGGCTTGTGAATGAGACGTACTGCTGATGAGGTTTTATTAACTTTTTGTCCACCTGCACCGGAAGCTCTATATACCTCCATTTCAATATCATCCGGATGAAGGTCAACCTCAATAGTATCATCAATTTCAGGTACAACTTCAAGGGATGAAAAAGAAGTGTGACGTCTACCGGCAGAGTCGAAAGGTGAAACTCGAACAAGGCGGTGAACACCGGCTTCGGATTTAAGATATCCGTAGACATTTTCACCTTCAATAAGAATCGTCGCAGATTTAAGACCTGCTTCATCACCGTCAAGGTAATCAAGAACAGATACCTTAAAACCATGACGTTCAGCCCAACGATTATACATCCTAAAAAGCATTTCTGCCCAATCTTGGGCTTCAGTTCCACCTGCTCCTGCGTGGAAAGTGAGAATTGCATTGTGATGGTCATATTCGCCTGTGAGAAGCGTTGAAAGAGTCATATTGTTAAGTTTTTTCTTAAATTCCTCAACACTTTCTGTGCATTCATTAATTAGCGATTCATCATTCTCTTCGGTTGCAAGTTCTATCATAACAAGAGTATCTTCAAAAAGAGAGTGTAGCTCTTTATAGGATACTATTTTGTTTTTAAGCATACTTGTACGCTGCAAAACCTTTTGTGAGTTTTCAAGGTCATCCCAAAAGCCTTCTTTTGCAGCTTCTTTTTCCAGTTTTTCTATTTCTTTCCTCGTGGCTTCAAGCCCGAGAGCAATTTTTAAATCTTCAAGAGGTTTTTCATATTCAAGAAGATTTAGACGTAATTCTTCATATTGGAGCATATGTTTATCCGTCCTTTCTGGCAGTTTATAATTATATTAAAAATGTATCGCATTGTAAAGAAAAATAATGTATAATATCTCATGATAGAAATTCTAAGGTTTTATTTATAAATCGCTTAATGGAGGCAAATATGAAGTATAAAAATGAGACTTGTACAATATGTCTCAAAAAGTTTTCAGCAGAAGATGATGTAGTAGTTTGTCCCGATTGTGGCTCACCTTTCCACAGAGAATGCTATAAAGAAGCTGAAAAATGTCCTAATTTGGATAAACATGGAAAATTCATTTGGGAGGCAACACAAATAAAGCTTCCTGAAGAGAAAATATCAGAACAGAAGAAGGAAATAATTCCACAACGTCTTTCTCAAAATCAGATTCCGGAAAATGGAGTTATAGGTGAAATTCTTGTAGATAAAGATGGCAATCAGCGTCCGTCTTACAGAGCAATTCGTGGTAATGAAAAAATAGGAAATACAAGAGTTAAAAATTACGGAGAAGTAGTTCAAGTTAATAAGCATAAATATATTCCACGATTTATGATGTTTGATAAGACAAACCGTAAAATAAGTTGGAACTGGGCTGCTTTTTTCTTTGGCCCTTATTGGTTTGCATTCAGAAAGATGTGGAAATATGCTATTCTTGCAATGATTATAAGCTCTATTATTCCAATCTCATTTATGAATGAAATAACAGAGTACTATGAAGAAGCATGGAAAGTATATTCAGAAGTTTTAATGTCGGATTCTTTATCGTCAGAGACTGATTTTAAAGAAATGCAGGATAAATTACTTAAGGAAATGCCAACAGAACCTCGCTCAATGTCTGCAGCCTCATATATTGATTTTGCAATTAAAATCATAGCAGGTCTTTATGGTAATTACCTCTATATGAAAAAATGTGAGCATGTGATGGAGGCTGCAAAGAAAAAAGGAAAAACAGAAGAGGTGCAAAAGAAATTTATTGAGAAAAAGGGCGGAAGAAGTATCGCCCATGTTGTTTTATTTACCTTTGTTCAATATGGCTTTCTTGTAGTGTGCATGGCAATTATGATGGCACTGGGAACTGATCTTGCCACTGAGCTAAGGAGGTTCATTTAATGGGAGTAGTAGGGAAAAATTGTGCTGTAGTTTTAGCCGCCGGTGAAGGAAAAAGAATGAAATCTAACAAGCCAAAAGTTTTGGCATGTGTTCTTTTTAAACCGATGCTTGACTGGGTTTTAGATGCAGTTAGCGAGAGCGGAATTAACGATACCTGTGTTGTCCTTGGTCATCTTGGTGAGATGGTTGAAATACATCTTGATGGAAGATGTGAAATAGTTTACCAAAAAGAAAGACTTGGTACAGGACATGCTGTAATGCAAGCGATTGATTATCTTAATTCAAGAGATGCTGAAAATGTATTAATTCTTGCCGGCGATGCACCTTTCATTGACCCTCTTACCATTGAGGAATCACTTAGAAAGCATATCTTAATGAATAATGCTGTCACAGTTATTTCTGCGAGAATCAAAAAGCCGTTTGGGTATGGCCGAATTGTTCGTGACAAAAAAGGAAATTTTATAAAAATAGTTGAACAAACGGATACGACGGAAGAAGAAAATCTAATTAATGAGGTTAACTCAGGTGCTTATTGGTTTGATAAGCAATGTTTAGTTTATGCTTTAGAACATATAAGTGACAACAATGCATCAAGTGAATATTATCTTACGGACACAATAGATGAACTTCGTAAAATTGGTAAAAAAACTTATGTGTTTATGACTGACAATTCTGATGTTGCTCTTGGAGCAAATGATAGGTTCCAGCTCATGGAGCTTAACGAAATTGCACGTCGTAAAATTCTGTTAAACCATTTGGTAAACGGCGTTGAAATTCCTTGTATGGATGGAATTATAATAGGTACGTATGTTACCATAGGTGCAGGAACACTTTTACTTCCAAACACAATCATTAAGGGACGTACAATTATAGGCTCAAACTGTGAACTTGGTCCAAATACTTTTATCAATTCAAGTGTTGTTCATGATAATGTTAGACTTAATAATGTTTATTTTGAGTCTTCAGAAATAAGTAATGGTGCAGATATGGGACCATTTGCTCATGTAAGACCAAATTCAATTATTGGTGAAGGAGTTCATGTTGGCAACTTTGTTGAAATCAAAAATTCAACTATTGGAGAAAAAAGTAAACTTCCTCATCTTTCATATGTTGGTGATTCAGATTTAGGTAAAAATGTTAATTTTGGATGTGGTGCTCTTACTGTAAATTACGATGGTAAAGTTAAATCTAAAACTACTATTAAAGATAACGCTTTTGTAGGTTGTAATGTAAATTTAATTGCACCGGTTACCGTTGGTGAGTATACTTATGTTGCAGCGGGTTCAACAATTACAGAAAATGCTCCTGATGGTGCCCTTTCTATTGCACGTGCAAGACAGGTAAATAAGGAAGACTGGGTAAGTAAGAAAAAACCATATAAAGATATGCCAAAGAAGAAAAAATCTAAATAAGTAGTATGGAGACGACTGTATGTTTATAATTGCAGGACTTGGAAATCCGGGTCCAGATTATGAAAAGACTCGTCACAACATTGGCTTTATTACGGCAAATGCACTTGCAGAGGACTGTGGAACGAAGGTTGATTATTTAAAATTCGGTGCTCTTACAGTACAGGTCGTGATAGGCGGAGAGAAATGTCTTATTATGAAACCGCAAACCTATATGAATAATAGTGGCGAAGCCGTAGGGCGAGCCGCAAGGTTTTATAAGGTACCACCTGAAAATGTAATTATAATTTCAGATGATGTGTCGTTAAAACCAGGTTTGCTTCGAATAAGACGGCAAGGCTCCGCCGGTGGACATAATGGGCTGAAAAGTATAATTGCTCACCTAGGTTCAGAAAATTTTCCTAGAATTAAAATTGGCGTCGGCGATAGAGATAATCCGGAAATTGATCTTGCAGACCATGTTTTAGGAAAATTTTTAAAAGAGGATATTTCTTTGATGAACGAGGCTATAAAGTCGGCGGTAGAAGCGACAAAGCTCATTATTGAAGGCCAAATTGACGAGGCAATGAACAAATATAATTAAAAAACTTAAGACCCCCCACTCTTGTCGAGTGGGGGACAAAGCACGTTGAGGGTGAAATTAAAAATAAGCATGAGTGTACTATATGTGACGTAACATATATTTGAGTTTTATGGCAAATTTAGAAGTATATATGTTGGAAATATGCAAAGAACTGAGTGAATTGGAGAAGAAAATTGAAAGCATTTTCAAAAGTAATTAGAAAATCGAAAACTTATAAAAATTTAGAAGAAGCAATCGGTCTTCGCAGAATACCTGTGGGGGTTTTAGGTGTTGCCGGAATTCATAAAGCATTGATAATTCATTCGCTTTGTGAAAATTTAAAGAAAAGAGCATTTGTAATTACTCCGGATGAGGCAAGTGCTAGTAGGCTTTGTGACGATTTAAATGCTTTTGGAACAAAATCTGTTCTTGCGCCTGAAAGAGATTTAAGTTTTATCTCTTCTCAAACATCTTCAAAAGAATATGAAAGAATGAGGATTGCAGCTTTTTCAAATTGGGTTCAAAAAACTTGCGATGTAGTTGTAATACCGGCTTCAGCTGTGATTCAAAAAACGATTCCAAAAGAAATATTAGAACAACGAATTGTTGTTTTGAAACAAGGGGAAGAAATTTCTCTAGAAAAACTTACAACAATATTGGAAACAACGGGATATAGACATTCAACTGAAGTTGAAGGAACGGGTCAATATTCTACTCGAGGAGGTATTGTAGATTTTTTTCCACCTTCATCAAAAAATCCAATTCGTCTTGAACTCTGGGGAGATGAAATAAATCAAATTGTAGAATTTGACCCTGAAACACAACGCAGGATAGGGCAAGTTAAAGAAGTGGAACTTACACCTTCTTTAGAAATCTTTACGAACGATATTGACGAATTTACAAAGCAACTCGAAATATATGCTAAAAGAGTTAGAGGTAAAGAAGCTGAAACTTTAAAACAAAAAATTTTAGACGATGTAGGAAATCTTAGAGGTGGAATTCGAGATATCTGTCTTGACAAATACATAAATATCGTTTATGAAAACACAAAAATCCCTCTCTCATACCTTGAAAAGGACGACCTTTTATTTGTAACGGAAAGTGCAAATGTAAAAGAAAAAGTTAATGCCAACTATAAACTCTATTCAAGGGAAATAAAAGAAGCATTAATTGATGGTGAATATTCAAAAGTTTTTGGTGATTTATATATAAATTTCACAACGCTTGTTGAAACCTTTAAAAATGCAAGCACAGTCTATCTCGATAATTTTGCAAGAGGTAGTTTTGATATTCCGATTAAAGAACTTGTAACTTTTTCATTTGGTCAAACGCCTGCTTGGAATGGTACTACTTCGTCTTTGGTTGAATTTTTAAAACTTGATACAAATAAGACAATGATAGTGGCTGCAGGTAATATAAAAAATGCGAAACAAGTAGCAGATGACTTAAATGCTGCAGATATAAAGGCAATTTTTCATCCAAATATACCAACCGAGTTTCCATCAGAAAAAGTTTCAGTTTTAGCTTCAACTTTTTCAGCAGGAGTAGTTGTATCGGAAGCAAATTTTGGAATTATAACTCACGGACAATTAAGTTCTGCTCTAAGAAAGCGATATAGAACTAAAAGTGAAAATGCTTTTCATAGTCTTGACGAACTTCACAAGGGTGACTACATTGTTCACACAATCCATGGTGTTGGTGTTTTTGAAGGTATAGAAAAGCTGACAGTATCGGGGTTTGAGAAGGATTATATAAAAATCAAATATGCTAAAGGCGATGTGCTTTATGTTCCAATAACGCAACTCGATTTAGTGTCAAAATATATAGGCCCAAGGGATGATGTTAAACGAGTAAAAATCAATCGCCTTGGGGGTAAAGAATGGGAAAAATCGAAAGCTAAAGTTCGCTTTGCTGTAAATGATATGGCAAAAGAACTTACAGAACTTTATGCGAAACGACTTGCAACTTCCGGATATGCTTTTTCCGAAGATATAGATATGCAAAGTGATTTTGAACGTCGTTTTGAGTATGACGAAACAGAAGACCAACTCAATTGTATTAGAGAAATAAAAGAGGATATGGAAAAACCTGTTCCAATGGACCGACTTCTCTGTGGCGATGTAGGTTTTGGTAAAACAGAAGTAGCATTAAGAGCAGCATTTAAATGCATCGCAGACCAAAAACAATGTGCAATTTTAGTTCCTACTACCATTCTTGCTTTTCAACATTACAACACAATTTTAAAGCGATTTGATGGCTTCCCATTCGAAATAGAGATGCTTTCTCGTTTTAATTCTCCGGCAAATCAAAAAAAGATAGTAAAAGACTTAAAAAACGGATATGTAGATATAGTTGTCGGTACTCATAGACTTATATCGAAGGATGTAGAATTTAAAGATTTAGGTCTTTTAATTGTAGATGAAGAACAACGTTTTGGTGTTGGTCAAAAGGAAGAATTAAAAGAAAAATTTCCAAATGTAGATGTACTTACTCTTTCAGCGACACCTATTCCGAGAACACTTAATATGGCTATGACCGGAATTCGTGATATGTCGATTATTGAAGAGGCACCACTTGACAGACATCCTGTTCAGACATATGTACTTGAATATGATATAGGGGTTATTGTTAGTGCAATAGAGAAGGAGCTTCGTAGAGGCGGACAGGTCTATTATATGCATAACAATATAGAAAGTATTATTGCTTGTGCAACTAAGCTTCGTGAACTTCTTCCTGAAGCCAGGATAGGAATCGCTCACGGTAGAATGACAGAAAACGCACTTTCAAATGTTTGGAAGCAACTTGTTGAAGGAGAAATTGATATTCTCTGCTGTACAACAATTATTGAAACAGGTGTTGATGTTCCTAACGTAAACACTCTTATAGTCGAAAATGCAGATAGATTAGGTCTTTCTCAGTTACATCAGATTCGTGGTAGAATTGGTCGTTCCTCAAGAAGAGCAACTGCTTATTTTACATTTTTTGGTGGCAAGGAACTTACAGATATTGCATATAGACGTCTTACTGCAATTCGTGAATATACGGAATTTGGTTCCGGTTTTAAAATTGCAATGAGAGATTTAGAACTTCGGGGAGCGGGTTCACTTCTCGGTTCAAAACAGCATGGTCATATGGAAGTTGTCGGTTATGATATGTATTTGAAAATACTTGCCGATGCAATAAAAGAAAACAAAAGTTTGAGTTTAGATGACGCAGAAAACATAAAAGATCAATCTAAATCTGATTGTCTTATAGACATTCAGATTGATGCACATATTCCTGAAAAATATATTGAAAGTGTTCCGCATAGACTTGCAGTTTATAGAAGAATTGCAGATATTAGAAAAAAAGAAGACGCAGCGGATGTAGTTGATGAACTTCAAGACCGTTTTGGCGAACCGCCACAGTCGGTACTTGGTCTTATTGAAGTTTCACTTCTTAGAAACACCGCTGCACAGATTGGTATATATGAAATTGCTCAAAGAATGGATAATTTGCTTTTCTATTGGAATGATATCGATATGAAAGCAGTTGTTAGTCTAAATGAAGCAATGAAGGGTCAAATACGTGTTAGTGCAGGTACAAAACCTTATATTTCCGTAAAAGTTAAAAAGCAATCTGAAACAATAAAAATTTTGAAAGATACCTTAATGATTTTAGCTAACCATACAAGGGATGACGATAAAGAAAATAAAGAAAAATCGAAACAGGAAATAAAAGGAAATAAAAGGGATAAAAGAAGTAAAAGAAAAGAAAAAAGATGAAAGAAAAAAAGAAATAAAAGATATAGAAAGGAATAATAAAAAGCATAGTAACGCGAGGAAATAAAAAAAGTAGCAGTCAAACGACTACTACTTTTTAAAATCTAACTTTAAGGGGTCACTTTAAATGACTACCACTTCTTAAAATTTAACTTTTGGAGGGCGGTTCAAAACCGCCCCCTTTTATGTCAGCTGATTATTCAAAACATTTTTATCAGCATATCAGTTATTTGTTTGCTCGTTAATTCACTAATTCTTTAATCTAAATTTAATCTGTGTTTCATAATATAGGTTGTAAACCAAAAGGTTAAACCTATAAAGAATGTATCAATTATGATGTTTCCAATAACAACAATTTGAAGAGCTTTACCGGAACTTTGTGTAAAGATTGAATAATAGTTTGGAATAACACTTGTTGCTATTGCAAGGTATATGCCCATAATTGCCCAAGAGGCAAGAAAAATTATAATGTAAGCTACAATTGTACCGATAATCTTGTGTTTCTTTGAAATGAGCATTCCAAAAGCTACTGAAGCATACCAGGAAAGAATGAAACGGGTTATGTATGTGAATGCGAGAAGAATAATTTCAATTGCAAATACCCAAATAGGAACACCGAGTTCTCTTTCAAGGAACTCGCCTTCGCGTTCATAAAGGTCTTTGAATGAATCAAATATGTTTTTAAATAATTCAATGATCCTATCATAATGTCCGATTGTAATGTAAAGAGAGAAAAGTGCAATTGCAAGACTTAAGAAAATCCAAAACCATGAATTGAAAAGTTTTGAAAACACAAGATTTGTAGGTCTTGTAGGAAGAGTTAACATGAGATAGCCTTCGTCTGTGAAAAAGTTTCTATAGAATCTGTATACCATGAAAAGAATTGTGATTACTAAAAGAGAGATAAATGCAAAAACATAAATTGTTGAAATAAGCGACGACAAAGTCTTAATTATCTTAACAAATGTTATTGGGACAGAATCTATGAGCGATTGTCTTGAAGTTAACCAAGTTAAAAAACGACCAACAACTGAAACAATTAAAACTGCAATATAGGATGGGAATGCTATTCTTGCACAGTCAAGAAATTCGTGTTTTGTAAGTTTGCCTAACATCTAAACACCTCCCTAAACATTGCATCAACAGTTTTCCCTTTAGCATGAACCTTATCTGCGCTTTCATGCATAAGAATTTCACCTTCCTGGATGAAGATAAATTCATTGAGAACAGACTCTACATCGGCAATAAGGTGAGTTGAAATGAGAACAGTTGAATTTTCACAATAGTTGCTAATTATAGTTTCAAGAATGTAATCTCTTGCCGCCGGATCAACGCCGCCGATTGGCTCATCAAGAAGATAGAGCTTTGCGTTACGACTCATTACAAGAATAAGTTGAACTTTTTCTCTATTACCTTTTGAGAGTTCTTTGAGTTTTTTTGTTGGATCAATACCAAGTCTTTCGAGCATTTCATTAGCTTTATTTTTATCAAAATCTGAATAGAAATCTGCCATGAAAGCTATTTGATTATTGACTTTTTTCCCAAGGTCCAGAAAATTTTTTTCCGGAAGATAAGATACAAGTTTTTTTGATTCAATGCCCGGTTTGAAAGAGCAAACTTTGATTTCACCTGAAGTTGGTAAAAGAAGACCAGAAGCCAGTTTAATGAGAGTTGTTTTTCCGGAACCGTTTGGACCCAGCAAACCAATGATTTTACCTTCAGGTAAAGATAATGAAATCCCTTTTAAAGCGACAGTACTACCATATTGTTTTTTAAGGTGTGCACACTCTAAAACTGCTGCCAATTTTGGTACCTCCTTATACTTTTTTGGATAAATTTCTCTAATATAATACCACAAAATTCTCACGTGTAAATAAAATTGACATAAAATAAAAAATTCTGTATTATTATTGGGTATTTAAGATTTTAAAATTAACGTTTTAAAGTTTCGGATTAAACATTTGAGAGGGGATAATTATATGAAAGCTCGTGACGCAAGATTGCATTATTTCATTTGTTACATTCTTGCCTTTGTTGCAGTTTTCACTAGCTCAGCTATTTTTAGTACAGTGTTTGCTTCGCCATTTATTATTGCAAAGGCAAGAGAATTTATGGAAAAAGCAAGAGCAAATCGCAAGGAAAATCTTCCGGCAATAAAAGCGGCAAAAGCAAAAGCAGATGCTTTGAAAAAAGAAAAAGCCCAACTTGAAAAAGATAAGAAAGCTCTTGAAAAGAAAAAACTTAATGCTAGGAAAGTACAGGCAAAGAAAATTTATGAAGAGCGTAAGAAAAAAGGGTATGAGGCAACTGCAGGACTTGTAGCTGCTGAAGCAAGAGCAGCAATAGTAGCAGAAGCTTCAATGACACTGGATGATGTAAAAAAACCAAAGAAAGCTCCAAAATTAAGAGTGGACACTCCTGTTTTAGAGCAACCGGCTTCTATTGAAGAAGCAGTTCCAATTGCATTTGATTCCGTTTTAGAGCAACCGGCTCCTATTGAAGAAGCAGTTCCAATTGCATTTGATTCCGTTTTAGAGCAACCGGCTCCTATTGAAGAAACAGTGACTTCAACAGTGTTTTTCCCTGAGGTTGCAGAACCGGAAGCAGAGCCGATGGTAGAATCAATTATAGAGCCTGAAGTAGAAAAAAATTCAGTTTCCACATCAGCTCCAATTGCATTTGATTCTATTTTAGAACAACCTGCACCTGTTGAAGAAACAGTGACTTCAACAGTGTTTTTTCCTGAGGTAGCAAAACCGGTAGCAGAAAAGCCAATTGCAGAGCAAGAACTTCCAATTGCGGAAGAAACGTCAGTTGAAGAACAAGCTATACCGGTTACAGAACCGTTAGCTCCGGTTGAGGGATTGTCGGCGGAACCTGTAAAAGAAGCTGATTTTATAGCAACTGAAAGTTTGTTTAGAGGAATTACTTTTTAGAATAGGTCTTGACTCAAAGATTTTTTTGTGGCAAAATTAATGTATAAATTGAATAATTTCTCCGAGTCATTCGCCTAAAGCATTGCCATGGCGTATGTCCGATGGGTTCGAGGGAAACCGACAGCCTTCCGTTTTGAAAAGGAGTATAACTTAAATTACAACCGCTTGTTATGGTGTGGTGTAAGAGAGGCTTCTTTTCATGTGGAAAGAAGCTTCTTAGTTTTTTGGTCTTTTGCATTGTAGTCTCCCACAATGCTTTAGATAGAAGTTGTATAACCACCACAACATAATACAATTTCACACTTAACAGGAAATCCAAGTGACTATCACTTGGATTTCTGTTATTTATTGACAAGTGTAAAACCTTGTGTTAAGATTTTTTTGGTAGCTATTGTGGTGTGAAAAAGGGAGAGAGTTAGTATGGATTTAATCAAAAAGATTTTTAAGATTATTTCAAAAATAGTTTCATTAGCTTTATTTGCAGTTTTAGGCTATCTTATATATGCGATGAACCCATGGAATATGCCGGCAATTTTTAAACGTAATTATCCGGAGTGGTTTGAGGCACATCCATTTATTTCAAGTCTTATTAGCATAGATTAAGAGTTTTGATAAAGACTATGTAATGTTAAAAGATTAATGTCAAAAGATAAAAAGAGCACCATATTTCTGGTGCTCTTAGTTATATTTTTCCTTGCAATTTTAATTACACTCAATTATAATGTACTAGCACACCGCAGGGTAGAGCAGGTGGTAGCTCGTCGGGCTCATAACCCGGAGGTCGCAGGTTCAAGTCCTGTCCCTGCACCCACAAGAAAAGACTTTAAGTACGCATTTGCGTATTTAGAGTCTTTTTTATTTGTAGCAACCAAAATGATTTTAACAATCTTGTAAAAAACATAGAAATATGTAAAATTCTATGTTAAAGTTAGAGTACGCATATTAGAAAAAATGATTTTAAGGAGACTGCCATGAGTAAGTTTGTTGCTAAATTAGAAAACTTTTTTTGTTTTAAAAATAACGAGAGTTCAGAGATACAGGTTGAACGTAGAAAATCTTTATTAAAGGGTGCAATTATATTTGATGTAGCTTTTATCATAGGATTTATGTTAGGCTATTGGGGCAATGAGCATTTTTCAAGGAGTGAAGATTGTAAAAACGTTTTAAAATAAATTTAGTGAAAGCAAAAAGCATAAGAAAAGGTCTAATGTGTTATAAAATACTAAAAACAACCCATATGCGTTTTTTACATACAGGTTGTTTTTATTTTTATTTGTGAATATCTACATCGCAAAAGAAATAAAGAAATCAGGTGTATATCGTTATTTGGTTTCTTCCATTTTCTTTTGACCTGTAAAGTGCTTCATCCGCTTCCTTGTAGAGGACGTCAAAGCTTTTGTTTTTACTAAAGAAAGTTACTCCAATACTAGTACTTATGGTTACTGTTCCATCTGCACTTTCAACCTCTTTTTCCAATCGCGAGCGAATATTTTCAAGTTTTTTTCTACAAATCTAGAGTCGTTTTCGAATGGAAGATAAAGCATAAATTCATCTCCACCAAGTCGGGCTACTACGTCTGTACTTCGGACTGAGCTTTTAAGTATTGACGCGGTGGACACGAGAACTTCATCTCCGGTTTGATGTCCTAAGACATCGTTAACGGTTTTGAAATGATCTAAATCCATCATTACAAAGACTCCATTTTTGTATAAATTACTTTTTATTAACGAATTTATTGCATAAGTACCGCCTGCGCGATTATATACTCCTGTTAGTGCATCAATCCTTGATTTTTTAAGTAATTCTTGTTTAGTAGTGAAGGTGCGTCCAGCAAAGAGACCTATAGATATAGATGCGACAATAGCGATTAATATTTTAAACAGAATTTCATAATTGTTAAACCAACCGGATTGTGGAACTATAGATAATCTAAAATTCATATTAGCAACAGAAAAATCAGACCATATAAATTCATCACGATCAGTAAGTCTTTGAGAATAAATTTCAATATAATTGTCACTATTTGGTAGTTTTTTCTCTAAAACAAAATCAAAATCAAAATCTTTAAATAAAATATTTACGTTTTTAGATATTATTCCCGGAAAGTCCATAGTTATAGATGCTAAACCATGGTATTTAGGTCCGGTTTCTTCGTTAGGAAGTTCAATTGCAAGTCTTGCAGAAAAAGCTTCGCCACCTTGTTTTAATTCATACGGTCCCGTAAGAATGATATCGCCGGAATCAATTGCTAGTTTAGCATCTTCACAACTTTTATTATCAGCACACAGTAAGTCTAATCCTATAACGGATTCGTTGCCTTCCAAGGGATAGACATATTTTACTATAGAATCGGGAGCATATAAGACATTACGAATATTTGGATTTTTTAGTATTCTTTCACTTATTACTTGTGGGTCTACAGTTTTACCTTCAGAGCCTATTATTAGAGCCCTAAGTTCATAAACAAAATTTATGTTTACTAAAAATTCATTTTGTATGGAAGCAATCTGATTATCCAGGATGTAACGCGCTTCCAGCATACGAACATCTGCAGCATCAAAGATTGAGTTAACGGTTAATAAAGAGCTGATTAATAGTCCGATAAGGGTTGTTATAATTACTACTCTATTTTTTTCGCTTTTCCACATATTGATAACCTCTTTTTATTTTTTGTCAAATGCTTTTATTGTGTGCAAAGAAACTCGCCGACAAAATTTATATAAAAATTGCTCATAGTTAAATATTACAATAAAATTTGACATTGTCAAAAAAATTGTTTTTATTTATAACGGCGCGGAAAATGTTCATTTTAATTTATGGTTTTGAGTTAAAAAAATTGATTTATGTGAGCTATACACTTTTTAAAGCGCAAATTAAAAAACAACCGAGTTTTCTCGGTTGTTTTCTTTTTAGATAGAATTATCAAAAACAACAAAAAAAGAGGAAGATTTTAGGCTTGTAATTCAATTGACTTTTACTATATAGAGTGTTAGAATTTTTATGTAAACAAAATATGTTGTATTTTATCGAAACAAGTATAATTTTGGATAGTGGCCCAAAAGTTTCTACCGTAACGCCTGATTTAAGTTACGACTACTTGGTTTTTATACCTATTTAGTTGATTTTTCAGGCAGACCATATGAGTCTGCTCTTTTTTATTTGAGTCAACTTTTAGTGGGGGTTAAATTGTGAAGGCTCTTGAAGAAAAAATTTTAAAAGAAGGAAAAGTGTATCCGGGAAATATCTTAAAAGTCGGTTCATTTCTTAATCATCAAATAGATGTAGCCTTTGCAAATGAAATGGGTAAAGAATTTTATAGACTCTTTAAAGACGAGGGAATAAATAAAATTTTAACGATTGAAGCTTCCGGAATTGGAATAGCATGCATTGTTGCTCAATATTTTAATTGTAATGTTGTATTTGCAAAAAAAACAAAGACTAAAAATATTGATGATGAAAATGTATATACTTGTTCTATAACTTCTTTTACTCGTGGTACGACCTATGAGATTATGGTTGAAAAAACTTATATAAACTCTAATGACAAGATTCTAATAATTGATGATTTTCTTGCAAAAGGCGAAGCACTTAATGGGCTTGTATCAATCGCGCAGCAGGCAGGAGCAAAGGTTAAAGGTTGTGGAATTGTAATTGAAAAAGTATATCAGGATGGCGGAAAGCGTATAAGAGATATGGGTATTCGTGTGGAATCTCTCGCCAGAGTTGCATCAATGGATGGAGACAATGGTACAATTATCTTTTGCGATTGAGGTCGATTTTGAAATTAATTAAAAATTAGTATTAACGTATGGAATGACGAGTAAATTGAAGAATATGAGAATATGGTGGTTATAAGAGTAAATCTCTTTTAATAAAATAAACAAAATAAAGAAAAAGTGGAGGATGTGTACAAAATGAAAAGACTAATATCATTAGTTCTTGCTCTTACCATGGTTTTAACTTTTGCAGCTTGCAAAAAGGATCCAACTCAAAACGGTGGTAAAGATGATGAAAAGATGAAGGTTGGACTTATTTGCCTTCATGACGAAAATTCAACATACGACAAAAACTTTATTGATGCTTTTAAAGTAGCTTGCGCAGAAGCAGATGTTGAAGCTGTAATTGTTACAAATAAAGCAGAAAGCGGCGAATGTAAAGAAGCTGCTCTTGACCTTGTAGATCAGGGTTGTACACTTATTTTTGCAGACAGTTTTGGTCATGAACCATATATGCTTGAAGCAGCAAAAGAGTGTCCTGATGTTCATTTTTGTCATGCGACAGGTACAAATGCTCATACAGCAAACCAGCCAAATTTCCACAATGCGTTTGCGGCAATCTATGAAGGTCGTTATCTAGCCGGTATTGCAGCAGGTATGAAGCTTAATGAAATGATTGAAGCTGGTAAGTTTAAGGCTTCAGAAGCTAAGATGGGTTATGTTGGTGCATATACATATGCAGAAGTTATTTCCGGTTACACATCTTTCTATCTTGGTGCTAAATCAGTTTGTCCTACAGTAACTATGGAAGTTAAGTTCACTGGGTCATGGTATAATGAAACCCTTGAGAAGGAAGTAGCACAAGCACTTATCGGACGTGGTTGTAAGCTTATTTCACAGCATGCTGACTCAATGGGTGCTCCAACAGCTTGTGAAGATGCAGGTGTTCCAAATGTTTCATACAACGGTTCAACACTTACAGCTTGCCCTAATACATTTATCGTTTCCTCAAGAATCGATTGGGCTCCATATTACTTATACTGCATCAATGCTCTTAAGAATGGTGAAAAAATTGATACTGACTGGACAGGTACTCTTGAAACAGGTTCTGTAGTTCTTACAGAAATCAATGAAAAAGTTGCTGCAAAAGGCACAGTTGAAAAGATTGATGCTGTTAAAGCTGACCTTAAGGCTGGTAAAATTCATGTATTTGCTACAGATGCATTCACAGTTAAAGGCAAGAAACTTACTTCTTACATGGCTGATATAGATTCAGATCCTAACTATACTCCGGATACAGAAGTAATTAAAGATGGTTACTTCCAAGAATCAGTATATCGCTCAGCTCCTGCATTTGATCTCCAAATTGATGGAATTACATTTGTAGGCGATCCAAAATTCTAAAAATATTACTTGATAAACCTAAAAAGGCGGGGCGTCTTAAAACGCTCCGCCTACAATGCTTTTAATTAGGGGGAAAAACCGTGGCTGAAGTTCCTGCTATTGAACTTATAAATATAACAAAAACCTTCGGTGAAGTGGTGGCAAACAAGGATATTTGTTTGACGGTTAACCGTGGGGAAATCCTTTCAATCCTCGGTGAAAACGGATCCGGTAAAACTACTCTTATGAATATGATTTCAGGGATTTATTATCCGGATTACGGTGAAATTAAAATTGATGGTAAAGCAGTTGAAATACGCTCGCCAAAGGATGCTTTTAAACACAAGATTGGTATGATACATCAACATTTTAAACTTGTTGATGTTTTTTCGGCGGCTGAAAATATTGTGTTAGGGCTTAAAGAAGAGGGACGTTTTAGTCTTGCAAAATCAATTACGAAAATAGAAGCCATAGCAAGTTTATATGGTTTTGAAATAGATCCAAAAAAGAAAATTTATGATATGTCTGTATCGGAAAAGCAGGCAGTTGAAATCATAAAGGTTCTTTATCGTGGCGCTGACATTTTAATTCTTGATGAGCCTACTGCCGTACTTACACCTCAGGAGACACAGCGCCTTTTTTCCATTCTTAGGCGAATGAAAAAAGATGGAAAAGCAATCATTATTATTACACATAAACTTCATGAAGTTGTGGCTATCTCCGATCGGGTTTCTGTTTTGAGAAAGGGTGAGTATGTAGGTACTCTTAAAACAAAAGAAACGAATGAGTTGGAACTTACTGAGATGATGGTAGGTAAGAAAGTAGACCTTAATATTGAACGTAAAGAACCGGTTAATACAAAAGACAGACTTATAGTTGCAGGGCTTAGATATAAAAACAGAGAAGGTGTTAAGGTTCTTAGAAACGTGAGCTTTACAGCTAAAGCAGGAGAAATTCTCGGTATTGCCGGTATTGCCGGTTCAGGTCAACGAGAATTACTTGAAGCGATTGCCGGACTTCGAAGGCTTGATTCCGGTGAAATCATTTATAATAATCCGAAAACAGAATTACAAGAAGATCTTCGTAATAAGACTCCAATGGAAATTCGTGAACTTGGTGTACGACTTTCTTTTGTTCCGGAAGATAGACTTGGCATGGGTCTTGTCGGAAATATGGATATAATAGATAATATGATGCTTCGTTCCTATAGAAAGGGTAAGAGTGCTTTTCTTGAACGAAAAGCTCCAAAAGATTTAGCTGAACAAATTATTGAAGAACTTGAAGTTGTAACTCCAAATGCCTCTACACCGGTAAGACGTCTTTCAGGCGGTAATGTTCAAAAAGTTTTAGTAGGTCGAGAAATTGCTGCATCGCCAACAGTTTTGATGGCAGCTTATCCGGTTCGCGGGCTTGATATTAATTCGTCATATACAATCTACAATCTTCTTAACAAGCAGAAGGAAAACGGTGTGGCCGTAATTTTTGTAGGGGAAGATCTTGATGTGCTTGTTGAGTTATGTGATCGTATTGTGGTTTTATCTTCCGGTAAAGTTTCTGGAATTATTGATGGACGTAATACAACAAAAGAAGAAATTGGTCTTCTTATGACAAAAGAGTTTACTGAAGATAAGAAAAAAAAGAAGGGAGGCACTAAAGAATGAGATTTCATATAGTAAAACGAGACCAGTTGGTCTGGTGGAAATCTTGGGGTGTTAGAATCCTTTCTGTAATTGTAGGTCTTCTTGTAAGTGCACTAGTTACCGTTGTTCTCACAGGAGATAATCCTATCCAAGTATTTGCAACAATGGTTGATGGTGCATTTGGTACAGAACGTAGGCTTTGGACTTTAGGACAGGGGATTGCAATTCTTCTTTGTATATCTTTGGCAGTTACTCCGGCTTTCAAAATGCGGTTTTGGAATATTGGAGCAGAGGGGCAGGCATTGATGGGTGGTTTTGCTGCTGCAACATGTATGCTTTTTCTTGGTGATAAAATGCCAACAGGTATTCTTTTATGCGTGATTGCCGTATCTTCTATACTTGCCGGTGCAATCTGGGCTCTTATACCGGCATATTTTAAAGCTCGTTTTGGTACAAATGAAACACTGTTTACACTTATGATGAACTATATTGCAATTCAAATTATTTCATTTTTTGTTTATAAGTGGTCTAACCCTGTAGGTTCAGGAAAAATTGGTGTCATTAATCCGGACACTCGTGCAGGTTGGTTTCCAATTATTGCCGGTAAAACATATCTTCTTAATATTTTGATAGTTGCAGTACTAACAATCGCAATGTTTATATACCTTAAATATTCAAAGCATGGATATGAGATTGCAGTAGTTGGTGAATCTGAAAATACAGCTAGATATATCGGTATTGACGTTAAAAGGGTAATATTAAGAACAATGTTCCTGTCGGGAGCTCTTTGTGGAATTACCGGGTTCCTTTTAGTTTGCGGTACTGACCATACAATTACAAGGGAAACCATTGCGGGACGAGGATTCACAGCAATTATGGTATCTTGGCTGGCTAAGTTTAATCCAATTTTTATGATTATTACATCTTTTCTTTTAGTTTTCTTTGAAAAAGGTGCAACACAAATTTCAACACAGTTTGGTCTTAATGATTCGTTTTCTGAAATTATAACAGGAATTATCATATTCTTTATTATAGGTTCAGAATTTTTCTTAAACTATAAGCTTAAACGTGATGAGAAAAAGGGGGTTGCTAAATAATGCTGGTACAATTTATTCAACGTGCAATGATGCAGGGAATTCCTCTTCTTCTCGGTTCAACCGGAGAAATTATTACTGAAAAAGCAGGGCACTTGAACCTTGGTATTCCGGGTATTATGTATGTGGGTAGCATTAGTGGTGTAATTGGCTCTTTTATTTATGAGACTTCGGTAGGACCTCAAAACTTAAATCCGGTTCTTGCAGTACTTATCCCACTTTTATCATCAATATTTGGTTCTCTTGTTATGGGGCTTATTTATTGTGTTCTTACAGTAACACTTAGGGCTAATCAAAATGTAACAGGTCTTGCTCTTACAACTTTTGGTGTAGGTTTTGGTAATTTCTTTGGTGGTTCACTTATAAAACTTGTTGATTCTGAGATGCCATCAATTACACTTTCAGCTACATCGAACATATTTAGAACAACACTTCCGTTTGCTGATAAATTAGGAGTTATAGGTGATCTGTTTTTCTCTTATAGTTTCTTAGTGTATGTAGCAATAATTATTGCACTTGTTGCTTCTTGGATTTTAAGCCGCACACGTATAGGTCTTCATCTTCGTGCAGTAGGTGAAAATCCGGCTACGGCAGATGCTGCCGGAATTAATGTTAATCGCTATAAATATACGGCAACTTGTCTTGGTTCAGTAATAGCGGGTCTTGGTGGGCTTTATTATGTAATGGATTATGCGAACGGTATTTGGTCAAACGATGCGTTTGGAGACCGTGGATGGCTTGCAGTAGCAATTGTAATTTTTGCGCTATGGCGGCCACATATAAGTATCATCGGTTCATTCCTTTTTGGTGGTCTTTTTATTCTCTATAATTATGTTTCAGTTCCGGGAGCGGGTATTGAAGTACAGGAACTTTTCAAAATGGTTCCATATGTTGTAACACTTATAGTTCTTATTTTCACAAGCATGAGAGATAAAAGAGAAAACCAGCCACCGCAAAGTTTGGGACTATCTTATTTCCGTGAGGAACGGTAAATAAAAAAGGAATAAATGTAGGTAAAAATCAAAGAACTAAAAAGCCAAAAAATTAAGCAACTAAACAAATTAAGCAACTAAAAAATTAAACAACTAAACAAAATAAAAATAAATTAAAAAAACAAAATAAGGAAAGCCAGTTGTTTGAACAACTGGCTTTTTGTATGTATTTTTATATGCATAGTTACTATGTTTTATTTTTATATTTTTTTAAGATTCCCATTGCATAACTACTTTATTATGTGTCTGTATCTTTTTTTATGTATTGGGAGACAGAATGGATTATACGTTCAGGTTTAAATGGTTTCATTACAAAATCATCTGCACCCTCCTCAAAACACTCATGCACCATTGCTTCCTGTCCAATTGATGAACACATTATAACTTTTGCGTCAGGGTCTATCTCCTTAATTTGTTTTAATGCTTCAATTCCATCCATGTCAGGCATTGTAATATCAAGAAGGATTACAGCCGGTTTTAGGAGTTTATACATATCTACAGTTTCATAGCCGGTTTTTGCTTCTTCGATATTATAGAATCCGCCTTCATTTAGAATATCTCTGAGGATCATTCTCATAAAAGTAGCGTCATCTGCAATTAGGATTTTATTGCTCATCAATATCGTCTCCTCTCATCATTTTTTCAATGGCATCTTTTTGAGAAGCCGCAGAGATTGGGAAGGTAAAAGTCATAGAAAATCCATCTGTTTCTCCTGTATTTATAAGAATTTTACCGCCCATATCTTTCGCAGTTGATTTTATTATGTCCATTCCAACACCGCGTCCGGAATATTGGCAAGGAACTTCTCTGGTTGTAAAACCTCTTTCCATAATGAGTTCTGCAATTTCTTCCGGTTTGTATTGGTCACGTGGTTTTGTTAATATGTGTAATTTATCTGCACGTCTGAGTATTTTTTTAAGGTTAAGCTTTTCACCATCGTTGAAAATTGTTATGAACATTATACCATTCTCTACACCATATGTTACAGTAATTACTCCAACTTCAGGTTTACCTTTTAGTATACGTTCAACAGGTGGTTCAATTCCATGATCCATTGCATTTCGCACGATTTGAGTTAATGGAGCTGTAAGTCTTGTTAAAATTTGCCTATCAAGGTAAAGTAATTTTTCTCCTTCAAATTGAAGTTCAACTTTTTTGTCTAATTCTTTTGACATTTCGTCAATAACATTTTGAAAAATAAATTTAAATTGATCAAAAGGTACCATATAATTTGTTGGTGCATCTTCTTTAAAGTCGATTGCATTAACAAAGCTGTCCAGTAATCCTTCAAATTCTTCAGTGTTTTCTACATGAGCAGTATTTGACATGCGATTGAGTTGACTTCTAAAGAAATATTCAGATTCAAACATAAGTTTTATTACTTGCTGAAAAGGGAGAGCATCCGGCCCGTGTTTTCTAAGGTAAGCGACAATATTTTCCATTTTATAGGAAACATCAATTGTTTTAGAATCATTCAAAACTATTGCGGATGCTTTGATGGTGTGAAAAATACGAAAAAGAGCATCTACGCTCTCTTTGTCAAGAGAGGAGACGCTGTTTCTTTTCTTTAATATTGCATCCATTTCATTTACGAGAGTTGAAACGTCAGAAACGTATGCCTTAAGCAAATGACTATTTAATTGCATTAAAGGCACCTCCCATGTGCTTTATGATTCTACAACTTCTTCTACGACTTCAGAAATTACTACATTGAGATAATTTTTGTCTGAATAGAGATCTATAATTTTAGAAGGATTGTCCATAAGGAAAATGGATGGTCTTAATGGGTTTTCCGGATTTTGAGTTACTACAACGGCAAGTTCGCCGTTGCTGAGTTTTACACAGTTTCCAACAGGATATGGCGAAACGCATTTGAGAAAGGCTTTTACAACACCACTGTCGAACTGTCTTTCAGCATTACCCATAACGTATTCTATTGCTTCGTGAGCGGAAAATGCTCCACGATGTGGTCTTTGCGATGTAAGTGCATCATAAACATCAGCACATGCGATAATTCTGCCAAAGAAAGGAATTTGTTTTCCTTTTGGTCTGTTAGGATAACCATTGCCGTCATAATGCTCGTGGTGACTTAAAATACCGGTAAGCACTCTTTCAGATACTCTTTCATTGTCCTTAAGTGCTTCAGTTCCCTGTGCAGGATGTAGTTTTATAATATCAAATTCTTCATCGGTAAGCCTAGCAGGTTTTTGAGTAATTGAAATAGGAATTTGAACCATTCCGATATCGTGAAGAAGAGCTGAAAGTGCAAGGTCGGTTAAGTCTTCCCTTGTAACCCGTAGATGTTTTCCAATAGCAATGGCAAGAATTGTTGTGCCGAGCGCATGGTTGTAAGTGTTGTCATCATAAAGGCGCAAATCATCAACAGTTAAATAGAAACTTTCTAAATCTGTAATGGTGTCAATAAGTTTTTCGAGAACGTCATTCGTATTTTCAATATTACCCACATAAATACTTTCGGTTGCTTTACCGGCGATTTTATATAGTTCTTTTATATTGGAAATAACTTCCTTTTTCTCAGAAGTTGCTATTAATGTGGACATAATACTCTTGTTATCATGAACATAAATTCCTTGAAGGTCAAGTCCTAGGAGTTTTGTGATGTGAGCCGTTGTTAGCACCTGGTTAGCTTTTAACATTACGATACGGCCTGTAAAGGTATCAACACCGTAAACGTCTCTTGCAAGTGTTACACCAGGTTTTACTTTGTCAACACTGACAAATTTTACCAATCGACTCACCTCCTTAAATTCAAATAATTTGCTGTTCATAATACACAACTGAGTATGAAATGTAAAGAAAAAAGTAAATATTAAGTGAGTATTAATATTTTATAATAATTCAAGGGGAAGGTCAATGTTTTTATGCAAGTTTTATAAAAAAATGTTGACGCATGTATTTGACTCTATTTAAATTGTTGTAAAAAACATAAAAAAAAGACAAATTAATGATAAAAAATATGAAATTTATAGAAAAAGAACAAAATTTGGGAGAAAAAACAATTAAAAACAAAATAAAAATGAAATTTGAAATGCATTTTATACGATTTTACATTGATAGATTTACTGTTTTTTAGTAATATATTAATTGGGTTTTATATACCTTAATTATTGGATTTATTTAGGAGCGCTTTATATGAAAAAAGCAGAAAGAAGAGTAGGTACAGTTTCAAGAGGTATTCGCCTTCCAATCATTAGAGAAGGAGATGACCTTGCAACAATAGTAACCGATAGTGTCCTTGAAGCTGCGGCTATTGAAGGATTTGAACTTCGTGATAAAGATGTTATATCGCTCACGGAGTCAATAGTTGCACGTGCTCAGGGCAACTATGCTTCAGTAGATGATATTGCAACAGATATTCGTGAGAAACTTGGCGGAGAAATAGTTGGTGTCATATTCCCAATCCTTTCACGTAACCGTTTTGCCGTTTGTCTTCGTGGAATTGCAAAAGCAGTAAAGAAAATTGTACTTATGCTCAGCTATCCTTCAGATGAGGTGGGTAATCGTCTTGTTAGCATGGACAAGATTGATGATGCAGCTATAAATCCTTTTTCAGATGTTTTGTCACTTGAAAAATACAGAGAACTTTTCGGAGAAAATAAACATGAGTTTACCGGAGTAGATTATGTTAAATATTATTCAAATATTGTAATTGAAATGGGCACTGAAATCGAAATAATTTTTGCAAACCAAGCAAAAGCAATCCTTGCATATACAGACCATGTATTAACTTGCGATATCCATTCGCGTGCACGTACAAAGAGAATTCTTCTTGAAAACGGTGCAAAAGTTGTTTATGGTCTTGATGATATTTTAACTAAACCGATTAATGGTAGCGGATATAATGAAAAATTCGGACTTCTTGGTGCAAACAGGTCAACAGAAGATGAAGTTAAACTTTTTCCACATGAATGCACAAGTTTAGTTTATGAAATTCAAGATAAAATTTTAAAGGCAACAGGGAAACATGTTGAAGTAATGGTCTATGGCGATGGAGCTTTTAAAGATCCACAAGGGAAAATTTGGGAACTCGCAGACCCGGTAGTATCTCCTGCTTATACAGACGGCCTTGTCGGAACACCAAATGAAATTAAGCTTAAGTATCTTGCAGATAACGATTTTAAAGATCTTTCCGGCGAGAAACTTAGAGAAGCAATATCTAAATCGATCGAGAATAAGGAAAAATTTGCTGATAGCAGAGCATCTCAAGGAACAACTCCACGTCAGCTTACAGATCTTCTCGGTTCACTTTCTGACCTTACATCCGGTTCCGGAGATAAGGGGACACCTGTAGTGCTCATTCAAGGATACTTTGATAACTACACAAGTTGATTCAAGCAATTTGTTAAATGTATGAAAATACCCAGTGAATAAACTACTAATTTGAATAAAGCACTCAGTGAATAAGATACTCATTAAAAAACTGTTACGCAAGAAAAAACACTTAATTGGAGGAAGTCGCAATGATGGATATGGTGAGTAATGTTCGTCCAGAAAGCCTTGAACGTATTAAAAATAAAGAACAAGCTGACGCATTTGTTGCGAAACAGATTGAAATAACTAAAGCGCAGGTGAAAGACGGCAAGGTTCTTCTTGCTCTTTCAGGTGGTGTTGATTCATCAGTAGTTGCTGCCCTTTTGGTAAAAGCAATTGGTAAACAGCTCATTTGTGTGCATGTAAACAATGGTCTCATGAGAAAAGGTGAGAGTGAACAGGTAGTTGAAGTTTTTAGAAACCAACTCGATGCTAACCTAGTTTACGTAGATGCAACAGACCGCTTTTTCAACCTTCTCGCAGGCGTAGCAGACCCAGAAAAGAAGAGAAAAATCATAGGCAACGAATTCATAGAGATTTTTGCTGAAGAAGCAAACAAAGTAGATGGAATTGGTTACCTTGCTCAAGGCACAATCTACCCAGACATTGTAGAGAGTGTTGGAGTAAAATCTCACCACAACGTGGGAGGTCTTCCGGAAGACCTTCAGTTTGAACTCGTAGAACCAATCAAATTTCTTTATAAGGACGAGGTTCGCGTAGTCGGTAAAGCCCTCGGTCTTCCTGAAGAAATGGTTATGCGTCAACCGTTCCCAGGCCCCGGACTTGGTGTGCGTTGCGTCGGCGCAATTACTAGAGACCGTCTCGAAGCTGTCCGTGAATCCGATGCAATTCTTCGTGAAGAATTTGCAAACTACGGACTCGACACTAAAGTCTGGCAATACTTCACAGTAGTCCCGGATTTTCGCTCAACCGGCGTAACCGACGGCAAACGCACCTACGACTGGCCAGTCGTACTCCGTGCTGTCAACTCCGTTGACGCAACCTGTGCAACAATCGAAGAAATTCCATATGAACTTCTTCACAAAATAACAGACCGTATTCTTAAAGAAGTTAAGAATGTAAATAGAGTTCTTTATGACCTTTCACCTAAGCCAGGTGGAACGATTGAGTGGGAGTGAGCAAAATTGTTGTAGTTAGACAATAACTCTCATCGTGCTTACATTTATAGATTGTATGAGTATAAAATATGCGTTTAAGTGCTAATTTTTTAGACTGGAATAAATAATTTAGTGTTGTCATGTTTGTATTTATGTTGTAGCAATTATGATTGTGAAAGTATTTGTTTTAATTAAACATTCTAAGAGAAATGAACAAAAATAATAAATAAAGCTCTAAGGCTTTGTAAACAGTAATGTTGATAAAGTCTTTTTTATGCTTTTAAAATATATTTTATTTCATGCAGAAATGGTATATAATGAATGAAAATATAATTTGGCAAAATTGATTTATTATTGAGACAAATATTAAGGAGTAAAATATGAAAAACTATATAGGAAGATACTCAGTAGAAAACCTTTTAAAAGAAATCGAAAATCCTGAGATTGATTTGGAACAAGAAGTAAATGATGATGTTGCTGAATTGTTTGAGAAGGAAGAAAGAAAATTATATGTGGATAAGGTTGATAAATCCACTTCTGATTTGTTTAGAATGATAATAGAGGGTGAACTAAATTTACAGCCAGATTATCAAAGAGGATTTGTTTGGGATAAAAAAACAATGTCTAAATTTATTGAGTCTTTATTGTTGTCTATTCCAATCCCAACAATTTTTTTGGCGGAAAATAATGATGATACTTTTGAAGTTATAGATGGACAGCAACGATTAACAACTATCTTTGCATTTATGAAAGCAAAATTAAGTGATGAGGAAGTTTCTGGTTTATCTCAAGAATTACAAAAGCATGATTCTTTAATGCTGATAGGTTTAGAAACGCTAAAGCAATACAATAGAAAAGGATATTTAGAGATGAAAGATATGCAGAGAAAGTTTAATAACGTGTCACTGCCGATAGTAATTATAAAGAAAGATTCTACAGAAGATATAAAATATGATATTTTTTCTAGAATAAATAGTGGTGCAGTAAAATTAAACAGCCAAGAACTTTTAAATGTTATGTATAGGGGAGAGCTAATAAAAGCGCTAAAATTAGCTTCTCAAACAGAAGATGTTGATCGTTTATTTGGGCAAAGACCTGTTTTAAAGAAAAGATGTGGATATAACGAGCTTTTATTGCGCGCTAAGGTTATGGAATCTTTCGTGGATGCTTCTGATTGGTCCCTTAAAAAAATAGAGGTAAAAAATAAAGAAGTTTTAAAGAAAGAATATAGGACATACAATGGGCGACTCAATTCTGCTATTTTGGAATATTTAAAAGAATATAGAAATGATCAACAGGAGGCAGAAAATTTAAAGAAGTTTATTGAAGACGCTTCTGAAAAAGTAAAGATGGTTTTTGGAGAAGAAGCTTTCATAAGGATTAATAAAAAAGGGTCTACAAGCATCAATAAAACTATTGCAGAACTTCAACTCGTAGTTTTGTCTAAATTGGATAAGGATTTTGTGAAAGAGAAGAAAGCGGAAATAAAGAAGTCTTTTGGAGAGTTTTTAGATGAAACAGATGAAGATATTTTTATTAGAGCTACGAATAATACGACTAACGTTGAAAAACGATATGAGTGGGGAAAAAAGCTGTCTGAAATTTAGTGGAGGCTTAAGATGTTGTCTAAAATTAGAAATAGTTATCAAATATATAACGAAGTTCATAAAAAAATCCTCCCCCAATTAGATGGTTCTGAAATTGATAAAAGAGCAAGAATTCTCCTTGAAAATTCATTATATTTATCCGTTTTTACCACTTTTGAAAATTTTTTAAAAGATATAATTGAAAATTATATTGATAACATTTCAAAATCTGGGATTAGTTTTGTGGATTTAACTGATAATTTTGCTAGAAGGGTTTTTCTTTCTCAGGAAAAAAAGAATAAATGCTATATTTAAATTTACTGGAGAAAAAAGGAAAAAGGCTTTTGAAAGTTATTTTGAGCAACTTAAAGAGAAAATACCAAGAAAAGAACTTGAATCGCACATAAGATTTGAGTTTCTACACAAAAACGAATTGGAGGGATATTATAAAGATTTGTTTGAGTTGATGTTGGGCGACAAGGATTTTTTATTAAATTTGAAAGTAAAAGAAAATAGTGATGATTTTGAAGGGCTTCTGCAGGTTGAGGGAAATGCTTTTTCATTTTTGGTTGAATATACAGATAAAATAAGAAACAACATAACCCATGAAAACGAAAAATTTTATATAGAGGGATTTGAATCTTTTGAAAAAGTAACAAATGTGTTTTATTTTATAATGGAGCAAATAGTAAAAAAGTATGAAATTCATACTGGATTTAGTTTTAATGTTAAAGATAAAAATATTTTAGAAGATTTCACAAGATAAGAACAATCACGGTCAAGAACATTTGTTCTTGACCGTGATTGTTCTGCATGTTATCATTGAATTATTAAAAAACTTCTCTATTTTCTCAAAACGGTATTACAATTGTTCCAGATATAGAATATAATGTCACTAGAATTTATTGAGGAGAAAAAACAATGGAAGTAATGTCTGCAAGAGAAGCTGCTAACAAATGGGGAATTTCTCAAAGACGAGTGGCAGTTCTTTGTTCTGAAAATAGAATAGAAAATGCTACAAAGGTCGGCAATATGTGGATTATTCCTGCTAATGCTGAAAAGCCAGAGGATGCGAGAACTATTGTTCAGGAGCAGAGTGATGGCAAAAAAGCTAAACCATTTTTAAAGTGGGCTGGCGGTAAGGGGCAACTTCTCAAAGAAATAGAAAAACACTATCCGTTTGAAAATAAAAGGATAACAAAGTATGCAGAACCTTTTGTAGGTGGTGGAGCCGTACTTTTTGATATCTTAAACAAGTACGATTTAAAAGAAGTATATATAAGCGACATAAATGCGGAACTAATAAACACCTATCGTATAATTCGCGATGACATCGAAAAATTAGTAAAAGTTCTTCTGAAAATGCAAGATGAATTTATTCCAAAAGACACAGAGAAGCGTAAGGAATATTATTTATCTAAACGTGAACGTTTTAATTATTTGAAAATTAATGGAAAAGAAAATATAAATATTGAAAAAGCTGCATTAATGATCTTTTTGAACAAGACCTGTTTTAATGGTCTCTTTAGGGTAAACAGGAAAGGTTTGTTTAATGTTCCAATGGGCTCATATAAAAACCCATTGATTTGTGACGAAAATAATTTGCGTGCAGTTTCAGAAAAATTACAAAAAGTAAATATAGTTTGTGGTGATTATAGAGAGTCAGCTGACTTTATTGACGATAAGACTTTCGTTTATTTTGATCCACCATATAGACCAATAACAGGTACTGCAAGTTTTACGGCTTATACAGAAAATCTGTTTAATGATGAGGAACAAATAGAACTTGCAAATTTTGTTGATAAAATGCACAAGAAAGGTGCGAGAGTTGTTATAAGCAACTCCGACCCTAAAAATTCAAACATAAAAGATAATTTTTTTGATGAAATTTATGCTTCTCACAAAATTAAAAGAGTTGAAGCAGCCAGAATGATTAACTGTAATAGTGAATCTAGAGGAAAAATTAAAGAATTACTTATTTCTAATTTTTAAGGAGAAACTATATGTCAAACCGAGACTTTAATGAATGGCTATCAGGATTTCGTGATAGTATTGCCAACTATAATTACTATATAGATTTTGAAAAGGTTCACAGAAACGTAGATGAGATTAAAGTTGAATTAAACATTTTGAATTCTCTTATTGGCTCTAAAAATATAGAGATTGATTTTGAAAATATAGTTAAAAAATATCCGGAAGTTTTGAAGACTATTCCATTGCTTTTAGCAGTTAGAGCAACTGAAATATATTGTCAAGATGAAAATGGTGGACATTTATTTCAATTTGATTTAGAAAAACTTTCATCAAATACATCAGAAGAACTTGAAAAATATAAATATTTTATGATAGAAACAGGATTGTTTGATTTATTAGAGAACCATATAGTTAATAATCTTGTGGATTATGCTACTGGTATTGAAACGGGTTTAGATTCTAATGGCCGTAAAAATCGTGGTGGGCATTTAATGGAAGATTTAGTTGAGTGTTTTATTAAAAAATCAGGTTTTATTAAAGATGAAACTTATTTTAAGGAAATGGAAATACACCAAATTACAGAAAAGTGGGGACTAGATCTCTCTAATATTTCAAATCAGGGAAAGACTGAAAAAAGATTTGATTTTGTTATTAAAACGCAAGGCATGATTTACGCCATTGAAACTAATTTTTACAGTAGCAGTGGTAGCAAGCTCAATGAAACCGCACGAAGTTATAAAAATATTGCTTTAGAATCAAAAAACATAGATGGTTTTACCTTTGTTTGGTTTACAGATGGAAAAGGATGGACAAGTGCTCGAAACAATCTTGAGGAAACTTTTGACACAATGGAACATATTTATAACATAAAAGATTTAGAAGATGGTGTAATTGGAGAGAAATTTAATTAATGGCAAAGAAGATAACTAAATGGGAGCCGGATGACTTTGAACTTGAAATGACTACTCATTGGTCATTCCCAAATCGTGGCGATTGGGCAACCCACGATGCTAAGTGGCGTGGCAACTGGTCGCCATACATTCCTCGTAATATAATGCTTAGATATTCCAAAGAGGGCGATTTAATTCTCGATCAGTTCGTAGGTGGTGGAACAACTCTTGTAGAAGCAAAACTGCTTAACAGAAATATAATTGGCGTAGATGTAAATGATATAGCGCTTGACCGATGTCGGGAAAAGGTAGATTTTGAACACGAGGGAGCAGATGGTGAAGTTCAGATACATAAGGGTGATGCTCGTAATCTAAATTTTATTGAAGATGAAGGCATTGACTTGATTTGCACGCATCCACCGTACGCAGATATCATTCAATATAGCGAGGATATTGAAGAAGATTTATCACAACTAAAGATTAACAAATTTCTTGAAGAAATGAAAAGGGTAGCTGCTGAGAGTTACCGAGTTTTGAAAAAAGGGAAGTTCTGTGCAATCCTAATGGGTGACACTAGACAAAAAGGTCATATGATCCCAATGTCATTTGAAGTCATGCGCATATTTGAGGACGCTGGGTTTAAACTAAAAGAACTTATCATCAAAGAACAGCATAACTGTAAAGCAACTGGCTATTGGAAAACAAATAGTGTGAAATATAATTTTTTACTTATAGCACATGAGTATTTATTTGTGTTTAAAAAATGAGGATGTAATATATGGAAATAACAAATGTTTTAACTGAAATGGCAAAAAGCTTAGCGACACTAGCACTTAAAGGGACAGCAACTGTAATACATAGCAAAATTGAATCAGTTAAGTTAGAAAAAAATGCAGAAAAAATACGGACAACATATGATGAAATTGTAAATCAACTTCTTTCTGAACGAGAAGAAGCAATTAGACTTGCTCAGGCTTATAAAGAAGAGCTCGACAAAGTTCAAATAAGTGACGAAGATATTAGCCATTTACATAACACTGTAAAATCTATTTTAGAGATTCTTAAAAAATTGGTTCCTGATTTAGATGGATTAGAGTTTTTTGAAGAGATGAAAGGATTAATAAGCGTCGATGTTTTAAAAACGATGCAGTTGCTTGGATTTAATTATAAAGCTGCGATAGGCGAACCGTTAACAAAATTTTGCGCAGAATCTATTGAACACTTTTCTTCTTCTGTAAAAAAGAAAAATATTAATAAGAACAAAAGATAAAATATTTTTCTCAGGCGTCGCATTGCTGCGACGCCTACTTTTATGCTATAACATATTTAAAACCACATGAGACCTTTCACTCTTTCATCCGTTTAATAAGTGAAAGGTAAAATCTTTCGGGAAGGAGCAAGTCGATGGATAACGGTGCAAGTAGCTACCGCCGTTTCCTTGAAGGTGATGACAAAGGCTTAGCGGAAATCGTAAGGGAATACAGCGACGGGTTGACTCTTTACATCAACGGCATAGTGAACAACATTCATGTTGCTGAGGAGTTGATGGAGGAAACTCTTTTCAAAATCATAACGAAAAAGCCAAGGTTTAATGCGAAGCATTCATTCAAAACTTGGCTGTATACTATCGGTCGCAACGTGGCGATTGATTACCTTAGAAAAGAAAAAAGGCAATCATCAACTCCGGTAGAAGAGTTAGAGAATTATCTTGAGGATGAGACTGACTTGGAGCGGGGATACATCGCCGAAGAGCGAAAGATAATGGTGCATAAGGCACTAAAAAAGTTGCATACGGATTATAGGCAGGTGCTTTGGCTCATTTATTTTGAGGAATTGTCCAGTGCGGAGGCAGCAGTCGTTATGAAAAAGAATGCTCGTCAGATGAAAAACCTTGTGTATCGTGCGAAAAGCGCTTTGAAATCAGAACTTGATAAGGAGGGCTTTGTTTATGAAGAATTATGATGAAATAACGATCGGGTTGCTGGAACGCAGAGACCGGTATGTGATAGAGCAAAAACAAAAGAGAAAGAGAGCGGAACAGATTGTTGCATTATTTTGTTGCTTATGTTTGGTAGTAGTTCTTGCCTTCGCTGTAGGTAACAGCGGATTTTTAAAAAAGGCACCAATTAATTCGACGGAAAATTCCGGCAATAAAAAATCACAAATTAGCAGTGAAGACAGCTCTGTTTCTGATGGTAAAGTTTCTAACAAGGATACTGAAGGGAAGGATAACACTATTTCAACAGATATAGTTGATGTGAGTGGTCTTGTAACTGTTGATGGTGTAACTTATGAGCAGTTTTTTCCTGAGAAGGACATATACACGCCAAACACTTGTTTAGGTGATGCTCGAGATTTTCCGGGAACTTACCAACGTAATCGTTATGGTTATAAAAGCGACGTGGAAGCAAAACTTTATACCACGAAAGAGGATGAAAATGTTTTAATTGTTAAGTTTGAAGGTGGTGGCATAGTTTTTCTTGCTAATGAAGCGAGCGGGAAAGCGGAGTTTAGCAAAATCGATTAAGTATCTAGGCGTAGAAATTATCAATACGGACAAACTTATTCGTGAAATTGTGAAATAGCATATAAAATTAGAGAAAGTTTAATTTTATAAAAATTCTTTGAATTTTTAGTTGTTGGCTTTAAAAAGCACTTATTTCTAAGTTGGGAAATAAGTGCTTTTTGTGTTTTATATGGGGGAAAGGAAATAATTATATGAAGGAATTTCTAAGTGTTCATTTCTAGTTATTGAAAATAAACAAATAAAAACAATATTTAGGAAAAAAATGTTCTTTATTGACAAACTGTTTCTAAAATATTAATAAATTGTTGACGACCAAAATGTGGTGTAGTACAATATGTGCTGTTTATAAGAAAATTATTATCTATATCAAGGTAATGATGATTATGCGAAGCAAAATAAACTTTTGATAAAAACTTAAAAAAATTAATTTAAGTTTTCTTTTTATTATGTGTGGCAGTTTATAAAAAGTTCATAAACTAAATCGCAAAATAAATCTATAAAATCTATAAAATAAAATTGTAAAACGAAAGTGGAGGGCTCTTAAAAATGCACAATAATGAAATCTTTGCGCAAGTAATTGAAGAGAAAAAACAAAAGGGTAGTGAGAAAAAACCTCATTACGGATTAAGAAAATTATCAGTGGGCTTAGTGTCTTGTATTTTAGGCTTCACAATGGTGTTAAATCCTGTTTCTGCGATTACAGTAGAAGTCGCAACTATGGCAGCGGAAAGGCAGGTTCATTACGAGGTAGCTGGTGAAGAAAATATAGCGTTAGATTATGCTAGAACAGACTACACTTATGAAGATGCTGATGGAATTCATTTAACAGTTACTAAGTGGGCTAGATTTTCACACCTTTGGGGTGGTACAAAAAAAGGTCCATATAACGGTAGATATATTTTAAATTTCTTTGATGAAGATTTTTACACACAAATTGAATCTGTTTCAGTTGAAAATTCATATGATGAAGGTAAGTACATTCAGTTTGAAAAAGAAGCTAATGGTGCTCTTTGGAAGATTCCAATTAATATTTATACATTTGATTCTGCTTTGATTGGCGTTGTTACAAATCACAATGTAATTATTAAATTGAAAAATGGCGCTACAATAGAGAGCCTCGGTTTTGCTGATACTAAAATTAATTTTACTACACTCTGGGTAAGAGGTGACGGCAAAGCAGAAAAAGGCGGATATGATAATGGTTTCATTTTAAAGAACAATCCAAATGTTCCGGAATATCCTGCAAAACCGGCAGATGGAAATGAACATTATTTACCACATAAGGGTTCAGCATTTAGTTGGGTTACCGATGGAACAGAGTCATGTGACGGAAAGTTTGCAAACGGATATTTTTCAAAAATTGTAGATTATGATGCAAAAAATAAAGTACTTAAGTCAGTTGTATCATTTAAACCAATGCAGGACTTTTTGGAATCAAATACCGGCTGGGTATTATACATTAATGAAGTGATACCTGCGGAGTTGTTAAAATATATTGACACAGACTCTGTATATTTAGGTTTATCTGACACATATGGTAATTTTAAAACTAAAACACCAATCAAAATTGTTGTTAATCCAAATGGTGACGGACATATTACAACCAAAGATACACCGGAACTTAGTATAGTTGGTGGCGATTGGGAAAAGGTTGAAGAAGTAAGAAATCGTTTAGAGAACGATGTGTTTAAAGCTATTATAGGTCAGAGGAGATCATACACAATTCAATATAATCTTAAAGCTGATGTTGATAATATTGAGTTTGCTCAAAAGTTAAATGACTATCTTGCTAACAATAATGAGCAATTAAATTTTGAGTCTTGGCTTGAAGCTGACTTTGTAGATAGTACAGATGAATATCTTAGATGGAGAAAACCGGACGGTGGAAAACCTAATAAGAGACTTATGTATACTCATGCAACGTCTTATTTAGAAGTACTTGACACTGATAAAGATGGTCTTTTTGATTTTGTAGAAGATGAGCTTGGCACAGACAAGTATGAGGTAGATACAGACGGTGATGGTGTACCTGACGGTGTTGAAGTGTTGGAAGATAACACGAATCCAAAAGATGCTAAATCATATTTAGTTGTAGCTCCAAATGCTATTACTAAAGAAATTGATGCAAACAAAGATCAGGTTATTATTGGCACTGTACCAAAGACAATTTATAAAGACCCATCTGATGAAACAGTTATCCTAAAAGCAACAAATCCGGAAGCGGGTAACGTAATTGTTAGAGCATATAAGTTTGTTGATGGCGATGTAGATTATACAAATAATGAGATTAAAGCTGAGACAACAATTCCATTTGCAGATTTAGTTGTAGGTAATTTCTCAATAGATATTCCAGTTGGTACTTTTTCTGCAGGCGATAAGATTGTTTTAGTTGCATTTTCACCTGACGGTAAAAATCCAATGATGTCTACAGTTCCTGTATTTGTAAGTATGCCTGACACAGTAATCTCAAATGGTACACAGGAAGTTATTGAAGGAAATGCTATTAAAGACATTGTGATAACACCAGGTGATCCGGATGCTGTAGTAACTGTAGATGAGGATGCTCTTCCGGATGGTGTAACATTTGATGAAGATACAAATACAATCTCAGGTACACCGGAAGTAGATGATTGGGGTAAAACTGAGGAAGAAAGAGAATTTAAGATTACTGTAACAGTAGAAAATTCTAACGGTGAAACAGAAGAACATACAGTAGTAATTACTGTTCTTAGAGACACAGATAACGATGGTGACCCGGACATAACTGATCCGGATGATGATGGAGACGGATTCTCAGATGAAGATGAAATCACAGCTGGAACAGATCCAAAAGATCCTGATTCTAAGCCAGATGTAGTAGCACCGGTAATTACAGACA
>JAAYOC010000102.1 GCA_012520505.1 Oscillospiraceae bacterium
AAATTGAAATTCCTTATCCAATTACTCAAATTATATTTTGTATAATTTTTGTATTTATCATTATCTTTTTAATAATGAAATACTCAACTAATAAAATAAAAAAAGATAATATTATTGAAACAATTAGAAAGGAAAATATCTAAAATTAGATAGTAATGGGTGTTGCTATGAAAGGTTTATATAATTTTACAATTAAAAATTTAAAACAAAATAAAAAACGAACAATTGTTACCTTTATTGGAATTGGATTATCTTGTTCTTTATTATTCGGTGTTGGGCTTTTTGCATCAACTTATCATAATAATATGGTTATAGACACGATTAAATATAGTGGTTCTCATCATATAAAATATAAAAATATTGATAAAACAAAAATAGATATTATAAAAAATAATAATGATGTTTTAGAAGTGATAACAGAGATTAATAAACTAACAGGAACCATTAATGATGATAAATATCATACAACCATTAACGTAACCAGTTTAGATGTTAAATACCATGATATAGTTGATTTGATTCAAGGAGAAATGCCTAAAAACACCAAGGAAGTAATTATTTCTGCAACACTTTCTAGGGCACAAGGCATTAAATTAAATGACAAAATCTTAATTAACAGTGAATCTGGTGATGTTGAATATAAAGTTATTGGCATTTATAAAACAAGTGATCAAAACAATTACAATACAATATATTCATTCGAAAATTGTTATACTTACTTTTCATTAAAAGATGATAGTATAACAAATATTTTTGTAACTCTAAAAAAAACCAAAGGCAGTTTAAAAAAATTAGAACTTTTAACTAATCAAATTGGTTTTAAATTTCCTGATTTAGAGATTATTAATAGCAATGAAAATGTAGTTGTTAATGACTCGCTTTTGTCACTGTATGGTGAAATAGGTAATGCTGGAGTATATGCGGTAATATATTTATCAACCTTGTTAATTGTAGCTGTTTTAAGTATCGTGTGTATACTAATTATTTATAATTCTTTTGCTATATCAGTAACAGAGAGAAAAAAACAACTAGGAATATTATCTAGTGTTGGCGCAACACCTATGCAGATATTAAAATCAGTTTTTTTAGAAGCTAGTATTATTAGTGCGTTTGCTATTCCTATTAGTTTTATTTTTAGTGTTTTAAATGTTATTGTAATCCTAGAAATTTTTAATAAAATATTACAAGATATTATTACCGAACCATTAGTTTTTGTTATGCATCCAACATTAATATTAATGTCATTAATCTTTATTATTATATCGATCTTTTTATCAGCCCTTTTTCCAGCAGTCCGTGCTAGTGAAGTAACTCCGATTGAGGCAATTAGATTAAGTAAAGATATTAAAATAAAGGGCAAAAAAATAAAAACAAATAAATTAGTAACAAAATTGTTTGGCATAGAAGGGGATATAGCTTTTAAAAACATTAAACGTCATAAAAAAAGATATCGAACTACGATTATTTCATTAGTCATAAGTATCATTTTATTCATCACAATGTCTACTTATTTAAATGCTGCACTCCGTGCTGCTGATAATATTTATGACTATTATAGTTATGATGTCGCTGTAAGTGTTCCAACAAACGAAAATCAAACTCAAGTTTTAAATAAAATTAAATCTATCGATGAAATCAAAAATATCATTGAATACAAGAGCCAATATTTAACTATAAAAAAACATGAAAAAGAATTATTTAGTGAAGAATATTTAAATTTAAAAAATAAAGGTCCCAATACATCAATTATGGTAATCTCATTAAGTGATGATACTTATCAAAAATATACTAAAAAAATGAAGCTAAATAATGAAAAACCTATTTTAATAAATAATATAAACTATTCATTAGTTGATGATATTACTAATGAAACTGAAACTTATAACATACCGTGGTATAAAAAAAATGCTGATATAACAATAGATTTTTGTCATTATGACGACATAATAAATGATGAAACACCATCGAATTGTTATTATCAACTAAACAATTTATATTTTACTAACACTAAAATTACTGGTAGTAGTAATTTCATCCTTACTGTTATTGTTAATGAACGAATATACAATGAAATAATTGATAAAAAGATTATTTATGAAGACTCGACTTGGTCAGACAACGATATTGTTTTAGAACTAAATGTTAAAAATGCTAAAAAATTTGATGAACAATTAACTCAAATATTTAATGAATATCCTGACGTGCAAGTTAATTATCAAAATCTTAAACTTGATGGTCATGAGAATAGAATGATGGAATTAGCGATTAAGTTTGCTTTATATAGTTTTATAACGTTCATAACTTTAATTGGTGTAACCAGTGTTATAAATACTATCAATACTAGTATAAATCTTCGGAAAATAGAGTTTGCCATGCTTCGTAGTGTTGGACAAACGCCTGCATCTTTTAACAAAATGATTAGATTAGAAAGTATCTTTTTAGG
>JAAYOC010000019.1 GCA_012520505.1 Oscillospiraceae bacterium
CATATGTAATTACGATTTATACGGAGATGTCATCGTAGTATTTAGTCTAAATTGTTTTGGTCTTTGATCAAATGTTGTTCTATATGCACTTAGAGCTAGTCCCAGTCCTATATAGAGACAGAGCGATGAAGAACCGCCTGCTGAGAAAAATGGTAATGTGATACCTATAACAGGACCCAGACGAAGGCACATTGCAATATTTACAAAACTTTGAGTTGCAATCATAGCTCCTATGCCGTAACACATAATTCGTGAAGCACCATGGCTTGCTTTTTTACCGTTCATAATTACTCTTATAATGATTGCACAAATAAGAAGTATTGCAATAATTCCACCGAGTGTGCCGAATTCTTCCGCTACTACAGTAAATATAAAGTCGTTTTGGCTTTCAGGTACTGCACGAGCTTGTGTATATGGACCTTTAAGAAAACCGGTGCCTAAAAAGCCACCTTGACCGATTGCTGAGAGTCCCATGTTTTGTTGATATGCAGTATCCGGATAATCTTCGGGTTTAAAGATTACTATAAACCTTTGTTTTTGGTAGGCATCAAAGAATTTGAACCACACTAAAGGTATTGCTGCAAGAAGTAAAGTAATGGAGCCGATAATGTAGGTCCAGTTAAGTCCTGAAATGAAAAGCATAATAGCTGCTATTCCCATAAATACAAGAGCAGAACCATCGTCACCTGATTTCATAACCAGTAAAATTGGAATAAGAGCATGAGCTATTAGAAGTATAAGTGTTTTAACTTTGTTGAGATGTGGTTTTACTGCATTGATATGTGCTGCAAAGGTTACAATAAAAATTATTTTAACAAGTTCTGAGGGTTGGAAATAGAAAATCTTAAGGTCAAGCCAAACCTTTGAATCTGGACGAGACGGTGGAGCTACACCAAGAGGCGACATTACTAAAAGCATGAAAACTATTCCGATAATCGCCCAAACAAACCAAAGTTTACATATTATGTCGTGGTCTATCAGTGAAATTACCAGAGCCATTACAAGACCCAATATTACTGCGATTATCATCGTTCGAGCATCTCTTGAAAGACCTCCACTTTCAGCAACGGTGTAGTGTGTTGCACTATATACGGCAAGTATGCCGAAAGTTGAAGTTAAAAGTGCCAGAAAAAGGAGTAGATTATCTGTACCTTTTATAAAGTGTACAATATAATTCTTGATTTTTTTCACAGCTACACCTCACTTTTTTTGGTTTGATAAATGAATATGGATTAATTATAGATTTAATGCTTCTAATTTTCAAGGTATGTAATAAATTTGTAGTTATTTATTAGCTTTTATGTTAAAATAAATCGATAGAAAATTTGGAAGGTGAGTATAGTGGTGTATTTGACGAAATCTGTTGCTGAAACAGAAAAACTTGCAGAAGAATTTGCAAGTAACGTCAGCGCCGGAACTGTACTCGCCCTTTTTGGTGGTATGGGAGTTGGAAAAACAGCTTTTACCAGAGGCCTTGCCAGAGGTCTTGGTATAACACAAAATGTTTCAAGTCCTACTTTTGCAATTGTAAATGATTATGGTGGAAATCCTCCGCTTGCTCATTTTGATATGTATCGAATAGAGTCCTGGGAAGATTTGTACAGTACCGGGTTCTTTGATTATATTGATCAAGGGTACGTCATTTGTATTGAGTGGAGTGAAAATATTGAGAATGCTTTGCCTTCTGATGCAATTAGAATATACATCGCAAAAGGTGAAGGAGAGAACGATAGAATTATTACTGTGGAGAAGCCTTGATGAAAATTTTAAGTATTGACTGCTCAGCTGTTTCAGCGAGTGTAGCTATTCTTGATGACAATAAAATACTTAGCTCTTCTTATAGCAATGTTGGACTTACACATAGTCAGACTTTGATGCCTATGCTTGATTCTACGTTGAAAAACGCAAGGATTGAATTGTCCGACATTGATTATTTTGCTATTAATGTTGGTCCCGGTTCTTTTACCGGTATTCGTATCGGTGTTGCAGCACTTAAGGGACTCACAGAATTTGACGAAGCCAATTGTTTTGCAGTATCGACACTTGAGTCAATAGCATATAATTTGAAAGGTATATTTAACGGTGTAGTTGTTTCTGCGATGGATGCTCGTTGTGGACAAGTTTACACTGCTACTTTTGAAATCACGGGCGATGTAGTAACTCGTTTAACAGAAGATGACGCAGTTTTAATTGAAGACTTAGCGGAGAACCTTAAAGGAATAAAAAAGGACATTATTTTTGTTGGTGACGGTGCTACTTTATGTTATAATATTTTGAAAGAAAAAGTAGAATGTATTTCACTTGCACCTGAACATCTTTTGTATCAAAATGCAGTAGGAGTTGCCAGGGTTGCGAGGGACCAAATCGCACAGGGGAAGGCACCGATAAAAAGTGAAGATATCATGCCTTTTTATCTTCGTGTACCTCAGGCGGAACGTGAGCTTAAAAAAAGACAGGAGAATGAACAATGATAGTACTTGGCAGTGACCACGGCGGATTTGAGCTTAAAGAAGCAATTATGAAACATCTCAAGGAACAAGGCAAGGAGTTTATTGATGTTGGATGCTACAACACAGATTCTGTTGATTATCCAATTATTGCAAAAAAACTTTGTTCAAAAATTACTTCGAAAGAAGCTGAAATTGGAATTCTTTGTTGTGGAACCGGCATAGGAATGTCAATGGTAGCAAATAAGATTCGTGGAATTAGAGCTGCGTGTTGTTCAGATACTTTCTCAGCAAGATTGACTCGAATGCATAATAATGCAAATGTGCTTTGCCTTGGTGGTAGAGTTTTAGGAATTGGTCTTGCACTTGATCTTGTGGATAATTTCCTCAATGCTGAATTCGAAGGCGGCAGACATCAAAGACGTGTTGATATGTTTGAGGATTAATATAAACTTTGGAGGAATTAAAAATGGCAAATGTAGTTATTACAAATCATCCGCTTATCCAACATAAGCTATCAATCATTAGAAATAAGGAAACCGGTTCTAAAGAGTTTCGTACAATTATAAGTGAAATTGCTATGCTTATGTGTTATGAAGCAACTCGTGACCTTCCGTTGAAGGAAATTGAAGTTGAAACTCCAATCGCAGTTGCAAAGCAACATGATCTTGATGGTAAAAAGATGGCAATAGTTCCAATTCTCAGAGCAGGTCTTGGTATGGTTGATGGTATTCATGCTCTTGTTCCGTCTGCAAAGGTTGGACATATTGGACTTTATAGAGATCCGGAGACTCTTAAACCGGTAAGTTATTATTGTAAGATGCCTCTTGATATTGAAGAGAGAGATGTAATTGTTTTAGATCCGATGCTTGCAACAGGTGGTTCAGCAATTGATGCAATTACACAGATTAAAGAATTTAACCCACGTTCAATTAAGTTCATGGGAATTATTGCTGCTCCGGAAGGACTTAAAGCACTTCAGGAAGCTCATCCTGATGTAGATATTTATTGTGCAGCTCTTGATGACCATCTTGATGAACGTGGATATATTGTGCCTGGTCTTGGCGATGCAGGTGACCGTATTTTCGGTACAATTTAACAACCAGCCGGTGTGATGGAATTGGCAGACGTGCCAGACTCAAAATCTGGTGGTGGCAACACCGTACCGGTTCGATCCCGGTCACCGGCACCAAAAAGACATCCGTCTGGATGTCTTTTTTATTTATTTGGATGCTTTTTATTTGTCTGGATGTCTTTTTATTTGTTCGGATGTCTTTTTTATTTGTTCGGATGCTTTTTTTTATTTGTCTGGATGTTTTTTTATTTGTTTAAAAGGGGATGACAACACGCCCGGAAGAGTTTGAAGAAAAGTAAATTTGTGCAGTTTGTATAGTTGACTTTTGTTAACTAATTATGCTATTATATCAGGGCGCTCTCAACACAGGAAAGAGCGCCCAATGTACCTTAAAAATTAAACAACGACAAACTTTAAAAGGACCCTGAAATTTCTTTTGAAAGAAGTTTCGTACAGTAGATTCTGGGTAACAGAATTTATAAAAGACAAGACAACTTGTCAGCAAAAAGTAATGAGCTATAAGAGCTTATCAAAAAGGTTAATAGTTTAGTTTTTAAAAGGCTAAACTTTTAATACAATTTTTTGAGAGTTTGATCCTGGCTCAGGATGAACGCTGGCGGCGTGCCTAACACATGCAAGTCGAACGGGGTGAGACCTTTCGGGGTTTCACTTAGTGGCGAACGGGTGAGTAACGCGTGAACAATCTGCCTTCCAGAGGGGGATAACGTTGGGAAACTGACGCTAATACCGCATAAGACCACAATGCCGCATG
>JAAYOC010000068.1 GCA_012520505.1 Oscillospiraceae bacterium
ACCACTCAATCATCGATACGATGACGCCGTTTATTAATAAACTCGTTTCTGAAACGATGGAAACGGTAAACTTAGTTGTTAGAGAAGGTCATAGCACCCTCTATATAGATAAGAAA
Source organism: Oscillospiraceae bacterium (assembly GCA_012520505.1). GTDB lineage: Bacteria > Bacillota > Clostridia > Oscillospirales > Acutalibacteraceae > UBA1227. The sequence continues at coordinate 117 of JAAYOC010000068.1, forward strand.
GAAAGTCCGCATTCGATGCGTATTTGTACGCGATTGGGACAGATGCTGCCTATGTATTGTACAGCGGCCGGCAAAGCAATCATGGCATATACAGATATGAAGGAAGTAAAGGAAATCCTCTCGTCTTCCGAATTCGTACCTTATACAGACAATACACTTAAGTCTGCGGAAGAAGTATTTTCTGAATTGAAGGTTATTAAAGATAGAGGATTTGCTATCGATAACGAAGAGTTGGAATACGGATTAATATGTGTAGGTGTCCCACTTTTGGATCGACATGGATCACCCAAAGGAGCACTTAGCGTGTCGGGGCCGACTTCACGCATGACCCAAAGCAAGATTAATGAAATTGCTGAGCAGGTTATAAACTATACAAAACGAATCGTATACTTGCTTTGATCTAAGCAGGCATTTTAAAGAGGTGACTATATTTGTTTACTGCAGTTTGGACTGCAACATCTATCGTATTTCCATTATTTGTCATCTTAGGTATCGGATATTTGCTGGCAAGTCTGCACCTTATTGATCAGATATTTGTACGGAAAGCGAATAGATTATTATTTTATTTCTTCATACCACTAAAGCTATTAACTGACACATGGACATCGCAACAAACCGCCTCGATGCCAGTAGATTTAATGATTGCAGTATGTTTAGTTCTATTACTTTCCACTGTATGCGCTTGGTGCTTAACAAGGGCTCTCAAAACCGACTCCAAGTCTACAGGCACATTTTTGCATACGACAGTCCGAAGCAATTATCTTTTTATAGGCTATCCTTTGCTTGAAAGGATAATGGGCTTCGTTGATCCGCGTGCTTCGATAATTACGGTAGGTGTTATTACGCTTTTTACTCTCCATGGGGTTCTGATAATGGGATATTATGGAGATGAAGTAGATCATTCTTATCAAAGCAGACTAAAAGGCATTCTTCGCAACCCGTTGATAATAGGTACATTTGTTGGGTTTTTATTATTGAAACTTCAGATACCAGTTCCTTCTTTATTTTTACAAACATCATCTGTATTATTGCCGATGGCCACTCCCTTTGCCCTAATAACGATAGGATCAACTTTTTATTTTAGTAGATCAGTCATCGGATCTCATATAGTTGCAGCAGGAACTGTGATGAAACTTCTCCTATCTCCTCTTATTGCATTGTTAGTAATGCGTTTGATGAAGCTTTCAACGGATGACCTCATCATTCTGTTTGTGATATTCGGAACGCCTTCTGCTATAAACACTTATTCATTAGCACAAGAAATGAAATGCAATACGACACTTTGCAGTTCGATCATTTTTGCTTCGACATGTTTATCTGTCATCACACTAACATTAGGTATTATGTTCATACAGGCATGGCTTTAGATTACAGTTAAAAAGAAAGGGACAGATATGGATCAGATTAATGGTATATCGCA
>JAAYOC010000073.1 GCA_012520505.1 Oscillospiraceae bacterium
CTAAAATACATGTTACATTTATAGATAACAATTCAAAGATATTAAAATCTAATATAAATAAATAAAAAGGAGAAGATATTTATGGCAAGACGAATTATTAAAAAAATAAGAACAGGGATGTATAGTAAACCTAAATTAGTTGAAGTGGTTGTTGAGGATGATGTGGAAGTCACTAAAGAAACCAAAACAAAAAAGATTAAAGAAGAGGTTGTTGAAGTTAAAAAAGAAAAACCAAAGACCACTCCAAAGAAAAAATCAAAGAAGACCAAAGATGATGATAAAAAAGAGGAAGTTGAGGTTTTAGTTGAAGATAAAACTGAGGAGATTGTGGAGGTTGAAAAAACTCCAGAAACTCTTTTAGAACCTATTGAAAAAGAAGAAATTTCAGAAGAAACCGAGGGTTTAGACGAAACAATTGTTCAAGAATAAATTCAAAAGTAATTTATAAATTTCAAAGAAGGGGGCATTCTCCCTTCTCTTTTCATGTTATAAATACAACATGGACAATAAAATAATATTAGAAAAATTAAACGAATCGTATATTCGTGTTATTGTAGATGATGAGGATATTCTGCAAGATTTGTGGATTAGGTATTCTGAGTATCAGAGTGGTTATCAGTTTTCTCCAAAATATAAAAACCGTCGTTGGGATGGGAAGATAAGAAAGTTTAGTCGTGAGACTGGTGTAACTCAGATAGGATTTACGAAGGATATAATTTCTTATTTTGAAAGCAATAAAATGGAATATGAGATGATAGGATTTGAGGAAGAGAAAGTTCTAGATGAGAAATTATTTAAAGAGCGTACTGATTATTTCATGAGGAACTCTGGAATAAGTATTCGTGATTATCAGGAAGAAGCAATTCGTGTGAGTTTAGAAAAGCGAATTGGAATCTTATTATCTTGTACTGGAAGTGGGAAGTCTTTGATGTTATATAACATTATTCGTCACTTGCGAGCAGATGATGTTAAGCGGATTGTTTTGATAGTTCCTAATATAACTTTAATAACTCAGATGCGTGATGACTTCAAGGATTATGGTTATGATGATATGGAAAATGAGGTTACTTTATTGGGAGGTGGTTATAAACCAAATGATAATCCTGTTTTGATAAGTACTTGGGAGTCTTTGCAGAACTTAGACAAGGATTTCTTTTTAGATATAGAGGCGGTGTTTGTTGATGAGGCACATGGTAGTCGTGCGAAGAAGTTGGAGGAGATATTAAATTATTGTTCAAATGCAAAATATAAAATAGGAACTACGGGTACTCTTCCGAATGATGCTGGTGATATATTAAAGATAAGGTCAGTTATTGGGGATGTTATATTTGAGTTAAAGTCTAAGGATTTAATAGATAGGGGTTTATTGTCTGATATTTCGATTGCTGGTTTGATATTAAAGTATCCTAATGATTTTATTTCATTAAATAAAAACAGGAGCTATCCTGAGGAAGTTAAATTGGTAGAGGAGCATGAGGGGCGGAATAAGGCATTGGAAATTATTTTAACCAAAACAAATTCTTCACACAATAGTTTGATATTAGTAAATCACATTAAGCACATTGATACTGTAAAGGAGTATTTGGAGAATAGATTTCCAGAGCGTAAGGTTTCTATAATAACTGGTAAGGTAAAATCAAAAGAGCGTGATGAGATTCGAATAGGGATGGAGGATGAGGATGGTACAATAATTTTAGCTACTTACGCTACGATGAGTACTGGGGTGAATATTCCTAAGTTACACAATATTGTTTTATATGCAAATAGTAAATCGAAGATAAAGGTTTTACAGTCTATAGGTCGTGGTTTGCGTCGTCATGTAACTAAGGATAAGATAGTTATATTTGATGTTATTGATGACTTATCTTATTTAAATAGTCGTGGTCGTCAGGTTTCAAATTATTTATTAAAGCATTGGCGTGAGCGTTTTGGTTATTACACAGAACAGCACTTTCCTACGATGGTTGTTGA
>JAAYOC010000020.1 GCA_012520505.1 Oscillospiraceae bacterium
AAAGAGCCTATTAAAATTAAAAAAACTGCAAGAAAATCAAAAAGAGGTATATACGTGCTTACTTCCAGAGATAAGAAAGATTAACTATGCAAGTAGACGTAAAAGATATTCGAAAACTCATTGATACCCTCAAAGTAGGAGATAGAGTATTGTTGTCCGGTACGGTTTATACTGCTAGAGATGCCGCACATAAAAGAATAATACAGTTAATTGAACAAGATAAAGATTTACCATTTCCTATTTGCGATTCAGTTATTTATTATTGTGGACCGACTCCTACTTCAAAAGGTTATGTTATAGGAAGTGCCGGCCCTACAACTTCAATGAGAATGGAACCATATATTCCCAAACTTCTTGATTTAGGTCTTGCAGGGATAATAGGAAAAGGACCTTTAAGTGAGAAAGTAAAGAGAAAAATTGTCGAAAATAAAGCTGTATATTTTTGTGCTATTGGTGGAGCGGGAGCTTTTTATTCGAACTGTATTGAAAAATGTACTGAAATTGCATTTTTTGACCTTGGTCCTGAGTCAATTAAACGTCTTGTTTTGAAGGACTTTCCGGTATATGTTGGAATAGATTTTACAGGGAATACTTTGTTTGTATGACAAAACGGATGGCAGTATCTGCCATCCGTTTTTTAAAGTTTGCAACCCGCCGAGCCGGGCACTTAGAGGATAATAACCTGCGTATGTAGCAGGTGGGTGTTCATCTTGTACTACCGTACTCCCAACATCCCGCAATGCGAGGAGGTCTGCACTCCATACTCGTCTGAAACTCCCATTTAAGTGTGTGTTGGGTTATATATGTCTAAGATAAGCGCACCCGGCAGGCTATCAAGTAAAATTAGTCTTCGTCAAAACCGTATTTTTCTGCAATTCGTTTCATCATAATCTCGCCGATTTCGTTAAATTCTTCTTCATCCATAATTTGTTGAAGGTAAACTTCACCATCTTCATCTTCAACAACTTCAAGGACGATTATATCTCCGTCACCCTCAAGAATTTTTTCGGATTCATCGTATACAGGGAGAAGAGCAACATAACGTTTATCGTCGTCAGATTCGATTCTGTCAAGCTCCTCAAACATATGCTCAACACCGTTGTCATCCGTTACAGTGATGATATCCGGATTATATTCAAATTCTTTAGCTGCCATTATTTTTTCCTCACAATTTCTTTTAAATAGCCATCTTCCTTGTGGTTTCACTACTTTAATTGTATTGGTATTTTTAATAAAAGTCAATGTAGTTTTGCCCCCCAAAATATGGTAAAATATAATGCATGAATTAGCATAATTGGAGTTTAAAAATGAAGGAAGTTTTAGAGAAAATAGAATATCTTGTTAAAACTTTAAATTATCATGCGGAACGTTATTATAATTTTGACGATCCGGAGATAGAAGATTTTGAATATGATGCTTTGATGAATGAACTGAAAGCTCTTGAGAAAGAGCATCCGGAGTTCATTCATTCTGATTCGCCAACGCAGAAAGTAGGCGGGGAGGCTTTGTCAAGCATGTTTTCTCCGGTTCAGCATATTGTTCGAATGGAGAGCCTTCAGGATGCCTTTTCAATGGAAGAACTCGATGATTTCGCCCGTCGCGTTGGCGAAGATGCGGGTTTTGTTGTTGAACCTAAAATCGACGGGTTATCAGTTTCTCTTGAATATAGAAATGGAATCTTTTTTAGGGGTTCAACTCGCGGCGATGGCGATGTAGGTGAGGACATAACTTCAAATCTCAAAACAATCAAGAATATCCCTATGAAACTTAATGCGGCAGTACCTTTCATTGAGGTTCGTGGAGAGGTTTACATGTCTCATGAGGTTTTTGAGGAACTTGTTAAAAGCCAGGAACTACATGGTGAAAAAATCTTTAAAAACCCGCGTAATGCAGCCGCAGGCTCCCTTCGCCAGAAGGACCCAAAAGTTACCGCTGAGCGCAACCTTGATATTTTCGTCTTCAATATCCAACAAATAGACGGAGATTATGATGCAACTCATCATAAAAATTCTCTTGATTACTTAGAAAAACTTGGATTTAAAATAGTTCCTTTTTATAAGCTTTGTAAAACAATGGAAGAGGTTAAGAGTGAAATAAAAAGAATTGGTGAAACCCGTTACACCCTGCCCTTTGATATTGACGGTGCTGTTGTTAAAATAGATAGTTTTAATCGCCGAGAGGAACTTGGAAGCACTGCAAAATTTCCAAGATGGGCAATAGCATATAAGTATCCTCCGGAGGAAAAAGAAACAAAAATTTTAGATATAGAAATTCAAGTTGGACGAACCGGAGTTTTAACACCAATCGCAAATTTTGAACCTGTGTTGATTGCCGGTTCAGTTGTTGCAAGAGCTACTCTTCATAACCAAGATTACATTTCGGAAAAGGATATCCGCATTGGCGATACAGTAATCATTAGAAAAGCAGGGGAGATTATTCCGGAAGTGGTTTCTGTAAAAGAGCATGATGAAAATTCAAAACAATACTATATTCCAAAAAATTGTCCTTCTTGCAATGCAGAGGTGTATAGAGAAGAAGGCGAAGCTGCAATTCGTTGCACAAATCCTGAATGCCCTGCACAACTCGTTCGTTTTCTTATTCATTTTTGTTCAAAGGTAGCAATGGATATTGAAGGTATGGGAGATGCTGTTGTAGAAGTTCTTGTGAATGAAGGACTTATTTCAAATCCGGCTGATATTTATGCATTAAAAGAAGAAGATATAGCAAAGCTTGAGCGATTTGGTGAGAAGTCTGCTCGAAATCTTATTTTTGCAATTGAAAAATCAAAAGAAAAAGACCTTGCAAACCTTATTTCTGCTTTTGGTATTCGCCATGTAGGAGAGAAGGCTGCAAAGCTTTTATCAGAATATTTTGGTTCAATGGACGCTATATTAGTAGCCTCTGTTATAGAAATTTTAGAAATAGAGGGATTTGGACAGGTGATGGCTGAATCTGTTGTTGAATTTTTTACAAAACCTGAAACTATCGACCTTATTGGGCGTTTAAAAGAACACGGCTTAAATATGCAAAGTAAGAAGGAAAGAATAGATAATCGTTTTATGGGGCAAACCTTTGTTTTGACAGGAACACTTCCAACATTTACAAGGCAGGCTGCAGGTGAACTAATAGAAAAATATGGCGGAAAAGTTTCTCACTCGGTTTCTAAAAAAACGACTTATGTTTTAGCTGGAGAAGAAGCAGGTTCTAAACTTGAAAAGGCGCAGCAACTAGGTATAAAAGTAATAAATGAAGAAGAATTTCTTAAAATGATTGAGTGATAAAATAAAATAACAACACCCTTTAGGTCAAACTAAAGGGTGTTGTTATTTTTAAACACTATGTACATTTTATTTATTGTATCATTTATACTCTATTTATTGTGCTATTTGTACTTTATTTATGGTACTATTTACACTTTGTTTATGCCCTACTCTTTATCGTTTTGAATTCTGTTATGTATTAGATGTCAAGTGCCATTTGGGCTCCTGTTGATTTTGAAAGAGTTTCTTTGTGTTTATCAAGGATAGCTTGAATTTTTTCAGAAGGGTTGAGAAGGCTTGAAATTGACATATCATGGTTTATGGTGTCAATTAAAAGAGCAATATACTTAGCCATTTCAACTTCTGTATACCAAGGTTTTGTAAGAAGTTCCGGAGTACGATAAACAAGGTTTGTTGTGAGAATATGGTTGATTACACCGTTTTTATAGGCTTCATCAAATATTTCAAGTCCGTTGCAGAAAAGACCAAAACATGTACAGACATATATGCGATTTGCACCAAGGTCTTTAAGTTTTGCTGCAACTTCAAGCATTGATTCACCGGAAGAAATCATATCGTCAACAACAATAACATTTTTACCTTCAACATTTGTTCCAAGGAATTCATGTGCAAGAATAGGATTCCTGCCATCAACGATACGAGAATAGTCACGTCTTTTATAGAACATTCCAAGTTCTACACCTAAAACTGTTGCATAGTGAATTGCACGTCCCATACCGCCTTCATCAGGAGATATAATCATGATGTTTTCAGGATCAAATTTGATGTCCGGAGATATACGGATAAGAGCTTTTATCATTTGGTAAATAGGGGATATGTTTTCAAAACCATTAAGAGTGATTGCGTTTTGAACTCGAGGGTCGTGAGCATCAAATGTAAGAATGCTATCAACACCCATTCCAACAAGTTCTTGAAGTGCCATTGCACAGTCGAGGGACTCTCTTGACGCACGTTTGTGTTGCCTTCCTTCATAAAGCATTGGCATTATAACTGTAATACGGTGAGCTTTGCCGCCAATTGCAGAAATTGCTCTTTTAAGGTTAGCATAGTGTTCGTCCGGGCTCATAGGAATGGTTTTACCGTACATGTCGTATGTAACTCCATAGTTAAATACATCGCAAAGAATAAACAGATCATAGCCACGTACTGTATGATTTATAACACCTTTGCCTTCACCTGAACCAAAACGAGGGTATGATGATGGGATGAGATATGATTCTCTTGAGTACCCTTCAATATTAAGCATAGAAGACTTGAGAGTTGCATTTTCTTCTCGCCACTTAGTAATATAATGGTCAATTTTTGCTGCAAGTTCTTCTGTACCGGGAAGGGCGACAATTCCAAGTTTTCCAACCGGAATTGTGATGAACTCGGATGATTCAGGCAAATCAAACGAAGTCACTTCATAAGGCATATTTTTTCCTCCCAAATTTACTAAAAATAAGCGATACCAAATAGAATTCTATCATACTAAATTATTATTTACAACCTGTAAAAAGTAGATTTTAAGTAACATTTTTCAAACAATTTTGGCAGTTGTATATAATGTTTAAAAATCTAGTCATTTTTTCGTCAGGTTTTATAAAAACCTGTTGAAATAAAAATTGTTACTTGCTATAATGTAGCAGTTATAAGGGCCTGTAATTATAGTTAATTATGTATCCCGCGTATATTAGTTAAGTAACATATTAAAGTTTGCGGCCTTTTAGAAACAGATTTATCAGGAAAGGGTGAAATGGGAGAATGGCTTCAGAAATGATTAACAAGGTTCTTGATGCGGAGAAAGCTGCTGCTGATAAGGATGCTGCTGCGAGAGCGAAAGCGGCTGATATTGTGAAGGCAGCAGAGGCAGAAGCTGTAGCTACTGCTGAAGCCGGAAAGGTTGCTGCGGCCAAAGAAAAAGAATTAATAATGCAAAAGGCTCAAAAAAAAGCAGATGACATTTATGCTGATGTTAGACAGCAGGCTGCTAATAAAGCAGATGCGCTTAAACAGCGAAGTGAGAAAAAAATGGATGAGTCTGTTGCAGCTGTAATTAAGCACGTTATTCCATAATTTTTATGTGGAAACCATTCTAAAAGGGAGGTGTTTTCTGCATGGCGATTTTGAAAATGAAGCGCATTGAAATTCTTGCAATGCTCAGTGATAGTAAGTCTATTGTCGACCTTGTACAGCAGAGCCAAGCTGTGCATGTTATAGACTATACGGAAGAAAGCAATAATTTCTATAAGTTCTCAACCGGTGCGGCTGTTGGACAATTTGATAAGTTTTACAATGTCACGGTATCGGCTCGTGAAATTCTTAACAGATATGTGCCGGTAAAGGGCGGATTAATTGCAAGTTTTGCTCCACGCCCGGATTTGTCAGTTTCTGACTTTCATAAGAAAGCTCAAGCAGCTGACGAAATTCTTAGCAAATGCTATGGTATTAACGCGCTTTATAAAGAAATACAAGACTGTAGAGTAGAAATAGTTCGAGTTGAAACTGCACTTGAACAAATGAGACCGTGGGAAAATCTCGATATTCCTTCTTCATTTAAGGAAACTGCATCAACAGCTGTTTTTGTTGGAAGTATGGAAGGAACTCTCGATAGAGAAGCTATTCTTTCAAAAATTGCTGAGTTGGGTGGAGATTTTGACTTAGATGTTAAGGTAACTTACTCAGATAAAAATTTAACATGTCTTGTAGCAATTTGCCATAAAGATGATGCAAAGGATGTTGAGCAAGCATTACGTACCATTGGATACGTTGCTCCTTCAGATCCAACCAAGCACGAGCCGAAAGTCAGAATAGCTCGCTTGGAAAAAGAAATCGAAAAGTGCAATGAGAAAATTGCAGAGAACGAAGAGAAGATTAAAACTTATGCTGAGTTTCGCGATGACATTGCTTTTCTTGAAGATTATTTTGTACTTCGTATGGATAAGTATAAGGCACTTGATAAGATTTCAATGAGTAATAACATTTTTGTTTTAAGAGGATATATTCCTGAACCGGAAGTTGAGCCTCTTCAAACTAAACTTGAAAAGCTATTTGATGTTGCTATTTCAGTTTCAGATCCGGACTTTGAAAATGAAGATGTTCCTGTTGCACTTGAAAACGGGACAATAGGCAGAACGATGGAACCGATTACAGAAATGTATGGAACTCCAACTCATGACGACGTTGACCCTAACACAGTAATGACATGGTTCTATTATTTGTTGTTTGGTTTCATGCTCGGTGACGCAGGTTACGGTGTGATTATGTTAATTGTTTGTCTAATTGTTATGTTTAAGTATAGGCTTGAACCACATAAGGCAAAAACGGTACATTATGCACTTCTCTGTAGTATAGGTACAATTGTTTGGGGTGCACTTTTCAATGGTTGGTTTGGTGACCTTCCAATGTATATTGCAAATGGCTTTAACCTTGAAGGTGTTATGAATAGAACAAACCTTGATTTTATTTCAGCAAATCACCTTTATTGGTTTTTACCGCTTGAACATACAACCCGTTTTTTACTTTTTGCTTTCTTTATAGGTATTCTTCATTTAGGACTGGGTGTAGCAGTTAGCTTATACAATAAGCTAAGGCATAAGCAGATTTTAGAAGCCCTTGTTCAAGATTTTCCGAATCTTTTAATACTCGCTGGTGTTATACCACTCATCAATTCACAGCTTGGCGCTGGCGCATTTTCTGAAAATCCACCAACCAAATTCATTGATGACATAATAACAGTAGCATCGAAACCACTTTACATTTGCTTAATTGCTGGTTTCGCATTAGTTTTTGTTGGTCCGGTTATTCTTGCTATTAAAGATAAAAAACCGTTCCTTAAAATCCTTGGAGGCTTCGCTAGTGGTGCTAACGATTTTTATGGTGCAGCTTCAGGATATATTGGAGATATACTCTCATACGCACGTCTCTTAGCTCTTGGCCTTTGCACAGGCGTTATTGCTTCAGTTATTAACCAACTTGCGGCAATGCCGGGTAACCCAATACTTTTCGTTATCTTTGCAATATTTGGTCATACAATAAATCTTGGTATCAACTTAATTGGTACTTACGTTCATACTAACAGACTTCAGTATGTTGAGTTCTTCAGCAAATTTTATGAGAGTGGAGGACTTCCATTCAAACCTTTAAACGTTAAAACAAAGTCATTTAAATTTAAGGAGGAAATTTAAAATGTTACAATCAATCGGTGGATTAACAATCGCAATTTTTGGTGCTGCTTTTGCAGCCATTCTCTCAGGTATGGGTTCATCTAAGGGTGTTGGTATCGTTGGTCAAGCAGCGGCCGGCGTTATTACAGAAGACCCATCAAAGTTCGGTAAAGTTCTTATTCTCCAGATTCTTCCGGGTACACAGGGTCTCTACGGATTCCTCGCAGCGTTCCTTATCATGAATAACATGTCACCGGATATGACAGTTATGCAAGGTCTTGGTTATTTTGCAGCAGGTTTGCCAATTGCTGTAACAGGTTTCTATTCAGCTCTTTGGCAGGCTCGCGTGGCAGCATCAGGTTGTTCTGTAGTTGCTAAGAATCCGGATCAGAGTGGTAAAGCTATTATTTTCGCAGCAATGGTTGAAACATATGCTGTACTTGCTCTTCTTATTACAATCCTTCTTATCGGTAAGGTTGCATAATTTAATTTAAGTTTAAATTTTTACTTTACTAGATAGGAGGTTGTCGAAGAATGGCAGGTCTTAATAAAATTATCGAAAGAATCGCACAAGACTCTGCAGCAAAATGTGATGGCATTATTTTTGATGCACAAAGTGAGGCAACCAAAATTAAGACAGCAGCAATTGAACTTGCGGAAAAAGATAAGCAGGCTGTAATTGACAAGGCTAACTATGATGCAAAAGCACTTGTAGATATGGCTGAAGGTGGTGCAGAACTAGAGGAAAGAAAGTTTCTTCTTGCAACAAAGGTTGAGCTTATAAATAAAGCAATAGAACTTGCTGTTCAAAAACTTAAGACAATGCCTGATGATGAATATTTTGCAGCAATTTATGCTCTTGCAAAAAAATATGCACAAGATTCTGACGGAATTATGTTCTTGTCTAAAAAAGACCTTGGTCGTATACCAGCGGACTTTGAAAAGAAAGTTAACGATGGTATAAAAGGCAAAATCGTTGTTTCTAAAGAGGCAAGAGACATTTCAGAAGGTTTCATTCTCGTTTACGGAGAAATTGAAATTAACTGTACTTTTGATGCGTTAATCGCTGATCAAAGCGAAGACATTAAAGATGAACTTAACAAAATTATTTTTGCCTAAACACTATTATTGCAAAGGGAGGCGTTTTAATTGAAAAAACGCAATGTTTTTAAAAGAAAACGCGATATTGATTACACTTACGCAGTAGCGCGTGTGAGGGCAAATGAGCATAGCCTTTTAACAGCACAAGACGTTGAGCAACTTATTCTTGCAGAAGATTATAACGCAGTAATGCGTCGTCTTTCAGATGCAGGATGGGGCGAATTCGATGGTACAACAGATTATGCAAGTTATCTTGAAAATTATTTTGCTAAAACTTGGGATCTTTTAAATGAGATTATGGATGATATCCATGAGCTTGATTTTCTGCTTATCAAGAATGACGCTCAAAACCTTAAAGGTGCACTTAAAGGAATAGTTTCTCAACATGATACGGAAGGATTATATTCGAAGTCTACAGTTTATGATACTAAAGCAATTGTTGCAGCGGTAGAGGAAAGGGAGTTTGATGAACTTCCGGAATTTATGATTGAACCGGCTAAGGAAGCATATGAGGTTCTTACTTCAACAGCTAACGGACAGCTTGCGGATGCAATCATAGATAAAGCAACTCTTGAAGAAATAAGCAAATTGGGTAAGGCTGCTAAAAATAGTAAACTTACTGAACGTATGGTTGCTACAGCAAACATCAAAGCAGCTGTTCGTTGTGCTAAGACTAATAAGACCAGAGAATTTATGGAGCGTTCACTTAGTGAATGCGATACTCTTAGCAAGGAAAAACTAATCGAAACAGCTCTTGAAGGTCCAGAGGCTGTTCTTACATACCTCGAGAGTACCAATTACAAGGAAGCAGTAGAAAAGATTAAGGAAAGCACATCTGCTTTCGAAAAGTGGTGTGACGACATTCTTATGGAATGTGTTATGGAAGCTAAATATACTGCTTTTGGAATAGCTCCTTTAATCGCTTATTATATTGCAAGAGATGCTGAAATTAAAACTGTTCGTATAATTCTTTCAGCAAAGATTAACAATCTTTCGACAGACCTTATTAGAGAGAGGGTGAGAACGCTTTATGTATAAAATTGCAGCTATGGGTGACAAGGATAGTATTTATGGATTTGCATCAATAGGTCTTGAAATTTTCCCAATAGATGAGCCGATAAAGGCCATTCATAAAATTCGTGATATGGTTGAAGGCGGTTATGCAGTTATTTTTATTACGGAACAACTTGCAACAGCAATCGAAAGCGAACTTGACCGTTATCGTTCTTTACCTCAGCCGGCAATTATTCCAATTCCCGGCATTCATGGTAATACAGGTCTTGGTATGAGAAATGTTAGTAAGTCTGTGGAACAGGCAGTTGGCTCAGATATACTTTCAGACGCGTAATGCGAACACAAAATATTAGCCGTAAACAGAAGAAAGGCAAGTGATAGAAACAATGAGTAAGGGTATAATTACCAAAGTCTCCGGGCCACTTGTTATTGCCGATGGCATGCGTGATGCTAACATGTACGACGTTGTTCGTGTTAGCGAGGAGAGATTGATTGGTGAAATAATTGAAATACATGAAGACCGTGCTTCTATCCAGGTTTATGAGGAGACTTCAGGTCTCGGAACAGGTGAACCGGTTGAATCAACAGGCGAACCTCTTTCAGTTGAACTTGGACCAGGTCTGATTACAACCATCTACGATGGTATCCAAAGACCACTTGAAAAGATTAAGGAAGAAACAGGCAATAACCTTGAGAGAGGTATAGAGGTACCTTCACTTGATCGTGATAAAAAGTGGCATTTCGTACCAAAAGTTGCTGTAGGTGACAAAGTTGTTGCCGGTGATATTGTTGGTACAGTTCAGGAAACAGAAGTTGTTGAACATAGAATAATGGTTCCACCTAAATCAAAAGGTGGCACTATTAAGTCGATTAAAGAAGGCGACTTTACAATTGAGGAAGTTGTTGCAGTGCTTGATAGTGGTGAAAAAATTGGACTTATGCAGAAATGGCCTGTACGTATAGGTCGTCCTTATGCTAGAAAACTTGATCCGGATATTCCACTTATCACAGGTCAAAGAGTTGTTGATGCACTCTTCCCACTTGCAAAAGGTGGTTGTGCAGCTATTCCGGGACCATTTGGTTCAGGTAAAACAGTCACACAGCACCAGCTTGCTAAGTGGGCAGATGCTGAAATCGTTGTTTACATCGGTTGTGGTGAGCGTGGTAATGAAATGACAGACGTTCTTCTTGAGTTCCCGGAACTTATTGACCCACATACCGGCAAGTCACTCATGGAAAGAACGGTTCTTATTGCTAACACATCTGACATGCCTGTTGCAGCTCGTGAAGCATCTGTGTACACAGGTATCACAATCGCAGAGTACTTCCGAGATATGGGTTATTCAGTAGCTCTTATGGCTGACTCAACATCTCGTTGGGCAGAGGCTCTTCGTGAAATGTCAGGTCGTCTTGAAGAGATGCCGGGTGAAGAAGGATATCCTGCTTACCTCGGTTCTCGTATTGCTCAGTTCTATGAGCGTGCAGGTCGTGTAATTTCTCTCGGCTCAGATGAGAGAGAGGGTGCACTTTCTGCTATCGGTGCTGTATCACCTCCGGGTGGTGACATATCCGAGCCAGTATCTCAGGCAACACTTCGTATCGTTAAGGTATACTGGGGTCTCGATGCAGCACTTGCTTATAGGAGACATTTCCCAGCTATTAACTGGCTTACATCTTATTCACTCTATGTTGATAAGCTTGGTAAGTGGTTTAATAGTGAAGTAGCTGAAAACTGGACAACACTTCGTGCAAAGATAATGACACTTCTCTCAGAGGAAGCAGAGCTTGATGAAATTGTTAAGATGGTAGGTATGGATGCGTTGTCAGATGCTGACCGCCTTAAGATGGAAGCTGCTCGTTCTATCCGTGAGGACTTCTTACACCAGGTGGCGTTTGACCCGGTAGATACATATACTTCTCCAAAGAAAATGCATTATCTTATGACACTTGTAGTTAAATTTTACGAAGAATCAGTCAATGCTCTTTCTAGGGGTGCAAGCATTAAAGATATCATTGAACTTCCGGTACGTGAAGCAATTGGTCGTTTTAAGTACGTGAAGGAAGATGAAATCGTTGCAGAATATGAGAAGGTTGACGCAAGACTTAATAGTGAGCTTGCTGACGCTCTTGCAAAGGAGGAGGACTATTAATGCCAAAAGAGTATAGAACTATACAAGAGGTAGCCGGTCCTCTTATGATTGTACGTGACGTTGAAGACGTAACTTACAACGAACTTGGCGAAATTGAACTCGCTAACGGCGAAACACGTCGTTGTCGTGTTCTTGAAATTGAAGGTTCTAATGCTGTAGTTCAGCTTTTTGAAAGCTCAACAGGTATTAACCTCTCAGATTCAAAGGTTAGATTCTCAGGTCGTCAGATGGAACTTGGTGTATCTGTAGATATGCTTGGTCGTGTATTTGACGGTCTTGGCAGACCAATTGATGGTGGTCCGGAAATCATTCCTGAGAAGAGACTTGATGTAAACGGTGCTCCAATGAACCCTGCGGCACGTGCGTATCCATCAGAGTTTATTCAGACAGGTGTTTCGGCTATTGATGGTCTTAACACACTTGTTCGTGGTCAGAAACTTCCTATATTTTCCGGTTCCGGTCTTCCACATGCTGAACTTGCAGCTCAGATTGCTCGTCAGGCAAAAGTACTTGGTAAAGATGAACAGTTCGCTGTTGTATTTGCTGCTATGGGTATCACATTTGAAGAGTCAAACTTTTTCGTTGAGTCTTTCCGTGAGACAGGCGCTCTTGATAGAACAGTAATGTTTTCAAACCTTGCAAACGACCCGGCAGTTGAGCGAATTGCTACTCCTAAGATGGCACTTACTGCTGCTGAGTTCCTTGCATTTGAAAAGGGTATGCACGTTCTTGTAATTCTCACTGACATCACAAACTATGCAGATGCGCTTCGAGAAGTATCTGCTGCTCGTAAAGAAGTTCCAGGTCGTCGTGGTTACCCGGGTTATCTCTATACTGACCTTGCAACAATGTATGAGCGTGCTGGTCGTCAGAGAGGCAAGGAAGGTTCAATTACAATGATTCCTATTCTTTCTATGCCTGAGGATGACAAGACTCACCCAATTCCTGACCTTACAGGATACATTACTGAAGGACAAATCATGCTTTCACGTGATCTTCACAGACGTGGTATTCAGCCACCTGTAGATGTTCTTCCTTCTCTCTCTCGTCTTAAGGACAAGGGTATAGGTGAAGGCAAGACACGTAAGGACCATTCAAATACAATGAACCAGCTGTTTGCTGCTTATTCACGTGGTAAGGATGCAAAAGAGCTCATGACAATCCTTGGTGAAGCTGCTCTTACTGATATTGACGTTCTTTATGCACATTTTGCAGATGAATTTGAAAAACAGTACGTTTCACAGGGTTACGAGAATAACAGGGGTATCGAAGAAACACTTGATCTTGGATGGGAGCTTCTTCGTCTTCTTCCTCGTACAGAGCTTAAGCGTATTTCTGATGAGTTACTCGATGAATATTATGATAAAAAATAAAGTAGGTGAGCTTCATGGCTAGACTTAATGTAAACCCTACCCGTATGGAGCTTAATAACATTAAGAATAAGCTTAATACTGCTAGAAAAGGTCATAAGCTTCTTAAAGATAAGCGTGACGAACTTATGCGTCAGTTTATCGAACTTGTTCGTGAGAATAAGGAAGTTCGTCGTAAAGTTGAAGAAGGAATTGCTGCTGCAAATGAGCATATGGCAGTTGCCCGTTCAGTAATGACAGACGAAGCTCTTAATGTTGCTCTTATGCTTCCAATGCAGGAGATGAGCCTTGAAATCACCGAAAAGAATATAATGTCAGTTTTAATTCCTGTTTTTGAAACCAAGTTTAAGACAGCTGATGAAAACGATATTTATTCATACGGTTATGCATTTACATCAAGTGATTTGGATGACGCAGTTAAAGCACTTAGTGACAATATGACACTTATGCTTAGACTTGCTGAGATTGAAAAATCTTGTCAGCTTATGGCTGCTGAGATTGAAAAAACTCGTCGTCGTGTTAATGCACTTGAGCATGTATTGATTCCTCAATACGAAGAAACAATCAAGTATATCAGGATGAAACTTGAAGAGAACGAACGTGCTACTACAATTCGTCTCATGAAAGTTAAAGATATGATGCTTGAAGAGGCTCATCATTATAGCGAAAGATATTAATTCGCAGAAATTAAGCCCATCGAATTAATCGATGGGCATTAATTTTGAATAGTATCCTTTAATTTGGATATTCGTTATTTAAAATCAATGTAAAATATTATAAAATGTATAGTGTGAAGTTGTAAGATTGACTAATATGAAACAGTAAAACAATTTGAGGTGAACTAAGTGTCGTCAGATAAGTATATTTCAAATGCCAGAAAGCCAAAGGGCAGCCTTGGCAAAAAGTTTATTCGTCATATGAATGAACACCACAAAGAGTTAATAGATTGGGGCTTTGAACATATTAAAGTGCCAAGGAAAGCAGAGGCTTTAGATGTAGGTTGTGGCGGTGGTTATACTGTTCGTCTTTTAAGGAAAAAATATAAATGTAAAAAGGTTTATGGTGTTGATTATTCAAAAACATCAGTTAAAATGGCAAAGAAAGCGACACGTTTTTTAAGAAATGTAAAAATTAAACATGGAAATGTTTCTTCTTTACCATTTAGAAATAAGAAATTTGACCTTGTGACTGCTGTTGAAACAATATATTATTGGCCTGATATTGAAAAAGATTTTCTTGAAATTTACCGAATTTTAAAGAAAAACGGTCAATTTCTTATAATTTGTGAAGATTGTATTCCGGGTAATGAAGTTATGAAAGATATGAAGATTTATACTCAAAATGAAATTCATAAATTGCTTATTCATACAGGTTATAAAGAAGTACAGACTTTTAGAACAAACAACTGGGTTTGTGCAATCGCTAAAAAATAGAAAATAATGCTCGATATGAGCTTTAAGGTGATCTAAATGGAAATATTATTTCAAATTATTAATGTCGTAAAATGGTTGCTTTTGGCATCAATTTTTATTGGTGTAATTGTACTTGTAAGGGGAGCTCTTAAGAGAACAAGACAGATAGTAGTACCACGTTCTCAAACAACTAAAAAAATAAATAATTATCATACCCATACGATTTTTTGTGATGGTAAAAATACTGCTGAAGAGATGGTCCTCAAAGCGATTGAACTTGGAATGGATGAAATTGGATTTTCAGGTCACTCATATTTATCAGGTGAGCCGGATTGGACAATGAGCCTGGAAGATACAAAAAAATATAAAGAAACTGTTTTAGAGCTTAAGGAAAAATATAAGGATAAAATTAATGTTCGCCTTGGAATAGAACAGGATTATTGGTCTCCAACCGATGATTTGGATGACTATGAATATGTTTTGGGTGCTGTTCATTCAGTTTTTGGCGATGATACTACTTGGTCTTCAATTGATTATACTATTGAGAATGTGAGTTATTGCATTAAAAACTATTTTGATGACGATAAAATGGCTATGATAGAGAAGTATTTTGAACTTGTTGCGGACCTTTATAACAAAACAAAATGTAGTGTTATTTGTCACTTTAATTTACCTACACGCTTCAATACGATGTTTGGAGATGAAAATGGTAAACCTTTTGTAGATATGGATGATCCGCGTTATATTGCTGCAGAAAGAAAGGCACTTGAAAAAATTGCTACTCAACCGGTAATTATAGAAATAAATACAGGTGCAATGGCACGTGGATACACGAAAGAACCATATCCAAATGAGAGAGCTTTAGAAATAATTTCAAAGCTCCAAATTCCGGTTCTTTTTTCTTCTGACTGCCATGATGTAAACTACCTGACCTTTGGAATAGAAATAGTAGAAGAATTAGTTGAAAAATATGATTTGAATTTACTTGAAAAACTATAGTCTCTATGCTAAAATATGCAGGTCGGTTATAACCGACAGTGTGCTGGTGTGGCGAAATCGGCAGACGCAAGGGACTTAAAATCCCTCGGTGGCAACACCGTACCGGTTCAATTCCGGTCACCAGCACCAAACTTAAATAATTCGAATTCATTTTCAAAAGAAGGTGAATTCGGATTATTATTTTTTTTAGATTGCTTTAGTGTGTGTTTATGTTATAAAATATAGTTGTGGGATGACCATGTGTTAAAGCAATAAAGCAAAAATATATATTAAGGCTTAAATATCAAAGCCTAGGAGGAATCATAATGAAGGATTCTAAAGATTCTAAAAAAAGCAAAAGCAAATAATAAAATAAAAATAGTTTTATTGGCTCTTGTTACAGTTATACTTGGTGGAATAGTAATTTTTTATGCGTATAGTTCTGGTGTGTGTGGTGATAAGGAGGGTGAAAACACTTCTAAATCGCCAAATAGCGTAGTTACACCAAAAACAGATGAAGAGCCTTCTTCTAATGAAGAAAGCACGAATGAAAATAAAGAGCCGTCTGAAGATGTTTCCAAAGACGAGTCTAAAGATGATTCCATAAACATTGTTTATGGCGAGCTTGGCGAATATGGTGAAATGATTCTCATCAATGGTAAAGATTTTCCAATATATAAAATTCCGGCAGGTAAATATACGATTACCAACAATGCTAATAAAAATGGCAACTGGTGTGAGGTTCGCATAGCCAAAGATACCGGTACTAAAGATGCAAACGGGAATATAATAACTGAAGTCAAAGAAGGTTTTGAATTTTCTAAGGTAGGCGATACAAAGGTTGTTCTTATCAATGAAGGCGAACATATTGAAGTAACTATGTATGCAAATATTACTCTAAAGCCGGAGAAGTAGGTTTAAAGTGAGAATTTAGCAAGTATAAATAGGAATAATAAGTACAAGAATCCGTAGTTAAAGGCTACGGATTCTTGTACTTATTATTCCGTTAAATGGCAAAATATTATTCCGATGATATTGATATTGTTCCGACAAAGGAGTATAATAGCTTCAAATTGGAGGAATAAGTTATGTTTATTACACCAAAACAAGCAGCAAAAAGGTGGGATATTTCAGATAGACGAGTTAGAGTTTTGTGTGCAGAAGGGAAAATACCCGGAGCATATAGAGAAGGTCGTGGCTGGAAAATACCTGCTGATGCCGAAAAACCTGTTGATGGGAGATTAAAATCTAAAGAAAGCATACTTGCGCAAATAAACAGAAAAAAAGCTGAGTTAGATGGGAAAAGACCTTTGACAGAGGGTGAATCAGCACGGCTTAATGCAGAATTTGTTGTTGAATATACATATAACACCAATGCGATTGAAGGAAATACTTTAACACTTCGTGAAACGGATTTAGTTCTTCGTGGCTTTACTGTTGACCAAAAACCGCTTAAAGACCATATTGAAGCCGTTGGTCATAAAGAAGCTTTTGAATTTGTCTGTGAATTAGTGAAAGATAAGGCTCCACTAACAGAGCGAATTATACAGCAAATTCATTATTTGGTTTTAGCTGACAAGCGAGAGGACAGAGGTGTATACAGAAGGGTTCCGGTGCGCATTATGGGTGCACACCATGAGCCTGTTCAACCATATTTAATTCAGCCTAAAATGGAACAGCTTTTATATGCGTATGCAGAAAGTGACGAAGATATTGTGACTAAATTGGCTCGTTTTCACATTGAATTTGAAGGCATACACCCATTTATCGATGGAAACGGCAGAATAGGAAGATTACTCATAAATCTAGAACTTATGAAAGCCGGATATCCGCCAATAGATATTAAGTTTGCTGACAGAATGTCGTATTATAATGCTTTTGATGAGTATTATGCGAAAAACAATATTTCGGCAATGGCAGAACTTTTTGCCGGATATCTTAATGCCAGACTTGATTTTTATTTAAAGATTTTGAAAGAAGATTAGTTTTTAAGGAGAACAACTATGATTATAGAGCCATTTGAATTTAAACTAAAAGATGGACGAACAGCAATAGCGCGTAGCCCAAAAGATGAAGACATTCAAGAAATGTTAGACTTTTTATATGTAACAGCAGGTGAAACTGAATTTATACTGAGATATCCTGAAGAATGTCATATGTATACTGCGGAAAACGAGAAAGACTTTTTTGACAGAATCAACGGCTCACCGACTGATGCAATGTTAATTTGCTTTGTTGACGGAAAGATAGCCGGCAACTGTGCAATTAACTGTGAGCCTTATATGAAAACAAAACACCGTGCAAGTCTTGCAATCGGTTTGTTACGTGAGTTTTGGAATCAAGGTATAGGAACAAAACTCTTTCAAAGGTTAATTGAAATTGCAGAGCAAAATAAGGACCTTATTCAATTGGAACTTGATTTTATTGAGGGTAATGAACGCGGACAAGCTCTCTATGAAAAAATGGGTTTCAAAATAGTTGGAGTAAAGCCGAATGCTGTCCGTTTAAAGAACGGTACATTGCTTAATGAATATTCGATGATTCGAGAGATTAAGCGATAAATTTCCGGAGGATAAATTAATGAACGATAAACCGGTTAATAAGAAGTCTACTGATAAAAAGTCAATGAAGAGAAAAATAGTTACATTAGTAATTATGATGGCAATATTAACTGTACTCGTCATATGGATTGTTTGGGGTAATTTAACTGTTGGCATCACGCACTATAAAGTCAGGAGTGACAAACTTCCTAAATCCTTTGTTGGGTATAAGATTGCTGTTGTTTCTGATCTGCACAATGCAGAATTTGGCAAAAACAACAACAAATTGCTGGATATAATAAAGACTCAAAAGCCTGACATTATAGCAATCACGGGCGATTTAGTTGATTCAAGCAAAATGGATATTGAAGTAGCAAGTAATTTAGTAAAGGAACTTGTAAAAATAGCCCCATGTTATTATGTTACAGGTAATCATGAAGCGTACATTGAAGTTGAGGGCAATTATAAGCTGCTAAAAAAGAATCTTTCTGATGTCGGTGCTATTATTCTTGAAGATAGGGTTGAATTGCTGACTAAGAACGAAGAAACAATACAGATTGCCGGATTATCTGATCCGGAATTTTCTGGTGAAGGTTCTTATTCAACCGAAGGTGTCCTTTGGTCAAGAATCAACAATTTAGAGCTAAGTGAAGACTTCTGTGTTTTGCTTTCACATCGACCTGAGATGTTCACCACCTATGTGTCGCAAAACATAGACTTAGCTCTTTGTGGACATGCTCACGGTGGTCAGTTTAGAGTACCATTTATTGGGGGAATTATAGCTCCTAACCAAGGTTTTTTTCCGAATTTGATGCTGGTAAATTCACTGAAAAGGGCACAACAATGATTGTTAGCAGAGGACTTGGAAACAGTATTATTCCGGTGCGAATTAACAATAGACCAGAGGTAGTTATTGTCGAATTAACAAAATAATCATTCATTGGCTTTATTGCATATGATAAAATCATACTTGTAGGCTTGATAAGTTTTCGTAAGAATTCATATAATCATAAGAATTTATACAGTACAACAGAAAAGAGGTAATAAGTATGGCAAAAAAGGCTGTTCAACTTGATGCTAGAGGCAGATTTTGCAGTTGTAGCTTCTGCACTAAAACATTCAATAGAGGGGGACTATAACCAAGTAACAGTTGCAGAAGTTGAAAAGCTTGCAAAGGGTGACGCATCAGGTAGAATTCAAAGATAAAAAGTGTATGGCTGTTAGATAAGGACTGGAATTTTTTCAGTCCTTTTTCTTAACTATTTTTTAGGTTGGAATTCTTGTAATGCCTTTGTTAATATGGTATTATTAGTTGTAATTAATTTGTAACTTGGAGACATATGTTTAAAGGAGACAATGAATGAGATTTTTGAAGTCTTTTATTGATGGCGGATATGGTGGCGCTGGAGAAATCGAACAGGATTTCTGTGAATATTCAGATGTTTTTGGAAAACAACCTGTGCTTATATCTTGTGATTTAAATTTTAATGATACATTACCGAACAAAGCCTATCCTTGTTGTGTAAAGGTGCAGATGGATGTACTTATCAAGGAAGGACTTCCAACTTTAGTTGCTGAATCGGAACACTCATATATCAGCGCAGTTTGTGCAGCACTCAGTAAACATATTGGTGGTATATTTGTTGGTCAGGGAATAATTGGATCTTCTGCAACTGCTTTTTTGATGTTTTATATTCCGGAAAGAATGGCAGGCGTTTCAAAGAAAATGTTAAATGAAGTTTTTATGGGTTCGTTTAGACGCGTTGAAACCTCTGTAACAATGGATCCGGAAGGACTTCAATATAAAAAATATCTTTATCCAAATGCAGTTCAATTTAAAAAAAGTGAAAATACGAAACTCCTAAGACAACTTAAAATGTATGGTGATGATGGAAATCTACCAAGGCCTATTAAGTTTAATTTAATCTTTTCGACTAAAAATGAAGCTCTGGAGTTTTATTCAGAGAGTATGACAAAACAGTTTGTATTTGTTGATTTAATACCTGAACCGGCACCTGAAGGAATGGTTCTCCCGCGGTTCAGATTAATTATTACAAGGACTTTGCCATTTAATGTTGAACTTCTTGAAAGGGTAGATAAATATCTACTTGATTTATGTGAAAAATATAATGCTGAATATAGAAGTCTTGAAACAGATATTTTAGAATAACGGAGATAATTTTTATGATTAATCAAACAGCATTACCGGTTGAAGGTGATATTACAGCGGTAATTAACACAACTATGGGGATAATTAAAGTAAAACTTTTTCCAACAGTTGCACCTAAGGCTGTTGAAAATTTTACAACACATGCAAAAAACGGTTATTACGATGGAATTATTTTTCATAGAGTAATTAAAGATTTTATGATTCAAACAGGAGATCCGGATGGAAGAGGAACAGGCGGAAAATCAATTTGGGGTGTTCCATTTGAAGATGAATTTTCGCCGGAACTTCATAATATTCGCGGTTCTCTTTCAATGGCAAATGCGGGTCCTTGTACGAATGGAAGTCAATTCTTTATTGTACAGGTAGCTTCAGTAAGCCTTGATATGCTTGAACAGATGAAGCAGTTGCCTGATAAGTTTCCGGTTGAATGTATTGAAAATTATGAAAAACTTGGTGGTACACCGTGGCTTGATTATAGACATACTGTTTTTGGCTTTGTGTACGAAGGTATGGATGTAGTTGATGAAATTGCAAATGTTAAAGTTGGTTATCAGGATAAGCCTGTAGAGAATGTTAAAATTATTTCAATTGAAATTAACGAGTAAACGAGTGAAGAATAGTTAATTAGAGATGAATAATCAATAAGCAAAGAATAATCAACGAGTAAAGAATAAATTAATTGGTAAAAAATCAGGACACTTAAAGAAATATTAAAATGAATAAGAGGGTTTTTATGAGAATTGGACATGGATATGATGTTCACAAATTAGTAGAAGATAGACCACTCATTGTTGGCGGCGTCCACATACCGTATGAGAAAGGACTGCTTGGACATTCCGATGCAGATGTACTTCTCCATGTGGTGGCGGACGCTTTACTTGGTGCTGCAGGTCTTGGCGATATAGGAACACTTTTCCCGGATACGGATGCAAAGTATTTAGATGCTGATAGTCTTGAGCTTCTTTGTGAAGTGGTGCGGACTCTTGAAAAAATAGGTTTTAGAGTTGGGAATATAGATGCCACTATTGTGGCACAGCAACCTAAAATGGCTCAGTTTATCCCAAGGATGAGGAGCAATATTGCTAAAGCATGTAATATTGATGACTCTTGTGTAAACGTAAAAGCTACGACAGAAGAAAAACTTGGTTTCACGGGCGATGGACTTGGAATTGCAGCACATGCAGTGGCATTAATCAAGGAGGTGAGTGACTCATGATAGATATTTTCAGTGTATTCATAGATAAGATGGCTAGCATTTTTGCAACATATAGACCTATCAACGATACTTTAGACATTCTTCTTATTGCTTTAGTACTTTTCTATGGTCTGAAAATGGTTAGAGACTCAAGAGCATTCACATTCTTAAAGGGTATTATCATTTTGATAGTTGTTTATGCAGTAGTATCTTTATGTGACATGCAAGCCAGTATTTGGTTATTTGGAAAGATTTTTGAATTTGCTATTGTTATTCTCGTTATTATTTTCGTACCTGAAATTAGAAAAATGCTTGAGAATATGGGAAATATAAAAATGTTTAAGTCATTTTTCCTAAAGCTTGTTCGTTCAAAGGCACTGGCAGCTGAACATAACGAAAAAGTAAGTGTTATGATAAACGAAATTTGTCGAGCTGCAACTGAATTGAGTGACCAAAAGTTTGGTGCACTTGTTGTATTTGAAAAAGATTCACCTCTCGGTGAATTTATTGAAACCGGTACAATTCTTGATGCTTCTGTTACAACCGAACTTGTGGTAAATATATTTTTCCCAAAATCACCACTTCATGACGGTGCTGCAATTATAAGGGATAAGAAACTTTATGCAGCAGGTTGTATTTTACCACTCACTAATAAATATGATATCGCTTCCGATCTTGGAACTCGCCATAGGGCAGCAATTGGAATGTCGGAACAAAGTGATGCTATGGTGTTAGTTGTTTCAGAGGAGACAGGTGATATTTCTATTGCTAAAGACGGAAAACTCGAACGAGATATCTCAGTAGGAAAGGTGAGAGAAATACTTTTAGATTTCTTAACCATTCCAATTGAAGAAAAGAATGGAGGAAAGAATGGAGGTAAGAAAAATGCCTAAAAAATCTTTTTCAGCTTCGTTCTTATATGATGACAAGGTTCTTATCATTGTATCTTTATTTTTAGCTTTTATTATTTGGGTTATCTTAGCATTAAGCCAAATTCCGGAGACTGAAACTGTAATTGAACACGTAAAAGTTCAAATTGATACAACAGTTCCAAGTCAACTTGGTTACGAGGCTTTTGATTTAACTGATGATGAAATGTATGTGGATGTTACTGTTAAAGGAAAACGTTATGTTATAGGTTCAATTGAAGCTGATGACATAGTTGTTACAGCTTCTACGGGTAACGTGGATTCGCCTGGTCTTTATAACCTTCAACTTGTAGCAGCTCCAAAAAATGATTCTGCTGAATTTGAAATTAAAGATAAAACTAGAGACGTAATCGATATTTATTACGATGTTCCAAAAGATATTGAGATTCCGATTGAAGTAAAAGTTATCTGCGATAAAGAGCTTTTATACTCAAACGACTACATTACAACAGACCCTATTGCTTCAATCAAGAAGATAAAAATTGTAGGTCCGGCAACAGAAGTTACTAAGATTAACAGAGCGGTAGCTACAGTTAATACTGAGGGTAGACTTCGTGAAACAAAGATTTTAGATGCTGCATTTACGATAATGGACGCATATGGCGCAGAGGTGAAATACTGTAATATTCCTGCAGCTGTGAAAAATATGACAGTTACTATTCCGGTCTATAAAAACATAACACTTCCGGTAACTGCTGAACTTGCAAATGTTCCGACTTACTATCTTGAAAATCCACCTAAAATATTGATTTCACCATCAACAATCAATATTGCGGTAGATACAAAAAAAATTGATGATTTAAAAGAAGTTTCTCTTGGTAATATTGATTTCGAGGACCTTAAAGTGGGAATTAACACGTTGAGACTTGATGCTTCAAAAATCAATGTAGGATTACCGGCAAATCCTAAACAGGAATTTTTAGTTAGTATTGATGTTGAACCGGAACCTAAAAAGTAGATTGAATTTAGGATTCAAATTAGAGATTAAAAGTAGAGTGAACAGGAACCTAAACTAGAACTGAACCTAAAATAATTAAATAAAAATCAAAAGGAGGTAATATTATGGATAAAAAATGGATGATTGTGTATATTGGTGCCATAGTATTGCTTCCTTTTCTTTTGCTTGTTCTAATGCGTTTAGAGTCTCCGTCTGAGATTTTATCACCGCCCGGATTTTATGGGCAAAATGCAGAGATTCAAAAAGCTTTTGAGGCATCTATTGCTGATAAATCAGATGTTGAGCTTAAATATCCAACATCAGGTGAATATCGTTCTGCTTTCGTGTTATATGATATTGACGCAGATGGAGAAGAAGAAGCGCTGGTTTTTTATTCTCTTAAATCTGAAGAGAGTACAGTAAGAGTGAATATTCTTGACAAAGTGGATAACGAATGGAAATCTGTATATGATGAAGTTGGTTATGGTAGTGAAATTATTTCAATTGAATTTAATGATTTTAATGGTGACGGAAAAGAAGAGTTTATAATTTGTTGGAGTTTATATCAGGCTAAAACATCAAAGGTTATGACTGTTCATACCACAAGAATTATTAAGAACAATGTTTTTGAAGTCTCAGTCCTCGTGAATCAAGTTTATTCATTTATGGATATTGTTGATATGGACAGTGATGATTATGATGAAATTCTTGTTGTATGGCAAGATACAACAGAACCTAATCTACAAAAATCGTATGCATCACTTTTTAAAATGCAAAAAGATGGAAATATGACACAAATGGGTCAAAAAGTTGTTCTTGATGCTTCAATTTCAGCATATGAATCGCTTAAGCTCGAAAAGATTGATGATGGTATTGCAGTTGCTTATATAGATGCTTATAAAGGTGAAAATAGTATGATTACCGAAGTTGTTTGGTGGGATGCTAATAAACAGCAGCTTGTAGCTCCTTGCCTTGATAGTGCAACTCTTACTAATACGTCAACATTCCGTTCACCAGCCATACCTTCAACTGATATAGATGGTGATGGGAAAATAGAAATTCCTGTGATTAAACAGTTGCCTGATAAAGAGGAAGGTGTAAAAGGTAAAGAAACCCAAATCGTTATGACAACTTGGTCTAGGATTACACCAAATGGACTTGTGCCTAAGAGTTATTCATTTGTAAACGATACATTGATGTATGCATTTATGGTGCCGGAACAGTTTAAAAACAGTCTGTTAGTCTATAAACATACAGAGACCGGTGTTGCAACCTATTACAGCACATTAGATGGTGTTACAAGGGATGCACCACTGTTTACACTTTCCGTAAAACATAGCTCAGATGATAAAGATATAGGTGAATTTTCTTTTTCCGTGACAAAGGATGACATGGTCCTTTATGGTACACTTACAAATGCAGGAAAAGATTTTGGACTTACAAATAAAAAAATTGAAGATAATATCATCTTCTTCAAATAGAGGAGTGAATTGCTTTGAAAAGAATACTTGTTGCTGAAGATGAGGCAGCTATCCGTGAATTTATTGTTATTAACCTGAAACGAAGTGGATATACAGTTGTAGAAGCTGAAAATGGTTTAGAAGCCTTACAACTCTATAATTCTGACAAGGAAGGTTTTGATTTAGTCCTTCTTGATATTATGATGCCTGAAATGGACGGTATAGAGGTGTGTAAAAGACTTCGTGAACAGAGCAATAGTTTAGGCATTATTATTCTCACTGCAAAGACTGAGGAAATGGACAAGGTTACAGGACTTCTTGTAGGCGCTGATGACTATGTTACTAAACCTTTTTCTCCAGCAGAACTTATGGCTCGTGTGGATGCAGTATACCGACGTGTTGCGATGAATGCATCTAATAATGTTAAACCGAAAAGTGTTATTGAACTTGGTGAATTTGTGCTTGATATGCGTAGTAGAACGCTTACAAAGAATGGCAAACTAATTGACCTTACACAGGTTGAATTTCAAATTATGGAATACTTTTTTAAAAATCCCGGTGCTGCACTTTCACGTTCGGATATTTTAAAGGAAGTATGGGGCTCCTCATATTATGGTGAAGAAAAAATTGTAGATGTTAATATTCGTCGTCTTCGTATAAAAATTGAAGACACACCTTCAAATCCAAAACATTTAACAACGGTTTGGGGACTTGGATATAAGTGGGTTTAATTCAATTAGCTGAGGTAACAAATTAAACAAATTAGCTGAGGCAACTAAATTGAATAAAATTGGTTTGAGGTAACCAAATTAAATAAATTAAGTTGACAAAAATTTAAGAAAAGAGGAAAGCTATGCCTGGCGCTAAAGAAAAAGCTAAGGAAAAGGTAAAAAAAGAAAAAAGAGTTAAAAAACCTATGTCCGCTATAACTAAGCGTTGGTTTACGAACAATCTGTTGTTTGTTATAGTTTTCTTCTTTTTCTTTGCAATAGCAATGATTTTCATAGCACGAGATTATTATATTTCGACCGTTGAAATGAAACTCACATCTCAGTATTCAAACTCAGTTGCAACTTTTTTCTCAACTTATACAGGAAGCACTCCTGAACGTTTCGAGCAGGGTGCTAAAGCTTATATTGAAGGTTTTTCACAGAAAGATGTAATGGAAGTTTGGGTAATTAACAAAGATGGAGATGTAGTAATTTCATCTTCCGGTTTTGATGTTGAAAAACAAGTTATTCCGGACTATGAACTTGCAATGAGTTCAGATAGCAGAACGGCATCTTATGCCGGTAAAAATGAATATGGAGAACATATACGTTCTCAAACATATCTTTTGCCGACTGTAAATGATCAGGAAACTGGTGCCATTCGTTATATCATTTCAATGACAGGAGTTTACAGACAGTTATTTTTCTTCATTTTGTTAATGATAGTTGTGTTTGTTATTATCGTGCTTCTCATGACGATATCAGGGTACTTTTTCTTACAATCAATTGTAAAATCTATAGACGAGATAAACGAAATTGCAAACAAAATTGCAGCCGGTGACCTTTCGGCAAGAGCACCTCCTCAAGAACATGAAGATGAAATTTCAGAACTTTCTGAAAATATTAATCATATGGCAGAGGAAATTTTATCTTCCGATAAGATGAAGAACGATTTTATTTCGACTGTTTCACATGAGATGAAAACTCCTCTTACAGCAATAAAAGGTTGGGCTGAAACTCTTATTGATATGGGTGATTCAGATCCTGAACTTTCAAAAAGAGGAATGAAAGTGATTATAAGTGAGTCTTCAAGACTTATGACGGCAGTTAATGACCTTCTTGACCTTTCAAAAATTATGAACGGAAGACTCAGTCTTAGAAAAGAGAGAATGGATGTTCTAGCTGAACTGGATGAGACAATTTTCGTATTTAAAGATAGGTCAATGCGAGAGGGCATTGAGCTTGTATATAATGCTCCACATAATCCTACACCAATGACAGGTGACGCGGATAGAATTCAACAGGTGTTTGTAAATGTATTAGATAATGCTTTTAAATACAACGAACAAGGTGGTCGAGTAGATGTTTTTGCAGAGGTACTTCCACCGGAAGAGGGAGCAGAAGGGGAAGAGGAACCAAAAGCAACACTTAGAATTCTTGTAGAAGATACAGGTTGTGGAATTACTGAGGAAGAACTTCCGAAGATTAAACAAAAATTCTATAAATCAAACATCTCTGTTCGTGGTAGTGGAATTGGTCTTGCAGTATGTGATGAAGTTGTTTCAATGCATGGAGGTACACTTGATATAGCTTCAGAAGCTGATGTTGGAACTTGTGTAACTATTACTTTTCCGGTTGATTATGTTGAAATTCCGGATGACCTTTCACTTTCTCTTGAAAATTCTGAAAAAGAAGCAGATGAAGAGCTTTTAAAGGAGAACTAAATGTCAGAGCAAAAAAAGACAATGATAGGCGGTCAGGCTTTAATTGAGGGGATTGTAATGCGTGGCAGACATGTTGCGTGCATGGCCCTTAGATTACCGGACGGTGAAATAGAACTTATTCCTAAAAAACTTTCACCGCTTGCAGATAAAAACATATTCTTTAGATTTCCTATAGTGCGGGGCATTGTAGGTTTTATTGAAGCTTTAATTTTCGGTTATAATTGCCTTATAGAATCTGCAGAGAAGACGAGTCTTGAGGAAATAGAGACCAAATCCAAGTTTGAAAAATGGATTGAAAAACGTCTTGGTGACAAGATGATGAAATTTATAGGTGTTGTATCTGCTGCGCTGGGTATAATTTTATCGCTTCTTCTTTTTATGTATCTTCCGGCATGGATTGTAGATATGATGGATAAATGGGTTTTTGACTATGTTCTTGAGCAACATAAACTTCATCCTTTGTTTGAAGGTGTTATAAAAATTTTCGTGTTTGTGATTTATCTGTGGGCAGTTTCAAAAATGCAAGATATAAAACGCACATTTATGTATCATGGAGCAGAACACAAAACTATTTTTTGTTATGAAAATGGTGTACCGTTAACAGTTGAAAATGTTCGTATTCAGTCACGTTTTCACCCGCGTTGTGGAACAAGCTTCATGTTTGTTATGATGATAATCAGTATTTTTATTTCAACGATTCTTATAGTTTTGTTCCCATGGCTTGGCAATAATAGAGCACTTTGGGTTTTTGCTAAACTGCTTGTTTTACCGCTAATTATGGGTATCGGCTATGAGTTCATTAAATATGCGGGACGTAAGGAAAATTTCTTTATAAAAATATTTTCAGCACCTGGTCTTTGGATGCAAAGAATAAGTACTGTTGAGCCGACAGATGATATGATTGAAATAGCTATCTTTGCCTTTGAACATGTGCTTGAAAATGAACCGGATTTAGATATAAAAATAGAGACGAAAAATAGAGGAAATAATGAAAAATCAAAAAAAGGCAATAGAATATCTTGTAAATGCAGGTGTAAATCCGCTCGACGCACCGATAGAAGCGAAAGAACTTATTAAGTTAGCGAAGAGTTATGTGAGTTATGATGCTAATGATAAGTTTAATGTAGAACATAATGCAAAACCTGAAACAGAGTTTGAAACAGAACCTGAAATAGAGTTTGAAACAGAACCTGAAATAGAGTTTGAAACAGAACTTTTAAAGCTTCTAGAATTGCGTGCAAGTGGCATGCCTCTTCAATACATATTAGGAGAGTGGGACTTTTATGGTCTCACTTTTCGTCTTGGTGAAGGAGTTCTTATACCAAGACCTGAAACTGAGAAACTGGTGGATGTTGTACTGGAACACATAAAAGAAAATAAAAGTCCTATGGTGCTAGACCTTTGTGCAGGTACAGGCTGTATTGGAATTACAATTGCTAAGCTTTTACCGTTTTCAAAGGTGTTTTCAATTGAAAAATCTACTGTAGCCTATGAATATATAAAACATAACATCGCTCTGCATAAAGTTGATAATGTTTCAGTTTTTCTTGGTGATGTCATAACCGGTTGTAATCACTTTGTCGAGAATGACAGATTGAAGTTTGATGTTATTGTTTCAAACCCACCGTATATCCCCACTTTTGAACTTGATGACTTACAAGTGGAAGTAAAATTTGAGCCTAAAATGGCACTTGACGGTGGAAAAGACGGACTTATTTTTTACCGTGCGATTAAGGACCGTTGGCTTTCTCATTTAAAAGAAGATGGGACTCTTGTAATGGAATGTGGTGAAACTCAAGGTGATGAGATTGTTTCAATGTTTTCAGAAGAAGGATTCATTGCAAACTGTGATTTTGATTTTGCAGGTATAAAAAGAGTGGTAAGGGTAATTAGGCAAAAAGGTTCTAATTATTCTAGTTAAAGGTTTTTATTCATAAAAATAGCATTGACTAAAGAGTAAGTTTTTAGTATTCTTTTAAGTGTGTATTTATGTATTATTATTAAGTTTTTGAGGTGAAATGAATGCTTTTGGCCGCACTCGCATCTGGAAGTATGCTAACAATCGTGGTGACTCTTGTTGCGGCGTTATTTATTGTATTTGTTCTTGTTCCAATACATGAATATTCTCATGCGTGGGTCGCTTATAAGCTTGGAGATACAGATATTA
The DNA here is from genome assembly GCA_012520505.1 of Oscillospiraceae bacterium. Lineage (GTDB taxonomy): Bacteria > Bacillota > Clostridia > Oscillospirales > Acutalibacteraceae > UBA1227. The sequence continues at coordinate 29,284 of JAAYOC010000020.1, forward strand.
AGCTTCGTGGCGACTTAGAGTTTAATCCTTTAAAGCTGATTGACCCGATTGGTTCAATTATGCTTGTTTTGATAGGCTTTGGTTGGGGACGTTCGTGTCCAATTAATCCTAGAAATTTTGAAAATCCTAAAAAGGACATGGCTCTTGTAGCCGCAGCAGGACCGGTTTCAAATCTTTTGATTGCTTGGATTTTTATTTTTATTGAAGTTGGAATTTTTTCTTTAGCACCAAATGCTGTAGGCACAGTTCTCGGTGATATCCTTCAAATTTTTCTTGGAAATTCTGCACAGATTAGCATTTTTCTTGCGGTTTTAAATCTACTACCAATTCCAATGTTTGATGGATTTACTATTCTTTCAGCTTTTTTAAAACCGGAAACTGAATATAAGATTATGGCGAACCAGCGAACAATTTCAATTGTTGTAATCATTCTTCTTTTTACTAGGATACTTACGATACCAATTGCTTTCTTTTCAGCATTTATATTAAATTTTTTCACATACATATCAGAACTTTTTTTCTCGCTGTTTTGAGGTGTAGTATATGGAAAAGATTTCTTATAAACTTGAGGTTTTTGAAGGACCAATGGATTTGCTTTTGTCGCTCATTTCAAAGCGCAAGCTTGACATTATGGATATTCCAATCATTGAACTTGTTGAGCAATACATGGACTATGTAAGACAAATGCAGGAGGCTAATATGGAAGTAGCCTCAGAATTTCTTGAGATGGCTGCACGCCTTGTGTATATCAAGACGGTTTCACTACTCCCAAAACATGAAGAAGCAGATTTGTTAAAACAGGAACTTCAAGGAGAACTTCTTGAATATAGAGATTGCCAAATAATGGCGGGCAAATTAAGAGATACTGCAAATGGGTTTGAGTTTTTAACAAAAGAACCTGATAAAATAGATAGAGATGAAACGTATGAGCTTCTTCATGAGCCACTTGAACTTCTTCGTGCGTATATTTCAGCACTGGGAAAAGGACAACGAAAGCTTCCTCCACCTATTACTTCATTTACCGCTCTTGTTGCAAGGAAAATAGTTTCTGTTGAATCTAAAATTCTGTCTATAAAGAATGCTTTTAAAAGTAAAAGAAAGATTAATCTCAAATCTCTTTTTGAATCTTCAAAGACAAGGTCAGACCTGGTTGCGACTTTTCTTGCTGTTCTTGAACTGGTTAAAAAAAAGGAAGTTTTAACAAAAGGTGCTGGAGATAATATGGAAATAGAGCTAAAGAAGAAAAAGAACTAAAAAGAATAAAAACAAATTTAAACATACAAAACAAACTTAGATATAACAAAACAGATTTAAACACACGAAACAAACTTAAATATAACAAAACAACTAAGGAGTGAAACACTTGAACGTAAATGAGTTAAAGGCGTCTGTTGAAGCCATTCTTTTTGCTGCAGGAGAGCCCGTATTAGTGAATAGAATTGCCAATGCACTCGAAATTGACTCTGTATATGCAGTTCAAGCTCTTGAAGACCTTCGTGCTGATTATGAAGAACATTCTGCCGGTCTTTGTATTGCAAAGCTAGGCGATAAATATCAAATGTGTACTCGTAAAGAGTTTTCGGAAAATGTTCGTAAAGTACTTGAAATGAGAAGGGATATGCCTCTCTCTCAAGCAGCTTTTGAGGTTTTGGCTGTTGTTGCATACAATCAGCCGGTAACCAAGTCTTTTATTGAACAAGTTAGAGGTGTCGATTGTTCCGGTGTCATTACACTTCTTTCCCAAAGAGGACTTATTGAAGAACGTGGAAGGCTTGATCTCCCGGGTAGACCGATTATTTATGGTACAACACCGGCGTTTTTACGTTGCTTTTGTATAGAATCTCTTGATGAACTTCCTGCACTTCCGGAAACCGAAGAAGAACTAGAGAAAATGGAAGAAGCAGAAGAAAACTTTGATGCAGCAGAAGATAATTTTGGGGAATCAGAAGTGAATTCTGAAAAATTCGAAGAAGTTTCTGTGGAAGTAAAAGAGGATTCTATGTTAGAATTGTAGGAAGAACTTTAGTTAAAGATACAAAATGGAGATATTTGAAAATGAGGAGGTGTTGATTATTGATATTTCTTAAAATACTCTTCTTTATCATAATATTAGGATTAATTTTGTCCTTGCTTACGTTGTTTACGATACTTTTTGCTCTTTGGGTAAAAATTCAAATTTGTTTTGAATATGAAGAAGATAAAAAAGTTTTTTGGGTTAAGTATGGACTTATTCGGCTTAAAATTTATCCTGAAATGTTTACCAAAAAGGAGAAGAAACCTAAGAAAGTTAAGAAAGATTCGAAACTTAGGAACAAACTTCGCTTAAAGGTAGCCAAAACGAAACAAAAAGCTAAGGATAAGGTAAAAGATATTGCTACTGAAAAAGTCGCCGATATTAAGGAAAAGAAAGCAGCTAAATCTGATTTAGACGATGCAATCTTTATTGAACAGGAAGAAGAGCGTATAGCAGTTGAAGAAGTAAGACTGGCAGAGGAAATTCCAAAGGCGGAGGCTGAGTATAAAGCGGCAGAAACTGCTGAAAAAGAGGGAAAGCCTTGGCCGGATGTTGTTAGTCGGGAAGAAACTTCAAAACTAGATGAAATTAAAGAATTTCTCAATAATAAGGATTTCATTGGTGCTTACGATACCGCAAAGAAATTTATGTCTGCTTTCTCGTTTGACTCAATTATTGCTTTACTGAGCACAATTGGAGATGCAGCAGGGAAAAGCATTAGTAAGGTTGGAAGTAGGATAGTAATCAAACAACTTAGAATTGGACTTATAATAAGTGGTGAAGATGCAGCATCCACTGCTATTAAATACGGAAGAATCGCTGCAATAGCATATCCATCGCTTGGTAAACTAGCGAGTGTTATGACAATAGATGATATTGCACTTGATATGATTCCGGATTACCTTGCAATTAAAGACCGTGGAGAACTGCGTCTTAATGTAGCATTTAGACCGTTAATGTTATTCACACCGTTTATGGGTATGATACCGGCGTTTATGAAGGGTGGATTTAACTTTTATAAGGACTATAAGAAGGTTAAGAAAGCTAAGGGAACAACAACATAAAGGTTAGTAAAAATTAGTAAAAACCGCTAAAAACTAGTGTAATTAGTAGAAATCAGTAGAAGTTAATGAAAATTGATAGAAATTAACAGAAATTAATGGAAATTAGTAGAAATTAGCAGAAATTAGTGAAAGTTAAAAGTTAGTAAAATTCAAGTTTAGAAGAACAATATTTAAACATTTAGATAATTATTTTAGGTGGTGCTTTAGAATGAAAGAAACATCAGCAGCAGGAATGCTCGGTACAACAATCGAAAAAGTTAAGCAAATGATCGACGTTAGCACAATCATTGGCGACCCGGTATACACAGAATCAGGACTTACGATTATTCCGGTGTCAAAGGTTACTTATGGTTTTGCTTCAGGCGGAACAGATTTTCCAACAAAGGGTTCAAGGGAACTTTTTGGTGGAGCAGGTGGAGCCGGCGTTACAATTACTCCAGTAGCTTTCCTTCTTATTCAGAATGGACAAGTGACACTCAAGCATATTACTGCTTATGATAATGCTGCAGAAAGAATGGTTAGCCTTGTACCGGAGATGTTCGATAAAGTTACAGGACTCATAAAGAAAAAGTAATTATTTTCGAATAATTAGGTATTTTCAAGTGATTTACACTTAGATGCTTAGATGAACATAAATTTAAATAAGCTTAAACAAAGCGCAACCGCCTACTTGTAGGTGGTTGCTTTGTGCCTTATATGTAGAGCATAGAAGGTAACGACAGAAGGGAGTTTTGACGTATGGCTGATGAAAAAATAAGGCTCCAAAAATATATGGCGGAGTGCGGAATCGCTTCTCGCCGAAAGAGCGAAGACCTTATAGTTGCAGGAAAAGTTACGGTTAACGGTAAGGTTGCAAATCTTGGCGATAAGATTAATCCTAAAAAGGATAAAGTATCAGTAGACGGTAGAAAATTACAAGTTGAAACTGAACTTAAGTATATAATGCTTAACAAACCACGAGGGTACATTACCACGATGAGTGATGAAATGGACAGGAAATGTGTTGCTGAACTCGTTAGCGATGTAGGTGTTCGGGTATATCCGGTAGGACGTCTTGACAAAGATTCAGAAGGTCTTTTACTTTTGACCAATGATGGTGAATTTGCAAATAAAATGACACATCCGAAGAACCAAGTTCCAAAGACATATAGGGTTACGATTTATCCTTCAATCACCGAAGAGCAAATTAATGAACTGATGACAGGAATTATGATTGATGGAAAAAAGACTTTGCCGGCAGATGTCCATGTTGTTACGCAGGAAAAGAATAGAGTAGTACTTGAAATTGTAATTTGTGAAGGTAGAAACAGACAGATTAGAAAAATGTGTGAGGGTGTAGGTCTAAAGGTAGCAAGACTTAGACGTGTTGCAATAGGACCTGTTAAACTTGGAATGCTTAAACAAGGTACTCACAGAGACCTTACTTCTCAAGAAATAAAGAGTCTAAAAAATTATTAAAAGTCAGTGATGAATCAGCATTATTTTATTTTTGAAATGATAATAACTATGTTATGAAAGCCTGTTTTTAAATCTTTTCGTAAATCTTGCCACCATATTATTATTATGTTATAATATCTCGAAATCTAAGGCAGAAAGGGAATGTGTCCCTATGGCCTTATATGAAGGAGAATTTAATATGGCAAAAAGCATGACCGGTTATGGACATGCTCAAATTGAGACGGATTCTTTATTTGTTTCTGTCGAAATGAAGAGCGTAAACCACAGGTATTTTGAGCTTTACCCGAGAGTTCCAAGAGCATATGGTTTTTTGGAAGAAAAGATTAAATCGTATCTTTTAAATCGAATTTCCAGAGGCAAGATTGAGTGTAATGTTAGTATAGAAGCTCTTGATTTGGATGATGTCGTAGTACGTGTTAACCATTCACTTGCAAAGGCATATTTGAATGCTTTAACTGAACTTGCCGAAACATATGAACTTCGAAACGATATTTCTGCTACATCGCTTACCCGATATGGAGAAATTTTATCAGTTCATAAAGATGAAATTGACACAGAAACTATTTGGGAAGTAGTAAAAGGAGTGCTTGAACAAGCGACTAATAGTTTCATTGAAATGCGGGAGTGCGAAGGGGAAAAATTAAAAGAAGACATTTTTTCACGTATAGTTTCAATAGAAGAAATGATTAATTCAATTGAAAAACGTTCACCGGAAACCATAAAAGAATATAACGAAAAACTAAAAGCTCGTATTCGTGAACTTCTTGAAGATGTAACAGTAGATGAACAAAGACTTTTAACTGAAGTTGCAATTTTTGCAGATAAAGTAGCAATAGATGAGGAGCTTGTAAGGCTTAGAAGCCATCTTGAACAACTTCGTGAAATGTTTGAAGAAACTACTGCTGTTGGTAGAAAAATGGATTTTCTTGTACAGGAAATTAACCGAGAAGTAAATACAATCGGTTCAAAAGCTACTGACCTTGAAATTAATAAGATAGTTGTTGAAATTAAGGCAGAAGCCGAAAAGATCAGAGAACAAGTTCAAAACATAGAATAAAACTAAAACACAGAACGAGATTAAAAGATAGAATTAACACTAAGATGCAGAATAAAACTAAAATACAGAATAAATTTTGAGGTGTATCAATGAAGCTTGTAAACATAGGCTTTGGTAATTGCGTCAACACCGATAGGATTATTGCATTAGTAAGTCCTGATGCGGCTCCAATTAAGAGAATTGTGCAGGAAGCTAAAGAAAAAGGTACGTTGATAGATGCAAGTTGTGGTCGCAAAACTCGTACGGTTATCATTACGGATAATGATCAAGTTATCCTCTCATATCTTGAAATTAAAACGTTGACTCATAGAATAAACGGTGAGGAAGAAAGTGAGGGGGGATCGGTAGATGGCTGAATTATTAAAGAAAACATCGGGGTTCATTCTCATTATTTCTGGACCTTCCGGTTCTGGAAAAGACACTATCATTGATGAAATCATAAAAAGAGATGAGAAAACAGTAGTATCTGTTTCAATGACAACAAGACAAATAAGGGAAAACGAAACAGATGGAAAAGATTACTACTTCATTACCAGAGAAGAATTTGAAAAAAAGATAAATAACGATGAAATGCTTGAATGGGCAATTTACGGTGGAAATTATTACGGAACTCCTAAAGCTCCGGTTGTTGATTGGATTTCAAAAGGAAAGACTGTAATACTTAAAATTGAAGTTCAGGGTGCAGATAAAATTCGTGCAAAATACCCAGACGTACGCACCATGTTTTTGATGCCTCCGTCAATGCATGTTTTAGAAAGAAGGCTTCGGGAAAGAAAGACTAATACGGAAGCCGATATTGCAAGGCGTATAGAAATTGCAAAAAAAGAAATTAGCCGTGCAAATGATTATGATTATATTGTAGTAAATAATAGAGTATCAGATGCTGTAGATGATGTACTTGAAATTATTCTTCGTCATAGGAGGCACCTTCGTATGACAGAAGAAGACCATATAGAAAATTTCTATTATGGACAACAGTTTTCTTTGAGGGATTATTTGAAGGAACACGTAAAAGTACCTGCACCAACAATTGATAATGGAAAGGATTCTTAAAATGCCAAGGGAAAAAAAGTTCAACCCTGATCTTAGGGAGCTTCTAAAAGAAGAAAATGGAAAAGATGAAGACACAATTAGTCGTTATTCGCTTGTTATAGCAACTGCAAAACTTGCAAGACAAATTTCTAAGGAAAATGAAGAAGCTGAAGAACCGGTAATTGAAAAACCAGTTACAACAGCTATTGATAAGCTTTTAAAGGGCGAATATAAAATTGTAGAACCAGAGGAACTTGAGGCCCTCTAAAAAACCTTAGGGCAGTGGATTCCACTGCCTGTTATAATTTTGATGGGGAGGACATACCATGACTGTGGCACTAGTTGCTGTTCAGAATTTGGCATATCATTTTGATAAAGCTTATTCTTACAGAATACCGGAAGAAGAATTGCCACAGGCAAAAGTGGGATGTCGTGTTATGGTTCCTTTTGGAAAAGGCAACTCTTTAAGACAAGCAGTAATTCTTGAAATTACAGAGTTAAAGGGCGATTTAGATTCAGCTGATAAAACGATACCAAAAAATGTTGTAGAGGTAACAGGTGCTGTAAAGTCAACAGACGCTGTAAAGTCAACTGATACTGTAAAGTCAACAGACACTGTAAAGTTAATAGATGCCGTAAAGTCAATAGATACTGTAAAGTTAACAGATACAAATTTAAAAGATATAGCTCAAATTTTAGATGATGAACCTCTTTTTGATGAGGATATGCTTGAACTTGCATCATACATGAAAAAACACACCTTTTGTACAATTTTTGATGCTCTTAAAACCATTGTTCCCGGAACAACGAAAAGACCTGCTGATGCAATGGTTAAGATGGTACGTCTTGTTGACGGAACAAAAAAACTTACTGAAAAACAACAGGCAGTTGTAAATATACTAAAAGAGAAATCTGAATGCTCTGTAAAGGAACTTTGTTACTTTACAGGTGTGACTGAGTCAGTAATTAAAACACTTGAGAAAAATGGCGTCGTTGAACTCTTTGAAAAAGAGGTGTATAGACGTCCATATGAAACAAAAAAGATAAAAGAAGTACCTGACATTTTACTTACAGAAAGTCAGGAAAATGCATATAAAAGTTTAGTAAGTGAACTTGGAACCGGTGGTGTAAGCCTCCTTTTTGGTGTTACAGGAAGCGGTAAAACACAGGTTTATTTGAAGGTAATAGATAAGGTGCTTGAGAGAGGACAAGGTATTATTATGATGGTGCCTGAAATCTCTTTAACACCACAGTTATTAGACCTTTTTCATGAAAGATATGGTAATAAAGTTGCTGTTTTCCATAGTGCACTTTCTGATGGAGAACGATGTGATGAGTGGAAACGAGTAAAAAATGGGGATGCACAGATTGCATTAGGCACGCGTTCTGCGGTTTTTGCTCCCTTTAAAAATCTCGGGCTCATTATCATGGATGAGGAACAGGAACATACGTATAAATCTGAGCAAAGCCCGCGATACCATGCAAGGAACATTGCAAGGTATCGTGCAAAGAAGCAAAAGGCGTTGTTGCTGTTATCTTCAGCAACACCAAGCTTTGAAAGTTTTGCACTGGCGCGTGCCGGGAAGTATTCTCTTTATGTACTTAAAGATCGATTTGGAGATGCAACTTTACCGGATGTACAGATAGTAGATATGTGCAGAGAACGAATCATGGGTAACATGAGAGAAATAAGTACTGTTCTGCTAGCTGAATTACTTAAAAATCTAGATGAAGGATATCAATCAATAATTCTTTTTAACAGACGAGGATATAATACCTTTGCTTCCTGTAATTCTTGTGGTGAAGTTATTATGTGTCCAAATTGTAGCATTAGTCTCACTTACCACAGAGCAAATAATAGACTTCTTTGTCATTACTGCGGATATAGTGTTCCATTTACAATAACTTGTCCGGAATGTGGTGCAGATGATATTCATTATGCAGGAGCAGGAACACAACGTTTTGAAGAGGAATTGGAGGAACTTCTTCCGAATGCTCGAATACTTCGTATGGATGCAGATACTACTATGCAGAAGTTTTCTTATGATGAAAAACTCACCGCTTTTAAAAACGGTGAGTATGACATAATGGTTGGTACCCAAATGGTTGCAAAGGGACTGGATTTTGAAAACGTAACTCTAGTTGGTGTTCTTTCAGCAGACAAACAACTTTTTTCAGACGACTATATGAGCATGGAAACAACTTTTAATCTTTTAACACAGGTAATAGGAAGAGCAGGACGGGGAAAGTATCCGGGAAAAGCAATAATTCAAACAATTCAACCTACAAACGATATAATAAACCTTGCAGCTGAACAGAACTTTGAAGCTTTTTTTGATATAGAAATTCAAATGAGAAAAGCTCTCATATATCCACCGTTTTGTAATATTTGTACAATTAGTTTTCAAGGAGAAAAAGAAAATAAAGTTCATCTTTCATCACTCAATTTTATGAAACTGATTGAAAAGTATGCCGGCACAGAATTTAAAGGAATTAAAATTATTGTGCTTGGGCCTATGCCTGAACGAATCAGTAAAGTTGCAAATAAATATAGGCATAGACTTCTTATCAAATGTAAAAATGATAGACAGTTTAGAGAATTTTTACATACTTTGCTTATAGAATTTTCTGCTGATAAAGAAAACAACGGAGTTGTGGCAATTCCGGATATAATTTAAGGTATTTTCAAGTTTTAGATTTAGAATATTATTGAGTTTATTAGGCTGAAGTTTTAAATTTACTGTTTTAAAATTCAAAATTATTGTTTTAAACTCTAAAATTACTGTTTTGTATTTTAATCTAAAAGATCTAATAAATGAAAACCCAATTCAATAGTTCTGCCTGATTACAGTTTTAAAAAGGAGAGACAAAAATGGCACTAAGAAGAATAGTGACAAAAGAGGATCCAATCCTTAGAAAAAAGAGTAGACCGGTTGAGAAGTTTGACAAAAAACTTTTTGACCTTCTTGACGATATGGCAGAAACTATGAAAAATGCAGAAGGTGTAGGTCTTGCCGCAGTCCAGGTAGGAATGCTTCGTCGTGTAATTGTAATTGATGTGGGCGATGGACTTATTGAACTTATCAATCCTGAAATAATCGAGGAAGAGGGAGAACAGTATGAAGATGAAGGGTGCCTTTCACTTCCAAATGAGAGCTGTCAAACAATAAGGCCGGCGGTAGTAAAGGTAAAGGCTCAAAACAGAGACAAACAATGGTGTTTATATAAAGGTGAGGGACTTAAAGCACGTTGTTTTTGTCATGAAATAGATCATCTTGATGGAATTCTTTTTACCGATAGAAAGAATCCAAATCCAGTTATAAAAGAAGAACACGAGGAGGACATTGCTCGATGAGAGTAATCTTTATGGGCACACCGGATTTTGCTGTACCGGTACTTGAAAAAATCGTAGATGACGGTTACGATGTAGTTGCTGTATTTACTCAGCAAGATAAGCCTCGTGGTAGACGTATGATAATGACACCACCTGCAGTAAAAGTAACAGCAGAAAACTTAGGACTTTCTATTTTTCAACCAAAAACATTAAGGACTGAAGTAGATACAATCAAAGGTTTAAATCCGGACGTAATTGTCGTAGCGGCTTTTGGTATGCTTCTTCCAAAAGATGTACTTGAAATACCAAAGTTTGGTTGCATAAATACACATGCATCGATTTTGCCCAAATACAGAGGTGCAGCACCAATTCAATGGGCAATCATTGATGGAGAAAAGCAGACAGGTGTTACAGCAATGCTTATGGATGAGGGTCTTGATACGGGCAATATAATTAAAATCTCAACCGTAGACATTCTTCCAAATGAGACTGCAGGAGAACTTTTTGATAAATTAAGTGCTGTCGGTGCAAATCTTATTTCGGATGTTTTGGCAGAACTTAAAGAACATGGTAAATTTGTTAATCCACCTTCAAAGCAGGATGACAGTAAAGCTACATATGTGAAGGTTCTTTCAAAAGACGATAGCCCGATTGATTGGACAAAAACCCAAACTGAAATACATAATTTTATTCGTGGCCTCTCACCATGGCCAATCGCAACAACAAATTACTATGGCGATGTATTACGAATCCACGAAAGCAAAAAAACTGAAATGACAACAAAGGAAAAACCGGGAACTATTGTTATCAAAGAAGGCAACTTATATGTTGCAACAGGTGATAATAAGCTTATACAAATAACGGCAATTCAAGCTACCGGTGGCAAAAAAATGTTATCGGCAGATTATCTTAGAGGACATATTTTAGAAGGAGTGTTTAAATAATGTACGATCCACTATATTTTTTAGTAATTTTTATGTTCATACTTTCACTTATTGTTCAAGGAAAAGTGAGATCCGATTACAGAAAATTTTCAAGGGTTGCAAGTGAAAGAGGACTTAGAGCCGAACAGGCTGTTCAAATGGTACTTGATTATTATGACATCACAGATGTGGAAATAGTTAGAGTAGCAGGTAACCTCACAGACCATTTTGATCCAAGAAAAAACATAATTGCACTTTCTGAACCTGTTTATGGAAGTACTTCTATTGCAGCTATTGGTGTAGCATGCCATGAAGCAGGTCATGCAGCACAACATGCAAAAGGGTATGTTCCAATTAAGGTGCGCAACTCTCTTGTTCCAATAACTCAGATTGGTTCCTTTTTAGGTATTCCACTTGCTATCTTAGGAGTTATTCTTAACACCTTTAATCTTGTAATTATTGGTCTCGCTCTTTATACTTGTGTAGCGATTTTTCAGTTTGTTACTCTCCCGGTAGAACTTAATGCTTCAAAAAGAGCACTTGCTGTAATTAATGAAACAGATATTTTGACTGATGAAGAAAGACATGGTGCTAAAAAGGTACTCACATCTGCTGCAATGACGTATATTATGGCTCTTGCAACTACTCTTGTGAACCTACTTAGATTTGCATCAATCTTCCTTGGAGGCCGCAGACGTTAATGGCAAACAAGACGGCAAGAGAACTTGCTTTTGAAACTTTGCTTAAAATTGAAAAAGAAGATTCATATTCGAATTTAGCAATATCCGGCGTTCTAAAGGATGAAACCTTAGAGAGCGCCGATAAAGCATTTTTTACGCATCTTGTCTATGGTGTAATTGAGCGTCTTTTAACCCTTGATTACAATATAAATCTCTACCTTAAAAACCCAAAGATAAAACCTAATGTCAGAACGATTTTAAGACTTTCTGCGTATCAGGTTTTATTTATGGAAAATATTCCGGATGCAGCTGCAATAAACGAGGGTGTAAATCTCACAAAGAAATATAAGTTAGATTATGCAACAGGTCTTACGAATGCGGTTTTGAGAAAAATTTCTCAAAACGGACTTATAATTCCGGAAGATAATGATGAAATTAAATATTCATGTCCAAAAGAACTTATAGATATGTGGACAAAAGATTATGGTGAAGAAAACACTAAAGGTATCTTAAGTCATATAAACAAAGTTCCAAAAACGTATATTAGAATTAACACAACTAAGGTGGATTTAAATAATCCAACAAACACACCTACTCAAGTCTTGACGACTATCCCTGACCCGAACACGGACAAATATCATGTTCAAGACAAGTCTTCGCAATTGTGCTGTGAGGCGTTAGACCCACAGCCAGGCGAGCGAATACTTGACGTATGTGCGGCGCCCGGTGGCAAGAGCTTTACCATAGCACAGCTCATGGATAATAAAGGCGAAGTTGTAGCTCGAGATATACATGAGCACAGGGTAAAGCTCATTAAAGACGGTGCCGCAAGGCTCGGCCTTTCGATAATAAACGCCGGGGTCGGCGACGCGGAGGTTTTCGATGAAAGTTTAGGTATTTTTGACCGCGTCATCGCCGACGTTCCCTGTGCGGGTTTTGGTATCATCGGCCGCAAGCCTGAGATACGCTATAAAAGCATTAGTAATATTGACTATTTAAATAGATTACAGTACAATATATTGACTGTTTCTTCAAGGTATTTAGCCTCAAAAGGAACTCTTGTTTATTCCACTTGTTCACTCAATAAACGTGAGAATGAAGAGGTTGTAAAAAAGTTCCTGGAGAAATGTAAAGATTTTGAATTAATTACTCAAAAAACTATTTTCCCACACACCCTAGATTGTGATGGATTTTTCTATGCAGTATTTAAACGACATTAAATCTCTAAATTTAGAAGAACTGAAAGTTGAATTGAAAGCTGAGTTTAAAGACATTTTTGCGTTTAGAGCAGAACAAATTTATTCTTGGCTACATGAACAAAACGTAGAATCTTTTGATGAGATGACGAATCTTTCAAAAGAACTACGCGAAAATCTAAAACTTAAATATGAGATTAGAAATTGTGAAATAGAACAAAAACTTGAGTCTCAGCTTGATGAAACTAAAAAATATCTTTTCAAATTAAATGACGGTGAATTTATAGAATCAGTGCTCATGAAATACAAATACGGCTACACTGTTTGTATTTCAACTCAAGTAGGTTGTTCAATGAAATGTACGTTTTGTGCGTCCACTATAGATGGCTGTAAAAGAAATCTCACTCCATCTGAAATGTTATCTCAAGTTTATAAAATAGAGAAGGACAACGAAAATATTAAAGTTTCTCGTGTTGTTCTTATGGGAATGGGAGAACCACTTGATAACTTCGATAATGTCTTGAAATTTATTGAATTAATTACAGACAAAAAAGGAAAAAATTTGAGTAATAGGAATGTTACTATCTCAACCTGTGGTATTGTTCCAAAGATATATGAGTTAATTAAATTAAATCCACAGTTTACTTTGTCAATCTCACTACATGCGCCAAATGATGAAATAAGAAACAAGCTAATGCCGGTAAACAAAAAGTGGAATGTTGATGAATTATTAAAAGCTTGCAAGGAATACACAAAGGCTACAAATAAACGAATTTCCTTTGAATATGTTCTGATAGATACAGTGAACGATGACCCGGAGCATGCAAAAGAACTTGCAAGAAAACTTAAAAATATTTTATGTTATGTAAATCTGATTCCCGTAAATGAAGTTACGGAAAACAACTATATACGAAGCACTGACCAAAAAATACAGAACTTCAAAAAAATTTTAGATGATGCCGGAATAACCACTACGGTTCGTAGAACCCTCGGTAAAGATATTGAAGCTTCCTGTGGTCAACTTCGAAGAACGAGATGAAAGGGGGAGTGGTTATTATGAGAATTTTGTCTAAGACAGATGTCGGCAGAAAGCGTTCTTCCAATCAGGATTCATACGCAGCCGGAGAATTTCAAAATGGAGTCGCCTGGGCAGTTGTATGCGATGGAATGGGTGGTAATGCCGGTGGGAATATTGCGTCATCAACTGCTGTAAAAAGTATTGCTGAGCGAATCACATCCGGGTACAGAGATAAAATGACTTCTTCCTCAATTAAGAATTTGCTTGTAGCTGCAATTACAAATGCTAACTATGAAATTTTTGATTTGGCAAAAACCAATGAAGAAATGGTAGGAATGGGAACTACGGTTGTTGTGGCGATTGTTACAAATAATGCTGCATATATCGCTCATGCAGGAGATAGTCGAGCATACCTTGTTTCTAAATCCAAAATTAAGCAGATTACAAAAGACCACTCACTGGTTCAAGATATGGTTGAAAAAGGTGAAATTTCTCCGGATGAGGCAAAGACCCATCCAAGAAAGAACTTGATAACACGTGCTCTCGGTGTCGATGAAGAAGTTAAAGTCGATTTTACCGTAGAAGATATGAACGAAGAAGATGTTCTTCTTATTTGCACAGACGGACTTACAAATTTCGTAGACACAACCGACATCTACCGTACAATATGCGACGCAAAAGATTCTGATTTTGCCGAAACACTTGTTAATATGGCAAATGAAAACGGTGGTGGAGACAATATTACAGTTGTTGCAGTCGCATATTAACAGGAGGATATTGACATGATGGATAGTTATGTAGGAAAAAGACTTGATGGTCGTTATGAAATTAGGGAGATAATTGGCGTAGGCGGAATGGCAGTAGTTTATAAAGCTTATGACAATATTGATGACCGTATAGTTGCAATAAAGATTCTTAAAGAAAAATTCCTTGCAAATGAGGAGTTTAGAAGAAGATTTAAAAATGAATCAAAGGCTATTGCTGTACTTAGTCATCCAAACATCGTAAAGGTTTACGATGTATCTTTTGGTGACCGACTTCAGTACATTGTAATGGAATACATTGAGGGCATTACTCTCAAGGAATATATTGAACAACAGAAAGTAATTAGCTGGAAAGAAGCACTTCATTTTACAACACAAATGCTTCGTGCTCTTCAGCATGCACATGATAAAGGTATCGTACACCGCGATGTAAAACCTCAAAATATTATGCTTCTACAAAACGGCAACATCAAAGTTACCGATTTTGGTATAGCACGTTTTTCAAGAGGCGAAACCAGGACAATGACAGAATCTGCAATCGGTTCTGTGCATTATATTAGTCCTGAACAAGCTCGTGGTGAGATTACGGATGATAAAGCGGATATTTATTCTGTAGGTGTTGTTCTCTATGAGATGATTACAGGTAAACTTCCTTTTGAGAGCGATAGTGCAGTTTCAGTTGCAATTATGCAACTTCAAAATGAAGCAACTCGTCCAAGAGAGATTAATCCACAGATTCCATTAGGACTTGAACAAATTACTCTTCGTGCAATGCAAAAGCATACAAAGGACCGTTATCAGTCTGCAGCTGAGATGCTCCTTGACCTGGATGAATTTAAGAGAAATCCGGCAATCAAGTTTGACTATTCATATTTTGTAGACAAAGAACCTACGAAGTTCATAAATCAACAGCCTATTACAACTGTAGCACCAAAGGCCACTTCACTCGTTATTCCGGAATATGAGGAGGAAGAGGAAGAACCAAATAAGACACTTCCAATTCTTGTAGGTGTAATGTCTGCGCTTCTTGCAGTAATTATCCTTATAATCATTTTCCTAGCTCTTTTTACTGACCTTTTCAAGAACGATAGAATTGAAGTCCCGGATCTCATTGGAAAGAATTATGTAGAAGAAGTTCAGGATAATCCAAAATATAAAGACTGGAAATTTGATGTTAAACATGTAACATCTACTACTTACCAACCGGGCCAAATTTGCAAACAAAGCCCATACGGCGGTGCTAAAGCAAAGAAAGGTAGTACAATTAAGCTTGAGGTGGTTACACCCGGATCTCTTGTTGAAGTACCACCTATCAACGGTACTGAAATCGGTACTGCAAGATCTGCTTTACAAGCGGCAGGTTTTTCAAAGATTGAAGCTAAACCTGAATATAATGACAGTGTTGCACCGGGCATAGTCCTTCGTTCAGAACCGGCACAGGGAACAAAAGCAGATACATCTGCAAAAATCATTGTTTACTATGCAACAGATGTAGACGAAAATGCTGAAGAAGTTCCAAATGTCATAGGAATGAACTATGTTAAAAACAAAGAAGATGTAGTTGCATTCTTCGAAGGTGAAGGTATGCATTTAAAACTTGGTCGAGTAACTGAAGAAGATTCCAACAGACCTGCAGGCGAAATTATTGATCAAAGTATTGATCCCGGTACACGTGTACCAAAAGGCACAAAAATTGATATTGTAATTTCCACAGGTAAAGCTGCTAATGCAACAGCGACAATTCAATTTGACCTTCCAAATCTTGGCGAAACAAAGAAAATAGATATATTCGTAGATAATGTTCTTTATGATTCACAAAATGTTAAATGTTCAGGCGGCAAATACACTTATAATCTTACGAGTTCCGGTGAAAACAGAGCAATAGAAGTAACACTTGCAGGTACAACTGTTTATACAGCTACAGGTAACTTTACTACTTCACCGGCAACTCTTACAAACGTGAAAATTACACCATACCCGGAGAAAAAGACAGTTCCAGATGTAAGGGGAGAGCCTAAAGAAGAAGCTATAGCAGCACTTAAGGCAGCAGGCTTTAACAATATTGTGACTGAAGAGTTTTTAAATTTTGACCCTTCAAAATCGGGAAAGGTACAGGGGACTACACCATCAGCGGGAAGCAAGGCTGATGTAAATCAAAAAATTACGGTATACGTCTACAGGTAATTTAGGGCTTTGTTTCTAAATGGAGAAAATGAATGTCTGATTTAAAAAAGACAAGGGGAGTAATAATTAAAGGTATCGGCGGTTTCTATTATGTGGAAACCGCCGTAGGCACGTATGAATGTAAGGCTCGTGGTATATTTAGAAAAGAAAAGATTACACCAATGGTAGGCGATAAAGTTATAATCTCAATCAATGAAAATGCAGAGAATATAATAGAAAAAATCGAAAAGAGAAAAACATTTCTTCAACGACCACCAGTAGCAAACATAAACCGGCTAATAATAGTTGTATCAAGTTGTGAACCAAATCCTAATCTTTTCCTCACAGACGCCCTTACGGCTATAGCTATTAAAAAACATATAGAACCGGTTATTGTTTTGAATAAAGTAGATTTAAAAGATGTTAGCGAACTTTACGATATATATACACTTGCCGGGTTTAAGACAATTATAGCTTCCGGAAAAACAGGTGAAGGTATTGATGAAATAAAGAAACTGTTAAAAAATAAAACAACTGCTTTTACAGGTAACTCCGGTGTAGGAAAATCTACACTTTTGAACAGAATAGATAAGGAACTTGGAATCCCTACAGCTGCGATTAGTCAAAAACTAGGACGAGGTAAGCATACAACCCGTGAATGCACACTTTACAAGGTTGAAGGTGGATATGTAGCTGATACACCGGGGTTTGCCAGTTTTGAAATACTTGAAAATGAAGTAATTTTAAAAGAAGAAATACAATACTATTTTCCGGAATTTGAATCGCACATAAATAAATGTAAATTTTATCCGACTTGTGCTCATATAAACGATAAAGGCTGTGCAATAACAAAAGCGGTTAAAAACAATGAAATTCATCCATCAAGATACAAATCTTATGTTGATTTGTATGATAAAATGAAAGATGTAAAAGAATGGGAATTAAAATAACAAAACAACGGGGTGACACGATGCTTAAAAAAGTAGAAAAAATCTTTACAGTTACTATAATTGTATTACTCGTCCTAATAATCCTTGTAGTTGCAGGCTTTAACATCTATCAACGTATCCTTTATCGAGAATTTTTCAAAACATCTGAAAAAGAATTTAAGATTCCGGGACTCAAGGATAATTATGTCCCTCAAGGCCTATTTTACGACAAAGAAAAGGATATTCTTTTTGCTTGTGGATATATGTCCGATAACACACCCTCACGTATTTATTACTATGTTGGTAAGAAAGATGTAGACAAGCACAGTAAAAGTGTGGATACAATAAACTTTGAATATACACAACTTTTAACCGGCGATGAAAAACCTGACCTTTGCCATGCCGGTGGCATTGCCGTGTATAAGGACCTTGTTTTTCTGGCTACAGGTAAAGAGGTTAGCATATACGATATAAACGATATCTTAAATCAAAAAACTGCAACAACTATTGCAACTTTTGACGGACATACAGACGCTTGTTTTCTTCATATAGAAGGAGATACACTTTATGTGGGAGAGTTTTATATTGCAGAAGCTTATGAAACAAGACAAGAACACCATATGACAACACCGTCCGGTGAATTTCATCAAGCTTTAATGACAGCTTTTGACTTAAAAGAAATTGAAAGCACAGTAGAACAAATTCAAGAGGAAAAAGAGTTAACCAACAATACACATATCTCAACTATCATTCCAATAGCGGCGTATTCAATAACAGACAATGCGCAAGGTATGTGTATTCTTCCAAATGGGGAAATAGCAATTTCAATTTCATATGCTCTTACAAACTCACATATAAAAATCTATAAAAAGCCAATTCAATCAGCCAATACAACAAAAGAATATACTCTTATGGTAGACAATGCAGAAAATAAAATCCCACTTATCTTCCTTGATTCTTCTACAACCAAAAAAGATTACTTAGCACAACCAATGGCTGAAGAAATTATTTATAAAGACGGAAAAATCTTTGTAATGTGTGAATCAGCTTGTAACAAATATATGTTTGGAAACCTTACAGCAAGTCAATACTGTTATTCCTTTAAACCGGAAATCAATTAATAGGTTTAACTAGAGTTTCAATAAAAACAGACGAAATTTAACGATTTTAAGTTGTAGAATTTTATTTTTTAACAATTATTGACTAGACAAAATATATGTTTTATAATTACCTTATTCATAACAACAAAAGAGGGTGGCAAAATGAAATTAAATAAAAAAGGACTTACACTTATTGAAATAGTGGTAGTTTTAGTTATTATCGCTATTCTTGCAGCTATTCTTGTTCCAAGTCTTTTACGCTGGGTAGATAAAGCTAAAGATAGTAATGTTTTAGCTGCTGCAAAAACAGTCCAGAAAACTGTTGCTTCTGAAATATCAAAACTTTATGAAGACGATGTTGAAATCGGAACGACTCATAATGATTTTGGTGAAGAGTTTTGGGAAAAAGTTTCCGATTCAGTAGGCAAAACAATAACTAATGATCCAACTAAGGATAGATGTGTTACCTTCAAAGCAGACAAAAATGTAATAGTAGAATTTACATATACTGAAGGTAAAAAAACCGCTCAAATGAAAGAAGATGGCACTTGGGTTATTATCAACAAGGATTAAAGACAAAAAACAGTAAATTTGAGAGTTTTACAATTGTGAAACTTTCCTAGTACTTTTTAAATAAATTTTGTAGCACAGATAAATTTTTGCGGTATATGTGAATTTGCGTCATATTTTGTCATATTTTATTGTCATTTATGTTAATATAAGGTATAATGTATGAAATTCAAAAAAACGCTAACAGAGTATAAGGGCAAGTATGAAGAAATTATTTTGTATTTGTTTTTCGGTGTTTGTACCACGATGGTAAGCTGGGGAACATATGCAATATTTGTAAAGCTTTGTGGATTGACAATTTTAATTGGAAATATCTTATCTTGGATATGCGCTTTCCTGTTTGCATTTTTTACAAATAAAGTATTTGTTTTCAGATCAAAATCGTGGGAAGTAAAGTTAACTTTAAAAGAGTTTACATCGTTTCTCGCTACTAGAACTTTTACGGGTTTGTTAGAGGTGCTCGGAGTACCGTTTCTAGTTAAGCTCGGACTTAATCAAACCTTATTTGGCATAAAGGGAATGCTTTCGAAGATAATTGTTTCGTTATTTGTAGTTGTGTTTAACTACATAATTAACAGATTGTTCATATTCGATAGAAGAAAACCTGAGACTTTTGGTGATTTTTAACAAAAAAAGAAAAAATATAGAAAAAAAATAGTAAAAACTATTGAAATAGCATTTTTTATGTTGTATTATGTGATTGTGCAGGGAAATAATCTAGAGCACAAATACATAACGAGGAGGTTGGCCAAATTTGATTTAGTCAAATCTGTGCACAACATTAAAACAGGACTTTAGCTTGTGAGGCACAGCATAAGCACATTATAAAGGCATTGTTTAAATTCGTTAAAAACTTTTTTGAAAGGGAGTAATTTACTATGCTCAAGAATTTAAAAAATAAAAAAGGTATGACACTCATTGAAATCGTAATCGTAATTGTTATCATTGCGATTCTTGCTGCAATGCTCGTACCATCACTTCTTAAATGGGTTGATAATGCTAACCAGAAATCATTTATGGAAGCAGCTAACACAATTAAGACATCGGTTCTTTCAGAAGTTACAAATCAGTATGCTGCTGGTGAACCAATTGACGATGAAGGAGACATAACTGATGCTAGCTGGACTGAAATTTCCGATCTTGTTACTAAGCAAGTAGGAGATGGAGCTGTAGGCTCTGGCGATCCGGCAATTGTTTATCAATGCGAGTTTACAATTACTGGTGGTAACAAGTTAACTGCTATGACTGTTACAAGTGCTAAATATGTTGGAACTTGGAATGGAGAAAAGTGGACTGTTGCACCGGTAGAATAATAAATCCTTAAAAGTCAACAACTTTTCAATTCATGGTATTTCTAAAATTTATCTTGAACTTAATAATTTAAACTAAACATATGAGCCTCGTGCTATTGTGCCAACAGCGCGGGGCTCGTTTTAGGAGAACTAAACAATGCCAACTAAAGTCGTATTGGGTCTGCTTTACTTTCTAGTATTTATGACAGGTGCCTGTATTGGTAGCTTTTACAATGTAATAACAATACGAGTACCTTTAAAGGAAAGTTTTGTAAAGGGCAGATCACATTGTATGGAGTGTGGTCATCAATTGACTGCGTTTGACCTCGTTCCATTTTTCAGTTATGTATTCCTATGTGGTAAATGTCGATATTGTAAAACAAAAATATCGATAAGATATCCGCTAATGGAATTGATCGGCGGTTTATCAGCATTATTTAGTGTTCATAGACTGGGCTTTACTTTGGAAGCCCTTTTGGTGTTTTATATTATTTCTGTTTTAATTACATTGTCTGTAATTGATCAGCAAACAATGGAAATTCCGGATCAATTTCATATTGCAATCCTTGTAGCAGTTGTAGCAAGCTTTTTTATGGGACCTAAAATATCCTTTTTCTCAAGGCTTGCAGGTTTTTTCATTATTAGTATACCAATGCTAATTATTGCAAACCTAACTGGTGGAGGATTTGGTGGCGGAGATATCAAACTTATGGCGGTAGCCGGAGCTCTTCTTGGTTGGAAGGCTACTCTTTGTGCTTTTATGGTAGGAATATTCTCTGCTTCTTTTTATTGCATATATATACTGTTGTATGCTTTAATTAGAGTAGTGCAAAAAAAGGTTCCTTCTTTTAAGGAGGGAATGACAGCTGCAATGAAGATGCCGTTTGCATTTGGTCCATATCTTTCGTTTGGTATTGTTGTAGCTTATCTTTATTCAGATACTCTTATTTCGTTTTATTTGGGGATGTTCTCGTTATAGGCATATATTTCAGAATGTCCGATTACTTTAAGACAAGGCATTGTGAAATGTATGCCTTGCATGCATCTTAAAGAAAAAATATATTTGGCAAAGGAGTGGTAGCGTGCCTATATATCAATATAATGCCGTAACTCTTGATGGTACAAAGAAAAGCGGTACCTTAGAGGCGGACAGCCCTCAAAAGCTCACGGAACGCCTTAGAGACCAAGGCCTCTATGTGTCTGACTACAGAATTAAGGGTGGGGCAAAGACTCAAACACAGTCAAAGCTTTCAGCCGTAGAATTAACTGACTTCTGTCGTCAGGTAGGTACAATGGTAGGGTCTGGTGTTGTAATTGTAAGGTCAATTGATATTATCAGGAATCGTGACGGTATTGATAAAAAAATTAAGCCGGTTTACGATAACCTTTACAATTCTCTTAAGGCGGGGCTTTCCTTGTCAGAGGCAATGGAGGAACAGGGCAGAACTTTCCCTCGTATGCTTGTTAACATGATTAAAGCGGGCGAGGCTTCCGGTACAATGGACCAAACTCTTATGAGAATGTCAGAACATTATGACAAAGAAGAGAGATTAAACTCTCGTGTTAAGAGTGCACTTAACTATCCAAAAATTCTTGGTGTAATTATTGTTGCTGTAATAATAATTCTCTTTACTTTCGTACTTCCTCAGTTCTTTGAAATGTATGAAGGTATGGGAGAAGAGCTTCCAACAATTACAAAAATAATGGTCGGAATATCAAAATTTTTAACAAAGAAGTGGTTTATTTATGTGCCGGTAATTATAGGACTCATAGTAGGCTGGAAAATTTTGAACCAAAATGCGGAGTTTGTTTTGAGAAAGGATGCATTAATACTTAGAATTCCAAAGATTGGACCTCTCATGAGAATTATTTATACTGCTCGTTTTTCACGTACAATTTCTTCACTCTACGCGTCAGGTATTCCTCTTGTAGAGAGTCTAAGTATTGCAGCCGGTACAGTTGGCAACACCTATATTGAAAAACAAGTAATTGAGCTTGTTAAGGAAGTCAAAGGTGGAGCTACGGTCTCTGAGGTAATTACCAAAGTAGATGGTTTTGACTCAAAGCTTGCAGCTACAATTCTTATTGGAGAAGAAACAGGTAAGCTTGATGAGATGTTACTCTCAACAGCTGACTCTTTCGATTATGAATCCGATCAGGCAACAGGTCGTCTTACGGCTATCATTGAACCTGTAATGCTTGTTGTAATGGCATGTCTCGTAGGTATGGTAATGATTGGTGTTATGGTACCAATGTATGGTATGTACGACACAATTGGCGCATCAGTTTAACATAGGAGGGAATGATAAATTATGATTACGTCTGTATACATTTCTAGTGAAAAGATACAAGTACTTACAGGTGACTATTTAAAAGGTCGTCTGGATGTGAAGTCTTGTATGTCTATGCCTCTCTCAGAAAAGGCAATTGTCAATGGCGTTATTACTGACGAGCTTGGCGTAAGAGAGGCTTTACAAAAACTTTGGGATAAGTACAACCTTCCAAAGAAGGGTATTTCACTTGTAATTGATAGTGGTACTATCCTGAACAAGAAGATGAAGATTCCGGTGCTTCCAAAGACATCTATTCCGGCACTCATTGAAGAGGAATTCAAAGATGTTGAAGGATTTGCAAACTTCCTTTTCGATTACTCCGTACTCGAAGATGGTCACAATGGCGAACCTTTAATCTTCTGCAATGCGGTTTCTAAGGAACTTATTGCAAGCTATATTCGTGTATTCAAAGGTATTGATGTTGAACTTTCAGGAATTAACACATCTATCAATGCTCAAATTAGTCTCATAAAGGCTAATCCGGCAACAGCTAATGAAAATCAGATAGTTGTAGTTCTTGATCAGACATCACTCACATCTGTTCTTTACATTGACGGTTTATATAGCTTCTCATCAAGAAGTCGTCTTACTGAGCCTAGAGGTACAGAAGCTTCGCGCATGGAAATCGTTCGTGCGCTTTCATCTCTCATCCAGTTTGCTCGTTCTGAAAATTCTCAGAAACCGGTAAAGGCAGTTTATCTTTGCGGTTTGGTTGAAGGAGAAAGCGACCTTTGTCCAAAGATTTCCGCAATGCTTGGTTGTTCGGTAACAACCCTTCCGGCAACTGATAATATTACTTGCTCAAAGGATAAGGCAAAGGCTGCTCTTCTTATGACTGACTGCACCTATCCTCTTGGCAACATGTTACAATAAGAAAGGAGTGTAGATGATGGCTGATTTGTTAAATAACAATGCTCCTGAAAATATGGATGCTAATGCTGCAGCAGAAGATAACGCTATTACAGTAGAAAAACTCAAGAAGATGAGAAAAGATAGAAAGAAGCTTCATTATCTTGAGAAAAACAAAATGAACTTCTATGAAAAGTATGTTCTTATTGTTGAAGGTAAAAAGAGCCAGCTTGACCTTGCTAAAATTGTCAAGCCTACGGTTACTGCTGCTGTTCTTGCTATAATAGCTCTTGTTATACTCCTTGTAGTTCTCGGAGTAATAAAAGGGCAAAGTGCTTCTTATAACAAGTACATCAATGACGAAAAAAATATAGCAACATATAACCAAGCCGTTGACACTAAGGCTAAGGGTGAATATGTGAACACACAAAAGGCTAATATGGAAAGTCTTATCAATGCAATTGCAGCTTATCCTAATGTTGATAAAGCTTTCTTCACAACTATTTCAGCAGCTGGTACTAAAAACGATGTTGTTGTTAATAGTTTTGGATATGCAGGTGAAACTGGTTTCTTATCAATTTCATGTAAGGCGAGAACAACCGCAGGAATCTCTCAGTTTGTAAGAGATATGGTTGCAACAGGCTTATTTGCAGATGTATCTTACAATGCATTTACCGGTGATTCAGAAGGTGGCTATAACTTCCAGATTACATGTTATTGTAATAGTGCAGATGGTACTATTGTTGAACCTGTAACAGAGCCGGCTGCTCCTGAAGCACCGACAGCAGAATAAGGAAAGGGGAGTAGAATTATGACTGATCGAGAAAAAAAATTAGCAATTATTGCGGCAGCAGTACTCCTTATATTAGGTATTATCGTTCTTGGAATTAAACCTACAATTACAAACATCCAAGAAGCATGGGTGGAAAAGGAAGCTCTCGCAGCTAAAAAGACAGAAATGAAGACAGAAATTACTGCTCTTCCTACTTATGAAAAAGCCCTTGACGTTGCCAAGGCAGATTACGCTAAGGTAGCAGAAAGAGTATATGGAGATTTAACAAATGATTTGATTCATGATGCTGTAATTGACACATTGATAGTTCCTTGTGGGCTTACTGTTTCAAGCTTTACAATTAATTCAGTTCAGCCAACAGCTGTGGTGCCTTATACAGTGATAAAGGATGAAACGGGAAGAATAATTGGAACAGGTGGTTTTTCTACTGAAGAACCTTCTATCCGTATGGCAAGTGTTACTGTAAATGTTTATGGCACTGCAGATCAGATTCAGACTTTTGTTGATGTATTGAATGGTAAAGAGGGTATTTTCCTTCAAAACACAAGCTTTGCAAATACTACATCAGCAACTTCGGCGGATGTAGGTTTCTACATGGTTCTTTCTGAAACTTTTTAAAGGTTTTATACTAGCAATTGTGAACAAAATTGTAAAATTTTAAAAATTTGTTAAAAAATAGTTCACAAATTCGAAAACATATGTTATAATGCATTTTGAGGGGAGCTGGAAACTCCTAGTTCCCCTCAAGAATTTGGTTTTATTATTGTTGGCACAACTTCCATTAATAAGGGGAGGAATTAACTATGAAAATAATAAATAATAAGAAAGGTTCTGCTATTTTATGGACGATCCTGATGACTATTATTTTTACTATATTGCTGGGTTCCATTTCTATGGCGGCCTACGCGTACTTTAATTACACTATGTATACAGTGAAGAGGCAACAGGCTTACTTTACTGCACGTAGTGCTATTAGTATTTTACTTGAAGAGTTTACATCGCAGGAGCAAATAAGGGAAGAAGTTATCCAAGATCCAAGTGGTAGAATCGTAAACTTCGACGGTAACTACATTATAGATGGTAATGTTTGTAGACCTGATAATAGCATCATTTATTCATCTTCTGAAATTACAGAAGATGGTTACTTGATTGTAAACGGTAAGGCAACAGGTAAATTAGTTCGTCGACCACAGATGTTTTCAGGTCAATATACCCCGGAATCAGAGATTTCTATTCTTCCGGTTCCAAACGGAGAGGTAGAAATTACTGATTTTGGTTTTGATCCAAAAATGGGAACGGCAACTGCTACTATTTCACGTAATGATGATGATGAAGTGAAGATTGTTGTTAATTCTATTTATGCAGACCAAAAGTATAAGATGGAAGCAACTGTAGTCCGACAACCTCTTTATTTTGGTGGAATAGCTATTAGAAAACTTTCTCTCGGTGCTAACTTGATTCTTGGTAAAAATACGGATTTCTATTGGAATAACACAAGTCTTTTTGATCCGAGTATTGCTGATTCTACTTACATTACTAATCCTGGTAATTACAAACTCACAATCAATGGTAATTTTGTGTCAAAGGGTGATGCTCGTATTCCGGCGGGTACAATTGTGGCAGGTAGAAGATTTACCGGTGCTGCAAACTTTACCAATGATGGACTTCATACGAAGAAAATTTGGTCTCCTTCAGAATATATTATTTCGAATAAAACGCTTCTTGTCGGAGATACAAATACAGAATATACAACTAATTTCCTAAATCAACTTGCAAATATCATGACTACAAGGAGAAAGTATTGTAATAGTGCAAGAGAAGATCAGTTTGGTGGAATTTTAGGAAATCCTAATTTGATTAATTGGTTAAATATGGTTGGGCTTGGTGATATTTACGAGGATATTGTTACTGAAACTCTTTCACTAACAAATACCGCAGGTAGTGCTCTTGCAATTCAATACATTGATATTAAGCCTTGGGGTCTGGAAATAGAGGGTATGAACACAAGGTTTAAGTACATGGATGTATCTTATATAGATTACACTTCGGGTGATGTAACAAGTTACAGTGACGAGGTTGTTCCTCTAGTATATTTGTTCGCACGTGATGGATCTACTCTCAGAATAAGATATGGTTCTAAGCCGGAAAAGGCGAGTCAAATTGGTCAAGCTTATGAAAATGCAATAAATAATGTTGGAGCTTTCTTTGATAGTGTGTTTAATATGACCAGAAAGCCAAATTATAACGTTGTGTATCTTGAACCAAATTCTACGATACATCTCGGGTATGACAACGACAACAATAGAAGGGCAGATTGTAAACCTAGCGATTTAGTATTCATGTACTCAATTTTTGGAGATGAAACTACAACAGTAGTGCTCCATAGAGGTGTAATTTTCGTAGGTGAAATTATGTGCGGTAACCTTATAATAGATAGTGTTGGCAATGGAACTGGCGACGTAAAAATTATTTATTCGTCAACAAGCGGCTCACAGGTGGCAAAGCAAAGAATTGCTGAATACTGGGCTGTGTCGAATTATTCTGATTAAGGGGGTAGCTTTATGAAAGTACTTAGCAATAATAAAGGTTTAACCCTTGTTGAAATAATTGTTGGTTTCTTACTTTTTGCAATCGCAGGAGTAATGTTTGCGCAGAGTTTTGCAAGTACCTCAAGACTTGTTATGCGAGCAGCTCTCTTTAAGAGCGAAAGTGCTTCAGCTTCATCATCTGTTGAACTTGAAGAGGCACAAGAACCATATACTCCTTATTACACCGTTACGGTAGATAAAACATATCCTTCCGGTGATGGGAAATTGACAGTTACGTATGAAAAAGGTGGCGTGAGCAAGACTATAACTATGAAGGGTGCGTATGTTGTTGGAAAAGCAGATGCTATAGATTCAAATGCTACCATTACGTATAGAGAATTTTTACCAAGTAATTTTAGTTTTGAAGTCCCGGCAGAAATTGTAGACCCTTAAAAGTATTGAAAGGAAGAGTGAGTTTTATGATGTTTAATTTAAGAAATAATAAACTCGGCATGACCCTCCTTGAGATGATCATCTCTCTTGTAATACTTAGTATTCTTACAACTTCTACAATGGGAATGATTCTTTCAGGTAATACATTGTTTATTTCTACATCGCAATCAGCAATGGATAAGCGTGTAGCAAACAGTGTGTTTGATTTGATGGAAAGTGTGTTAAAGTATTCAACACATTTGGAAGTTTATAATTCAGGCGCAACTCCTAGCCAACCACGTCAGCAATTTATTTCATTGACCGAGACAGACAGTGATACCCAGTCCGGAGTAATTCTTTTTAAATCTAAAGACAGCGACTACCCTGTAAATTTGTATGACCAGAGTTTCTATTCCGGAAGAACGGTACAGTATTCTGTTAAAAAAGCAGGTATTAGTAACAAGCATATCAGGTTGGTTGTTTCCACATATAGAGATGGTAAACTTAAGTATACACGAGAAGCAATTATTAAGTGCGTTAACTTAGGTCTTGTTTCTGTTGGTAATGGGGCAAACCCTATTTCCGATAAATCAGGTGCTGATTCAGTAAACCAGTTTATTGCTTTTTCTGTTGATGAACAGTTGCTCGCCGGTGGTAGTAATGCTTTCTCTCTTGAGTATAAAGTTTCTGAATACATGGGTAAATATAACCGTATTCAAAGTGAATATACTGCAAAGCTTACTGCTGCGTATAGCCTTTTAGCTGAAAACTATGATGCGGCGGAAAATCCAGGTGTTAGAGGAACTTTAAATCAAGACGCAAAGAGAATTCTTCGTAGTCACTATAGTGAAAGAGTAAACAGAGTTAACAAAATTATTTATGGTGATGGTGCAGCTGAACCTAAAATGGATCCTAGTGACATTACTAAATGTGTTAACCTTAGAGCTTATTACCAGAGACAGATTCATGACCTTCTAAAGTTTAAGCCGGAAGCGGCAGGATTTGTGGAAGGGCATCCTACTACAAAGGCAATTGGTACAGTAACGTATATTGACCATACCGGAGATCCTTTCTATGGGGTTGTTGCAACTAAAGAAGAGCTTTATGCGGGCTTTATGTTTACATACTACGATGAAAACAAGGATGTAAGAATTTCCAAAGCTGAGTACCCACAGTTTGAAGATCCTGATACTTTCTTTGGTGGAACTACAATAAAGACTTATATTGGTAATACGACAGAAAATAAGATGGTTATCATGGCGTATTTTAAAGATAATGTGCCAAATAACTCTTCAGCCGGTGCCTTTAAGACAGCTCTTGTGGGCACTACTATAGAAGATGTATATGCATTTGATGGTGTTTTGGGTCTTAAATACGATCCGTATGTAAAGAAGTATGTTTCTAATGATCCAACGAACCCTGTTTATGGTTCTAATCCGGACTATATTTCTCATTCTGCTGCAAGAATAAATGCTCCGGGTGGCACACATTATTCTTTCCGTGCAACAGCTGATGGATTTACATTTTATGAATATACAGGTCCTACAAATGGTTCTTCAACAGCAATAGGTACATATACTGAAAAAGGCGTAGCGGTTGGTAAGAGAAACTTTAAGGAAGCGGCTGCAGCGGCAGCTACCAGACTTGGTGCACCAAGATTAGCAGGAACACATTATGAGACAGAGTTTGTAAACGGTACAATTTCTGAAGCTCCAGGAACACAGAATTATAACGGGAATAATTGTTCATATTATGAAATGACAGCCAAGAAAGATATTTATGAGGGCTGGTACTATATTCAAGAGGAAAAAAACAAAGATGGCGAATATAGAGGAGCTAGACATTTTGTATTTTTAGAAGCTGCTGAAAATGCTCCTGCAGATGCACATGGTAAAAAAGTTGCAATTAAAGCAGGTTGTAAGTTTGGTTTCTATTCATATCGATGGAGAATGGTAGGTTATTGGTATGATCAAGCTCAGTTTAGTATGCTTGATGATGGTGAAATTTATACACTTCCTACTAAGTTCACAACTGTAAAAGCACATCAGTTTACTGACTATGTTCTTTATGGTACAGACTGGAATTCATGGTTTAATTCTACACCACAGGGACTTACAAACAGATTGCTTACAGGTATTGCCGGATTTATAAATACTTTACTTGGAAGGCCAGTTAATACTAATATTACACAGATTACACCGGAAAATGCGGTTCAATCTCTTGGTAATCGTGGTCAGTATACGGTAGTTACAACTGATCCAAATGCGGCTTCATATAACTTAGCATGGACACTTTATAGTCCGAAACGTGGAACATGGTATTACATGCCATCCGGTTCAACGGTTGCTTCAAGTGAATTGAGTAAAGTTGACTTTATTTCAAATAAAGACCAACCGGTTCCACTTGATGTTGAAATTGGAAATGGTAAAACATGGGCAAATTCAACTGCTATGATGTATGATATTGAGTCGCGTAAGCTTTCTTCTAAAGGTTTCTTTGGACTTATAGATACAACTAAGGATGTAATTTGGGTAGCATTACCGACAGGAAGCTCTATTGATATTGAAGAAAGTTAAGTTAATTAATCGTTTTATTAAGCAGGTAACCAACCGGTTGCCTGCTTAACTTTTTCATATTAAAAATATTAACTTTTTGTAAATAAATCGCGCAAGTTCTATTGCAATTGTCAGTATAATATATTATACTCTATAGCGATTGATTATTTTTAGTGGTAACTAATTAAATTTAAAACGCGGGGGAAACAGTAATATGAGGAATATGCCAATTGGCAAAATGCTCAAAGAGTATGGTTATATAACTGATGATCAGATTAAACAGGCTTTGGCAATCCAAAAACAGGACCGGTCAAAGAAACTTGGTCAAATTCTTGTAGAGCTTGGTTATATTACAGAAAAGGAAGTTCTTGATGCTCTTGGTAAGAGAATGGGACTTCAAATTATTCGACTTGATAACTTCAAGGTTGATACAGGTGCAGTTGCTCGTATTCCAAAGCAACTTGCTATAAAATATAATATGATTGCTATTGCAGAAGATGAAGGAAAACTTACCGTTGCAATGAGTGATCCACTTAATTTCTATGCGGTTGAAGATGTTCGTCAAACGACAGGTATGACTCTTGAAGTATATCTTGCCGAGACTGCAAATATTGCTAGGGCAATTGAGCTTTATTATGCTGAAGTTACTGCTAAATCTGCAGCAGCTCAGGCAAATGTAACAGTTGACATTCCT
Organism: Oscillospiraceae bacterium; assembly: GCA_012520505.1. GTDB lineage: Bacteria > Bacillota > Clostridia > Oscillospirales > Acutalibacteraceae > UBA1227. The sequence goes on from JAAYOC010000020.1 coordinate 60,062, forward strand.
ACTACACAGGCTGTTCAGGAGCTTCAAGAAGCTGACGTTGGCGATGATGTTCCAATTGTTAAGTTCTTAAATTCATTACTCGTACATGGTTATACAACTCAGGCATCAGATATTCACATTGAACCGTTTGAACATCAGACGGTTGTACGTATTCGTACTGACGGTATGCTTGTTGAATATGTAACTCTTGCTGCAACTATTAATAAGCAGCTTATTGCTCGTATTAAGATTATGTCAGGCCTTGATATTGCTGAACGCCGTGTACCTCAGGACGGACACTTTAGACAGATTATCGAAGGTTATGATATGAACGTACGTGTATCTACACTTCCAACAATATATGGTGAAAAAGCCGTTCTTCGTTATCTTGCTACAAACGTAAAGCTTGATAGAATGGAATCTTACGGTATGAGTCCTGCGAACTACGAAAAGATGCAAACAATCCTTAGAAACCCTAACGGTATTATATATATTACCGGACCTACAGGTTCAGGTAAAACAACAACCCTATACATGATTCTCGACACATTGGCTCAAAAACCAATCAACGTTTCAACTGTTGAGGACCCGGTAGAGCGTTCACTTCCAAGAATTAACCAAACACAGGTTAATGTACTTGCGGGTATGACTTTCTCAGCCGGTCTTCGTTCATTACTTCGTCAGGACCCTGACGTAATCATGGTTGGTGAGACGCGTGACGGTGAGACTGCAGAAATTTCTGTACGTGCTGCTATCACGGGACACTTAGTTTGTTCTACACTACATACAAATGATGCTTTGTCGTCAATTGTACGTCTTATTGATATGGGTGTTGAACCTTATCTTGTTGCAAACTCAGTTGTAGGTATTGTTGCACAGAGACTTATGCGTAAAGTTTGTACTCACTGTATGGAAGAGTATGAACCGGATTCTGTAGAAATAGAGGCAATGGGCGAAAAGGTTGATAAGGTTGTTAGGGGTAAAGGTTGCCATAGATGTAACAACACGGGTTATAAAGGTCGTATTGCAATTCATGAAATTGTTGTTATTGACAAAAAATTGCGTCGTATGATTGCTGATAGAGAAACTATGGATGATATTACAATTTATGCTCATGACGAACAGGGTATGAGAACTCTTAAGGAATCTGCTCTTGAGCTGGTAAAAGATAAAGTTACCTCCGTAGAAGAATTACTCAAAATTTGTCAGACTGCAGAATAATATAAAAGCCGCTCTAAAAGAGCGGCTTTTGGGGTATTTAAGTTATAGATTTGTGTTAGTTTTTTAAGGTTTTGATTAAGGAGGAATGGACTTTGGCCATTTCTAAAGAACAGTTTCAAAAATTAAATAAAAAATTTAAATCAAAGTTTAGTAAAAAATCTAAAGCAAAAGTGGGTAAAATATCTACTGCTGTATTATCCGTAATTATTGTTTTTTTACTGTCGTTCATAATTGTAGGGTTATGCATCTTAGGTTATGTTTTATCTTTTGTAAATGGCAGAATAGCAATAAATCTTGACTCTTATAAAAATAGTCAGGATCAAACTTCTATTGTTTATGCAACTGATGCAAATGGTAAGAATTTTGAAATAGCTCGACTTCATGGCGAAGAGAATAGAATTTGGGTTGACTTAGGTGAAATTCCTGAAGATGTGCAGAATGCATTTATTTGTCTTGAAGATAAGCGTTTTTATACTCATCCGGGCGTTGACTGGCTTAGAACTATTAAGGCTGTTTTAACACTTGGTAAATCCGGTGGTGGTTCAACTTTAACCCAACAGCTCATTAAAAATTTAACAGAAGAAAACCAAGCATCTGTTGCTCGTAAGTTTAATGAAATTCTTTATGCGTTAAACCTTGAAAAGAATTATGATAAATCAGAAATTTTGGAAGCATATCTAAATACTATTCCGTTAGGTTCAGGTTGTTATGGAGTTCAAACAGCTGCACAAAAATATTTTGGTAAGGATGTTCAGGATTTGAATGCGACAGAGGCAGCATGTATTGCTTCTATTACGAAAGCTCCAACTAAATATAATCCTTTACTTAACCCGGATAAAAATAAAGGTCGTAGAGAAGCGACTCTTTGGTATATGTATGACCAAGGAAAGCTCTCTAAAAAGGAATATGATGCAGCCTTAAAATATGAGTTGATTCTTACAAACTCAGAAAAATATGTGCCTTCTGAAGAGATTCAAACGACAATCAAAGAAGAGAAAAAGATTTACAGTTATTATGTTGAATTTGTAATAGATTCTGTAATTGCGGATTTAGTTAGTCAATATGGATATACTCAAAACGAGGCTTGGCGTATGGTTTACTATGGCGGTCTCAAAATTTATACTTGCCTTGATCAATCAATACAGGCAAAACTTGAGGATGTCTATGTAAATAGAAAATCTTTCCCTGTAGAGAAAAACCGTACCGAAACAGGTGAAAACGGTACAAAGAAAAAGGCACAATCTGCAATGACAATTATGGATTATGAAGGTCGTGTTGTTGCAATGGTTGGCGGTGCCGGACCAAAGACAATTAATAGAGGACTTAATAGAGCAACTAGGGCAATTCGTTCACCGGGTTCCTCAATTAAACCACTTTCTGTTTATGCACCGGCAATTGATAAAGGAATTGCAAATTATTCAACACCTCTTTTAAACTATGGAATTATAGTTGGTGGGAAACGTTGGCCGCAGAACTATGGTGGCGGACGTGGTGCAGAGGATAGTTATGTATCTCTTCAAGCGGCAGTTGCTCAATCGCTCAATACAACATCAGCACAACTTCTTAAAAAATTATCGCTTAAAACTTCAATGTATTATCTTACCGACAGATTCCATCTAACTACTCTTGTGGAAAGCGGACCAAATTCTGACCAGAACTTTTCCTCTCTTGCAGTTGGCGGTATGTCACATGGTGTTAATACTCTTGAAATGTGTGCAGCTTTTGCAACATTTGGTAATGGTGGTAAATATTATGCACCAATTTGCTATACGAAGGTTACAAATTTTTCCGGTGATAATGTTGTTCTTACACGTCAGTCAAATCCGGAACAGGCAATATCTGAAGAAACTGCTTCAATAATGAATAAGGTTCTTCAAACAGTTGTAACTCAAGGTACAGGTAGAGGCTGTGGTTGTAAGGGGTTCACAACTTATATGAAGACAGGTACAACTTCAGATACAAAGGATAAATGGGCAGCCGGTGGTACACCTTATTATTGCGGAGCTGTTTGGTACGGTTATGATAAACAGGAAGAAATTAGGGGAATTGGTAGTTCAAATCCGGCTGCAAAGATTTGGGGTACCGTAATGTCCGCTGTGCATGAAGGGTATCCGGAAAAGGGCTTTAGCTTCAGTAAGAAGATGGTAATGCGTGATTATTGTAAGGTTTCAGGTCTTCTTGCCGGCGATTCATGTACCAGTATTGGAACAGGCTATTTTAAAGCGAATAAGTTGCCTAAAACTTGTACGGAATGTACCGGTGAAACGCCGGCGGTGGAAGCTGAAATTCCAACAGCAGTGCCGGGGTATTAAGTTGTTTTGCGACGGTATATTTCATACCGTCGCTAGTTTTTAAGGAGAAATATGGTAGTTTTAGCAGTAGACTATGGATATGTAAGAACCGGACTTGCTGTGTGCGATGTGTCTGAAACACTTTGTTCACCGGCAGGTATAATTACGGAGTCTTATATGCCAAAAGTGGCTTCTAAAATTGCTGAAATATGTAATGAATGCTGTGTTGAAAAAGTGGTTGTAGGGTTACCTAAAAATATGGACGGCACAGAAGGGGAACATGCAGAAAAAAGTCGAGAACTCGCTGCTATGCTACGGGAGTTAGGGCTCACTGTAGATTTATATGATGAAAGACTTACCACTGTTGTTGCACATTCATTATTATCGGAAGCAGAAACTTTTGGTAAAAAGAGAAAATCTGCAGTTGACCAGGTTGCAGCAACTATAATTTTAGAGGATTATTTAAAATCTAAGCATTTGAAAGATTTAGAAGATAAGTGATTAAAAATAGAAACTTAAATGAAAAATAAATGTGTTAAGGATATAAAAAACAAAGCATAAAGCAAAGTATAAAACGTAAAACGTAAAACACAAAACATGATGAAGCATAAAAGGAGTAATTTTAGCAACAAATCGGAGAAAAATTTTAAGATGCCAAGTTATTCAAGTTACTTAGATAAAATGAATAGCATGCAAAGGAAAGCTATAGAACATATTGAAGGTCCTTTGCTTATTCTTGCAGGTGCCGGCTCGGGTAAGACGACGGTGCTTGTTTCTCGTATTGCCAATATTATTGATAAAGGTGCTGCAGCACCTTGGGAGATATTGGCAATCACTTTTACAAATAAGGCAGCAAACGAACTTAAAAGTCGTTTGGCACTTTATTTGGGAGAAGAGACCGCGTCAGGTGTATGGGCCGGCACATTTCATTCTATTTGTGTTCGAATTTTACGTAGATATGCTGACAGAATAGGGTATACATCGCGGTTTACAATTTATGATACTGATGATTCAAAGCGTGTAATGAAAGAATGTCAAAGACTTCTTGGTATTGATGATAAAATCCTTCCTCATAAAGTTATTTTATCTGTTATTTCACAGGCAAAAGACCATCTTATTTCAGTTTCTGAATTTAAAAAATCCGTAAAGTCAAAAAAATCAAAGATTTCAGGAAGTGCTAAAAGTTTTGATGGTCCGGATATTCGTATGGAAAAAATAGCGGAGTGCTATAAGTTATATCAACAGTTGCTTTTATCTGCTGATGCGATGGATTTTGATGATATTATTGTAAATGCAGTTAAACTTTTGCAAAAAGATGAAGAGGTACGTTCATATTATCAACGTAAATTTAGATATGTGCACGTGGATGAGTATCAAGATACTAATCATGCTCAGTATGTTTTAACATCTCTTTTTGCAGGTGGTTATGATAACCTCTGTGTTGTAGGTGATGATGACCAAAGTATTTATAAGTTTCGTGGTGCGACGATTGAAAATATTCTTTCTTTTGAAAAGAATTATAAAGATGCATGTGTAATTCGTCTTGAAGAAAATTATCGCTCAACAGGAAATATTTTGTCTGCAGCAAATGAGGTTATTAAAAATAATAAAGAGAGAAAAGGGAAAAATCTCTGGACTTCCGCCGGCGATGGAGAACTTTTAACTCTTTATACCGCAGAAAGTGAAATAGATGAGGGTAGATTTATTGCTGATGAAATTGCAACCGGTGTTGCAAACGGTCGAAAGTTTTCTGATTATGCTGTTCTTTACAGAGTAAATGCCCAATCAAACGCAATTGAACGTGCTTTTGTCAGAATGGGTATTCCTTATCAAATCCTTAGTGGACATAGATTCTATGAACGTAAAGAAATCAGGGATGCAATAGCATATCTTACACTTGTTGTTAACCCTTCAGATGCTATAAAACTCAAACGTGTGGTTAATGTGCCGAAGCGTGGTATCGGAGATACCACTGTGAACCTTGTGGCTGATATTGCTGCCGGACTCGGTATTTCAATGTTTGAAGTCATGACCACTGCGGATCAATACGACCGTCTCGGTCGCACTTCGGCAAAACTTATTGAATTTACAAAAATGATAAATTCGCTTCGTGAACGTGCAGAAGAAGTACCGATGTATGTTCTCTTTGATGATTTAATGGAAGTTACCGGTTATAAGGAAGCTCTTTTTGCAGACCAAAGCACATATGAAGACAGAAATCAAAACCTTGAAGAACTTAAGTCTAATATGGTGAGATTCCTTGAGGAAAATGAAGGTGGAAATTTAGGAGACTTCCTCGAAGAAGTTGCTCTTTTATCTGATATTGATTCATATAACACAGGGGCAGATGGCAAAGCAGAAAAAGACACTGTTGTTATGATGACACTTCATTCTGCAAAAGGACTTGAATTTCCGGTTGTATTTATCATAGGTATGGAAGAAGGTATTTTCCCCGGAAAACAATCTTTGTATGACCCTAAAGAAGTTGAAGAGGAACGTCGTCTTGCATATGTTGGAATTACTCGTGCAAAGGAAAAGCTTTATCTGACAAATGCTGACTACAGAATGCTTTATGGTTCAACAGTCAGAAATATGACATCTCGTTTTGTTAATGAAATTCCGGAAGAATTTTTAGAAGAGGCACCGAAGTCGGTTTCCGTTGCAACAGTACCACCAAAGAAGTATGCTCGTTCATCTTCTACATACAATATTGGTGCTAAGAAGAGTGTTGCAACTACTGAAACTTATGCAGTAGGAGACACGGTTAAGCATAAAGCTTTTGGTACAGGTGTTATTGTATCTGTTTCTCCAATGGGTAACGATTGTTTTTTAGAAGTAGCATTTAATAAAGCCGGCACTAAAAAACTTATGGCAAATTTTGCAAAACTTGAAAAATTATAAGCTATTTATAACTAATGAAAAGTAAAAACCCTCTTTACTGATATCAGTAAGGAGGGTTCTATGTGTTTTACATATGTAATTACGATTTATACGGAGATGTCATCGTAGTATTTAGTCTAAATTGTTTTGGTCTTTGATCAAATGTTGTTCTATATGCACTTAGAGCTAGTCCCAGTCCTATATAGAGACAGAGCGAT
>JAAYOC010000075.1 GCA_012520505.1 Oscillospiraceae bacterium
TCCCCCTGCCCAAAACATCATTCTTAAAAAGTGGTGGGTATGGGTACTGCTTGTAGCTTTTATTCTTCTGTGCGTAATAAGCAATTGGTATTTACCCCTTATTCTTGGGTTTATCGGCGTACCCATCTGCCTCGTTTTGCTTATTGTATTTGCAATTAAGAAGAAAAAAGTAAAGCCTATTGCGCTAATAATGCTTGGAATGTTTATCTGTTTTGTTGCCGGAATTATTGGAACGCCTAAGACGACGCCTGAACAAGCGGCGGCAAATGAGTGTGAGAAATTAGGTCACGAATACACCAGCGAGATAATTACGGCGTCTACATGTACGGAAGGCGGAGAAGCAAAATATACTTGCACCCGTTGCGGAGAAGTTCATTCCGATCATTTATCGCCCGCTGGACATACATACCAAGATGAGATTGTTAAGCAAGCAACGTGTGCAGAGCAAGGCGAAACACATCGGGTATGTTCTATATGCGGAGATGAAATAGTAGAAAAAATTGCAATGGCCGAGCACGACTATTCTGAACAAATAATTACTGCTCCTACATGTGAAATAAACGGAGAAAAGCAACTTATTTGTACGGCTTGTGGAGATAAACAGATGATAAGCCTTGATGCCCTCGGACATTCGTGGGTAAGCGCTACTTGCACTACTCCTAAAACATGCAGTGTGTGTGGTATTACGAGCGGAGAACCTCTTGGCCACACAACAGACGCAGGTATATGCGCTATATGTAATGAACGAATTGAGAAACAGTCTCCAGTCACGGTGATTGGAATGAAGTATTCGATAGATTATGTCGGTGGTGTTGAGTGGACATTTAAAATCAGAAATAATACTGATAAAGAGATTAAGTATATAACGTTCCAATGGAGTTGTTACAATGCAGTTGGTGATTTGATTTATGATCAGATTGACGGGAAATCGTATGTAAAGATAAAATTTACAGGTCCGCTTGCTGCTGGAGAAACCACAGGAAAGAAGAGAAACACTACTCTGTTTTACAACAATACCTTCAGTAATCTCAAGTGGAATGAGATTGCTGTAGAGTATATGGATGGCACAACAGAAAGTATCACTGAATACTATTACGGGTACGTAGAGTAGATCGGATGTGAGGAGATACCCTATGCCTGACAAGAAAAACCGACAGCGCCCGACGCAGCTTCACTTCTATGTGAATGACAAGGAACTTAAGCTTATCAACCAAAAGATGGCGCTGTACGGCACGGACAACATGAGCGCGTATCTTCGCAAGATAGCCATTGACGGATACGTCCTAAAGCTGGAATTGCCTGAGCTTAGAGAGCTTGTTTCTCTCATGCGCCGAATCTCAAACAACGAAAACCAGATCGCCAAAAAGCTCAACGCAAGCGACAGGATTTACGATACCGAACTCGACGAAATCAAAAAGAACCAAGAGGAGATATGGGACGTAATCAAGAAAATCATCGAGTCTCTTGCGAAGCTGGACTGATGAAAAGCTCCGTCAGGAGCGCAGCCGATTTTGAAAAAATCGTCAAGGGGTTTGGGGCATTCCCCAACAAGTTTTTCGCAAGTGTGTACGCACTTGCCCTGCTTGCCAGTTTGTAATCTCCGATGTGGGTACCCATCGGATTTGCTTGCTATTCGTCTCCGCGCCCATGATTCATGTCGCTATTTCACAAATAGAAATTGGCGGCAACCGCCGCCTTGACTACACAAAAGCGAAGGCTGAAAGGCTTGTCAAGGCCGCGAAGCGAGGCGAAGCCGA
>JAAYOC010000069.1 GCA_012520505.1 Oscillospiraceae bacterium
ACTTCTTTTACATCATGGAATGAAATATTTGGCTTTTTCTTAAAAATGTTCTCTAGTCGTGTGCAAGGGCGTGATCCCGGTTACGAATTAATCGTGAAGACCATTCAACTTATTTCTCTTGATTATCAAGTGTTTTTATTTATCATTGCAATAATTACAATTGTTCCACTTTCAATATGGATACATAAAAATTCAAAAGAGCCTCTTACTTCTTTTATGGTATTTAATGTATCATTTTTCTCTTTTTTTGCAATTACTGGAATAAGGCAAACTCTAGCAATGGTTTTAATTGTTTTTATTGGCTATCGTTTTGTACTAAAACGTAAATTAATACCGTTCTTAATTATATCCTTTATCGCATTTACAATTCATAAATCCGCAATTGTATTTGTGCCATTTTACTTTTTAAGTAACGTGAAATCACAAAGATGGCATCTTTATATGGCACTCCTTATGTTTGGTTTCTTAATGATCTTTAGAAATCAATATTTTAAAATTCTTGCTATGGCCGGAGGCTTTGATAATTATGATGTTTACGCTAGTGGGGGACCGAAAGCATTTACACTTTTACTAGCATGTATTATTCTTTTAATAATATGGAAAATAGATTTTAATGAAAATAACCCAAAAACAAACTCGTACATTAACGCAACAATACTAGCGCTATTGCTATTACCAATCAGTTGGGTTAATCCTAGCGCAATGAGGGTTGTAATGTACTTTTCAGTATTCTTAATGGTTTTAATACCCTTACTTTTCGAAAGGTTCAAACATCAAGAAAAAGCTTTAGTATATGCATCTTTCTTTGTTCTTATTTTAATTAATTTTTTAACGTCAATACCGAACTATAACTTCTTTTGGGACTATTCGGTTATTATAGGAATTGCAGGATAAGACGATGAATGAAAGTTCAAGACAAATAACAACGGCAGCGATAATATCATACATTACTATTGCGATTAATATTATCGCAGGTTTGATTTATACACCATGGATGATCGATCAAATCGGTAAATCTCATTATGGACTATATACATTAGCAATGTCGATTATTGCTTTATTCACATTTGATTTTGGACTTGGTGAAGCAATCACACGTTATGTTTCGAAGTTTGTTGTTGAAGGAGATAAGCGCAAAGAGGCAATATTTTTAAATTCAATTTTCAAGTTTTTTGGCTATGTTAGTATTGCAATATTTGTTATTTTTATGGGAGTTTATTTTTTCGCAGATAAAATATATGTTGAGTTAACACCTCAGGAATTACATAGTTTCAAACAAGTCTTTATAATTGCCGCATTATTTGCAGTAGTTTCTTTTCCTTTTAAACCGGTTGATGGGATTTTATTTGCTCACGAAAGATTCATATTTTTTAAATCAGCAGTTTTAATACATCGATTATTAACAATCGGCAGCACAATTTTGGTATTGGTATTAGGCTTTGACCTGATGGGTTTAATAATTGTGAACGCTGCCACAGGATTATTACTTGTTATCATTAAACTAGTGTATGGATTCAAGCACAAAATAATTAATTATCGAACAAAAGAAAAAGACAAAGAATTAATGAAAGGTGTCATTAAGTTTTCTGTTTGGACAACGCTAATCGCCCTAACACAACGTCTCATATTTAATGTATCGCCATCAATTATTGCAGCGTTTTCTGGAAGTACACAAATATCAATTTTTGCAATTGCTTCTACACTTGAAGGATATACCTGGACTGTGGCAACGGCCTTAAGCGGTCTCTTTTTGGCTAAAGTAACGCGACTTTTAAAACAGGGAGATAATGAGAAAAAAATCCTTGCACTGATGATAAAAATAGGTCGCATTCAGCTTTTTATTGTCGGTTTAATTATTATTGGTTTTACGTTAGTCGGGCAAGAATTTATTTTGCGTTGGGTCGGACCTGATTTCCAAGAGGCGTATCTAATTACGTTACTTATTATCATTATGCAAATTATCTCTATTACTCAAGATATTGCTAAAACAAGTTTAGTAGCGAAGGGCGATATAAAATATAGAGCAATTGGCACACTGATTATGGGAACAATAAGTTTACTTGGTTCACTGCTACTCGCTAAAAGTCTTGGCGCTTTAGGGGTTGGAATTAGTATCTTTTTTGGCCAATTGATTGGCAATGTAATTTACATGAACTATGTTTATGCAAAGAAATTAAATATAAACTTGGGTAGTTTCTTTAGTCAAGTTCATTTACGCTTTATCCCTACAACGATTATTACACTAGTTTTAGGATTTATGTCCATTTATTATATTCCAACCGGGCGCTGGCTATGGTTATTTGTTAAAATAATAATAGTATTCTTAATCTTTGTTTTAAGCGCCTGGCTCACCTTCTTAAACAAAGAAGAGAAAACATTATTTGTTTCGATTATCAAAAGAATTATCGGCAAAATATTTAACAGAAGGAAAAAGGAGAAGAGCGATGTTTAAAGATAAAGTACTATTGATTACAGGCGGAACTGGATCATTTGGAAATGCGGTGATGAAGCGTTTATTAAATACAGAAATAAAGGAAATTAGAATTTTTTCGCGAGACGAGAAAAAACAAGATGATATGAGAAAACGATATAAAAATGACAAGTTAAAGTTTTACATCGGTGATGTGCGCGATTACTATAGTGTAATGAACGCGATGCACGGCGTTGATTTTGTTTTTCACGCGGCCGCATTAAAACAAGTTCCGTCTTGTGAATTTTTCCCAGTGGAAGCTGTTAAAACAAATGTATTAGGAACTGAAAATGTTTTAAATGCCGGAATTCATTCAGGTGTAAAAAAGATTATTTGTCTCTCCACTGATAAAGCTGCATACCCTATTAATGCGATGGATCAAACGCCATTTGAAAAAATTGAAATTGCTGGTCCTGGTTTTATTAATTTCTTTTTAAAACCAGAAACATTATCAAAATATATTGCGACTATTTTAAAAGAAGGCAGTAAT
>JAAYOC010000109.1 GCA_012520505.1 Oscillospiraceae bacterium
TAAAGGAGTATTAAATGATCAAACAACTGGATAAACATCTAATCAATTTAATAAAAGCTGGAGAAGTTATTGAGCACTGTTATTCAGTTGTAAAGGAACTTGTAGAGAATGCAATTGATGCAGGGGCTAAAAATATCACGATTACTTTAGAAAACTCTGGTTTAAAAGAAATCAAAGTTTCTGATGATGGTTCGGGGATGAGTGAGCAAGAAGCAAAACTGGCTATTTTACCACACCATACAAGTAAGATTTTAGAAGAAGCTGATTTATATCATATCGATACTTTAGGATTTAGGGGTGAAGCTTTACCTTCAATTATTGCTGTTTCATCTTTTAAGATGAAAACATCTGATAATGGGATTCAGGGACTATTGTTATCTTTAAAAGGTGGAGAGTTAGTAAGTGAAGCATTGATTGCTCAAAAAAAAGGTACAGAAATTACTGTCAGGAGTCTATTTTATAATACTCCTGTTAGACTCCAAAATCTTAAAAATGAATATGTAGAGTTAAGTTATATCGCTGACTTTGTGATGAAGATTGCTTTTGCAAGACCAGATATTGCTTTTAAGTTAATAAACAATGATAAACTTTTACTTCAAACTTTTGGTAGTGGTAATTTACTAGAAGTAATTAATGCTATTTATGGAACTGAAGTTGCTAAGAATATGCTTGAGATTAAAGGAAATAGTAATTTATACCAAGTATCAGGCTATATTAGCAACTTAAATATTACAAGATCAAGTAAAGGTAATATGACTTTTATTGTAAACGGAAGAAGTGTTAAAAATAATAAGTTATTTAATACTGTCTTAGATGCTTATAAAGGTTACTTAATGATTGGCAAATTCCCTTATGTAATTATTAATATTGCTTCAAGCTCTAATTTAATTGATGTAAATATTCATCCTTCCAAAATCGAAGTAAGATTTACGGAAGAAAAGGAATTAGAAGAGTTAATTGTATCTTCAATAAAAAAAGTTTTAAGTAAAACTAATTTAACTGTTAGTATAGATGAAGAAGAACCGATAGAAACAATAACAGAAGAACCTAAAAAAATAGATTTAGAAACAATAAAGGTTAAAGAGACTGAAGAGTTAGAAATAGAAGAGCAAGAAGCAAAAATTCCTGTTTTAAAAGAGGAGATTGAACAATACAATTTAGATTTTGAAGAATTAAAAGAAGAAATCTTTAGTAATTTTGATTATATAGGTCAGTTATTTAACACTTATATTATTTTAGAAGATAAGAACGATTTTTATTTAGTTGATCAACATGCTGCAGCTGAAAGAATTAATTATGAGTTAATTTTAGAATCTTTAAAAGAAGAAAGTCATAAGAAGTATGAACTATTAGTTCCAATTAACTTGCAATATTCTAAAAGAGATTACTTACTTGTTTTAGATCATTTAGATGAAATTGAACATTTAGGAATTAGCTTGGAAGAATTTGGTTCAAATAGTTTTAATATCAGAGTTATTCCTAACTGGATCTTTAGAGGAAGGGAAAAAGAGTTTATAGATCAAATCATTGACGATATTATTCATTCTAAAAAGACTGAAAGAGAAGAGTTCTTAGATAGCTTAGCAATTAACTTAGCTTGTAAGAAGTCAATTAAAGCAAGTGATAGATTAAGTAAAGAAGAAGTAACTACTTTACTTAAAGATTTAGAGCAAACTAAAAATCCTTATA
>JAAYOC010000088.1 GCA_012520505.1 Oscillospiraceae bacterium
CGAACTACTTTCAGTTCACCTGTGTAGTAGTCGAATTGAGTCTGAACATAAGTAAAGCCGTTGATACGAGAGATAATTTGTGCAGCATCCTTACCCAAACCGTTCAGGATACAACGCAAAGGTTCTTTACGTACCTTGTCAGCTTTAGCTGCAATCTTGATAGCACCTTCGGCGGCAGCGAATGATTCGTGGCCTGCCAGAAAAGCGAAACATTTCGTTTCTTCGCGCAGCAACATGGCAGCAAGGTTACCATGACCGATACCCACATTGCGGTCGTCGGCTACAGAACCCGGAATGCAGAACGCCTGCAGACCGATACCGATAGCTCAGCAGCTTCAGCAGCATTCTTACAGCCCTTCTTGATAGCAATGGCACAACCTACAACATAAGCCCATTTTGCATTCTCAAAACAGATAGGTTGAGTTTCTTCACACGTTTTATAAGGATCAACTCCGGCAGCTTCGCAAATGGCGTTAGCTTCCTCGATGTCTTTGATGCCGTTAGCGTTCAAAGCTGCAATGATGCCTTTGATACGACGGTCTTGACTTTCAAATTTTACTTCTCTAATCATAGTTTCTTTCCTCCTTATATTATTCGTGACGTGGATCAATATGTTTAACTGCACCCTGTTCGGCTGTGAAGCGTCCGTAAGTACCTGTTACTTTCTTCAAAGCTTCGTTAGCGTCTGTACCCTTCTTGATTTCGTCCATGAACTTACCCATGTGGATGAATTCATAACCGCAAATCTCGTCGTTCTTATCCAATGCGATACGGTTGATGTAACCTTCTGCCATTTCCAAGTAACGAGGACCCTTTGCCAATGTACCGTACAAAGTACCTACCTGGCTGCGGAGACCCTTACCCAAGTCTTCCAAACCTGCACCGATCATCAAACCGCCTTCAGAGAAAGCAGACTGAGTACGACCGTAAACGATTTGCAAGAACAATTCACGCATAGCAGTGTTGATAGCGTCGCACACCAAGTCAGTGTTCAAAGCTTCCAATACAGTCTTGCCCGGGAGGATTTCTGATGCCATAGCAGCAGAGTGAGTCATACCAGTACAACCTATAGTTTCTATTAGTGCCTCTTCAATAATTCCATCTTTTACGTTAAGAGTTAACTTACAAGCTCCTTGTTGTGGTGCACACCAGCCTACTCCATGAGTAAAGCCGGAAATATCCGTAACTTCTTTAGCTCTTACCCATTTACCTTCTTCTGGAATTGGTGCAGCCCCATGGTTTGCGCCCTGAGCAACAGGACACATGTTTTGTATTTCTGTTGAATAAATCATGTTGAGACTCCTTTCAGTTTACCTATATGTATATAGTGCGAATCTTGTAAATTTTCGCACTTTCCTTAATATTTAATCACATACTTGCAAAATAGTCCATAGTTTTATTACAAATAGTTTAATTTAAGAAAGAAATTTGCTATCTTTAATAGTGTATCTCCATAAATAATCCTTTGCTTCTTGGGCATAGTCTATGTTGATACGTTTAGATTTTTCAACAACAAACTCTTCCTTTTCTTTCGGATCTTCTATATATAATTGATTTCCAGATAGATCCATTTCATTGTTGGCTTTGTTAATACCCATGGCTATACATAACTTACCTGGACCACTGCAAAGCTGCTTAAGAACCTTACCTTCTCTTCTATTATTCATAAGTTCTATGCCTTCTATAGGCTCTAAAGCTCGAATAAGAACAGCCTCTGCCTTGCCTACTTTATTGGCAACAACATTCATGCAGTAATACATACCATAGATTAAATATACATAAGAATGACCTGCTTCACCAAACATAGGCTTGGTTCTTTTAGTTGGTATTCCACTATATGCATGAGCAGCCTTGTCCTTTGTTCCCATATAAGCTTCTACTTCTACTATTTTTCCTTTTGTGATTCCTTCTTTAGTATTATGAACAAGATTTAAGCCTAGTAATTTAGGTGCTAATTCTAATGCACTAACTTTATAGAAATCTTTTTTTATTTTCATAAGTACTCCTTTTATCAAACAAAGTGCACTTTACCATTACATAAAAATAGCTTAGCTGAGATTCTCAAACTACAAGAGGTTTCAACTAAGCTAACTTAATTCTAGTTTACTTATAATAATAAAAATTATTCATTTACAGAAAAATCTTCTTTGCCAACTCCACACATAGGACATACCCAGTCTTCAGGTAAATCTTCAAAGGACGTGCCTGGCTCTACACCGTTGTCAGGATCTCCTTCTGCAGGATCATAAACATAACCACATACATC
>JAAYOC010000104.1 GCA_012520505.1 Oscillospiraceae bacterium
ATATAGAGCCTTATATAAATAGCAATCCAAGTTCTGGTGTTAGATGTTCTAAAACTGATTTATACTTGAGATGGAAAGAACTCATAGATGACCAAGAAGCCATTTATGTTATAGATAGAAGTCCATTGAGTGATATAGTATATAGGGCATTTGATGAACACGATGTGCTGATGACATTAGATGACTTTACATATTTAATTAAGACCACGAAAGTTATAAATGTCTTTTGTGACTCAGACAGGGCAGAAGAATTAATGAAGGCCAGAGGTGATGACAACCCAATTGCATTGGCTAAACACAGAACAATAAGATATTTATATAGACAGGCATTTAGTATGGTACCGTGGCGCATAGAATATGATGTCGCACGAGCGATAGATGATGAAAACTATGTAGATATGATTATATTTGAGATTGTTAAGGCTACAATCAATATGACTGAATATGTGAGGTGAATTATGAGTATTGAAGACATAATGGACAGTATACAATTCATGTCGCCGATAAGTACTAAAGATTTAATGAACGACGGTGAAATAACTATTGAGAACCATTACTTCTCAAAAGATAATACGTATGTTAGAAAGTATAAGAACGGCGAATATGCTATAATATTTAAGAAGGTAGACGGCGAAGTTCTATATTCAGTATTTGACAAATATGGTAATGAAACAAAAGATAAATTTAAACTAGGAGGTAAGAATAATGGTAACACCTAAAAATGAATATATTAGAGTAAAAGTAGATGCAGAGTTTAGAGAAGAACTAGACTATTTGAGTGAAAAAGACAAAGATAAACTAATGAATAAATTAGTTAAAACGGTTAGAGAGTTTATGAGTGATAGATGCCAACTGTCGTTTGATGATTATATAATTCAAACGTCCCGCGACAAACAAGAAGTGATATGTGATAATACTCGTGTGCAGAACATACTATCATCGGCTAGACAATATATGACCAATAGAAATGGCAGGCCTGCAACATATAGAACTTATGAACAATATAAGCGAATGTTGGTTGGTGAGTGGATAGATAATTATGGCGAGGTTATACGTGAACTCACTAAGATATTAAAAGTATAGGAGGCACTAAATGAACTTATACGAAAGAACTAAAAGAATAAAAATGATATTTGATGCCATGGACGGAGTTCAGGCTAGCAGTTTTCAGGTCGACTTGATTAATGGTTTTAGAGAACAATGCCCAGAATTAAATGAGGACTTAGACTTCTGTTTTGAAGTACTGGCCGGTATGCACAAATTAGGCTATAAGATTATGCATGTTGGTGAGAGTAATGCCAAAAATGAAGAAAACATCACCATGCGAGAATTTTACGAAACAGAACTAAAAGGCCGCGATGCGACACAGATGAGTATATTCGCAGCGACGACTAAATGTATTGGCACAGGGCACTTTGACTTCTGGCGTAAATTGGCCAACAGAGAATATAGACTTGGTTATACTAACAAGAATAATATGGTGACAGACAAGCATTGTATGTTGGCCAAAGTATATCCAAAAGATTTTAGACGGCCCGGAATATACTATATTCAAGAGAAACTAAATGGTAACAGGTGCATCGCGTATTTTGAAGATGATAAATGGCGATTCTTGTCTAGGTCACAGAAACCTTTAAGAGTCAACTTTGATATGTCGGCATTTGATAAAGACAGAGTTTATGATGGTGAGATAATGACTATGGGCAGAATGGGCAACAGGGACTTTGCAACTACGACAGGCGCTATCAATTCTAAATATGGTGATAAATCACAACTAGGCTATTTTATCTATGATATACTAGATGAGAATATGCCGTATTACAAAAGGCGCGAAGAGTTGTATCAATATTTTCAAAAAGAACTGGGTCCTAATGTCTTTATATTGCCGACACTAACTAGAGTAGAATTACACCCTAATCTTGAATGGAACGATAAACTTGATTATTGGTTAGATTATATTGTTGATAAAGGTGGTGAAGGAATAATGTTAAGACATGCATATTCACCATATCATCACAGTAGACATTCTGGTGATAGAAAAGATTATTTGTTAAAGTACAAACAAGTGAAAACGTGTGATTTGAGAATTGTTGGGTTCAATGAAGGTAAAG
Source organism: Oscillospiraceae bacterium (assembly GCA_012520505.1). GTDB lineage: Bacteria > Bacillota > Clostridia > Oscillospirales > Acutalibacteraceae > UBA1227. The sequence goes on from JAAYOC010000104.1 coordinate 2,112, forward strand.
GCAAATATGAAGGCATGATAGGTTCGTTCATTTGTGAAACAGATGATGGTTCAGTTCGCGTGAATGTCGCAGGTATGACAGATGATGTTAGAATGATGGACTTTGATTTAGCATATAACGAGATAATAGAGGTCGCGTACTTTGATGTATCAAAGGCGAAAGATAGTGATGTTTATTCACTACAATTTCCGCGTATGATAAGATGGCGTCCAGATAAAACAGAAACTAGTATGTATTAGGAGGTGACGAAAATGAGTAAAATAAGTATTACACACAAAACGACTATTGAACGTATAATAAAGAAATTAAATGAACACTTTGATGAACTTGAAGAAATATTGGCTGATGAAATAGAAGAAAACGGGAGCATGGAAGAACGAGTAGAATATCTTGATGATGCTGGAGAGTTTATTGAAAAGGCTATTATGAGATTAGAAGAAGCGGTAAGGAGGTGACAGATGAAGCACGAGGATAATTTTTATTTTGGTATCATACAAGACGTGAAAGACAACATAGACGCTATGACTGACATAAGTGAAGAAGATAAAAAAGATGCTAAAAGACTGGCTGAATTAATGGTCAATAATATTAAAGCAGAAATAGAATTAGGTGAAGAAGAGAGTAAGAGAGTAAGAGAATTAGACGAGGTAATAAATGTACGGGATAATAGAAAGTAAAGTGAAAATCGCTGCAGTCGACTTTGATGGCACTTTGGTAGAGGACCGCTGGCCCGATATCGGGCCAGTGAGATATCAAGTTGTCAAGACCGTGAAAAGATTAAAAAGAAATGGCGCTAAAATAATACTCTGGACTTGTAGAGAAGGCGAAAAATTGCAAGAGGCGATAGACTATTGTAGAGAGGTTTTGAAATTAAGGTTTGATGCGGTTAACGCCAACCTTCCCAGTGAGATTAAAAAGTATGGTGGTGACTGTCGCAAGATACACGCAGACATTTATATAGACGATAAGGCCATTTTCATATGATAGTTCATTAATCATTTTAGGATATTTTAGGATATAAAGAAAATAATAATATATAGATTATTTTAATTATATATTGATTTATTTTCTTTATATCCTAAAATGATTAAAAACGATATAATTTAATATAATTATAATATTAAAATCTATAAATATTTATATAATTATAAAGAGAACTAATCGTCCAAAATATGGTGAAAAAATTAGTTAAAAAAGTGATATAATATGATATAATGATAAAATGATAAAGGCGGTATGACATGACAAAACGAATAGAGGTTAAAATATTACAACACAATTTAGACGGCACTCCTAGGTTCCTTGCGGCCTTGACTCAGCGAGGTCACATATTAAACTCAATGGAAGACATATGTGACCTCTATGAGTCTAGAATAACAGAGGCTCCATCAGAGGACCTTATGAATTTACCTCATACAACATTGGTTCGTATGAATTATATAACAGTGGCCATTAGTGGTTTGAGCACGAAGGCCGTTAGTCAATTAAGGACACACGCGACAAGATTAACATTTATGTCTACCAGCACTCAATATAGTTCTTATAATAAAAGAGAACATAATTATGTAATGCCTGACGGACTTAGTGTTGAAAATCAAAGACGACTTAAAGATGCTTATAGATATATACACGCTATATATTCAGCATTGATAGAAGATGGTGTTGATAAAGACAAAGTCGGATATCTATTGCCACAAGGTTTGCGTAAGAGTTTAATTATATCAGGACATCTTGACGCTTGGCGTTATGTTATAAGTACTCGTATGTGTCATAGAAATACAGAAGAAGTGCAGTTGATTATGCGCTTATTGTATAAAGAAATAGAAAAAATAAACCCTATCTATACAATAGGTATGAAACCTCAGTGTTATTATAGAGATTGTCCAGAAGGCAAGTTTACCTGTGGACAAATATTCACAGACACTGAATTAGAGTAAAAGATGCTGTGATGCTTTCTGTAGCTTTTCTCATCACAGGTCTTATGGGGCTAGGTTTTTCGCTCAATGACCTCCCGAGCTATAATTCTCATTTTTCCTAGCCCCTATATACTAAAATAAAGCCGAGAGGAAGGTATGAAGTTATTAGAGTTATTAAAATATTGTACATTGACATTGATAATTATACTGATACTGGTAATACCATTAGTTTGTCTAATGATTAAATTATTAAATATATTACATGACAAGGAGGTGTATGATGAAAAAGACAAAACAACTACTACCATTGATACTACTATTGATACTACTGATGACAATGATGATACCTATGGCCTGCCAAAAGACTGAAGAGCATATAGATACTGACAAAGAAGACGATTATGAAATAATAAGTTTTGAGAGGTATGACACAAAATGAATAAAGATAAAAGTAAACGAGAAAAAGTAATTCTAACAATTAAATCATTAGAATTGTTAGAACCGACAGAAGAAGGTATGGAGTTAAATGAAGGCTATGATTATGAAGTAAATGGTTCTATGCCACAACTCGCTGACGGTATTGCCAAAATGGCAATAGAAATGGACAAACAAGAAGATATGGGACACTTGGCCGGCGGTGCTTTCATAACATTGATTTTGCAGTTTTATAATAAATTGCGTGACGGCGAATAATTAAAGGAGGTAAAGACGATGATACAAAATGACTATGAATTAATTATATCTTGTATTCAATATGGCGCACCAGCAGTTGCTAACAGGCTTGTCAAGGCTTTCAATGATACAATTGACCAAGTTAATCAATTCAATGAGATGAAACGTAGACAGGCAATGGAATTAGCAAAAGCAGAAGAAACTAAAGCGACTGAAGCGACTGAAAAGCGTGGTACAAAAGAAACTAAGAAATAAGAGAGGTATTGAAATGAGTAGACCACATGCAATATTATCACCATCTGCTTCAGAAAGATGGTTGGCTTGTACGCCATCTGCCATGTTAGAAGCATTAGAACCAGATAGTCCACCTAGTGAATATGCACAAGAAGGGACAGACGCACATACTTTGGCCGAATTGAAATTGAGTTTGATGTTAGGTCAAATATCACAAGAAGAATTTGACACTAGATATGATTTCTTTGTCAAAGATAGTAAATACTATAATGCAGATTTTGAAGAATTTGTTGATAGTTATGTAAAAGAAATAAAAAATATAATTGAGTATGATTATAATGGCAAGTATGACGTAATCACATTAGAAGATGTCATAAGTTTAGAAGATATTATACCTGACGGCTTTGGTACAAGTGACGTCGTAATCGTGGCTGGAGATACGGTACATGTTATTGACTTGAAATTTGGCCGTGGTGTAGAAGTTAATGCCGTTGAGAATACTCAGCTAAGGCTTTATGCCTTAGGTGCTTTAAGGAAGTACAGGTTGCATGGACCTTTCACCAAAATTAAGACCACCGTATGTCAACCTAGGCTATATAGTAACAGTTCAGAAACTTTATCAGTTAAGAGCATTTACCAATGGGCCAGTGAATATGTAAAACCAAGAGCGGAATTGGCGTTACGAGGAGCTGGTGAATTGGTCGCAGGAGACCATTGCAGATGGTGCAAACGGCGACAAAAATGTCAAGAACTTGGTGAAAAACAACTAACTGCGGCTAGAGCGGAGTTTGAAACAGTGGTACTTGATAATGGTATATTAGACCCAAAAGATATGACGCCAGAGATGCTCACTAAAATTATGCAAATTGCGCCTAAATTTATAGAGTGGTTCAATGACATACAGAAATATGTAAATTACTCTATGATTTATGAAGATTTGAAGTTACCCGGGTATAAGGTAGTCGAGGGCCGGTCAAATCGTAAAATGACCGACACTGACGCCATACAAGAAATATTGAGAACATCTGGTTTCAGCGAAGATGACTATATGTCTTCTCCGACATTGTTGAGTTTGACAAGGTTAGAGAAGAACATAGGTAAAAAATTGTTCAATGAATTATGTGGTCACTATATCATTAAACCAGAAGGTGCACCGACCGTGGTACCTGATACAGATAGCCGTCCTGCTATTACCAATCTTAAAAACTTAAGATTGCATGGACAAGAATTTGACTTAAAAATAGAATAGGAGAAAACGAATTATGACTAAGACAAAAGAGACCAAAAACAGTAAATTAAATGAATGTCAAGTTGTTACAGGCGAAGTTAGATTATCGTACGTAAATTTATTTGAGGCTAGAGGCTTTAATGATGCCGATGAACCTAAATACAGTGTTACGATTTTAATTCCGAAAGACACAGAAGACGGTAAGAGAACTTATAACAGAATTATGGCTGCGATTAGAAAAGCAGCAGAGCTTGGTGCTGCAAAACACTTTGGAGGCAGAATACCAACTGAACCAGTGCACACATTGAGAGATGGTGATACAGATAAAGATGATTTAGGCGAACTCAAAAAAGAGAAATCACCTGAATTGGCCGGTAATTGGTTCATGCGCTTATCAACTAAGTTTGCGCCAGTCGTATTAAGACGTAATGATGTCACAAAACAATTGGACGAAATTTTGAACCCAATGGACGTTTATAGTGGTATGTATGGCAAAGTTTCTTTAACAACCTTCGCTTACTCTGGCGATGGGCGTAGAGGAATTAGTGCTGTATTAAATAACGTGTTAATAACTAGAGATGGTGAACCGTTAGTCAGCCGCTTAACTGGTAATGAGTTCGACGAGTTCGAAGACTAGTCACAAAGAATAAAGGCTTCGGCCTTTATTCTTATTTAGACCGCATGTGATTAAGTTGTGCAATAAAAAACATTTCGTGCAATAAAACACAATACTGATTGCATTCGGTCTAAATAAGAATAAAGGAGAATTACAATGGCAGAACAACCTGAAGGACGCTTGCAACGTAGACTGCAAAAATTAGTAGAAGCTCGTGGTGGATATTTACCTAAAAAGAACCACGGAAATATGATAACGGTGAAAGGTTTATCTGACCTTTCATTTACATTTAAGGGCTGGTCGGTTTATTGGGAAGTGAAACTTCCAGAGACAAAAAATAATGTGTCGGTCGCGCAAGGCATACATATGAGATTAGCGCGAAAAGCCGGTGGCATAACGGCTATTATATCAACATTAGAACAGGCCGCGATTATATTAGACTGGCTAGAACAGTGTTATGATAAAGAATATAATATACAACAAATCTTTAATGATGCAGATGAGTTTTACAGGAGGAACAACTTAGATGATGGTACAAAATACTAAAAGTTATGGCATATCTTACAAAGAGTATAATGAAAAATATCGTTTACCAGAACAAGAACTGGCTGAACAATTATTGTTAGAAAAGAAACATTTTGTATTAGGCTGGGAGCCGGGAAAGGCTAAATCATATCCTGTTATACATTGTATATTAGAAGTACAGAGGTTGAAGAAAAGGCCTATAAGCGTCTTAATAATGTCTGA
>JAAYOC010000021.1 GCA_012520505.1 Oscillospiraceae bacterium
AGGTGAGCCGATTAAAGTTGAACGTAAGCTTCCTAACGAGCCAATTTCAGTTGTATCTAATTATTTTGAAGAAAAACTCGCTGTTGCCATTCCACTTTTTTCATTTGGAATTAAGATGCCTATAGATGGTCTGGAATCTTTAAAGACAAAGATTGCAGATTCAATTATTGCAGATTGTGTTATGGGTAAATCTTCAAAACTTTATAACAGACTTCTTGAAAAGGGGTTTATTAATAAAAATCTTGAATGTGATTTTATGCATGGTCCCGGATATAAACTTTTTGTTTTTACAGGCGAAAGTAGAGAAGCAAAAAAGGTTGTAGAAGAAATTAAATCAGAAATTTTAACACTTCAAGAAAAAGGTATTAAAAAAGAAGATTACGAAAGAATTCTTAAAATGCATTATGGACGTGCAATAATGGACTATAATGACATTGAGGGGCTTGGAAATGATATGGTTTCATGTTATTTTAATGGAGATAGGCTATATGACGAACTTAAAATTTATAAAAAATTAACTTTAGGTTTTGTCAATAAGGAACTCAGAAATATAGATGTGTACAATAGTGCACTATCAGTAGTGTCGGAGGTGGAAATGTAATGAAAGATTTTACCATTGTATATTTTAATGGAATAGACAGAGGGTTTTCTATTCCGGCAACTATAGCAGAATTTTCAATTGGCGGACTTGATATTGTTATCAAATGGTATGGACTTTTAATCGCAGTAGGATATCTTTTAGCTCTGCTGTTTGGCACCAAACTTGCAAAGAAAGCAAAACTAGATGTTGATGCTCTTTATGACGCAATAATTTTTGGTACCATAGGTGGAATACTTGGTGCTCGTATATTTTACGTGCTCTTTAATCTTGATTTTTATCTTGCAAATCCTTCTCATATCCTCAATATAGGTGAGGGTGGGCTTGCAATTTATGGTGGCATTATCGGAGGATTAGGAGTTGGAGCAATAGTATGTAAAATTCGTAAAGTCAGTGCTCTTGATATGGCCGATGTAGCTGTTGTCGGATATCTTATAGGTCAAGGTGTTGGCCGTTGGGGTAATTTTACAAATCAAGAAGCTTTTGGAATTAATACTGATTTGCCATGGGGAATGATGTCTGAAAAGACGACATCTTATCTTATTGCAAATCAAGATATTTTGATAGCACGAGGTATCGAAGTTGATCCGTTTAAAGGAGTTCATCCTACATTTCTTTACGAATCTATTTGGTGTATATTAGGATTTATTATCCTTTATATAATTTTTGATAAACGCCGACATTTCAGTGGCCAAATGGTTTTGATTTACGGTGTTTGGTATGGATTTGAACGTGCAATAGTAGAAGGTCTTCGAATTGATAGTCTCTACATCGCCGGCACTACGTTTAGAGTATCTCAAGTTTTATCTATTGTACTTTGCGTAGTATGTTTGATATTATTAATCAGAGGTTTGATAAAGCACAAGGGGGAATACGTTAATGGACAAGAAGGAGAAGCTTCAGAAGAAGCAACCAGTGGAGAAGAAAGCAATAGAGAAGAAATCAGTGGAGAAGAAACCAGCGGAAAAGAAACCGACGAAAAAACAGTCAATAGAGAAAAAACCGGTGGAAAAGCAACTAGAGGAGAAGAAATCAGTAAAAAAACAACCGGTCGAAGAGTTGAAACTCTCAAAGAAACAGATAAGAAAACTTCGCAAGCAGGAGAAAAAACAAAAGAAGGAAAAGGTTCAAAAGAAGGAGCCTCAAAAAAAGCAAGTAAATCTTCAAAAGCAGGAGGAACCTCTAACAAAAAGGGAGCAGAAAAAGCTTCAGAAGCAGAAGTCTAAAAAAAAGCAAGCAAAGCTTCAAAAACAGGAGCCTCTAACAAAAAAGGAACAGAAAAATCTTAAAAAACAAGAAGAGATTCAAAAGAAAAAGAAACCATCAAGGATGAAGAAAATAGCTAAAAAGAGAACTAAAAAGATGTTAAAAAATCAGTTCTTTTCAAAGAAGACAAGAAGGCATAAAAGGAGAGCTCTTGGCAGATTATAGGAGATGTAGTGAAGGTTTGTAGTTATAACTGCAAGGATTTAAGACGAAGTATATACATAAATACCTTGGGGATGGACTATAATAATACCGATAAAGCACCGTCAAATAATGCTTGACGGTGCTTTTATACTGTGTTATAATACACGTTGCCGCATATTCTGGGTTGGTGCTGAAAAGCCCATAAGTAAAGCAATTTCACCCATCGTAGCGAGACTTAAACAAAAGGAATGAAAATACATGTACGCAGTTGTTGAAACAGGCGGAAAACAGTATAAGGTTTCTGAAGGCGATATTATTTATGTTGAGAAACTCGCAGCAGAAGAAAATGCTAAAGTAATTCTTGACAAGGTTTTAGCTATTGTAACAGAAAAAGGCATCAAGGTTGGTTCTCCTTATGTTAAGGGTGCAACAGTTGAAGCTAAAGTTATTAAAAATGGTAAGGGCAAGAAGATTACCGTATTTACTTACAAGAAAAGAAAAAATTTACAAAGAAAGCTTGGCCATAGACAGCCATACACAAAGCTTGAAATAACAAATATTTTTGCTAAGGTCGAAAAATCTGCAGCTGAGGATAAGCCTGTAAAGGCTGAAAAGACAGCTGAAAAACCGGCAGCTGAGAAGAAGGCACCGGCTAAGAAGACAGCTGAAAAACCGGCAGCTGAGAAGAAGGCACCGGCTAAGAAGACAGCTGAAAAACCGGCAGCCGAGAAGAAGGCACCGGCTAAGAAGACAGCTGAGAAGCCGGCAACTGAAAAGAAGGCACCGGCTAAGAAGACAGCTGAGAAGCCTGCAGCTGAGAAGAAGGCACCGGCTAAGAAGACAGCAGAGAAGCCGGCAGCCGAAAAGAAGGCACCGGCTAAGAAGACAGCTGAGAAGCCGGCAGCTGAAAAGAAAGCACCGGCTAAGAAGACAGCTGAGAAGCCGGCAGCCGAAAAGAAGGCACCGGCTAAGAAGACAGAATCTGAGAAAAACGTTAAATAAGAAAGGAGTGTAGATTCTAAATGGCACATAAAAAAGGAATGGGTTCTACCCGTAACGGTCGTGATTCCGAGTCAAAACGTCTTGGCGTTAAAAGAGCTGATGGTCAGTTCGTACTCGCAGGGAACATTCTTGTAAAGCAAAGAGGAACACGTATTCACCCTGGCAACAATGTTGGTAAGGGAAAAGATGATACACTCTTTGCAAAGATAGACGGTAGAGTTAGTTTTGAACGCTACGGTAAGGACCGTAAAAAGGTTTCAGTTTATGCTGAAGACAAACAATAATCGTTTTAGATTAAAATTCGATAATTGTTTAATAATTATTTTCTAAACGAATTAAAAAAGAAGTCACCTTTTGGTGACTTCTTTTTTAGTAAGATATCTTACTTTGCAAATTTTTCGTTTTGCACTTATAAATATAAAATAAACACAAGATGTTTCCCTTTATAAATTATCTGGCTAAATAATTAAATTTTTCGTTCTATGTTTTGTAGCATTTAGCAAATAGTTTAATTTAGCAAATAGTTTAATTTAGCAAATAGTCTAATTTAGCAAATAGTCTAATTTAACGAACTGAGTACGGTTTGTCTTTGTTCTAAAGATGCCGGAACATCAATAATTCGTTGGTTTTTTGACCCTCTAAAACGAATTTCTAATGATTTTTCCTCTTCTATGAACTTGCCATCTATTAGAAGGGAAAGTTCTGAAAGCAATTCAAACCATCCGTTTTCCTCATTGGCACCGGCAAGTAGTTCTTCAAAGGTCCAACCTGAAAAGGCCAGGACATCAAGTCCTAAAGCTTTTACCTCTTTTGCTAATACGGTAAAAGCTTTTGCTTGGCAGAAAGGTTCGCCACCCGAAAGGGTGACGCCCTTTAAAAGTTTATTTTCTTTGACGACCTTTATTATGTTGCCCACAGTAGATTCATAACCATCATCAAAACTCCAAGTATCCGGATTTTGACAACCTTGGCATCTATGTGGACAACCTTGTGCAAAAACTACAAGTCGCCAACCTGGACCATCTACCACGGATTCTCTAATTATGCCTGCAAGACGTAATTTTGTTTCCATTAGATTTGTTCAAATTCTCCGGCACCTGTGCCAATTGAATGTTTAACTCTATCGTTTACTTCAGCAAACTTAGCATCGTTGAAGCGATCGAGTGTTCCTACGAGATAACCGGTTATTCTTCTGATTCTTTCAAATTTTACGCCTTCGCCAACAATTTTGTTATCCATGAAAATTCTCCTTTCAAAATGTTATTGTTCAGCAGGAGCTTCTGTTTCCGGCGCAGAAGTTTCTACAATATGTATTACTTTGTCTTTTTCTTCAAGTGGGTTTTCATCACAAGAATATGCAGGACCTGAATATCCTTTAAGTTTCATTAAAACGTCACGGGAAATAGCTTCGCCGTCGTGACGACCGCAGCGAGGACATACATCGCCAATGATTCCGGTGTAACCACAAACCGGATCACGATCAACAGGATGATTAATTGACACATAACCCATATCATGTTCTTTCATGCAGCGAATAACTGATTCGAAGGCTTCAAGGTTTTCAGTTGGGTCGCCGTCCATTTCGATGTATGAGATGTGACCACCATTTGTAAGTGCGTGGTATGGTCCTTCAATTTTTATTTTATCAAATGCAGAGATTGGGAAGTATACAGGAATGTGGAATGAGTTTGTGTAATATGGTCTGTCAGTAACACCAGGAATAGAACCATAGAGTTCTCTGTCCATACGTACAAAACGTCCGGAAAGGCCTTCAGCCGGAGTTGCAATAAAGGAATAGTTAAGACCGGTTTCTTTTGCTTTTGCATCAATACGTTGTCTCATATGACCAACAATTTCAAAACCAAGATTGCGAGCTTCTTCCGTTTCACCATGATGAGAACCGATGAGCGATTTAAGTGTTTCAGCAAGTCCAATGAATCCCACGGTAAGAGTACCATGTTTTAATACTTCCATAAGTTCATCGTCCGGTTTTAATTTGTCTGAATCAAGCCATAATCCTTGTCCCATAAGGAAAGGATAGTTATAAACTTTCCTATGACCTTGAATTAAGAAACGATCATAAAGCTGCTCAAACACGAGATCAAGCTTTCTATCTAAATCATCAAAGAAAATATCAAGATCACCATGAGCTTTGATAGCAATTCTTGGAAGGTTTATAGATGTAAACGAGAGATTTCCTCTACCGCAAACCTGTTGACGGGAAGGGTCGTAAACGTTAGATAGTACACGAGTACGACAACCCATATATGCAGCATGAGTATTGTAGTCGTCTTCCTTAAAAAGGGGTAGGTTAAACGAAGAATCCATAAATGAGAAGTTAGGGAAGAGTCTTTCTGCAGATACTTTCATTGCAAGTTTAAAGAGGTCGTAGTTTGGATCATCCGGGTTATAGTTGATACCTTCTTTAACACGGAAGATATGGATTGGGAAGATAGGTGTTTCACCATTTCCAAGACCGGCTTCTGTTGCAAGGAGGATGTTTTTGATAACAAGTCTACCTTCAGCAGAGGTGTCAAGACCATAGTTTATAGATGAGAATGGAATTTGAGCACCGGCACGTGAGTGCATTGTATTAAGATTGTGTACTAAAGCCTCCATTGCTTGAAATGTAGCTCTATCAGTTTCTGACACAGCCTTTTTTAATGCAAATTGTTGAGCCTTTTTAACATTTGCTTCAGGGAGTTTGTATTTGTTTATAAGGAGTTCAGCTTCATATTTTTGATAGTCATTATCATTAGCAAGAACGGGAGATACTTTATATTGGGCTTCTACTTCAAGGCAGAGATTTTTTGTCGCTTCTAATGCATCTTCAAATCCACAGAGAAGTTCAAGGCCTTTGCACATATTATCAATATAGCGTTTTCTGTAGGTCTTTTTAACACCGGGAGCCATCCCTAAATCAAAGTTAGGAATAGATTGACCACCGTGTTGATCATTCTGATTAGATTGAATTGCAATACAAGCGAGTGAAGAATAGCTTGAAATATCGTTAGGTTCTCTAAGGAAACCATGGCCTGTAGAAAAACCACCCTTAAACAACTTTAAGATGTCAATCTGACAGCAAGTCGTCGTAAGGGTTAGGAAGTCAAGGTCATGTATATGAATGTCTCCATCAGCATGCGCTTTTGCGTGTTCGGGTTTAAGAACATAAAGTTCATTAAACTGTTTCGCACCTTCCGACCCGTATTTAAGCATGGTGCCCATTGGTGTGTCGCCATCAATGTTAGCATTTTCACGCTTTATGTCGTTTTCTTTTGCATCTTTGAATGTCAGACCCTCATAGATTTTCATAAGACGAGTGTTCATCTCACGAACTCTTGAGCGTTCTGACCTGTACAAAATGAATTTTTTAGCAGTCCTTGCGTGACCGTTGTCTATAAGCACTTGTTCAACTGCATCTTGAATTTCTTCTACAGTTGGTCTGTCATTTCCGGTCGATTCAATATATGTTACTACTTGTCCGGCGAGAGCGAGTGCTTTTTCATAGTCTTGCCCTCCGATTGATTTAGCAGCACTATATATTGCGTTTGCAATCTTGTCAATTGAGAAGGGAACTGCTCTTCCGTCTCTTTTGATAATGGTTTCAATCATTTTTAAGTTCTCCCCTAAAAACACAACATCTTGTGTTCAGATAAAGTTACCTTTACATTATATAGCATATGCAGTTCTTCGTCAATGTTACAGAATATATAAATTTAAATGTCTTTTTTTAGTGCTTTTATAGAAAAGAAGCAAATTTGACTTTAATGTACTATTGTTATAAAATGAAATGTAATTTTTTATACCATTATAATGCATGGAGGAATTCCTCGTGAAAAAAATAAAAATTGCTTCTTTATCTCCACAGCCACTTCTTTTGATTATGGCAACTTTTACTTTAATAGCTGTACCACTTCGAATGTTCCAGCTTACAAATTGTATCGATGCTACTACCGGATTTTGGGTTGTAAAGGATGTAACAATGTGGATTCTTTACATCCTTTGTGCAGTGTTTGTGGTGATTGCTTTCTTTATATCTTTTCTTTCCGGTATTATGAAAATGCCGGAATTGGATGATAAGCGAGATATTCCACTCGCTATCTTTGCAAGTCTTCTTTCCATTGCACTTATTGTAGATGCTGTAAGAAAAGTGCCACTTCTTATAACTCTTATAGAGAAAATTGATGGTCCTTTTGGAATAGAAACAGTTATATACATAATTTCATCAGGCACTTTACCTCTTGCTTTACAGGTTTTATCGGTGTTTTTTGCCACAATATATATTATGTTTGTGGCAGTTTCTTTCATAAAAGGAAACGGGGCATATAAAAAAAGAAGGCTTCTTGCTCTTTGGCCGACACTTTGGGCGATGTTTCGTTTGATTTATCACTTTATAGACCCAATTAATTATAAAAATGTTTCGCAACTTTTCTTTCAAATGATTCTATTGAGCTTTATGATGATTTTTTATTTATCATTTGCAAGACTTGCATCTCAGGTGAATGCAGATAATAGTATGAGTACACTTTGGTTTTCAGGAATTTCGGCTGCATTTATGGGCTTTGTTTCAAGTCTTTCACCTATACTTCTTATGATATTTGGAAAAGCGGACCTTCTTCCGGCACATTATCCGGTTTATTTTTCGGATTTGGCTTTTGCATTATTCGTAACAGCATTCCTTTTCACGGTAGTTCCAAGAACAATAAAGAAAAAGATAGAATCATGAAAACAAGATTAAATACTTTAATTCAAAGTGGACGTATTCCACATGCACTTGTTATTGACGGTGCAACATATGAAGCTAGACTTAAAGTAGCTAAAGAAATTGCAAGTGCCATTGTACAAGAAACAAAAAAGGTGGCACAAAACATACATCCGGACGTAAAGATTGTCTATCCAGAGAAGGACCATAAGACAGTCGGTGTAGATATTATTAGAGAAGTGGTTGAAGATGCTTTTTTGCTTCCAAACGATTGTGACCGCAAGGTGTATGTTGTAGAACAGGCGCATCAAATGACAATTGCAGCACAGAACGCATTTCTCAAGATTTTGGAAGAGCCGCCAAGGTTTGTAACTTTTATTTTACTTTGCGATTCATACACTGCACTTCTTCCAACTGTGCTTTCAAGGTCAACAATCTTTTCTCTTACAGATGATGATGCATTAAAAGCCCATGAAGCTTATGATGCATCTTTGGAATTAGCAATTAACATTGCAACGGCAATGATAAAACGTAGTGAATATGAGATTATGCTCAGCATTGCTCCTTTTGCAGTGGATAAGGTTTATGATGAAAAGCTGGATATCTCTCTTGAGTGTCTTCAATTGATACTTAGAGATGCATTGGCAATTAAAACCGGAGCAAGTGAAAAAATCTTAGGCGAAGAAGTATCTAAATCGCTCGCAAATGAGTATAGTTCTGAAGAACTGATTGATTTTATATCTGGAGTTTCAGATATTGTAAAGGCTAAGTCAATTTATGCGAATAAGAAATTGACAGTTTCAAGGCTTACAGCAAAACTCTCTGGAGGTAAGAATGACTGAAGTAGTTGGTATTAGATTTAAAGAGGTCGGCAAAATATATAGTTTTGACCCTAAAGAAATAAAGTTTGAAATTGGACAACAGGTAATTGTTGAGACGGCTTTTGGTGTAGAATGTGGAACCGTTGCTACCGCAAATAAAATGGTAGAAGAAGATACAATTGTAGCACCGTTAAAGCCAATAATGCGAATTGCCACAGATGAAGACTTGGAACAGATTGCTGAAAATACTGAAAAGGAAAAAGAAGCTTTTAAAATCTGTGAAGAGAAAATTAAAAAACATGAGCTTGAAATGAAGCTTGTAGATGTTGAATATACATTTGATCGAAGTAAAATTCTTTTTTATTTTACAGCTGATGGAAGAGTAGATTTCCGTGAGCTTGTAAAAGATTTAGCAAGTGTATTTAAAACCAGGATTGAGCTTCGCCAAATTGGTGTTAGAGATGAAGCAAAAATGCTTGGAGGTCTTGGTATTTGTGGTAGACCGTTTTGCTGTCACTCATATATGGGTGAGTTCCAGCCGGTATCAATTAAGATGGCAAAAGAACAGGGACTTTCTTTAAACCCTACAAAAATTTCCGGCACCTGTGGAAGACTTATGTGTTGTTTAAATTATGAGCAAGAATCCTATGAGCATCTTATGAAAATTACTCCAAAGGTAGGAGCTCTTGTAGAAACGAAGGACGGTAAAGGTTGTGTAGTAGAGTCAAACCTTATTACCGGTGTAATTAAAGTGCAATTTGATAAAGATCCGGATGTGCCACCTGTCACTCTTACACGAAAACAGGTTAAGATTTTACAAAATGCTCAAACTTCAGTTACTAAAGAAGAACTTGATGCTTTAAAATCTATTGAAGAAAATTGATTAAGGCACCATATATACAGGTGTTTTACATATGGAAGGATGAAAAAAATGGCAGAAGAAAAAATAGTTTTAACCGCCGATGGTCTTAAGGAAATTCAAGAAGAACTTGAGCGACATAAGACAGAAGGACGTAAGGATATTGCGGAAAAGATTAAAGTAGCTCTTTCATTTGGCGACTTATCGGAGAATGCTGAGTATGATGAAGCAAAGTATGAGCAAGGAAAACTTGAATCTCGTATTAACGAACTTGAAGCAATACTTCAAAACTATGAATTAATCGATGAAAAGAAGATTAAGAAGGATATTGTAAACAGAGCCTCTCTTGTAACAATAGAAGATATTGAAACAAAAAAGAGACTTACGTATCAAATTGTTGGTCCTCAGCAAGCAAATCCTCTTAAGGGTAGAATTTCAGATGAATCGCCGGTAGGCAAAGCTTTATTGGATAGGAAAAAGGGTGAAACTATTATTGTTGATACTCCCGCAGGTAAACTTAAATATAAGATTATTGACATCGACAAGAAAAAGAAAAAATAATTTTATATTTA
The DNA here is from genome assembly GCA_012520505.1 of Oscillospiraceae bacterium. Lineage (GTDB taxonomy): Bacteria > Bacillota > Clostridia > Oscillospirales > Acutalibacteraceae > UBA1227. The sequence goes on from JAAYOC010000021.1 coordinate 9,965, forward strand.
GGAGAGTAAAAAATGGCTGAAAACATGTTAAATCAAAAGCCTCTTGTACAAGAAGAAATAAAAGAAACACAAGAAGAAATTCAAGAGGCAACAAATGAACAAAGACAAATTAGAATAGAAAAATTAAAGTTCCTTCAGGAAAATAATCGGGATCCGTATGAGGTAATGGTTGCAAACCAGACTCACAGGAGTTTAGAAATAAAAGACAATTTTGATGAGCTTGAGGGCAAGGAAGTTTCTATATGTGGAAGAATCATTGCTCGTCGAATTATGGGAAAAGCTTCTTTTGTAACTATCCAAGACAGACTTGGTCGTATCCAATCATATATCGCAATCAACAATATTGGTGAAGAGGCTTATGCAGAATTTAAAAAGCAGTGGGATATAGGTGACATAATAGAAGTTAAGGGTATAGTGTTTAAAACAAAGACCGGAGAAGTTTCAGTTCAAGCTAAGAAAATTAAGCTTCTTTCAAAATCACTTCTTCCACTTCCTGAAAAATTCCATGGTCTCAAAGATACAGATATTCGTTACAGACGTCGTTGCTTAGACCTTATTGTAAATCCGGATGTTAAGGATACTTTTATAAAGCGCTCAAAGATAATTCAAAGTGTTAGAAAAACTCTTGACGATGTTGGTTATATTGAAGTTGAGACACCGGTTCTTAATATTATTCCCGGTGGCGCTGCTGCTCGTCCATTTAAGACACATCACAACGCACTTGACCTTGATATGTATATGCGTATTGCTACAGAGCTTCCATTAAAACGTCTTATTGTAGGTGGAATGGAACGTGTCTATGAAATTGGTCGAATTTTTAGAAATGAAGGAATGAGCACAAAGCATAATCCGGAATTTACAACAATCGAATTTTACGAAGCATATACCGACTACAACGGAATGATGGACCGTACAGAGGACATCATTCGTAATGCTGCAATCGCAGCAAACGGTACAACAAAACTCACTTTTAAAGGCGTAGAGATGGACCTTGCTGAACCATTTGCAAGAATTACAATGGTTGATGCAGTTAAAAAATATACGAATATAGATTTTGAAGAATTTGTTGGTGACAATGAAAAGGCTATTGCTCTTGCGAAAGAACATAAAATTGAAACAGAAAAGGGCAAGGAGACTTGGGGAGATATTTTAATGCTCTTCTATGATGAGTATGTTGAAGCAAATCTTCAGACTCCAACATTTATCATTGACTATCCGGTAGAAGTTTCACCTCTTGCAAAGCGTAAGCCATCAAAACCATATCTAACAGAGCGTTTTGAACTCTTTATTTGTGGTGCTGAATATGGAAATGCTTATTCGGAACTTAATGACCCGCTTGACCAAATGGAACGATTTAAGCATCAGCTTATGCTCCGTGATTATGGTGACGAAGAAGCTAATATGCTTGATGACGATTTCGTTACAGCTCTTGAATACGGACTGCCACCAACAGGTGGTTGTGGTATTGGTATTGACCGTCTTGTAATGCTTCTTACAAATAATGAATCAATCCGCGATGTAATCCTCTTCCCAACGATGAAGGTTATTGGTGGTAAAACATCTTTAGAAATTGAACTTCCTGAACTCGATTTATCAAAAGTAAAGATAGAACCTTTATTTGAAGATATGGTAGATTTTGAAACTTTCTCTAAGTCCGATTTTAGAGTCGTAAAGGTTCTTAATTGCGAAGAAGTACCAAAGTCTAAAAAGTTATTGAAGTTTACTTTAAATGATGGCTCAGGTAATGACAGAACAATTCTTTCAGGAATTAAGGAATATTACAATGCTGAAGATTTAATTGGTAAAACTTTAGTGGCAATAACAAATCTCCCTGAAAGGGTAATGATGGGTATTCCATCTCAAGGTATGGTTATTTCAGCAGTATATGAATATGAAGGAGAAGAAAGACTCAATCTTATCATGCTTAATGACAGAATTCCTGCCGGTGCGAAGTTATATTAAAACTCAAGCTATATAGAATGAATGTTTCAATATAGGAGTTAAATAGAAACTGAGGTTAAGCGTGAAGCTTAACCTCGGTTTCGTTTTGTGACTTATTTTTGTTGTAGTAAAAAGGGATGAATAAAATGCAAAGTACACAGGCAAATAAAACAAAAAGAATAGTGCTGGCTTCTATGTTGGCATCACTTATTTGTGTAGCGACAATGATAATAAAAATACCTACACCATTAAAGGGATATCTAAACTTTGGTGATGGCGTTGTATTGCTTGCTGGTTGGATTCTTCCTCCTTTGTATGGATTTCTTGCTGCCGGTATTGGTGCAACCCTTGCGGATATTTTTTCAGGATATGTTATTTATGCACCTGCAACTTTTGTCATTAAGGGTTTGATGGCACCTATAGCGTTTTATGGATTTAAATTTTTAAATAAAAAAATTGGCAATACGGCTTCAAGGGTTGTTAGTGGAATTCTTGCTGAACTTTTTATGGTAGCGGGTTATTATCTGTTTGAAGGAACTGCTTTATACGGCTTTGAGCCATCACTTGTAAATATTCCCGCAAATGCTATTCAAGGTGTAGCAGGAGTGATTCTTGGTGTAGCTTTTATTAAGATTTTTAATAAAAATAAGATATATTTCAAGGAATAAGATAGCTGTAAAGTAAAAAGACTTTACAAAGAGCAATGTTGGATTAAAATGATTAAAATGCTGGATTAAAATAAAATAAAAAAGAAAATATAACGTAATAAAATGAATATACAAATTAGAAAAGAGAAATATATGGATTATATTGAACTTGCAAAAAAATGTGGCTTTGATGTTGCAGTAAAACTTTTGCCGGAAAAGTTAGTTGCACGAAAAGATATTCGGGATATGTGTAAAGAGGATAAGTGTGGTGTTTTTGGGAAAAACTGGACTTGTCCACCTGAGTGTGGAACACTTGAAGAATGTGAAAGAAAAATGAGACAATATAAAAACGGTATTCTTCTTCAAAAGGTGGGAAATCTCTCTCGTGTAATAGATGTGAAAGCTTATATAAAAATTGAAAAAGAGTATAGAGAAAGTCTTTTAAAATTGCAGCAGAAATAAAAAAGACACATCCAAATGCTCTTTGTCTTGGAGCCGGAGCATGTACCGTTTGTGAAAAATGTGCATATCCAAATCCATGTCTTTTTCCGGAAAAAGCTTTGTCTTCTATGGAAGCATATGGTCTTTTTGTAACACAGGTATGCAGAGATTGTAATGTCCCATATTATTATGGTGAGAAAACAATAACTTTTATGGCATGTGTTTTATATTGACGATAAAGATAAAAAATTTATAAAAGCAAAAGTAAAAGTGAAAGCAAAAATAAAAGCAAGATAGAATGAGTTGATAAAAAAGGGTTCAGTGTTACACTGAACCCTTTACATATTTTTACATATTTTTATATATTTCCATATATTTTTTCTATAATTTTTGCTGTATTTAATTTTTTTAGCTTGAGGAAATTTTAAGCTATTTGAGAAGTTCTTTTAAACGCTTTTCATATGCTTTTTTTTCATATTCAAGACTCACACTCGTATAATTTTTATCTGCAATTTTTATAAGTTTGTCTGTAAATTGTGGGTTGAGTGGTAGAATTGGGCCTGTGTGGTATGTTGCGAAAAGGTTGTTGTCACGCACACCTTCAATTTTACTATCAGGATTCATTCCGCAACCTTTTTTCATGTTAAGAAAAGGTTTTGGATTTTCACCATAGGAATGGCTGAGAAGATTTTTAAATCCAACAATCTGAATATCATCAAACTCACCTACACTACAGTCGTTATAACGCAATTTTGAAAATTGTTTTGCATAGTATGGATAAAATTTTAAGCATTCTATTTTTTCACCCGCAGGAGTCTCAATATATTGACCAAAAAGTTCAAATGCGTTACCGGTAGCTAAAAGTATTCCTCCGTTATCAATACGGTTTTTAATTTTATCGATATATTTTTTTAATTCTTCAATTTCTACTAGTTGGTGCTTTTCTTGGCATGGACCTATAAGAAGAAAATCTACTTGATTATTTATGAAAGCAGGTTCATCAAATAATGCTGTTTCAATTATTGCAATTTCATATCCTGCTTTTTCTAATTTCTTTTTGAGGTATTCGCAATTGCCACGATCGCCATAAAGATTGTTAAATTCAGGATAAAGGATTTCTATTATGATTTTTGACATAATCATTTATCCTCCTTTTGTGACATTGCTTTTTTAATTTTTTTAACTATATTCGTTGCATAAAGCTCAAAATAAATTATGATATTTCTTCCTGTAACATTTTTTTCGCTAATTTCTATTGCTAATTCATCATAATTTTCGAAGAGAACGATTTTTGAAGTATTGATGCCTTTTATTTCAAGGCAGTTTGCAACATCGAAGCAACGACTACCGCCTATATATATAGTGTTCACACTTTCCATGTTTAGTGGTTTAAAATCTGTGTCATAAAGCCATGAAATATCTTCGTGACCATGTTTTTTATCTTTTGAGTCAGTAATTAGAAGTACAACATCTTTTTCATCATCAGTGCTACTTAGATATTTAAAACTCTGTGAGCATGAAATGGGATTTTGATTTTTGGAAAGCATAGAAATAACTTTAATATCATTATATTCGTTTTCTTGAAAACGTCCTGTTTTTGATGATAAATCCTCAATACTGTTGGCAATTATATCAATATCAATATCCATAAGTCTGCAAACAGCACAGGCACCTGTAATATTAAACACATTGAAGAAATTGCCTTTTTGGAAAGGAAGAACAAGTTTTTCTCCTCTGTTGTCATTAAACACAAATGTACCTTTGTTGAAATCTACATCGCTCGCAAAAAAGCTGCTTTCTGGCATTTTGAATCCGCAATGAGTACAGAATGGAACACCAATATGGTTATAGTGGTAGAATTCATAATCTAGTTTGTGATGGCATTTCGGACAGGCAATAAGGTCGCAAACTGTATCTACACATGAATCGGTACTTTTTTCGGTCTTGTTTACCGAAAAGAAAACTCTTTCACAAACATCTTCACCGAGCAGTCCTGAAATGCCGTCATTACCATTAAGCACCAGAGTAGTTTTTTCATTCAAATAATCATTGATTTTATCGAATATAAACCCACTATGACCGTTTCGCTTAATTGAGTCACGGAAAAGATTTGTACAAAGAATGTAGTTTGGAACAAATTTGGTATATATATACTGTGATGAACGTTCATCTACTTCAAGGATAGCTACATCTGCGGTAATTTTACCGTCTAATGTACATTTAGTAACAAGCGCTGACGCAAGTCCTGTGTCCATATTTGAACCTTTTGAATTATTAACAACTGTTTTTCCGCTGTTTTGAATAATATGTGTTAATAAGTTTGAAGTTCCCGTTTTTCCGTTTGTTCCGGTTATACAAATTATCGTTTCCGGCATAATAAAGTAGGATAATGTATCGGGGCATATTTTTAACATAATTGCCCCGGGTGTATTAGTACCTCTTTTAAATATTTTTTGAAGCAGGAAGGCTGAAATTTTTCCTACAATTATTGCCATTAAAAATCTTAATTTGCTCATCTTAATTAATGCTCTTTTCGTCATTCTTTTATTTGTCAGGAATGTATATCTAAGTGTAGCGTTAAATAGTTTGGACGAGAAAATTCTTTACTACCTATTCCATATGAAGTTTTTGTAGGTTTAAAGTCAGGAAGGTTGGTAAATTCATCTACAAAATATTTTAGGAGCGCAGCACCGGTAGGTGTGCAGAGTTCTCCTTTTATGTCGGTACTGTAATATGGAATTTCGCGAAGGATGTTTGCGGTCGCAGGAGCGGGAACAGGAAGTTCGCCATGAGCACATATTACAGTTCCGCTACCGACATGAATAGGTGAAGAGATAATTTTCTCAGGTGCAAGCTCATGTATAAGAAGGCAGACAGCAGTAATGTCTGCAACAGCATCCATCATGCCAACTTCATGAAAATGTACTTGGGAAACCGGAACATCATGTGCCTTTGCTTCTGCATCAGCAATAATGTTATAAACATTAAACACATCTTCTTTAACTTTTTCCGGAATATCTAAGCCTGCAACTATATGTTTAATATCGTGTAGGTTATTATGACTGTCGTGGTGATGGGAGTGCTCGCAATGTGTATTCATATTTTTATTGTGATGATGTTCTTTTGTGTTATGTAAAACATTGTTATCGCAATGATGTTTGTGATGCTCCTTTGAATCTTCTTCAATTCCGTTTATTTTGACTGAAATATGAATACCGGTAATTTCTTTATCTGTTTTTAGTGATTTTTCTATTGTTACACCCGGAATTCCAATGTGATTCATTTTTTCTATGAAAGCATCTTGATTTTCGATTAAACCTAAAAGTGCTGCAGTTAACATATCTCCAGCAGCACCCATTTTTGCGTCAATATAAAGTGTTTTCATTTTTGCTCCTTATAATTTTCTACTAAAGTGTCTATTGCCAGGGCATAACTTTTGAAACCTTCTCCTTTGATTACTTTAAGGCAAGCCGGTGCAATATAGCTTATTTTTCTAAAGTCTTCTCTTTTATCAAGATCTGAGATATGGACCTCAACTACAGGAATGCCGACAGTTTTAAGGGCATCATAAATTGCAATGCTTGTATGAGTAAAAGCTGCAGGGTTTATTACTATGCCATCAAAATGGTCATAGGCTTCTTGAATTTTATCTATTAGATCCCCTTCATGGTTTGACTGAAAGATTTCCACATCAACTTTTTTTTCTTTACAATGTTTTACAATGTAGTTTTTAAGGTCTTCATAAGTGTCTTCTCCGTATATCAAGGGCTCGCGAATACCGAGCATATTGATGTTGGGGCCGTTGATAATTAAAATTTTCATATTAACACCACCAAGAAAAAAGCTGTATTTATTGTATCAAAGATGTTAGAATATTACTAGCATTTTTAGGGGGATTAAAAATGAAAATCTTTAAGTTCAAAAATTTGAATGAACATATTTGTTTGGTAAAAGAGTTGATATCAACATCATTTCTTATCAAAGGTGAAGATGCCACAATACTTTTAGGTACCGGTATGGGTGTTTTTAATTTAAAAAAACATATCGCCAAAAAATATGATAATGATCTCATTGTTGTAAATTCACATTTTCTTCCATTTCATTCAGGTGGCAACTTTAGGTTTCAGGAAGTGCATATAGGTGAAAATGATTTGCCAACTTTTACAAAAAAAGATGAATATTTTAAATTGTTAGACATTTTACCTTCTGTATATAAGGAAAATAAGAAATTAATACTTCTTAAGCCTTTAATTGATAAAGTTCTCAAGGTGAAAAAAGGCAAAACAAAATACGAGCCTTTAAAAGATGGCGATGTAATTGACCTTGGCGATAGAGATATCATAGTAAAAGATTTTCCGGGTCATACACAAGGTTCAATTACACTTCTTGATGAAAAGAAAAAAATAATCTATTCCGGCGATTCATGCAGTATGGGGTTTTTATTTTTTACAAATCCTGCAGCTAAAACATCTGAGTACAGAGAAACAGCACTTGAGTATTATAGTGAAGTAAAGAAATTAGGGTACAAGAAGATGTATAGTTCGTTCATTTCATATATTCCGTTTCCTAATAGAATAAGTTTCATCAGAGATTTCGGTAAATGGATTGGACAGCTTACTCCTGAACAGGCAAAAATAAAAATTAATGTTCCCGGTGCAGAAAGTGAACTTTGCATTGCAATTAAATCCAGCATTAGGCATTTGATGTTTATTTGTGCTTATTGGGAGCATCAATGTGAGTAAATAAAAGCCCTCTCGGTGGAGAGGGCTTACTAGTTAGTTTTATTGTAAATATACATATTGTATGCTAAAATATATGGGATTTTTTTAGGAAGGAGTTTTAAGGGATGACGGTTTCAGTAGCAATGGCTGTATATAATGGTGAGAAGTATATTGAAGAACAACTAAATTCTATTTTAAAACAACTTCGATTTTATGACGAGGTAATTGTTTCTGATGATAATCCGGGTGGAGGCACGGCGGAAATAGTTTTGCGTATGGCAGAAAAAGATAGTCGTATTAAATACATTGAAGGTCCAAGACAGGGAGTTATACGAAACTTTGAAAATGCAATAGGACGCACAAAAGGAGATATTATCTTCCTTTCAGATCAGGACGATGTATGGCTTCCAAATAAAGTAATTTCTGTTACTAGAAAATTTAAGGAAGAAAATGCAGTGCTTGTTATGCATGATGCGAAAATTGTTGATGAAGATTTAAATGAAATAGCTCCATCTTTTTTTGAAATAAGAAATGCTTCTACAAGCTATTTTAAAAATGTTTGGAAAAATTCATATATAGGATGTTGTATGGCTTTTTCTGCTGAGTTAAAAAATGCGATTTTGCCTTTCCCTATGGGGCTTCCGATGCATGACCAGTATATTGGACTTATAGCCGGTAAAGTAGCATCTGCAAATGAAAAAAAGGGTTTAGAAGAGAACTGTAAAGTAGTTTTACTTGACACTCCTCTAATTTTATATCGTCAGCATGAAAAAAATCTCACAAGCCAAGAATCAAGCTTTTTAGATAAACTTCGCTGGAGAACAAATATATTAAAAAACACCTTGTTCAAAAGTGTTTAAGTGTTTAAAGGAAGGGCTTTTAAGGCATAATTTTAAAATGCTTTGATTAAAAAGCATCTCATTAAGGACGGTGTAAATTTGATAAAGGTATCAGCCTGTATTGTTACACACAATAATGTCAAATATATTGAAAAAGCTGTTAGAACATTACTTGACAGCGTAAAAACTGATAACATAGATTTTAGGCTTTATGTCATTGATAATGCTTCAACAGACGGAACGGTAGAACTTTTAATCGCAAAGTTTTGTGATAGAAGTAATTTTGAACTCATCGAAAATGATAAAAACATTGGTTTTGGTGCTGCACATAATCAAATGATAGAGATTATCAATGGCGAGTTTAAATCGAACTATCATTGCGTGGTCAATCCGGATGTAGAAATCAGAGATGATATTTTGGATATAATGGTCTCTTATATGGAAGAGGAAGAACAGAGCGATGTAGTTCAACTTTCACCTAGAATTTGTTTTCCGGAAACGGGAAAAGATCAAATTTTAGGAAAAAGAAATCCGCATTTTATCTATCTTGTATCAAGTAGGCTTAGAGGCAAAAAACCTTCATGGCTTCTCTCAAGATATGCAATGCTTGATGCAGATTATTCAAAACCTTTTGAGATTTGGAATGCAACAGGGTGCTTTATGTTTTTTAGAACAGAAGCTTTCTTAAGACTTAACGGTTTTGATGAGCGTTACTTTATGTACTTTGAAGATTGTGACATAACAAGAGAAATGAAAAAACTTGGAAGAGTTCTATTTTTCCCTCATGCAATTGTTTACCATGTGTGGGCAAGAGATTCAAAGCGGGATGCAAATTTAAAGAAGATACACATTCAGTCGATGTTTAAATATTACCTAAAATGGAGGACTATATAAATGGTATTTGCTGTAGTATTAGCAGGTGGAATGGGCTCACGTATGGGTAATTCAGATACTCCAAAGCAGTATTTGGAACTTGGTGGGCAACCAATTATTATCCACACAATTGAAAAGTTTTTTGTAAACGAAAAGTTTGAACATGTAATTGTTTTAACACCGGAATCTTGGGTAGCTCACACATTGAATATGATTAAAAAATCAATGGGTAACACAGACAGAGTATCCGTAATTCCCGGAGGCGATACAAGAAACGATACTCTTTATAATGCAATTAAGTTTGTTGAAGAAAGATATGGTATAGATGATGATACAATTCTCGTTACTCATGACGCAGTTCGTCCATTTGTAACTCATAGAATAATTGAGGAAAATATTGAAGCTGCAAGAAAATACGGTGCTTGTGATACAGTAGTTCCTGCAACTGATACGATCGTTGAAAGCCTTGACGGAGAAATTATTTCAAGTATTCCGGATAGAGCTACTCTTTTCCAAGGACAGACACCGCAGAGTTTTAACGCAAAAAAACTCCGCGATTTATATCTTTCACTTACAAAAGAAGAAAAAGAAAATCTTACAGATGCATGTAAAATTTTTGCTATGAAGGGAGAAACTGTTCATCTTGTGGAAGGTGAAGTTTCAAACATAAAGATTACATATCCCTTTGACCTTAAAGTTGCAGCTACGATGCTCAAAGGAGACATTGATAAATGATTAACTCCATTTACCAATTAACCGCACCTCGAATGATTGAGGTCACTTATGACGAAATTGATTTAAGTGTACCAAGTGTAATTATACGTCCGACACGTTTGTCAATTTGTAAGGCTGACCAAAGATACTACCAAGGTGCTCGCTCAAAGGCAGTTCTTAGAAAAAAACTGCCAATGGCACTTATACATGAGTGTATGGGTGAAGTTGTGTTTGATTCAACGGGCACTTTTAAAGCGGGTGACCGTGTAATTGCAATTCCAAACACACCAATTGAAGATGATGAAATTATTGCTGAAAACTATAGAACCACAAGTAAGTTTCGTTCAAGCGGTTTTGATGGTTTTCTTCAAGACTATGTTCAAATGGATCCGGATAGACTTGTAAAAGTTGCAGATTTTGTAAATCCTGATGTTTGCTCTTTTGCAGAATTGATTTCTGTAGCAATGCATGTAATATCAAGATTTGATAAAATTGCCCATAAAAGAAGAGATACTATAGGAGTTTGGGGTGACGGAAACCTTGGCTTCATAATAGCATTGCTTTTAAATTATTTATGCCCAAATACAAGGATTTATGTTTTTGGTATAAATCATGATAAACTTTCATATTTTTCATTCGTTCATGAAGCAATACATATTGACGACATTCCGGCAGATTTAAAACTTGACCATTGTTTTGAATGTGTTGGTGGCCCCGGAGCAGAAAATGCAATTAACCAGGCGATTGACCACATTAATCCGGAAGGTACCATTGTTTTAACAGGTGTTTCAGAAAATAATACTGCTATTAACACGCGAATGGTTTTAGAACGCGGACTTAGAATGTTCGGAAGTTCACGTTCAGGTAGAGAAGACTTTGTTAAAACGGTTAAGTTTCTTGAAGAAAACAAAGAAGCGGTTCGTTATTTTGAGAATTTAATAGGCGATGTAATTGATGTTAGAACGATTCCTGATATTCACAAAGCTTTTGATGCTGATTTAACGTACAGGATTGGAAAAACAGTTCTACATTGGAATAAATAAAAGAAAAGTAAATTCTGGCGCAGAATGTAAACCGGCACAGAGTATAATACCGGTGCAAAATATAGACCGGTGCAGAATATAAACCGGCACAGAGTATAGACCAGTGTAGAATATAGAACATGTTTAAATTTAAGAAGGAGGTACAAATATGTCAATTAAAGATTTGGCATTTTCTGTTTACTCCTTCTTTTTTAATCTTGGTGCTAAAAAGGCTGTAGTAGAAAACCGTGTTGGACTCGTATCTATGCATAATGCTCACTTTACAGATGGTTTAGGTGAAATAAAGCGTGAAATGGGCAAAGGTTATAAATATCTTAAAATAGAACGCAAAATAGATTTCAAATTTTTAACAACCGACGCATACCGTCTTGGTCAATGTAAATATATTTTTTTTAATGACAATTTTATGCCTCTTTCAAAATGCAGGCCAAACTCTAAAACCACTATTGTTCAGCTTTGGCATGGCATGGGCGCGTTTAAAAAATTTGGAATGGATATCCCTCAAGATTCTAAGGTAAGAGCTAGGGAAATTGCTGCAAACAAGAAGCTTAACTTTGTGGTTTGTTCATCTCCTAATGTGGCAGAAATTTATGCTAATGCTTTTTCAGTTGACCTATCAAAAATAATTGATACAGGTACACCAAATCAGGATTTTTATTTCAGAAAAACTCATACGCATATTTATGACACTTATCCAAAACTTAAAAATAAATTTGTAATTCTTTATGCGCCGACTTTTAGAGACGGTATTTCTAATGAAGAAATATTTAATAATTTTGATATTGAATATATAAAATCAAAACTATCAAGCGATGTAGTTTTAACGGTAAGGATGCACCCACAAGTAAACAACAATGCAAAATTTGAAGAGTATAAGAATGCAACAGACTATATAGATGTAACAGACTATAAAAACGTAAACGAACTTTGTAAAGCTGCAGACCTTTTAATAACTGACTATTCATCCATCTGTATGGATTTTGCTCTCCAAAGAAAACCAATGATTTTCTTTGCATATGATTTAGATTATTATAAGGGTGCAAGGGATTTTTATTTTGATTATGAAAAATATGTTCCGGGTCCTATAGTTAAAACGAAAGAGGAACTCGTGAAAACAATAAATGAGATTTATAAGAAACAAAAATCAGGCGAAGAAACCGTAGATAAAATCAAACTGGACAAGTTTTATGAGTTTAACTTTGACAGTGCTGACGGTACAGCAACTAAACAGTTGCTTGAAAGAATATTATATAATTGATGAAAAATTAGATTATAAAGCTAAAGCCCGTTTTGAAAACGGGTTAATTACTTTAAAACGGAAATCAAAAAAATTTATAAAAATTGTAAGATTTTTTATTCTTTTACGTCTGTTTAAGTGAAAGGTGGGATTTTTATGAAAAAAATCACAGCAATAATTTGTGTAGTAGTTGTTCTTTTTGTAGGGTTATGTGCAGTAGTTGGTGGAGTTAAAAATAAAAACTCTTATCAAAAGATGGAACTTTATGGTGAGAAGGCGTTAGGCATAGGTATGGGTTCTAATCAAGTTATGGATAATGCTGAGTCCTCAACACCAAAAGAGGGAGAACAAAATATTTCTTCCGGAAGTTTAAGATCATATGATTCAATGATAATTAAGACAATGGGTCTTACGGTTGAAACAAAGAAATATGATGATTTCTTAAAGGCAGTAAATAAACGAATAAAAGAGCTTGGCGGTTATGTTGAGAGATCTAATGAATGGGCATATGAATCTGAAAACAGACATTATGAAATGACAATTAGAATTCCGGCAGAGAAACTTGATGCATTTTTAAATACAGTTGAAGGAAATGCGACTGTTATATCTAAATCTACAGATTCAACAAATGTAGCTCTCACATACATAGATACTGAATCGCGTATAAAGGCACTTCGTACTGAACAGGAAACACTTCTTAGTCTTCTTGCAAAAGCACGTAATTTAGATGAAATACTTACAATTCAAGATAGACTGACAACAGTTAGAGCAGACCTTGAATCATATGAGAAAATTCTTAAAACTCTTGATAACGATATTGATTATGCAACAGTATCACTGGATGTCACAGAAGTAAAGAGAGAATCTTCTACCGGGACAGGGTTCTTTACAGAAATTAAAGAAGGATTTCTTGATACAATTTATAACATTGGAGAGGGAGCAAAAGAAATCTTTAAAGCTTTCATTATTAATCTTCCATATATTGTGATTATTGCGATTGTAGTAGCAATTCTTTATGTTATAATGAAGAAGATTAAAAAGATGAGAGGTAAAAATAATGCTTCCGGACAAGGAAATAATTGAACTCTATCAGCAAAGAAAAGAATCAGCAATAGAGGAAACAAGGATTAAATATTCAAGGTATATTTTTACAATAGCTTTTAATGTTTTGTCTACTAAAGAGGATGCCGAAGAATGTGAAAATGACACATACTTTACGGTTTGGAATCTTATACCTCCACAAGTTCCGTTAAACTTTAAAATTTTTCTCGGAAGAATAACAAAAAATAAGGCTCTTGATATGTATAGAAAAGCACATGCAGAAAAACGGGGAGCGGGTATGGAAGTTCTTTTATCAGAACTTACTGAAGCTTGCCCATCTGCGGAAGAAGAAGCAGATGCAATTATGCTTGCAAAACAAATTTCCGCTTTTTTACGAACACTTCCGGAAGAGAAAAGGATAATGTTTGTAAAAAGATATTGGTATGGTATGAAAGTAAAAGACATTGCAAGGGAAATGAATATTTCTGAATCAAAGGTTTCAACAACACTTCATAGAGTACGAGCTGACCTTAAAATTGAACTTGAAAGTGAGGGGATAGCTATATGAAGTCAGAAAAACTGTATGAATCAATAACATTTATTGATGAAGATATAATTGAAGAAGCTGAAATGCAAATAGAACTAAATCGCAAAGGTAAAACGAAGAATAAGAAAAAGGATAAGGATAAGGAAAAGATTAAAACGAAGGTAATTTATAAAAAGTTAATTCCAATTGCAGCTTGTTTCGTTTTGCTTTTTGTAATAGCAATTCCACTTATTAATCAAAATTTAGGTTTAAAATCAAATGATTCCAAGTATGCGTTTTATGGTAGTAAAGGGAATTTATTCGACGGTTTTGGATCAGATATAGAGAAAAATAATGAAGCTGTTGAGGAAACTCCAAATATTTCTGAAAATGCAGGAGAAGGGGAAAACATAAAAGGTTTTAGTGAGCCAAGACCATTTGATTTTTTTGTAAATGAAGTAGATAAATATTACTCCTCTGCCGAAGAAGCTCAAAAAGATTATGAAAAAAGCAATTGGGTTGTTACAAAGTACGGTGGAGAAAAATATGTAGTACTTGAAATGCCAATAGAAGATGGCGGGAAAAAGACAGTTTATTATTTAATCGAGACAGATGGCAAGTTCAGAGAAGTTGTTGATGTTGAAAAACCGTAAATAAAAGAAATTTTTATATTTTTAATTGAAAAAGACGCTTCATTTTGAAGCGTCTTTTTTGTTTTTTTATCTTCTTTTCATTTCGTTTTTTTCCCTCTTTTTTTATTCCTTTTTGTTTTTTGTTCTTTGTTTCTCTTTTGTTTCTTTGTTCTTTTTTGTTTTCTTTGTTTTCCTTTCGTTTTTCTTTGTTTTTTCGATTTCTTTCTATATATGTTATCTAAAACTATCTACTAATTGTTGGTTGCAGCCTTCGTATTTGTAGCTTCTGAACTAGGAACTTCAGTGTTTTCAATTGCCGGTTTTTCTTGTCTTATATAAACTTTTCCGGGTTCTAGTTTGTCGCCGGAACTTTCTATGAGTTCTGTTATTGTTACCAGCTGATATCCATCAGCAATTAATTTTGGAATGACTTTTTCCATAGCTTCCACAGTAGTTCCATAAAGATCGTGACAAAGAATTATTGCGCCATCGGAAGCATTATTTGTAATTTCTCTATAAATTGCATTAGCATTTTTAGTTTTCCAGTCTAAAGTATCAATAGACCACATGACAAAAGAAACATTAAGATTTTTTCCTATATTTATTATTTTGCTGTTATAAGAACCGTAAGGCGGTCTGACAAGAAGACAGTCCTTACCCGTAACATCATATATTTTGGCTCTCGTCATCATAATTTGGTCTGTAATTTCTTTTTCTGAGAGGTTTGTAAGCTTACGGTGGTTCCAGCTGTGATTACCTATTTCGTGCCCTTCATTTGCTATTCTTATCAGTGTATCTTTTCTTCCTTCAATAAGGTTTCCAAGTACAAAAAAGGTCCCTTTGCCACCATGCATTTTAAAAATATCAAGTATTTTTTCCGTATGTATACTCGGACCATCGTCGAAAGTCAACGCAATTCTTCGACTTCCGGCAGGAATAGGCTGTTTAGGAGTATCTTTATTTGGTAAAGGTTCCTCAGATGGTTTGTCTATAATTTTTTCATTTTTCGATTTCAGGAAAGATTCGTTTAGAAGATCTGTAATATCACTGTATTTAAAAAATATTCTTTTTGTTCCTTCTGACATAGTAAGATATTTACCGCGTTCCAGGATGATTTCAATTCCATCATTTGTCAGGATTATGTTATCAAGGAAGTTTTCATCAATGGTTTCAGTGTCAACACCGGCTTTTGCAGCTACCATTTCCTCAAAAGTTTTATAAGATCTGCTGTTAATAATATCTCTTGTTTTTAAAAGTTTTTTATTTTTTATATCGGCATTAAATGTTTTGATAATATCAATTGGATGTGCCATATGGGATGACAAAAATGCACCTTCCATTTCAATGCTGGCAATAGAGGCGCTAATGTTGTAGCTTTGGTATGATACGGTTAATTCGGCAGAAGTTCCTTTACTGACTTTTGCTTCTGTAATGTATACGTTTGCTGTTTTTTTAATCCAAGCATTTATTTCTTTATCAAGAAATTTGTGATCTGTTTCAGGATAAAGAATTGCGATTGCAATTCTTGGATTTGCATAGATATAACTTGTTGTTGTACCGAATTCACGCACAGGAGATTCAAATTTATCAACATTACTTAGATATTCTTTTAATAATTCATCTCCGGTTTTGTTTGGTGGGTTGTTGTTTACACATCCGGTTAAAAATATTAAGACAAAACACAAAAGAATACTTATGATACTTACAAATCTTTTCATAACGACTTCCCTTTAATTTTTAAAGTTTAGAACGGATAATCTTTCCGCTAGTAGTCTTTGGAAGCTCCTCATAAAATTCAATTACACGAGGATACTTGTATGGTGCAGTTTTTTTCTTTACATATTCTTGAATTTCTTTCTTTAAATTGTCTGAAGGTTCTGTTCCTTTTACGAGAACGATAGAAGCCTTAACAATTTGACCTCTTACTTCGTCCGGCACAGGAGATACCCCGCATTCTAAAACGTAAGGGAGCTCCATGATAACATTTTCTATTTCGAAAGGTCCAATACGATATCCGGAAGATTTAATAAGGTCATCAGCACGTCCAACATACCAGAAGAACCCATCTTCATCTTTGAATGCTAAATCGCCGGTATGGTAGAGGCCACTGTGCCAAACTTCACCTGATTTTTCTGCACCTCTATAATAACACATAAAGAGACCACAAGGTGCATCTTTTTCTACGTTAACACAAATTTCACCTGTCTCACCCGGTTCAGCTTCATTGCCGTCGGAATCAATAAGACGAATATCATATATTGGAATTGGCTTGCCCATAGCACCAATCTTGTGTTTAGCACCGGTGAGATTGCCTATCATAAGTGTACTTTCTGACTGACCAAAGCCTTCCATAATTTTGAGACCTGTGAGGCGCTCAAACTGGGTATAAACCTCCGGGTTTAAAGCTTCACCGGCTGTTGTTGCATGTTCAACAGAAGAAAGGTCATATTTAGCTAAATCTTCTTTTATCATCATTCTGTACATTGTAGGCGGAGCACAGAATGTAGTTATATGATATTCCTTAAATAGTGGAAGTATATCATCTGCATGAAATCTATCAAAATCATATACGAAAGTTGCCGCTTCGGAGAGCCATTGACCATAAAGTTTGCCCCAGAGCGATTTAGCCCACCCTGTATCTGAAATTGTAAAATGAAGTCCATCAGGGTCAACACAATGCCAATATTTAGCAGTAATGAAATGTCCCAGAGGATATTTATAGCTGTGAAGTGCCATTTTAGGGTAGCCGGAAGTTCCTGAAGTAAAGAACATAAGCATTGGGTCATCGCCTTTTGGAGAGTTAGCTTTACGACTATATTCGTTTGAGAAAAGTTGCCATTCATTGCTGAAATTTCTCCAACCGTCAATATCAGCATTTACAACAAGTTTAATTTCTAATGTTGGAGAGGTTTTAGCTGCAATGTCAACTTCATTTGGAACTCCGTCATCAGCAGTACAGAGGACCGCTTTGATGCCTGCTGCATTAAATCTATATTCGAAATCTTTATTTCTAAGTTGATTTGTTGCAGGGATTGCAATTGCACCAATTTTATGAAGACCTAAGATTGCAGGCCAGAATTCATAATGACGTTTTAAAACGAGCATTACTTTATCGTGACGTTTAATTCCAAGACTGGTGAAATAGTTTGCTGTTTTGTTTGAAAGCTCCATCATTTCTTTGAATGTAAAACGTTTTTCATTTTTATTTACATCAAGATGAATCATTGCAAGTTTATCCGGTTTAGTTTTTGCAAGCTCATCAACTACATCAAAGGCAAAGTTAAACTTTTCTGTATTTTTAAAATCAACTTTTATAGGTGTGCGATTTTCATCTTTTTCAACTGAAACCCACTTTTTGTACACACGTTCTTTCTGTTCTTCACCAATACGACGAGGAGTTTCGCCTTCAGTTGTCTGAACGGTTTGTAGTTCAGGTATAGGTTCACCAGCAGCATTTAAAACTATTGCATAAAAAAGACAGTTCTTACCTTCGGTCGCAATCATGCCATGGGGAGTGCTTGAGTCGTAATAAATTGTGTCACCGGCATGAAGAATTTCAATATGGTCGCCAACTTGAACTTTAAGCGCTCCTTCTATTACGATGTCAAGCTCTTGTCCCTTATGAGTTGTAAGTTCAATGTCACTATGTTGTGCTTTTTCAGAGTATTCAGCTTCAACATAAAGGGGATCAGAAATTCTGTTTTTGAAGGTTGCGGCTAGGCTATAATAAGTCATGCCATGTGCTTGCTGGATTTTTTGTCCTTCACCTTTACGAGTTAATACGAGTTTTGCAAGAGTAGGCGACTGACCTTCAATAATGTCAGTAACGTCTACTGAGAATGCTTGAGCACAACGGTAAAGAAAGGCAAAGTTCAAGTCTCGCTCACCATTTTCACAGGCGATGTATTCATTTTCTAAAACACCGGTTTGTTCAGCCATATAAGCTGTTGTAAAGTTTTCAATTTCGCGCAGTTCGCGTATACGCCCTGCTATTTCTTTGATTTTGAAATCAAGTTCTGTAATCATGAGATCCTCCTTTTCGTTGCTTTAGAGAAGGCTAAATTTTAGATAAGGCTGAAATAAAAAAGCTCGTCTCAAAGCATTTACTTTGAGACGAGCAACAAATCTAATTTGTACCCGCGGTACCACTCAAATTGCTAAATAAATTAGCCACTTCAAACTCTAACAAGTTCTATGCACTTACGTAGCATGCACGAATGGGTTCTACTAAGTAAAACTTTTCTTCCCACCAGCTCGGGAGCTACAAACAAAAATTTCTTGTTATCGGTTTACACCATACACCGACTCTCTTAAAACAAGGGGAATTTTGTCCTCTCCGTCAAAGCTTTTGTATAAAATTGTATGTTAAATTTATACACTAAAAAAAATATTAAGTCAAGTTCTTTTTAAAAAGTATATACATATAAGGATTAATTTCAAGGTCAAAATAATAAAAACACTTGCTTTTTAACAACCTTTTTGCTAGACTAACTCTGTTACTTTACTATTGGCGTGGCCTGTATATGAAAAGGAGGTGCCGAAACATGGCAAAATGTGAATATTGTGGTAAAAGTGTATCCTTCGGTATCGCGGTTTCTCACTCACATAGACGTTCAAATAAAATATGGAAACCTAATGTAAAAAGAGTAAAAGCTGTTGTAGACGGAACTCCAAAAAGAGTATATGTGTGCACACGTTGTCTTCGCTCAGGAAAAGTTCAACGTCCATAATCAGTAGACAAAGGAGTTGCGATGCAACTCCTTAAATACAGCGGAATAGTGTAACGGTAACACGACTGACTCTGACTCAGTTATTTGGGGTTCGAATCCCTATTCCGCTGCCAGAGAAAACAGAACAATCCCGTTTTGGGGTTGTTCTGTTTTCAAATGTTAGTTGTTCGTTTTGTTGGTGACAGTTATTTTTGTTTGGTTATTTTTTTTAGACGAGTGTCTTTTATTTTGTGTTTTTTTACCTTTTGTCCGCTTTTTCGTACCTTTCGTACTCACTTTCTAAAATAGGGTTGACCTGTCAGATTTTATAGTCTATAATAATCCCAGGCGAACATTTGTGCGAACAAAAAGGAGGAGTTTGTTTGTCAGATAAAAGTAAAGCTTTAGAAACAGCAATAGCTAAAATAGAAAGACAATATGGTAAAGGGGCAATTATGCGCCTTGGACAAAACCAGGGAATGAATATTGAAGCAATTTCAACCGGTTCGTTCACCCTTGACATTGCTACCGGTATTGGCGGTCTTCCAAGGGGAAGAATTGTTGAAATTTACGGACCGGAAGCATCCGGTAAGACAACTCTTGCTCTTCATGCAGTGGCTGAAGCACAAAAGGCAGGTGGCGAAGCGGCGTTTATTGATGCTGAACATGCACTTGATCCTGTTTATGCAACAAATCTTGGTGTTGATGTTGACTCTTTGCTTGTTGCTCAGCCGGATAATGGTGAACAGGCACTTGAAATTGCAGAATCACTTGTTCGTTCCGGTGCAATTGACATATTAGTTGTTGACTCGGTTGCAGCGCTTGTTCCACGTGCAGAAATTGAAGGTGAAATGGGAGATCCGCATGTTGGTCTTCATGCAAGACTTATGTCACAAGCACTTAGAAAACTTGCGGGTGCTGTTGCAAAATCGAACTGCATTATTGTTTTTATCAATCAACTTCGTGAAAAAGTTGGTGTAATGTATGGAAATCCGGAAGTAACAACCGGTGGTCGTGCACTTAAATTTTATGCATCAATGAGAATTGATGTTCGTCGTATTGAGCAGCTTAAAGGATCGGGTAATGAATTTATAGGTTCAAGAACTCGCGCAAAAGTTGTAAAAAATAAAGTTGCTCCTCCATTTAAAGAAGCAGAATTTGATATTATTTATGGTCGAGGAATCGCTAAAGAAGGAGAAATTCTTGATGCCGCAGTAAATCTTGACATTATAAATAAGAGTGGTGCTTGGTTCTCATATGGAGATCAAAGACTTGGTCAAGGTAGAGAAAACGTTAAACAATATCTACTTGATAATCCTGATTTTATGGCTGAAATTGAGACTAAAGTACAGGCTAATATTTCTGAGCTTTCCAATCAAATGAAGGCTGCTTACAGAGGTGGAAGGGTAAATACTGAACCAACAGAAGCAGATTCTACTGAAGAAATGCCGGTTGCAGTGGATAAACCTACAACTGCTGCCGCTGCTAAGGCAAAGCTTGATATAACGGTAGATGATTAAAAATGAAATTAACCGCAAAACAGGGTAGAGGTAGCAAGGTGCATCTTTCAATTGATGGTGAATATGTTGTTACCACAAGTGTAAATTTTTGGTATTCTTTGGGTATCCCTGTTGAAACTGAAATTACAGAGGAAGAGTGGGAAGCTCTCCTTAGTAAAATTAATTATCAGAAGCTTTATTCAAGAGCTCTTGATAGTCTTTCAATCAGAGACCATTCTAAAAAGGAATTGACAGATAAGTTAATTAAAAAATTTGGCTTTGAGGTTAAAGAAGATATTGCTCTTATCATTGATGAGCTTGTTGAGAAAGGTCTTCTTGATGATGAACGGTTTGCCCATGCTTATGCGGAAGAATTGATTAAAAGAAAACATGCAAGTCCGGCAGGTCTTAGGGCAGCACTTTCTGCTAAGGGTATATCAAGAGATATTATTTCATCGGTTTTGGAAGATGTGAATATAGATACAAAGGCTACAATTAACGAGCTCCTTGATACTAAATATCACTCAAGAGATTTGATGAATGAAACTCAGAAAACTAAAGTTTTTAATGCACTTGTGCGTCTTGGGTTTTCATACAACGATATTAAATCAGTTTTTTATGATAGAACAAAAGAAATATAAATAATAGAAAATAAATAGTAAAAATCCGTTGTAAAAAATACAACGGATTTTTAAATTGCAATTTATTGTTACTTAAAATAGGTAAAGATTGAGTCGAATATTTAGACAGTTTAAGTTAATTTTAAGGTCAAAATAGGATAGTGAACACGTGCGTTGCCGTGTTGAAAATATACATACAATGTGATATAGTTAAAAAAATAATTTTGATGGAGAATTTTTATGAATATACCTAACCAATTGACTATTGCAAGAATGATTATTACCCCAGTTTTTCTTGCAGTTTTTACAATCCCGTCTATTCCTTATAACTATGCAATTGCAATGTTATTGTTTATTATTGGCTCACTTACAGACCTCTTTGATGGAATAATTGCCAGAAAGCGTAACCTTGTTACGAATTTTGGTAAGTTTGCAGATCCACTTGCTGATAAAATACTTACAACTTCTGCACTTTTAGGCTTTATGGCACTTGGTTATTGTAATGTGTGGGTAGTTTTTCTTGTGCTCTTCAGAGAGTTTGCAATAAGCTCAATGCGACTTATAGCGGCTGCTGAAGGTCTTGTAATTCCTGCTAACATATGGGGTAAGGTTAAGACAACGTTTCAAATGGTTGCCACCATTGCAATTATGCTTGGTCTTGTTTTGGTTGGGGATTTCGGTATAGAACTTCCGCTTCATTTTGTTGCAGATATACTGTTTTGGATTATTGCAGTACTCACAATAGTTTCCGGTGTTGTGTATGTAAAAGACGGTGTAAAAGTAATTGACTTTTCAAAATAAATTGATATTATAGTAATACATTTGAATACGGCGTTGAACGAGAAGAGTAGTAGACAAGTAAAGTGCAAAAGAGAGATGGGGTCACCGGCTGAAAGCCCTGTTGGTAGTTTCGCCTATGAAGTGCGCTCGGGAGTCACTTTTTAAAAAGAGAAATAAATGCGGAGTGGAACCGCGGGAACTTGATTTTCGCCTCCGTCACCTTGTTGGTGACGGAGGATATTTTTTAGTAAGTGTTCTGTTGAAGAATTAGCAGATGTTATATTGAAAAATTAATAGGTATCATATTAGAAGATTTAATAAATTGGTAAATATTATATTGAAAATAATATGCTTTAGGATTAAGATTTTGATATAAGATATAAAATATTTTTTAAATAAAAAGTCTTGTATAGAAACTTCAGATAGAAATAGAAAGTTTTAAAAAACAGACGGTTTGAACGAGCGGTATAGATAAAAAATTTTTAAAGGTAGTAGGTTTTAAAACGTAAGTTTTAGGAAGAGGAAGATTATGTTAAGCTTGATAAAAAAGATGATAGATTATATGGTTGAAGATGTGTGCTGTGTAAAAGAGCGCGACCCTGCAGCAAGAGGAAACATTGAAATTCTTTTGCTGTATCCGGGGCTTCGTGCTATTTGGTACTATAGGGTTGCGCATTATCTTCATAATAAAAGGTGTTTCTTTTTAGCTCGTGCGCTCTCACAGCACGCTGCAAAAATAACCGGAATCGAAATACATCCGGGTGCAAAGATTGGTCGTCGTTTCTTTATCGACCACGGCCATGGCGTGGTAATAGGTGAAACGACTGAAATCGGTGACGATGTTACTATTTACCAGGGAGTAACTTTAGGTGGAACCGGTAAAGAAAAAGGAAAGCGTCACCCAACAATCGGCAACGGTGTAATGATAGGTTCCGGTGCAAAGGTCTTAGGACCTTTTAAGGTTGGTGACAATTCAAACATTGCATCAGGTGCTGTGGTACTTGAGGAAATTCCACCGAATTCTACTGCTGTAGGTGTACCCGCGAGAGTGGTAGTTAGGGATGGAAAAAGGATAGACAACCTTGATCAAATTAATGTACCGGACCCTGTAAAGAATGAAATAGATAAATTGAAAGAACAGATAGAAAAACTTGAAAAGGAAGTTAAAAAATCAAAGAAGGAGAAGAAGAAATGAGAGTCTTCAATACGTTGACAAGGAAAAAGGAAGAGCTTGAACCAATTGTTCCCGGAGAATATAAAATTTATGCTTGCGGACCTACAGTTTACAACTTAATTCATATTGGTAATGCACGTCCACTTTGTGTATTTGATGTACTTCGTCGTTATCTTGAATATAGAGGTAACAAGGTTATATTTGTTCAAAATTTTACCGATATTGACGATAAGATTATAAATCGCGCAAATGAAGAAGGTACAGATTACGAAACAATTGCAAAGAGATATATAGAAGAATATTGGATAGATGCTAAGGGCTTAAATATTCGTGAAGCTGATTTTCATCCAAAGGCAACGGAAAACATGCCTGAAATTATCAACATCATTAGTACCCTTATCGAAAAGGGACACGCATATGTTGTTGAAAATGGTGATGTTTATTTCGCAACAAAAACTTTCGAGAAATACGGCAAACTTTCACATCAACCGCTTGAAGAACTTGAGGCCGGTGCCAGGATCAATGTCGGCGAACTTAAAAGAGAACCAATAGATTTTGCACTTTGGAAGTCCGCAAAACCGGGAGAGCCGTTTTGGGATTCACCTTGGGGCAAGGGTAGACCGGGTTGGCATATTGAGTGTTCTGCAATGAATAGGGGTATCCATGGAAATACAATTGATATTCACTGTGGTGGTCAGGATTTAATTTTCCCGCACCATGAGAATGAAATAGCTCAATCTGAATGTTGCAACGGTGTTCCTTTTGCTAATTATTGGATGCATAACGGGTATATAAATGTTGATAATGTGAAGATGTCTAAATCGCTCGGAAATTTTTTCACTGTCCGCGATGTAGCTGAAAAATATGGTTATGAGCCAATTCGTTATCTTATGATTTCTTCACACTATAGGAGTCCAATCAATTATAGTATAGATACCATTGAACAGTGTAAAGCAGCTCTTACTCGCCTTTACACTTGCAGGGATGGTCTTGATTTTGCTCTTGAAAATGCTGTTGTTGATACTCGTCCACAAGATTTTGAAATAAAGAAAACACTTGATATGCACAGAACAAAGTTCATTGAGGCGATGGATGATGATTTAAATACAGCAGATGCGCTTGCTGCAGTTTATGATCTTGTTCGTGATATTAACACACATGTATTGTCAGGTGATGCATCTCAAAGTCTTATTGAATATGCAATCGAGGAATTTGATGAGCTTACAGAAGTTTTGGGTCTTGTATATAACAGAAAAGAAGAGTCGCTTGATATTGATGTTGAACAACTTATTGCTGAAAGAAATATGGCACGACAGAATAAAGATTTTGCTCTCGCAGATAAAATCAGAGATGATTTAAAAGCTCAAGGAATCATTCTTGAAGATACACCACAGGGTGTAAAATGGCATAAAGTGTAGATATAAAATAAAATGTAAATATAAAACAAAATGTTTTAAATGTTTCAGACGTAAAAGGTAAAAAGAAAAATATAAAAAGTAATGCAAGTTTTATAAAAAATGTTAAAAATAAGAAATTTGTTAAATGAGAGTCTATGAAAAGGCTCTTATTTATAGGCTTCTTATACGATATACACAAAAACTTTTTAAAATGTTAAAAAAATATATAAAAAGTGTTGACATTTTGCAAAGATTAGTGTATAGTGAGAACTGTAAGAGGGATAGTCCTTATAAAACGAAGAGGCGGAGAAGTTATACTTCTGTGGAATACTGCGGAAAAGGTAACTTCTCCACCCCACTCCCACTTGCAGGTTAATTAAAATCCTTTGTCGTTGTAAGTTTTTCATTTTACCCTCCAGTTTTTAGATAGTTTTTCATTTTATTCTCCTTTATTTGAATAATTATCTCCTCAAACTGAGATGCTCCAGTAAGTCCAACTGGAGCTTCTTGGTTTTTTAATTTCTTTTTTGTAATAGGGAAGAGCTAAAATTTGATAGGGAAGATTTGAAGAAGATCTGAAATATAAAAATGTCAAAAAATATTTATATTTAGGATGTTAAGATATTAGAATATGTCTAAGCATTAGAATATGTTTAAGCATTAAAATGTGGAGTATGTTAAGGTATAGGGAATATTAAAATACAGAGAATATTAAAATATAGAGGATTATTACTTCTAAGGAAATATTAAACATAAAGAAAAATTGAAAATAGCAAACGAGATAAACATATGAAAAAATGAGAAAAGCAGAGAAAAAGTGAGAAAACAAAATCTAAATTAAAAAACATTAAAAAAATGGTTGACGACACTTGTTTTTGATGTTATCATTACCAAGCAATAAAATCACTAAAATACATAACAAAACAAATTATTAAATTTATTAAACGGAGGAAAAGATCCTATGTCAACTTATATGCCAAAAGCAGGCGATATTACTCGTGACTGGTATGTTCTTGACGCGGAAGGTAGAACACTTGGTTCACTTGCAACTGAAGTTGCTACGCTTCTTCGTGGAAAGCACAAGCCAACATTCACACCTCATGCTGATTGTGGCGATCATGTCATTGTAATTAATGCTGATAAGGTTGTTTTAACAGGTAAAAAGCTTGAACAAAAGAAATATTACCGTCATACAGGTTATGTTGGAAATCTTAAGGAAATTAAGTATAAGGAACTTATGAAAACAAAGCCTGATTTCGTTGTAATTAAAGCAGTTAAGGGTATGCTTCCACGCAATACGATTGGAAGAAATTCTCTTACAAGGCTTCGTGTATATGCTGGTCCTGAGCATCCACATATTGCTCAAAATCCACAGCCACGTGAATTTTAAGAAAGGGGATGACGTCACATGTATAATGAAAAAGAATATTTTTATGGTACAGGCCGTAGAAAGAGCTCAGTTGCTCGTGTGCGTGTTTACAAGGGAACTGGTAAAATTACAATAAATGAAAGAGACATTGATGATTATTTTGGTCTCGGCACATTAAAATTCATCGTTCGTCAACCTCTTGAACTTCTTGGTCTTACAGAGCAGTTTGACATTATTTGTCGTGTAAACGGCGGCGGTGTTTCAGGTCAAGCAGGCGCAATTCGTCATGGTCTTTCACGTGCTTTAATCCAGTATGATGAAAAACTTCGTCCAGAGCTTAAAAAGGCAGGATTCCTCACACGTGATCCACGTATGAAGGAAAGAAAGAAGCCGGGTCTCAAGGGCGCTCGTCGTGCACCACAGTTCTCAAAGAGATAATTATACGACTACAATCGAACAAAGTATTCAAAACCTCGAAGCTATCACAGTCTCGAGGTTTTTTCTTTATATATTTCGGAGTTTTTAAGTTGCAAAAAACAGGAAAAGGAGGAAATAACGACTCAAATAAGTGCCAAAAAGGTGCAAGTAATTGCAAAACTAACTTGCCAAAAGGTGCAAATAGCTCTTTAAACAACTATCAAAAAGGTGCAAGTAATTGCAAAACTAACTTGCCAAAAGGTGCAAGTAATGATAAAATGTGTTTATAAAGATAGGAGGTAAATCTATGAGGAGACTAGCTTTACAAGAATTAATAGCTTGGAATAAAAATGAAAGAAGAAAACCTCTGATTGTTTGGGGTGCACGACAGGTTGGTAAAACTTATCTTGTTCAAAAGCTTTTTGCAGAAGAATATTATATAGATAGGTATATTTATATAGACTTCAAAATAGAAGATGAGGTTCGTGAGTTTTGTACTAATACTGCTAATGCTGAAAAAATTATTGAGTACATTTCATTGCTAAAAGGTAAACAAATTGATGAAACTGTTCTTTTGATATTTGATGAAGTACAGGAGTGCCCAAATATAATTTCTGCTTTAAAATATTTTTGTCAGGATTTTAGAAAAATTCCTGTTATTGCAACGGGTTCAATGGTAAGAATAAAACTACAAAGAGAAGTAAATAAAAGAGGTTCTCAGGAAAATAGGAAATTTCTTTTTCCGGTGGGTAAAATAGATGAACTTACAATTTATCCAATGACTTTTGATGAGTTCCTTATGAATAACAATGAGGTGCTTTATAATGCAGTTAAAACTGCATATGAAAACAAGACTCCATTGGCAACTCAAATTCATGAGTTAGCACTGGAGGAAGTGTACAAATATTTGCTTGTTGGTGGAATGCCTGAAGCTGTAGGGGCATACATCGTAAGAGACGATCTTTTTGAATCGAGAAAAATATTGACTGCACTCTATAATAATTACCTAGCAGATATGGAACTTTATCAAGCAAGTCGAGAGTCTGTTTTGCGTTCTCGCAATCTGTTTAAAAATATTTATGCTGAGCTTAATAAAGAATCTAAAAATTTTTCGCCTGGATTCATTGAAAAGAATAGTAAAACTAGAGATTTTGCAACCTCAATTGAATGGCTTAAACTCACGCATATAGTTAGCCAATCTTTCCAGGTAAAGACAAAAGTCACAATGCCACTTATACCGGACAATAAAAGTAGTTTCAGGCTTTTCCTTGGCGATATAGGCATGTTTTCATATCAAAGTGGAATAAATGCAGCTTCGTTTATTTCAAATGAAAGAGATAATACCTTGTCAGGAATATTCTTTGAAAATTTTGTGGCAAATGAATTAGTAGCTAAAGGGCATGATCTTTATTATTGGAGAGGTAAAGCATCTTCTGAAATAGAGTTTATTATCGAGTCAAACAATAAGCTTTATCCGATAGATGTTAAAAAAGGGAAAGGTAAACTTAATTCACTACAAAAATTTGCTGAACACAATAAATATGAGTGTGCAATCAAGATTTCTAAGAATAACTATGGTTATGATGCAAAACAAAAGTTGCTTACAACTCCATTTTATTTTGTATCGTTTATAGCGAAAGATTTCGCAGATGGAACAATGATAGTATAAACACTCTAGGAAAAAAATGGCAACCGGTATAATAGCGAAAGCTGGTTGCTTTTTTGTGTCGCGTATATTATCATATTATTTAATATTTTAGGGCACTAAAGCACAAGAAAGACTAAGTGAATAATAGACTCAAGTGGCGATACTGGGCACCGAAAATATAAAAATAGAATAAAGAAAGAGAGGAAATTTTATGAAGAAAGAAAAAGCTTCTCAGAAAAAGCCACAAGGTTTTGTGGCTAAGATTAAAGCTTTTCTGAACGAAATTTTCATCGACGGTCTATCCGGTATGGCTTTGGGTCTTTTCGCAACGCTCATTATTGGAACCATTATCGCACAGGTTGGTACACTTATTGGTGGAGAAATCGGTAATTATATGGTTATAATTGCGAATGTCGCAAAGAGCCTTACCGGTGCAGGCATTGGTGTTGGTGTTGCGGTGAAATTTAAGCAAGGCCCGCTTGTTACGGTGTCTGCTGCAGTTGCCGGCCTTATTGGTGCATTCCCTGCGGTAGCAAGTGGAATGACTGAAATAATACTTGGCAAGCCAGGTGAGCCTCTTGGTGCATTTGTGGCAGCTATGGTTGCAATTCAGCTTGGAAAGCTTGTTGCAGGCAAGACACCGGTAGATATTATTATTACACCATTTTTGCTTATTATTGCCGGTGCAGCAACAGGAATAGTTGTTGGTCCTCCAATTTCAAAGTTTATGCTTTGGCTTGGTGAAATCGTAAACTTTAACGTTGACGCACATCCGATTATTGGTGGTATAATTGTGTCTGTACTTATGGGAATCATTTTAACTTTACCAATAAGTTCCGCAGCAATTGGTATTTCGATGGGAATCACCGGTCTTGCTGCCGGTGCGGCAACGGTTGGTTGTTGCTGCAATATGGTTGGTTTTGCAGTTGCAAGTTATAGAGAAAACAAATTTGGTGGCCTTATAGCTCAAGGTGTTGGTACTTCAATGCTTCAAATGCCTAACATTGTTAAGAAACCAATAATTTGGGTTCCTGCAATTGTTTCATCTGCAATTCTTGGTCCAATTTCTTCTGCTGCACTTGGTATGAAGAGTAACCCAATTGGTTCCGGTATGGGAACGTCTGGTTTTGTTGGACAGATTGCTGCTTTTGAAACAATGGTTCCGGAAATTGGTTTAAGAATGACATTGCTCCAAATTTTAGTAATGCATATTGTTCTTCCTGCAATTATAAGTCTTATAGTATCCGAACTTATGAGAAAGAAAGGCCTAATTAAGTTTGGAGATATGAAACTCGATACTTAAAGAAAGTTTTAAGAATAAAAATAAAAACAAGAACAATGCCGCTGAGCGATTAAATTAAAAAAAGAGATGATAGTATGAGAATTGTTGTTAAGGTGGGCACAACCACATTAGCTCACAGTACAGGAAATTTAAATATCAGACGAGTGGAAGAACTCTGCAAGGTTTTATCTGACCTAAAAAATGCAGGGCATGAAGTTGTGCTTGTTTCTTCAGGCGCAATTGGAATGGGTCTTGGTAAACTTTCCATGAAGAAAAAGCCTGAAGATATTCCAACAAAACAGGCTTGTGCTGCTGTGGGACAGTGTGAACTTATGTATACTTACGATAAGCTTTTCTCAGAATATAATCACATTGTAGGTCAAATTCTTGTTACGGGTGAAGATATAAAAAATCCTGTACGTCATCAGAATTTCCAGAATACTGTATATAGACTTTTGGAACTCGGCGCACTTCCAATTATCAATGAGAACGACTCAGTTGCTACAGAAGAAATCATAATAGGCGATAACGATACTTTAAGTGCTGTAGTTGCTCAATCAGTTGATGCAGACTTGCTTGTTATACTCACAGACATAGATGGTTTTTATACTGCAAATCCTCATGAAGATAAGGATGCTGAACTTATCAAAGAAGTAGTAGATATAGATGCAGTAGAGGCAATGGCTGACGATACTCAAACAAAGCTTGGCACAGGTGGAATGAAAACAAAACTTTTAGCTGCAAGAATTGCAGTAGGTGCCGGTATGGATATGGTTATTATCAATGGTAAGCGACCGGAGTTGTTATATAATATTGCAAGTGGGAATGATTTTGTAGGTACTAGATTTATCGCTAAAAAATAATGGTGTAACAGTGCTAAAAAATTAAAGGATGAATTATCTAACAAAATAATATATAACAAAATAAGAGGAGTAAAAAAGAAGAAACAGTTGAATTAAAGAGGAAACAAAGAACATGAGTAAGATGACTACAATAGAGCTTTGTAAAGCAGCAAAAGAGACAACAAGATTAATTGCTAGTCTTTCAAATGATGAAAAAAATTCAGCCCTTAAAAAAATGGCTGAAAAACTCATAGAGAACACATCTGAAATCTTAAAGGCGAATGAAAAAGATGTCGCTGAACAAACAGGAAAACTTTCAGATGCGATGATAGATCGTCTAAAACTTACGAAAGATAGAATTAAAGGAATGGCGGACGGTCTTTTAGAACTTACAAAACTTCCTGATCCTGTTGGAAAAGTTATTACAGAGTTTGAAAGACCAAACGGTATGCGTATTTCAAAGCGACTTTATCCGCTCGGCGTGGTTGCAATTATCTACGAGAGTAGACCTAACGTAACCTCGGACGCAGCAGGGCTTTGTTTCAAAAGCGGTAATGCTTGCGTCCTTCGTGGCGGCAAAGAAAGCTACAGGTCTTCAAAGGCAATTGTAACAGCGCTTAAACAAGCGCTTAAAGAAGAAGGCCTTCCGGAGAACGCAATAAATCTCGTAGATGATATTACACGCCGAAGTGCAAATGAACTCATGACTGCTGAGGGTCTTGTTGACCTTCTTATTCCACGAGGTGGTGCAGGTCTCATTAAAGCGTGTACAGAGAATGCAAAGGTTCCTTGTATTCAAACAGGTACCGGTATTTGCCATATTTATGTTGATGATACGGCAAATCTCAATGATGCGTTAAACATTGTTGATAACGCAAAAACAAGTAGACCATCAGTGTGTAACGCAGTTGAAGTACTTTTAGTTCACGAATCGATTGCAAAAGAATTTTTACCGGCCCTTAAAGCTAGGATTCCACAGGTTGAAATTAGACTTTGTGACAAAGCGCAAAAAATTATCGATGGCATACCTGCCGGAGAAAACGATTTTGATACAGAGTTTCTAGACTACATACTTGCAATAAAAATCGTGCGCGATGTAGATGCTGCAATAGAGCATATTTTAAAGCATTCAACAGGTCACTCTGAAGCAATTATCACAGAGACTGAAAGTGCTAAGAAAAAATTTATAGCTCAAATAGACTCAGCGGCTGTATATGTAAATGTATCAACTCGCTTTACAGATGGTGGGGAATTTGGACTTGGATGTGAGATGGGGATCTCAACTCAAAAGCTTCATGCAAGAGGACCTATGGGACTGGATGAGCTTTGTACATATAAGTATGTCATACTTGGAAACGGACAGGTGAGATAATGATTAAATATGGATTTATTGGAGCGGGGAATATGGCTACCGCTTTCGTATATTCTTTAATTAAGCAAGTTTCATCAGCCCAAATTGGCATTAGTTCAAAGCCACCTGAAGATGCAGAAAGACTTACAAAGGAAACAGGCACAATTGAATGTACAAATTTAGAAATCGCAAAAAATACGAAGTATTTAGTACTTGCGGTGAAACCACAGCATTATGATGAGGTGCTCAAAGAGATTAAGGATGAAGTTAATAAAAATAATCCAATCATCGTAACGATGGCTGCCGGTAAAACTATTGCAAGTATCCATAAAGCTTTGGATAACGACAAAATATCTGTGATTAGAATTATGCCGAATACACCTGTAAAAATAGGTAAAGGTACAATTCTTATTGCAAGTAAGAATGTAACAAATCAGCAATTAGAGGAATATAAAACAGACCATAAGAATGCCGGTAGATTCATAGAGCTT
Source organism: Oscillospiraceae bacterium (assembly GCA_012520505.1). Lineage (GTDB taxonomy): Bacteria > Bacillota > Clostridia > Oscillospirales > Acutalibacteraceae > UBA1227. The sequence goes on from JAAYOC010000021.1 coordinate 42,199, forward strand.
GACGAAGATTTAATTGATGCAGGTTCTGTTATTTCAGGTTGTGGTCCTGCCTTTGTTTTTCAATTTATGGAAGCAGAAATTAAAGCAGGAATGTCTTTAGGTCTTGATAAAGAAACGGCAACTATTTTAGCTCTTGAAACAGCAAAGGGTACAGCAACTCTTGCAATTGAAGAGGATAAAAATTTAGAAGATTTAAGGGAATCTGTTTGCAGTAAAGGCGGTTCAACTATAGAAGGCGTAGAATCCTTTAAACAAGCAGATTTAGATGGCATTGTTAAAGAAGCTTTGACTAAATCTTTCGAAAAAACCTTGCAGTTAGGCAAGGAGTAAACCTTTACAGAAATAGTTACAAAACTGTTACAGTGGGCATTTTGTTATAAAATGCCCAATTTTCTCGCCGTAAAATTTCTGTATTAGAAAAATAAAAGCCTAAATCGCACAAAAAACATTAAAAATTTGTTAAATTCACATAAAATAAATGATTAAAAATATTTGACACTTTTGCAACTAATAAATTATAATATCGCAGCAATTATAGAGGGAACTTTAACGAAGGGGACTTTGAATGATTAGAACGCAAGAAGGCCGTGTATTTACCGGAGCAACAAAAAATAGAATAGTTGCGTCGTGCATACTTGTTTTTTTATGCTGTTGTACACTCATCGCTTCAGCTGCTTCTACATATACTGTAGACGTTTTAGTAGATGGAAAGATAATCACGGTTAATACGTCCGAACAAGATGTAAACATAATAATACAACAAGCTGGTGTTACACTTGGTGAGAGAGATAAGCTTGATACGAGGAATTTTAAAGTTAGCACAGATGCTGATGAAGGTAATAAAATTATAGTTCTTCGTGCAACACCAATCACTATTTTAGACGACGGTGAAGTCGTTGCGGTGGTTAAAGTTGCCGGCACAGTAAAGGATGCTCTTTTAGAAGCCGGTGTCGTTTGTCGTCCTGTGGATGAAATGAATTTTAAGGAAGCAGACCCACTTGAAAAAGACATGGTAATTGAAATTCGCCGCGCATTTTCAGTTGAAGTTTTTGCAGATGGTGAACATCAATCTGCTGATTTTTTAACAGGTACAGTTGCTGATGTACTTATAAAGCTTAATATTACACTCGGTGAAAATGATGAAGTAAATCCAAGTCTTAATACAAAGTTAAGACCTGGCAGAGAAATTCGTGTCTATAGAGTTGAATACGAAGAACGAACAGAAACAGAAACAATTAAATTTAAAACAGTTAAAAAGGCTTCTGCCAGCATTTATAAAGGTACAAGTCAAATAGAACAAGAAGGCAAAAACGGTTCTAAGACTGTTGTATATAAAGATAAAATTGTAGACGGTAAAGTTGCAAAAGCTATAAAGGTTTCAGAAAAAATAATTGAACCTGCAGTAAATAAGATTGTACTCGAAGGTACGAAGATAAAGTTGCTTGCAACTGCAACTCCTCTTTCAAAACTTCCACTTCCTTCAAATTATGTTCTTACGGATGGGATTCCAACTGAAGCAATTGCAACGATTACAGGCGGATCAACAGCATATACAGCAGATGCAGGAAAGGGTACAGCGTCAGGAGTCCCAGCTCAATCCGGTTATGTAGCGGTTGACCCTAAAGAGATTCCATATGGAACAGAAATGTATATCGTTACATCAAACGGTAGATATATTTATGGTTATTGTATTGCTGCTGATACAGGAAATGTTCATAAATGGAAGAAAAAAGGAACGGTTGTAGACGTTTTCTTTGATACTAAAACAGAATGCTATCAATGGGGTAGAAAAGATGTAACCATATACATCTTAAAATGGGGTAGCGGTAAAGTACAAAAGTAGATATTAGATAAAACAGATACAGCACAGATAAATACATATATATTTTTACGCATACATTTTAGAATAAAAAACAAAAAGCGCACCAGCGGTGCGCTTTTAGTTTACTTTTAGATAGTATCTTTACATCCAAGAACGTTTAGAATCTTGTGTTCAACCATGTCAGCAACTGCTTGACGGGCAGGAGCAAGATATTGACGTGGGTCAAAATGACTTGGATTTTCAACTAAGTATTCTCTAATTGCAGCTGTCATTGCTAGACGGATGTCTGAATCGATATTGATTTTACAAACTGCCATTTTTGCAGCTTGACGAAGCATTTCCTCCGGAATTCCGATTGCATCAGGTATTTGTCCGCCGTAGCTGTTAATTTTCTTTACGAATTCCTGTGGTACTGAAGATGCACCATGAAGAACGATTGGAAAACCTGGAAGACGACGAGAAATTTCTTCAAGGATATCAAATCTAAGAGCTGGTTTTTGACCCGGTTTAAATTTAAAAGCTCCGTGGCTTGTACCAATTGCAATTGCAAGAGAATCACAACCTGTCCGATTTACAAACTCTTCTACATCATTAGGGTTTGTATATGAAGAATCTTTTTCAGAAACAACAACATCATCTTCAACACCGGCAAGCATACCAAGTTCAGCTTCAACAACTACACCATGGTCATGAGCATATTCAACGACGCGTTTAGTAATTTCAATGTTTTCTTCAAAAGGCTTTGAAGATGCATCAATCATAACAGATGTGAAGCCACCATCAATACAAGTTTTACAGATTTCAAAATCCGCACCATGGTCAAGGTGAAGAGCAATCGGAAGGTCAGTCTCTTTAATTGCAGCTTCAACAAGGCTCATAAGGTATTCGTGCGATGCATATTTTCTAGCACCGGCAGAAACTTGTAAAATTACAGGTGCATTACACTTTTTTGCGGCAGTAGTGATACCTTGAACAATTTCCATGTTATTTACATTAAAGGCACCAATAGCATAGCCGCCGGCATATGCTTTTTTAAACATTTCTTTAGTAGTAACTAATGGCATAGCAAAATCCTCCGATAGATAAAAGATAAAATATTAACAAACTTATTATAAGCCCAAACTTCTATCATTGTCAAAAGCTATATTTATATGTTAAAATATACCATCGACGGAGGCGACTAGAATGACCGAATATATATTTTCAGATAGAATAGCAGGACTTAAACCTTCAGCGGTTCGTGAAATATTAAAATCAACATCAGATCCAAATGTAGTTTCACTTGCGGCCGGTAATCCTGCACCGGAAGCTTTTCCAAAAGAAGAGCTTAAGACGATAGCCACAAAAATTTTTAATGAAGAACCAATTACAGCTCTCCAATACGGAATTACTGAAGGATATGCGCCTCTTATTGAACTGCTCAAAGAATACTTAAAGAAACGCTACAATATGGGAACAGAAAACGATGAATTAATTATAACATCAGGGGCCACTCAAATAATGGATCTTTTAACAAAAGTACTTTGTAACGAGGGCGATGTAGTAGCTTGTGAGAATCCATCTTTTATAGGGTCTCTGAATTGTTTTCGTTCCTATAACTGCAAGCTTCTTGGCATAGATATAGAGGAAGATGGAATAAATGTAGAGCAATTTGAAGAAAAAATTAAGGACTGTAAAGTAAAATTCCTTTACACAATACCGAATTTTCAAAATCCAAGTGGTGTTACGCTGTCTGTAGAGAAACGACAAAAAGTCTATGAACTTGCGAAAAAGTATGATTTTTTAGTACTTGAAGATAATCCATATGGTGACCTTAGAGTAGAAGGTGAAGACCTTCCAACAATTAAATCGCTCGATACGGAAGGCAGAGTAATTTATGCCGGTACTTTTTCGAAACTTATTGCTCCGGGAATTAGAGTCGGTTATGTTCTAGCTCCAAAGGCACTTATATCTAAGATGACTGTCGGCAAACAAACAGAGGATGTACATACTCCAATGTTTAATCAACTTCTTGTATACCACTTTATGAAAGATTATGATATTGATGAGCATATAAATAAAATGAGCCAAATTTACAAAAAAAAGAGGGATTTAATGCTCAGTCTTATAGATGCACATCTTGGAGATAAAGTAACATATGTTAAACCCGAAGGCGGAATGTTTGTCTGGTGTAAACTTTGTAACGATATAGATATGCTCACATTCTGTAAAGAAGCTGTAAACAGAAAGGTTGCTGTTGTTCCCGGTACTGCTTTTCTTACAGATGAAAATGAAAAAACAAATTATATACGCTTAAATTTTTCAACACCAACCGATGATGATATGAAAAAAGGCATTAAAATATTAGGAGACATTGCAAATGGCAGATAAAATCGCAGCTAACAATGAAAAAAAACAAAAGGTTCTAAGTTTAATTCAACCAAGTGGAACACCAACTCTTGGTAATTATCTTGGAGCACTTAAGAATTGGAAAGATATTGCAGAGCAATATGACTGTGCTTTTGGTGTAGCGGATTTACATTCAATTACTGTGCGCCAAGAACCGGCAAAACTTAGAGAACAAGTGCGCAACATGTATGCTCTTCTTTTGGCAATTAATCTTGACCCTGAAAAGAATATTATTTTTATACAAAGTCAAGTTCCTACACATGCACAATTAGCATGGATTCTTAATTGCTATACACAGTTTGGTGAAATGTCGAGAATGACTCAATTTAAAGATAAGTCAAAAACTCATACAGACAATATTAATGTAGGCCTTTTTGCGTATCCTGCTCTCATGGCTGCAGACATTTTGCTTTACCAAGCAAATTTTGTACCGGTCGGAGCAGACCAAAAGCAACATCTTGAAATAACAAGAGATATTGCTGAGAGGTTTAACGGTCTTTACGGTCCAACATTTGTTGTTCCGGAACCACTGATTATGGAAACCGGTGGAAAAATTATGTCTCTTCAAGAGCCGACAAAGAAAATGTCGAAGTCGGACTCTAATCCTAAATCGTTTATATCTATGCTTGATAAGCCGGATATGGTAATGCGAAAATTTAAGAGTGCTGTAACTGACTCAGATGCGAAGGTAGAATTTAAAAAAGGTAAAGACGGTGTAAATAACCTTATGGGCATCTACTCCTGTTGTACAGGTAAAACATATGATGAGATTACAGCAGAGTTTGAAGGTAAAGGTTATGGCGACTTTAAAGTTGCAGTAGCAGAATCTGTAATAGAAGAACTACGTCCGGTTCAAGAAAGCTTTGAAAAAATTATAAAAGAGAGAGCATATCTTGAAGATTGTATGAAGAATGGTGCAGAAATTGCAACAAAAATCTCACAGCGCACTCTTGATAAAGTGATGAAGAAGATAGGTTTTTATCAATTTAAGGGTTGACAATATTGAAAAAAAGACTAAAATCATAAAGGTAGTTTATTAGGAAAGGAGCCCACATTATGGATTGTGACGGGACATATCGAAGTACAATGACTAAATTTATCAACACATATGAGTGGGCTGCTTTTTGATTGATTTTTGAAGTTAGCCCTTAAGGGTTACGTGAATAAAATGTAGACCTTCTTGCTCGTATGTGAGTAAGGAGGTTTTATTATGCATGTAATTGATTATGATGTTCTCAATGGGTATGTTGATGAAAAAAACTTTTCAATGCTTAGAACTGAACTCATTGGACTTAATAAAGTAGATATAGCAGAGTTTCTTGGAAAACTTGAAAGAGATATAATGATTAGAGTTTTCCGAATTTTACCAAAAGATATTTCTGCAGAAGTGTTTTCTCATCTTGAATCTGAGGATCAGGGAGATATAATTTCTTCTATCACAGATACCGAAATTAAAAAATTAATTGATGACCTTTTCCTTGACGATATGGTCGATTTAGTTGAAGAAGTTCCTGCGAATTTAGTTACAAGAATTCTAAGAAACGCTACTCCGGAAACCAGAAAACTTATCAATACATACCTTAGCTATCCGGAAGAATCCGCCGGTAGCATTATGACAAATGAAATGGTTGAGCTTCATGACAGACTTACTGTTAAAGAAGCAATTAACCATATTAGAAAAACGGGTATTGATAAAGAAACAATTTATACTTGTTATTGTATTGACAACGGTAGACATCTAATTGGTACAGTTGATTTTGCTGATCTTGTTTTCAATAAAAGTGATGCATTAATCCGAGATATCATGGATGAAGATAAGCAGCTTGTTTATGTAAATACTCTTGATGACCAGGAAAAAGTTGCAGATATTGCAAAGAAATATGACTTGCTTGCGGTACCGGTTGTAGATAACGAAAAAAGACTCGTTGGTATGGTAACCATCGACGACATCATTGATATTATTGAAGAAGAGACCACTGAGGACTTCGAGAAGATGGCTGCTCTTTTGCCATCAGAAGACGTATATTTAAAAACTCCTGTACATATTCTTGTTAAGAATAGGATAGGATGGCTTTTAATTCTTATGATTTCAGCAACGCTCACAGGTTTTATTATCCAATCTTTTGAGGATATGTTAGCTGTTATAACAGGTCTCACTGCTGCAATACCAATCATTACCGGTACAGGTGGTAATGCGGGTAACCAGAGTTCTACTTTAGCAATTCGTTCTCTTGCTCTTGGTGAGATTGAACTTAAAGATTGGTTTAAAGTTCTCTTTAAAGAGATTAGAGTTGCAGTAGCTTGCGGCGCAATTTTAGGAATTGTAAATTTTGCCCGAATGCAGATTATGGGAAGTGCAGGCTCAATGTTAGTTTATTTGACAGTGTCCCTTGCAATGTTCTTTGCAGTTGTAATGGCAAAGATGATTGGTTGTCTTCTTCCTATGCTTGCAAAGCTTGTAAAGATAGACCCGGCAGTAATCGCAGGACCGGTAATTTCAACATTAGTAGACTCTTTGAGTTTGCTTGTGTATTTTGTAATTGCAAGAGCGTTTTTGATTTAAAAAACGCTCTTTTTTTATGCCTTATTCTGAGCAATAAAACATTCTTGCACTTTACTATGGTAATATGATAAAATGTAAAAAGCTCGTGTGCACATAAGCGTGTATATAAAATATAAAGAGGAGATATAATAATGAAAAGAATAATCGCATTAACACTTGCTCTTGTAATGCTTCTTGCTTTCACAGCTTGTGCAAAGAAAGACCAAAAAGAGCAGACAGACTTTGAGTATGTAAAATCAAAAGGAAAATTAGTTGTAGGTATTACAGATTTTAAACCAATGGACTATAAAGACGAAAAGGGCGAATGGATAGGCTTTGACGCGGATATGGCTAAGGAGTTTGCTAAATCGCTTGGCGTAGAAGTTGAATTCGTACAGATTGACTGGGGTAAGAAGGCTTTTGAACTTGACGCAAAGGCAATTGACTGCGTATGGAACGGTATGACTCTTACAGATGAAGTTAAAGCTTCTATGTCTACATCAAACCCATATTGCAACAACCAGCAGGTTATTATTGTTAAGAAGGACAAGGCTGCAAACTATAAGTCAGTTGCAGATTGTAAGGACCTTCAGTTCGCAGTAGAGACAGGTTCAGCCGGCGCTAAGCAGGCAGTTGCAAATAATTTCAAGGCAACAGAAGTTCTAGACCAGGCAAAAGCACTTTCAGAGGTTAAGTCAGGAGCAGCTGATGCAGCAATTATCGACTCACTCATGGCAGCAGCTATGGTAGGTGAAGGTACAGGTTATTCGGATCTTACATACATTCTTCCACTCAACGATGAACTTTACGGAGTAGGTTTCAGAAAGGGTTCAGACCTCACAGAAAAACTCAACCAGTTTTTGAAAGACACATACAAAAGCGGAAAAATGCAGGAAATTGCTAAAAAATATGGAACAGAGGCTGCTCTCGTAGAGCAGAAGTAAATGGAAACTTTTTTAGAACAGTTACCAATAGTTGTAGGGTCACTCAATGTTGGGTTTTTACAGACTCTCAAGCTTTTTGTTGTAACCCTTCTTGGCTCCTTACCTTTGGGGCTAATCATTGCTCTCGGCTCAATGACAAAGTTCAAGCCGATACAAATCTTAACAAAATCAGTAGTTTGGGTCATTAGAGGCACTCCTCTAATGATTCAACTTCTCATTATCTATTACATGCCCGGTCTCGCTTTTAACAACCATTTTTGGGGTAGTGGCGAGGACGGACGTTTCCTTGCAGCAGCCGTAGCGTTTATATTTAACTACGCATGTTATTTGTCGGAAATTTATAGAGGCGGACTTCAAGGAATCCCTGTTGGTCAAGACGAAGCAGGTGTTGTTCTCGGAATGACTAAATCGCAGATATTTTTTAAAGTGAAACTTCTTCAAATGATAAAACGAATAGTACCACCGGTTTCCAATGAAATAATCACACTCGTAAAAGATACGGCTTTAGCTCGTATGATAGCTCTCCAAGAAATAATTTGGGCGGGAGAAGCATTCCTTAAAGGCTCACATGGCATTGCCGGTGCAATCTGGCCACTTTTCTTTGCAGCTCTATATTACTTAGTGTTTACAGGTGTCCTCACTGTCCTTCTTGGAAAACTTGAAAAGAAGCTAGACTTCTTTAAAATTTGAGGTGATGGATATGCTTAGAGTAGAAAATGTAGAAAAATATTTTGGAAGAACAAAGGTACTGGAAGATATTAGCTTTGAATTAAAGCAGGGTGAAGTTCTCGCAATCATTGGTTCTTCAGGTTCAGGAAAGACTACACTTCTTCGTTGTATAAACCTTCTTGAACAACCTACCAAGGGTAAGATATACATTTATGATGAGCTCCTTTTGGATGCAGAACTTCCAAAAGCAAAATTTGATAAAGATATTAGAAAAAAACATTTACATTTTGGTCTTGTGTTTCAGAACTTTAACCTTTTTCCACAGTACACGGCTAAGAAAAACGTAATGTTGGCGGTTGAACTTCTTGCTAAGGAAAGACCGGATTACAAGGCAAATAAGGATAAAATTTTAAAGGAAATAGAAGAGGAAGCTGAGCAGCTTCTTATAAAGATGAATCTTCAGGATAGAATAGACCACTACCCGCATCAACTTTCAGGTGGTCAGCAACAACGAGTTGCAATTGCTCGTGCACTTGCACTTCATCCCGATATTCTCTGTTTCGATGAACCTACAAGTGCACTTGATCCGGAGCTTACCGGCGAAGTACTTAAAGTAATCCGCGACCTCGCAGACGAAAATATGACTATGATAATCGTAACTCATGAAATGTCCTTCGCACGAGATGTAGCAGATAGAATAATTTTTATGGATGAAGGTAGAATAATTGAAGAAGGTCCTGCAAAAAAATTAATAAACAACCCACAAACAGATAGATTAAAAGATTTCTTAACCAGAGTTGAGGTTTAATTGTAAAACGAAACTTAAAATCAAAGAAATAATAAAAAGTCAAGGCCCAGAAAAGTCTGGGCCTTTTTTATGGACACGAAACTTAAATTCTATTGAACTGAAATTGAAACTATTATAAAATTATATGCGACCTAGTTTTATGGAAACAAGTTCAGGGGTAACGCCAAAGAAGGCAGAAGCTCCTGAAATATCCATATTACCGTAGTTTCTACGGTATAAAGCTAAACTTGCGTCAGATATTAAAAGATGAGCTGCAAAAATATTCGCTTCCCGTTCTGTTTTACAATCAATTAAAAAATGTCAAAGTCTGTAAGGATGCCACCTCTTGCAAGGCGTCTGTGAAGTCTATCGTGACCTAGTTCATGTGCACAGATAATTCTTGAAGAAACTGAATTTAAAGTGCTGTTTAGAACAATGTAAGGGATTCGATGCATAACACAATAATATCCGGACAAGGAACCTAAATGGGAATAACGCACTTCTATATCGAGTGCGGCACAAATTTGAAAAGGGTCAGAAGTCCCATATTTTTCTACAAGTTTTTCAGCAACTCTTTTAATTCGTAATACATCATTCATGGCGTCCGTATTTTTTGCGTGCCTTGTCTTTTGAATCCCAATAGACCTCATTTATTGACTTTAACACATAATCTTTGTCCGGTTCAGAGAGTGTACCTCCGGAGAATAATGCTCGCATTTCTTTAATAATGCTTGCTAATTCTCTTTCGGCGACAGGCCCGCCTTTCTCGCCCGCCACCATAATATAGTAATCTTCATTTGAAATTAGTCTTTCAATAGGTACATTAAAATAAGCAGCAAGCCTTTTTGTATATTCTTGCTTGCGCGGGTAACATTTACCCATCTCATAATTTTGCAAGGTTCTAAGATTAATTCCGGTCGCATTTGCCACTTCTTTTTGTGTTACACCTTTTTGCTTTCTAAGCATTTTAAGCTCATCACAAAACATGAAAGCACCTCCTATTAATCAAAGTATAACCTTAGCAAAATTGGCCGGTCAATCACCCAGTATATAAAGTCGAAAACAGCACATAAAAGGTTTTAATACAGGGAAATTTCAAGACATTAGAACTGTTTAGAAAACTCAAAGGAGATTAAACATGCTAACGAGTAACTTATTAACCACTCAGAGTAATAATCCGGTTTCAAAACTCGGATTTGGACTTATGCGTCTTCCGGTAGAAAACGGGGAAATAGATATTGCCAAGACTAGAAGAATGGTTAAAAGAGCAATTGAGGCAGGTATAAATTATTTTGATACCGCTTATCCATATCATGACGGAAAATCTGAACTTATTATTGGAGAAATTCTTAAAGATTTCAAAAGAGAAGAATATTGTCTTGTAACAAAATTCCCCGGTCATGAAATTAGAGATACACATGATCCAAAAGGTGTTTTCGAACATCAACTTCAAAAATGTCAAGTAGATTATTTTGATTATTATCTCCTTCATAATGTGAACGAACAAAGCATATATGTTTATTTGGATAAGGAAATTAATATCATTCCTTACTTTTTGGACCAAGTTAAATCGGGTAGGATAAAGCATTTAGGATTTTCAACTCATGGAAGTGCGAAATGTATTAAAAAATTTTTAGATTCAAAAATAGAATACAATAACAAATCAATCACAATTAAAGATGTTATGGAACTTTGCCAAATTCAATACAACTATGTAGATGCAAAGATGCAAAAGGCAGATGAAAAATATAATCTTCTCGTTTCATATAACATTCCTGTTGTGGTAATGGAACCGGTAAGAGGAGGAAAACTTGCTGAACCGGATGAAGCACTTCAAAAATTAAGACCGAACGATACCATTGCTTCATTTGCGTTTCGTTGGCTTCTTGAAAAGGAAAATATAGCGGTAATTCTTTCCGGTATGTCTAATGAAGAACAATTAGAAGACAACCTTAAAACCTTTTATAGCTATGTTCCATTAACGGAAGAAGAAAAGGATGCACTTGATACTAAGGCAGATAATCTTACTCACTTTATACCCTGTACCGGCTGTAAATATTGTTTAGATAGCTGTCCGAAAAATTTAAATATTCCATTTTTTATGTCTTCATACAATGAAGCAAAATTTGGTCCATATTTAATTCTTGGTATGCAATTTGATTTTATTTCAGCAGAGGAACAACCGGATCAATGTATTAAATGCAGAAAGTGTGAACAAATCTGTCCACAAAATATTAAAATTGCTGATCATATTGAAGAACTAATTTCCATTCTAAAAACCATTCCTAAATGGGCAGACCTATGTAGAGAACGTGAAGAGGCCAGTAAGAAATTGAGGGAAGGAAAATAGGAATTAAAAGGCCAACAATTGATTGATAAATTAAAAGCAACTAAGGACAACAAAAAGATGCAATGTTTAGGATAAATGTACACTGAAAGTCTTGCCACTTTGTCCCGAATATGGTATAATATTCGGGACAAGGTGGGGTATAAATGTCAAATTACACAAAGCAAATTGAAAATAAAATAAAAGACTTTAATAGTGGTAAAGTATTTATCGCAAACGATTTTTTGAAAATTTCTTCTTATGAAACTGTTAGGCGGATACTTAACCGCTTGGTTGATAATGGAAAAATTAAAAGAATTATAAAAGGGTTTTATTATAGCCCTAAATATAGTGAGTTGTTGCAGGAGTATGCAACTCCATCAATGCATGAGCTCGCTATTGCAATAGCAAGAAAATATAATTGGGATATTGCTCCGAGTGGCGTAACTGCGCTCAATATTTTAGGCTTGTCTACACAGGTGCCAGCTAAGTATACTTATGTTTCAAGTGGACGCAGTAAGGAATTTTCAGTTGGCAACATTACGATAGTTTTTAAGAAGGTTAAGCCAGGTGACGTTGCAAATATGTCCTTCAAAACTGCAACGATCATTCAAGCAATAAAAGCTTTAGGAAAGGAAGGTGTAACTAACAAGCATATAAGACAAATTCAGCGAACTCTGAATGAAAATGAAAAAAGTAATTTAATGAATGAAGCGATTTCCGCCGCTGCATGGATTTATGAAATAATTAGAAAAGTATGTGAGGAAAACAATGAGTAAGTTTTATGTAGAATCAAAAGAAGAATTACAAATTTTGATTACGAACGCAGCTGGGAAATTAGGAACAAGCGAAGCCGTAGTAGAGAAGGATTATTGGGTAAGTTTTATTTTAGACTATCTTTTTAATCAGAACAGATGGAAAGATGCATTTACTTTTAAAGGGGGTACATCGCTCTCAAAATGTTATGGTTTAATAGAAAGATTTTCTGAAGATATTGACCTTATACTTGATTGGAGAGTTTTAGGCTATTCTAAAGATGAACCGTGGGCGAGCCGTTCTAATACGCAACAAGATAAATTTAATAAGGAAGTTAATCTGAAAACAGAAAATTTTTTAAAAGATGTATTCATAAAAGAGCTAGAAAAGGACTTTAAAAAACTTTACAAAGTGGAGATTAGATTTTTTCTTGATGCAGAAGATTCCAAAAGTATAAGAGTTGAATACCCAATAGCTTTTTCATCTGCATATTTAACACAAACTATAAAAATGGAAATAGGAAGCTTTGCGGCGTGGACTCCGGCTATTGAGACGGAAATCGAACCAATAATATCTAAGATGTATCCAAAACTATTTAAGGGAAAGTCTTGTATACGAACTGTATCACCTGAAAGGACTTTTTGGGAGAAGGCAACAATATTACATCATGAGGCAAACAGACCAAAGGCTCTGTATATGCCTGTTAGGCATGCGAGACACTATTATGATTTATATGAAATGTCAAATACATATGTTAAGGATTTAGCGTTTTCGAATAGGGAACTTTTAAAAAAGGTAACTAAATTTAAAATGAAGTTTTATCCAAGAGGTTGGGCTAGATATGAAGACGTTTTAGATGGTAAACTACGCCTAGTTCCTGACAATTTTCGTTTTGCAGAAATAGAAAAAGACTATGACGCAATGAAAGAAATGATTTATGGTGAAACTCCTAGTTTTGATGAGATAATGAAATCATTAACAAATTTAGAAAATGAAATAAATATGTAGAGATAAACAAAGAGGCTTAGCGGGTTTCGCTAAGCCTTTTTGTGTTGTTGATATGATTTAAAAAAATTGTGTATTTACATAGCATTTTTAAATGAGTGTTTTATTTTTGTGCTTTTTCGTCAGCAGCTTTTTTAGCAAGCCAATCTTTATAGGTTGTTTCGAGAAGTACATCGCCCGTACTTTCTTTTATAATCATAATTTTTACATTTATCTTATCTTTGTCTTTACCATTTATAATTTGACCATGTAGCCCGACTTGAAAGATTTTTGTAAGAAGCATTGGGTCATCTTTTGTATATTTGTCAGTTGTATAAATAGTAAATTCAGTGTAATCTTCCTTGTATTCAATTTTGCTGAATGTACCGGGAGCATCTTTGCCTTTAGTTATGCTATCAATACCTTCATCAACTGATTCTTTATATTTTTGAAGTTGTTCTTGATATTTTTCTTTTGTCATCACAAATGTTACAGAACCGTCTTCATTGATAGTAGCGCTTATAAAACCTTCTTCTTCACTAGTTTTTGCTACTATTTCTTCAATATTTTGGTCTTCAAAGAAGCTGTCAGGAACGGTGATTGTAACATTTGGATCTTCTTTTTCAATGCTAGTACTTTCTTTTTCAGTATTTTCCCCGGTATCTTTTTTATTGTTTATTACATCGTCTCCGGATTTTTTGCACGCAGCAAAACTAAAGAGTATTGCTAAAGCTAAAATCACACTAATAAATTTTTTCATTTTGTCACCTCTTATTTCAAATTGTCTCAATAAGACATGTTTATTATACACTTTTTGTTTTAAGTAAAGCAAATTTTCATAACAAATCGGGTATTTAATAAAAGTGTGTATTTACACAGTATTTTTAAATAGGCGTGGCAGGTTACATTTCAAAATGCTCAAATGTTATTGTATCTGTAATTGTAATAACGCCATACTGCCCTTTGGCGATTGAGCCCGGATTAAAAAGATGTATACCACTTTGTTGTTCATAGTAAGGAATATGAGTGTGACCGAAAAGGGCAAAGTGGCAATTATATTTTTTGGCCTCAACTATAAGTTTACTAAGATTACTTTTGACACGTTGCGCAGCACCATGAGTAATTAGGAATTTATGGTTTTTAATATTTTCTATAAGGGTTACAGGTAATTGTGAAAAGTAATCACAGTTACCTTGTACTTGAATGATTTTTTTGCCGATAAGTTCATTTTTAGCAATTTTTAAATCGTGCTCACCGTCACCCAGATGTATTAGAATATCCAGGTCTTTGTGGTGATATATTGCGCTATAAAGATGTTGATCTCTGCCGTGAGAATCCGATACTACTAATATTTTCATTTTGTTCCTTTACGGACCTTAAAGATAAGGTCCGTTTTTATTTTTTAGTATTATACCACAATAACGAGATTGTTAAAATGTTTAAAAATTGTTGTTGAAAGAGAGCACTAATTTGGGGTATTGTGGAAATGATATAAATTTGTTAGGTGATAGATTGTGAGAAAAATAGTTGTTGTTCCGGATTCGTTTAAAGGAACGCTTAGTTCAATAGATTTTTGTAGGGTCGCAAAAAAGGCTCTTGATGGTGAAGTTATAGCAGTTCCTGTAGCTGATGGCGGTGAAGGGACTGTAGATTGTTTTTTGGAAATGGGTTGGAATCCTGTTTCAGCAACTGTTACAGGTCCACTTTTTGAGTCTGTAGAAGCAGTTTATGCCGTCAGGGGTGACACAGCCGTTTTAGAGTCCGCTACTGCGTGCGGTTTAGATTTAAGTGGTGGGCTGGTAATGAAGGCAACCACATATGGTGTTGGTGAGCTCATAGAGCACGCTGTAGAAGTTTCCGGCTGTAAGTCAATAATACTTGGACTCGGCGGCTCCGGCACCAATGACGGCGGTTGTGGCGCCCTTTGTGCACTCGGTGCAAAGTTTTATGATTCTCTCGGCAATTCCTTTGTGCCGGTTGGTGGCACATTAGGGCTTATTGCCGATATAGATGCGTCTGAGTTACCTGATATAGATTTGACGCTTATGTGTGATGTCTCAACAACTTTTTTAGACGCTGCTGTTATCTTTGCACCGCAGAAGGGCGCAGATGAAACTGAAGTTTTAGAGTTGACTGCCGGACTTATGCATTTAGCTTCTTTTATGCCGGGTATAGAAAATGTTCCTGGCGGAGGAGCTGCAGGAGGATTGGGAGCGGGTCTTCATTTCTTTTTGAAAGGTAAAATTGTTTCCGGAATAGATGCTATTTTAGATGCAGTAGATTTTGAAAATCTTATTTCTGATGCAGATTTTGTAATAACAGGAGAAGGAAAATTAGATGAATCAAGTGTTTCCGGAAAGGTTGTATCCGGAGTTGCCCGTAGAGCTGCTGCTCTAAATGTGCCCTGCATTGCTGTTTGTGGTGCGGCAGAGATAGATGGAACCGCTTTAAACCTTAGTGCTGTGCACGTTATCAGCACAAAAAGCAAGACATTGGAAGAACTAAAAAAGACTATAAAAGACGATTTATATGCAAAATTAAAGGAACTGTAAAGCCAAAAGACTTTACAGTTCCTCGTTTTTTGAATTTTACTCTCTTTTGTTCTCTTTTATTCTCTTTTATTTTCTTTTATTCTTTTTCATTCTTTTTAATTTTTTTCTCTTCGCTTTTAACGTTATCGTAAATGAATAGACCACAAATTGAGAGGTCTATAACTGTCGCAAAGATAAGAACTACAAGTGCTCCTGTTGTCATTACTGCCATTATAAAACCTCCTTAAATTAAATGCATTACTCCACCTACAATTAGAAGGATTAAATCCATCAATGCAAGGCAACCAACAAATTTTACCGAACCTTTGATTGTTGGTCTGTCGTAGGTGTAGAAAGCTGCTGCGAAGAATGGTAAATATCCGATGATCCAAAGAACCCAAGGGAATCTTATTTGCCACCAGGACCATTCCCAAGTGAGAACTCCTGCATAGTTGAGGAAACATTCAACTGCTACTGCGGCCGTTGTTAAAACTACTGCAAAGAAAATTCGGTTTGGAATACCAAGAATTTTCATCTTTTTGTCTTCAGGAAGTAAAAGGACAGCCGATATTCCCATGATGAAAAACATGATTGAAATTTCAATATTGTATCCAATCAAAATCAAGAGGGAAGTATTTCCGTGCGCTGGCGTTCCCCAAACCGGAGCCTGATGACTAAGAAAACAGACATAGGAATTCCAAATTTCGTTGAATAAATCTACAAGCCAAAGTGCCGCACCTGCAAGAACAGCTTTATAATTCTTTTCACTTAATTCTTTAGATACGATGTACATAAAGATAAGGAAAATAGGTATGATATACCACTGCATTGTTTCTGCCGGTTGACGAAGAATTTCCAACGATGACTGGGTGTACTCTGAAAACTCATACATAGTTTTCAATCCTCCTTTATTTAGTTTTCCGTGTCAAATAACACTATAAAAATTTTATCACATCAAAACAATAAAAAGCAATACTTGTTAGTAATCAATGTTTGTCCCCAAAATAGTGTTTGTTAAAATCAACGTTTGTTAGAAAATAATCTTTATTAAAATTGATGTTTGTTAAAAAACGATGTTTATTAAAATTAACGTCTGCCAAAAAATGGTGTTTATAAAAATCGATGTTTGTTAAAAAAACAACGCTTGTTTAAAGAAATATCAACGGTATAATTATTTGTGAGGTGAAATAAAATGAATGATTATCCTATCCTTTTAATTCATGGAATGCTCGGCTTTGGTGAAGAAGAAAAAATATATGATGTAATACCATACTATGGTATGTTGACGGGTTCATTGGTTAAAAGACTAAGAGCGAAAGGATACCGTGCCTATGCCCCTAAAGTAGGCTCTGTCGCATCCGCGTGGGACCGCGCATGCGAACTTTATGCCTGCTTGACTGGTGGCACGGTAGATTATGGCGAGGCGCATTCAAAACGCTTTGGTCATGCACGCTATGGACGCACTTATGACAAACCTCTTATTCCCGACTGGGGAAAAGATTGTAAAATTCATATGTTTGGTCATAGCTTTGGCGGTGCAACAATGCGTATGTTTGTAGCGCTCCTCGCCGATGGCTGCGAAGCTGAACGTGCTGCTACCGGTGATGATACCAGCCCACTTTTTATGGGCGGAAAAGGAGATTGGGTAGCAAGCATTACAGCACTCGCAGCTCCACATGATGGCACGACAATTATGCATGCAATTCCGGGTTTTATTCCAATTTTAAAATACGGAGTATATTTTATTGCTGCTTTTCTTGAAAAAATTTTCAAGAAAATTTATGACTTTGGTGTAACAGATGCTTGGGATTTAAGTTCTTTTTCTGGAATAATGCATACAATTCGCTCAAAGGATAATCTTTTCTGGGATCTTAGAATTGACGGTGCTGCTCAGATGGCAGAACATGTAAAGTGTTACGACACAACATACTATTTTTCCGTTCCGACCCTTGGAACAGAAAAGCGTGCGGACGGTAAAATTCATAAGGCTCCAATTATGTTTCCAATTCTTTGGATTACCGGTTTTGCGATGGCTCACTATAAACCGAAGCCAAATTTGAAAAATCTTGTTAACTGGGATGAATCTTGGCTTCATAGTGATGGTCTCGCGACATATGGTTCAAGTCTTTTTCCTAAAAATGATCCACACATCAATTGGGTAGATGCAGATCAAACTAATTTAAAGAAGGGTATTTGGTACACTATGCCGGATGCGGATTCTGATCACGGTACAATCATAGGTGGCTCACTTAAATACATAGGGAAAGGCAAATATAAAATTTTTGATGCTTATTATCAAGAACATATTGATAGACTGATGCAACTTGATTAAAATCTGATTTAAGAAAAATTAAGAAAAGCACCGACCTTTAATTGTTAGATTTAGGTCTAACTTTTTTTGGTCGGTTTATTTTGAGGTAATTTTCTATTTTTACATAAATTTATCATAAATTTTTTATTATATTCTCCTGTGTATTTATCTTCTTTTAGCATATTTTCTCGTGCACTTATATTCATTCAGCGTATTTTCATATGTTCCTATACTCTTTTAGCATATTTTCATATATTCTTTTAAAATGTTTGTATATGTTTTTTATTGGTATTTACATGTCGTTGTTGATTTTTTTAACTTTTATATGATAAAATTTTACCGTAGTGTTTTAGACACGAGAAGTTGTTAAAAAATTATCTAAAGGGGAGGTCTATTTATATGCTATTTGGTGATGGTTCACAGGCTGCTATACAGGCTGTAGAAGCAGCGAAACTTGCTGTGCGTTCAGTAGATAATTTTAATTGGACATTTATCACATTGCTCGCACTTGTAGTTATTTGTGGATATATTCCACGTATAAGGGACAAGAAATGGGACAGTATTGCTGCTGCACTTGCTCTTTACGGAGTACACTGGATTTATGAAATTGCAAATGCAGTAATTTGCCATTTTACCGGTTTTGCTCTCTGGCACGTAACACCTGAAAGCACGACATTTATTCTTTTAATTGGTGTATGTTGGGAACTTTCGCTTATGTTCTCAATCGCTGGTTTCCAGGTTGAGCTTCTTCCGGAAGATAAGAATATGAAGATTCTCGGAATGAATAACAGAGTATTCTTTGCAATTATACAGGCTCTTGGATTTTCAGTTTTTGAAATCTTCCTTGCAGCAACACCTTCCTTTGTGTGGGTATATAAGTGGTGGGGAACAATACCTGTGTGGATTACAGTTTATATTCCATTCTTCCTTGCTTCCAACTTGACATACGATATGCCAAGAGAAAAGCAGAAGAAATTTGTGGGTATTCTCTGGGCACTTGTAGCAATACTTCTCATCGTACTTATTCCACTCGGAATTATCTAATTTAATTGAGAAAGCGGTGAGTATTTTTGCTCACCGCTTTAATTATCATTTCCATCACTTTCTTTATTTAGATTATCACTTCCATCACTTTCTTATCTAGATTATCATCTCTGCCACCTTCTTACTTAATTATTATTTCCATTACCCTTTCGTTACTTAAACTTAACAATTTATCTGTCTATTGTAAAAAAATAATCAAACGTTATAATTAGTGTACACTGATATTGGAGGAAAATTTATGAAATTTACGACAAATTATCCATTCGTTTTAGTTCACGGAATGCTCGGATATGGTAAGGATGAAATGGTGAATAAAATGATTCCTTATTGGGGAATGCTTTCAGGAAATCTTATGCCATATTTAAAAAATTTGGGATTTGAAGTTTATAATCCGTCAATAGGTAAATATTCGAGTAACTGGGATAGAGCGTGTGAACTTTGGGCACAACTAGTGGGTGGCACTGTAGACTATGGTGTTGCTCATTCAAAAAAATATGGACATAAGAGATTTGGACGCACATACAAAAAACCTCTTTTTGAGGGCTTTGGTCCGGATAAGAAAATAAATTTAGTAGGTCATTCACTCGGTGGCCCAACAATTCGTCTACTTGCAACACTTATGGCAGATGGCTCAAAAGAAGAACAAGAGGCAACTCCGGAAGATGAATTGTCAGATCTTTTCAAAGGTGGAAAAGAAGATTGGATTTTTTCAATTTCTGCAGTTGCAAGTGTACAAGAAGGTACAACACTTGCTTATTCTATGCAAAAGACTATTCATTTTCTTGAACTTTTCACATACTTCTTTGCTAATATTACCGGTAACAACCCATTAGGTATGTTATATGAGAGTCATATGGAGCAGTGGGGTCTCATTGAATGGGAAGACGGTAAAATTAAATCTAAATCGCTCGATGTAGAAAAATGGAAAAAAATTCAAGATAGTCGTGATAATGTATGGAGCGAGATTACTTTGAAAGGTGCTAAAGAAGTGAATAAACAGATTAGATGTCTTAAAAATGTTTATTATTTCTCATGGCCTTGTTGTAAGAGTTCTCAAATGTTTTTTATGAACAAGCCGCGTCATACACCACGTTTTATAATGTCTCCGTTATTTTGGGGATTTTCACATTCAATTGGTAAATACTCAGAAAATAAAGTGGATGATTATCCAATTGACGAGCGTTGGCTTCCAAACGATGGACTTGTTCCAACAATCGCTCAATTGGCACCATCTGGAGAACCATATGTTTACATGCGTGACCTTAAAGGTGAGCCGAAAAAAGGTATTTGGAATATTTATGATGTAGTATCTTGTGACCATTTAGGTATTGTCGGCGGTTTATTGCTTCCAACTTCTGCAAGTAAACTACAACCAATATATCTTGACCGTTTTGGTTTGATTAATAAACTTAAAAAATAAAAAAATGTAGTTTAAAACAACAATTAAGCAAGCATAAGTACGTATAAGTATGTATGAATACATAATGAACACATACAAATACATACAAATACATATAAGATGAAAACCTTAAAATTTAGTTTTAAACAAGAATATAATAAGTGAGAGAGGCTGACCACCGGGTCAGCCTCTCTTTATATCTTTATATAATTTCATTTAGATATTTAAATTTACTCAAAAGCTTACTCAGGTTTTTTTGCACCACATTCTACGCAGAAGTTGCCGTCATTGTTTGCACCGCATTCACATTTCCAAGTACCATCATCAGCCATAGCTTTTTCAACGACTGGAGCCTCTTCAACTACCGGTGTTTCTTCTAAAACGACTTCTTTGACCTCCTCAACTTCTTCTACATCTTCAACAACCGGAGCTTCTTCCGGAGACACTTCAATTGTTTCAGCTACAGGTTCTTGTGCGGATTTCGGTTCAGCTTGAGAAGGAGGTTTTTTTGCATTGTTACTGCCAATGTTTATGATTGGTTCTTTTGATGTTGGAAGACACCAAAATACGATAACTGCAACTTGTCCAATTGATACAAGAAATTGAATGAACCAAAACCACCATGGAAGTCCTGCATCTCGGATTCGTCTAATTTCCATTGCGAGATGTGCAATTGCGAGGAAAATTGTTACGATTGAATAAAGAATTAACAGAAGGATAAATAGTGCAATTGCAGGTCCTGCTGTTGGGTCAGATCCGGACATATAAGCTATGAAAGGAACGAGACCTAAAATAGAGAGAATAAGGTGTACAATAAATGTTGCGAGTGTTGCCCACCAGAATGTAGGGCGATCAGTGATACCTGTGAAATCATTCCATCTGGAAATCATTTCTTTGAAAGCTTTAATCATAAAGGTTGCCTCCTAAAAATTCATTTTAAAATTTATAAATTGGATATTTATAATTCGTTGTAAATATTATACTTTGTATGGTATACTTTATGCAAGTAAAAACGAGGTGAATATATATGGGTTCATTTAGATTTAGGAAGAGCATTCAGATACTTCCCGGTGTAAAATTAAATATCAATAAAAAAAGCGTATCTATCAGCATCGGTAAAAAGGGTGCACATTATACAGTTAGCTCAAATGGAACCAGGACGAAATCAATTGGAATTCCGGGTACCGGTCTTTCATATGTTGACCGTGATACTTCTAAGACTAAGAAGAAAACTCCAACTAAAGCAGTTGACACAAAAGCAGAGGCTTCCGGAACGGATGTAAATGGCGATGGAGTAACTGATGTAAAAGATGTAATAGATGTTGCTAAAGAAATTTTTTAGTTTTGTTTTTTGACAGGAAACAGGCCGGATGTGGGGATCATCCGGCCTGTCCTTTTCAAAATAGGAGAAAATGAAATGAAAAAGTGAGAGGGGTGACTAGTCCCTTGTCACACCCACATAATAAACGCATAACCTTAAAACAACCTTAAGTGAAAATAACAAATTTATAACAATTTTATTTATGCTTGATGATAAAACAAAATTGCACCTTTTAAAGGGCTGTGCAAGTTGCACGGCTACTCTCTTTATGGTAAAATAATGTAGTTACGTGGAGGTGTTTATTTGAACACTTTTTTAGAGATATTCAAAGAACATAAACAATATAAATCGCAGATATTTGTGATGGCTAAAAATGACTTGGTAAAAACATATAGTGCCTCTGCTCTTGGTTGGGCATGGGCAGTAATTCGTCCTGTAGTTACTATTCTTATTTACTGGTTTGCAATGGCTGTCGGTTTTAAAAAAACGGGAGAAGTTTCTGGCTACCCGTACTTTTTATGGCTAATATCCGGTTTAGTACCTTGGTTTTACATGAGTGATATGCTAACTCAGGGTACAGATTGTATGAGAAAATATAGGTATTTGATTACAAAAATACGTTACCCTGTTAGTACGATTCCGACTTTTGTAAGTCTATCAAAGCTTACTGTAAGTGTAATTCTTTTAACGGTTGTTGCAATTCTTTATGCGGCATTTGGATTTTTACCGACACTTTATTTTTTGCAAGTGTTTTTATACGTATTTTTAATGTTTACTTTTTTTACGTGTTGGGCACTTTTTGCAGCACCAATCTCAGCAATTTCTCAGGACTTTTCAAACCTTGTTCGTTCTTTTGTTTTTGCTGTACTTTGGCTTTCAGGAATTTTCTGGGATGCAACAGAGGTGGGCGGTACATTGGGTTATCTTCTTAAAGCGAATCCGGTTACATATCTTGTTACCGGTTTTAGAAATTCATTTATGAGCCAATATTGGTTCTATGAACATCCACGCCAGTTTGCAGTTTTTATAGTTGAACTTCTTTTCATGGCGATTTGTGGTCTTTGGAGCTATAAGCGTCTTAGAAAAGAAATTCCGGATGTACTGTAAGGAGGAAACATATGTCTGAACCTATTATTGAGTTTAAAAATGTTTCCAAGAGGTACAAACTTTATTCCGGAAACAGACAGAAATTATTTAGTATATTTTTTAGAAATATAAAAGTTAAAACAAAAGATGCTGTTAAAAATGTATCTTTCCAAATAAATCGAGGAGAAGCGGTAGCTTTACTCGGTAGAAATGGTGCAGGCAAATCTACAATTCTTAAAATGATTACCGATGTTTGTTTCCCAACTGAAGGTGAAATCATAGTTCGAGGACGTGTATCTGCACTTTTAGAGCTTACTGCAGGTTTTGATCCGGAACTCACAGGTCGTGAGAATGTTTATCTTCGTGGTACGACAATGGGTCTTTCAAAAGAAGAAATTTTATTGCTTGAACCGGAAATAATTGAGTTTGCTGATATTGATGAGTATATTGACCAACCTGTTCGTTCATATTCAAGTGGAATGAAGGCGCGGCTCGGGTTTGCAATAAATGCCAATGTACGTCCTGAAATTCTTATTATCGATGAAGCATTGTCCGTGGGCGATGTAAATTTTAGAGAAAAATGTTTAAAGAAGGTAAACCAGCTCATCTCAGATGAAGATGTTACTTTACTTCTTGTTACACATTCAACTAACATGGCAAAACAATTCTGTAAACGCGGAATGGTACTTTCTGCCGGAAAAATAATTTTTGACGGCACAGTAGATGACGCAGTTGATAAATATGACGACATAATGAAAAAAGCTACAGAACAAAAAAAGAAAGAGGCGTTACTTAAATGAAAACAACACTTGTAATTATGGCGGCAGGAATTGGAAGTCGCTATGGTGGTGGAGTAAAACAGATTGAACCTGTTGGCCCATCCGGTGAAATAATAATTGACTATTCAATCAACGACGCAATAGAAGCGGGTTTTGATAAGGTTGTATTTATAATTCGTCATGATATTGAAGCAGATTTTAAAGCTGTAATAGGAGATAGAATCTCTAAAAAAATAGAAGTGGAATATGCTTTCCAAGAACTTGATGATTTACCGGAAGGTTTTTCAAAAGGTGACCGGACAAAACCTTTTGGAACAGGTCAAGCAATTCTTTCTGCAAGAGGTCTTGTAAAAGAGCCGTTCGTAGTTATTAACGCAGACGATTATTATGGTAAACAAGCCTTTAAACTTATTCATGAATTTTTAGTTGCAGGTAAAACTGTTACAGATAATAAATATCATCTTTGCATGGCAGGTTTTAAACTGAAAAATACTCTGTCTGCTAACGGTGGTGTAACACGTGGTGTTTGTAAAGAGGAAAACGGATTTCTTTCGGAAATTGTAGAAACAAGGAATATAGAAATAATCGATGGAAAAGCCGGTGTTAGAACAGCTGATGGTATAAACTTCTATGATGACGATACTTTAGTTTCAATGAATATGTGGGGAATAGGTGCAGATTTCATTGACCTGCTTGAAGATGGTTTTAAAGAATTTTTGGAAAACCTTGAACCAGGTGACATTACCTCAGAATATTTAATTCCGGTTATTATCGGTGACCTTGTAAAGAGAGATAAAGCAGATGTGAAAGTTCTTCCGACAGAAGATAAATGGTTTGGTGTAACGTATGCAGAAGATAAAGATGCCGTAAAAGTTGCATTTAAAGAATTAGTTGAAAATGGTGTTTATCCGGAAAGTATAATTTAAGGAGATTAAGATATATGAATCACTTTACA
The DNA here is from genome assembly GCA_012520505.1 of Oscillospiraceae bacterium. GTDB lineage: Bacteria > Bacillota > Clostridia > Oscillospirales > Acutalibacteraceae > UBA1227. Next base: position 66,843 of record JAAYOC010000021.1, read on the forward strand.
AATATTTCCCCACGTTACCTTGCGGTGACGGGAATTTTGTTGGTTCTTTTCTCTTTATATTACAATTTGTGGAAGATTGAACATAATAAAAAAGAAATACCAAAGGAGCCTGTTGTACTTACAAAAGAAATAATAACGACAACAACGACTACAACAACGACTACAACTACAACCACAACTACTGCTCCTACAACAACTCTTCTCAAGGCAAAACCAAAGAGGCCACCGGTTGCCCCTGTGACAAAGAAATTTGTTCCAAAGGAAATTGTAGTACAGGCTCCTGTAACTCAACCTAAGAAAGTAATGTTAACAGTTCCATATTTATCTCAGCTTCCAACTTATCCAACAGGTTGTGAGGCAGCGTCTGTTGCAATGGTTTTAAGATTTTGGGGATATCCCGTAACTGTAGGCGATGTAGTACGTGCAATTCCAAGAGAAGATTTATATATGGAAAACGGTAAAGTATATGGTCCGTCAATCTACCATAAGTTTGTGGGAGATCCTAGAAAAAAGTATGTAGAAAATGGTAATATTCCGGGTGGTTATGGAGCTTTTCCTCCTGTTGTAACTTCATCCACAAATAAGCTCATCGGTAAAGGAAAGCATATTGCTAAAAATATTACGGGTACTTCACTTCAAGGACTTACGCAATATATTGATAAAGGGTATCCGGTAATTGTATGGGCGACATATAAAATGAAAGTGCCTACACTTTTAAATACTTGGTGGATAAAAACTCCGGATGGTGGAGAAGTGGAATTTTCTTATCCAAAAGGTACTCATGTTATGGTTCTCATAGGATATGATTCAGAAAACTTTTATGTTCATGACCCATATCAAAATACGGGTGTTCAGGTTTATGATATAAAAACTTTTGGAGAGAGATATCTTCTCCTTAACAAACAGGCAATAGTAGTTGAACCATACGACAGACCGGAGGAAGAAACTACTGAAGAGTCAACAACCGTTTCAGATGAAAGTACAACTGAAGAAACAACTACAGACAAAACTACAGAGCCGTCTTCAACAACTACGACAGAAGTTGATAGTTCCGGATGAATAAAAGTAAGAATGAGAAAATAACTAAAGCACCTCTACAGAGGTGCTTTAGTTTTCAAAACTTATTTTGTTACTGTTAATGTACTACAATTTATTTAATGTACTATAATTTATTCGGTAACAATATTTTCGTTTTCCTGGAAGTTTGGACCGCTGATGTCATCTAAAATACGGTCGCCTGAAACACGGTCACAGTATAAAAACAAGCGTAGTTTTTTTGTATAATTGGCCTTTTCAAAAGGATAACAGGTATAAAAGATTGCTTGGTCAATAGGTTCTTTTAAAATAGAAAAACTAAATTCAGATTTGTCAATTATTTTAATTTCTTTTATTTCATATACGTAATTGCCGTATGGCATTTCAATTGTAATTTTGTGACCTATTTCAGCATTTTTAAAACCTTTGAATACGGTTTGACAATGACCTGCAATTACCGGTGGAGTATAAAATCCGGGAAGACTTGATGTTTTGTGTATACCTGCACCGAGGTTGAGGCACTCGTTAGTAGTGCCGAAAACGAGGTTGCAGTCTATATTCAAGTCTTCCGACACAATGCGGCCGATAATTTGCTTGGTGCGAAATTCGTGTTCAATTTCTGAGAGAAGCACGAAAGGTTCTGTAGTTGTCTCTTTCTCTGTTGTTGTCGGTGGTGGTGATGGTTCCGGTTTTTTGAAGTTAACCATCACAATAACCGTGACAACAATTGCAATACAAGCGACCAAGGCCGCAACAATTACTATTTTTTTGTTCAACTTTTTATCCATAGAATGTTCCTTTAAATGTTTATTTATTAAAATGTTCCTTTAAACTTTCCTTTAAATTTTTTAAAATATTTCTTTGGTTTAATCACTTTGGTTTACTACTAACATCATATGTTTGGGTTTACTACTGTTATTATGGTAAAAGGAATATTTAGTTTTTTGTAAAGTTTGGTACTGTTATAGCTAAAATTTTACGAGATTCAATATCTCTTGTCAATTAACTTGTCAATTAAGATTAATTGTTTTAAAATTATACGTAACATTTATGAAGGGAGGACCATTGTGCAAAGAGATAAGTTTTTTATTTCAACTATTGCAGAAGATGCAGAAACTTTTGGCTTGGGAATTGAAATTGCTGAATATTGTACTGCATGGAATGTAGATAACGATTTTGAAGATCTAGACTCTGTTGTTGAACAAAAGATTGCAATGGCACCGGAGATAATTCTTCACGGTCCTTTTAATGAACTATCACCTGCTGCAATTGATATAGATGTTTTAGAAATAACGAAGAAAAGGTATAGACAAGCTGTTGAGCTCTGCCTTTTGTATGGTGCAAAAAAGCTGGTTTTTCATTCAGGATATACAGATAATCAATATTACAAATTTTGGTACAAGGAACGGGCTATTAATTTTTGGAAAGAATTTATGCAAAATCTTCCGGGCGATTTCATAATTGTTCTTGAAAATGTACTTGAAGATGAACCGGACTTGCTTTTAGATGTTGTTCGTAAAGTAGATAATCCAAGACTTAAACTTTGTATTGATATCGGGCATATAAATGTGTGTCTTAGTTTTGCTCATCGAGTAAAATACAATAGAGTAAATGAAAAAATGGGTGAATGTGCGGATATATATGAATGGATTGAAAAATCTGCTCCTTTTATTTCACATTATCACATACATAACAACGATGGTAAAATAGACTCGCATAAAGCAATATTTGATGGCACAATTGATATGAAAAAAATACTGGAATTTACAAATAGGCTTACTTCGGATGCAACTTATACGATTGAAACTACTGAGGCTAAGGAATCAGTAGAGTGGATGAGGAATAACGTATGGAATTAGAAATTCAAAAGTTAATAGATTCAGTCGGTGAGCTTGATAAGAATGCGATGGATGCTGCAAGAAAGCGTCAAGATGAACTTGCAAAACCACCAGGAGCACTTGGTAGACTCGAAGATTTATCAATCCAACTTGCCGGCATTACCGGTAAAGTTAATAATACAATGGATAAAAGAGCCCTTCTCGTGTTTGCAGCAGATAACGGTGTCGTGGAAGAGGGAATTGCGTCCTGTCCACAGAGCATAACGTTAATGCAAACGATTAATTTGACACGAGGAAAAACCGGAGCCGGAACCCTTTGTAAGCATTATGGTGTAGACCTTTTTGTTTGCGATGTAGGTGTTTATACAGATATAAATTGCCCTGAGGTAATCAATAGAAAAATCGCCTATGGTACAAAAAACTTTACAAAAGGTCCTGCAATGACCAGAGAACAAGCATTGAAAGCTTTTTTAACCGGTGTTGAAATGGTTGAAACTTATTGTAAGGATATGAACGTAGTTGGCATTGGTGAAATGGGTATCGGTAATACAACAACTTCTGCCGCGGTTTTAGCTTTTCTTACAGATTCAGATCCTGAAGATGTAACCGGAAAGGGAGCGGGTGTAACTGAAGAAAGTTTTACACATAAAAAGGAATGTGTTAAAAAGGCAATCGAAATTAACGCACCAAATAAGGATGACATCATAAATGTTCTTTCAAAGATTGGCGGTTTTGACCTTTGTGCTATGACCGGCGCTTTTATGGCAACTGCCGCTAATCGAATCCCGGTTGTTATTGACGGATTTATTTCGGTTGTTGCGGCACTTTGTGCTGTACGCATGTGCCCGAATATTCGACATTTTTTGATTCCTTCGCATGCATCTTTTGAAATTGGCTATAAGATTGCAATAAAAGAATTGGAACTTGAACCTATGTTGCTTCTTGGTATGCGACTTGGTGAGGGTAGCGGTTGTCCTTTGGCGATGCATATTCTTGATTGTGCATGTACAATTATCAATGAAATGTCAGATTTTGTTCATGCAAATATTGATGATACTTTTCTTGATGAATATCGCAATGGAGATAAATTTACAGTAGAAGGAAAATCATAAATGAATGTATTTATTTCAGGTGGTTGCAAAAATGGAAAATCCATGTTTGCTCAACAAATTGCGAAAAAATTTGGAACGCCTTTATACTACATCGCTACAATGATTCCTTATGATGAAGAAGATGAAAAAAGAATTCGTCGTCATCAAAAGGAGCGGGAAGGTTGGGGATTTGAAACAATTGAATGTCCGACCAATATTTTGAATGTACTTGATGGCAGAAACGGCACGTTTCTTCTTGATAGTGTTACGGCACTTCTTTTAAATGAAATGTATGAAAATGCGAGCGGTGAAGCGGATTTTATTGCAGTAGAGCGAGTAGCAAAGGAATTAACTGAGTTTATTCATAAAGCAGATAATGTAGTGTTAGTTAGTGACTATATTTATAGTGATGCCGAGAAGTTTTTGGAATTTACCGAAAACTACAGAAAAGCACTTGCTTTTATAGATAAAACTCTTGCTAAAGAGTGTGACTTGGTAGTAGAAGTTTGTGTTGGCAATAAGATTTATCATAAAGGAGAGATGTGGGAATGAGATATTTAAAAGCTTGTCTTATGTCAATGACAATGTTTTGTGCAATTCCACTTCCTTTTCATAAATGGGATGATGATTTAAGACCACTTATGACAGCATGCCTTCCCATTGTGGGTCTTGAGATTGGCCTTGTATGGGCAGCTTTGACTTATATTCTTTTTCAATTAGTAGGGTTTGGATGGTTCCCAAAAACTTTAGCAGCAGGTATTTTTGTTGTATATCCACACATCATTACAGGTTTTTTACATCTTGACGGATTTATGGATGTAGTTGATGCAATAAAATCACAAAGAGACCTTGCAGAACGTCGTAAAATTTTAAAGGATTCCAATGTTGGAGCATTTGCTGTAATTTCAGTATGTATTCTTTTTGTACTTGCTTATTCAGCAGCAAGCAGCCTTACTTTTAAAGATGAAAATATAGTTGTTCTCATATTTATTCCAATACTATCTCGTTGTTTATCTGCTCTAGTGGTAACTTTGATGCCACCAATGAGGGATAGTCAATTTGCCGGAAAATATAGAAAAGGTATAACAATGGGTCATATTATTTTCCCTGCAGTAATTGCATTGATTGTTATGGTACTTGGTATAGTATTTTGTAAATTTTATGTATTCGTACTTGTCGCAGTATTCTTAGGATATCTTGGTGCTCTTATGAAAGCATATATAAATCTTAAGGGAATGAATGGCGATATAGCCGGTTTTGCACTTACAATTGCAGAGTTTTCAGGTATCATAGTGTATTCACTTATAGGACCAATTACGGCTTTGTTATCGTAGGTAACAGTTTTTAGCAGATGTAGGAGGCTTAAATGCATTTGATAATAGGTGGTGCATATCAAGGTAAACTTGATTATGCAAAAGAAAATTTTAATATTGGAGACAGTATTCACATTTGTAAAGATGTAACAATTGATTTTTCAAAGAAATGTATATATAATGTTGAAGATTTTACTCTCGCATGTGTGCGTGCCGGAATTGAGGCTAAAGATTATTTTAAAGAACATAGCGATGAGTGGAAAGATAGTATAATAATTTCAACCGACATCTTTTGTGGTGTGGTACCAATTGATGTCGATATTCGTGCAATGCGTGAAATGCACGGTCGACTTTTAGTGTACCTTACAAAAAAAGCCGACACAGTAACAAGAATTTTTTGTGGATTGGGGCAACGCCTAAAATGAGAGAACTTTTACTTATAAGACATGCTTTAACAGAGCCACTTGAAAAACACCTTTACTATGGTTCAACCGACGTACCTTTAAGCAAAAACGGTGTTTTGGAAGCAAATGAATTAAAAGAAAAACATGCCGATTTCTTTGAAAAACGTAAAGCTGTAAAGCCTAAATACTTTACAAGCGGTAAAAAAAGGGCAAATGAAACTATAGACATATTATTTGAAAGCCCATCATATAAGATAATACACGACTTTAGAGAAATCGATTTTGGTATTTATGAGATGTGCCATTATGAAGATATTAAAGATGATCCGGATTTTCAAAAATATATTGGTGAAAACTTTGAAACTAATGTTCCAAAAGGTGGAGAATCCAGAGTTCAAATGATGGAACGTATGGAAGCTGCGTTTGAGGAATTTTTTGACGATTTTTGGAACGACGATGAAACAAATACACATATCGTCGTTAGCCACGCGGGAACAATATATACAATAATGAATTTGCTGTTTCCTGATGAAGACAAAGATATTTACGAGTGGACGCCAAAGCCGGGCTACGGCTATAAAATCGTCTTTGAAGGGACCAAAGATAATCACAAAAAAAGTTATTGCAATTTATATTAATTAATGTTAACATATGTGTCTGTAAGACTTAAGGGGAGGTGTAGGTATGCCTAACATTAAATCATCTAAGAAGCGTGTAAATGTTAATGCAGCAAAAGCTCAGAGAAACAAGTCTACTAACTCAGCACTTAAAACAGCTATCAAAAAGGCTAATATTGCTATTGAAACAAATGCGAAAGATAAAGACGAACTTGTAAAGGTAGCTACAAAGAAGATTGACCAAGCTTGTTCTAAAGGAATACTTCATAAGAATAATGCTGCTCGTAAAAAGTCAGCTCTTGTAACAAAAGCTGCAAAATAAAAAAGATTAAATACTTAAAACAAAAAATGTTTTGAGTAGAATATATTGCACTTAAATGCCAAAGTATTAAATATCAAATACAGCAAAATATAGCAAAGCGACATTGGAAACCAATGTCGCTTTTTGTTTCTATAAAATTTCTATTTCCAAAGATACACAAGGGCTTCATAAGGTCTAAGGGTAATTTCTTTACCTTTAGTTTTTCGAACATCTTCATATGTATGAAGAATAAGTTTTTTGTTATTGAGTTTAAAGCCTTTTGGTGCTTTGAACTTAATGTTTTTGTCTTTAAAGGAACAGATTATAAGAGCCTTTTGCTTTTTGTATCTCATTTCGTAGCAGTAAATGTCCTTGGACCTCTTATAGTGTTCTTTATATTTACCATAGATAAAGATCTTATTTTCTTTTCTAACTTTTAGAAGTTTTCTGTAATAGTTAAGAATTGAATTTGGATCTTTTTCTTCTTTATCACGGTTGATATCTTTGTAGTTTGGATTAATACTAAACCAAGGTTTACCCGTTGTGAATCCTGCATTTTTCTTATCATTCCATTGAACAGGAGTTCTGGCATTTTCACGAGAAGTACGGTTTGCAATTTTTAGATAAGTTTTGTCTGACACACCAAATTTTTTGAATATTTTTTGGTTGTTGAAGGTAACAACATCTTTAAATTCAGATAAATCAGAAAACTTGTTGTTTAACATTCCAATTTCTTGACCTTGATAGATGTAAGGTGTACCACTTTGTAAATATGCCATTGTAGCAAGCATTTTACCACTTTCAGTTCTAAATTTTTCGTTACCGTAACGAGAAATTATTCTTGGATGGTCGTGGTTTTCAAGGTAAAGAGCATTCCATGCTTTACCATAAAGTTTAGTTTGCCATTTGGATAGTGCTCTCTTTAGTTTTCTCAAAGAGAAAGGAAGATACAGTGTATCATGCATAAAACAGTTTGCTTGCATATGGTCAAAGCTAATCATCATATCAAAAACTCTGTCTTTGCCGGATGTGTATTTGAGGGCATCCTTTGCTCCTGTGAGTGGTGATTCTGCAACTACAAAGCAGTCATATTCCTCAATAACTTCTCTAAACTCACGGAGATATTTCATAAGGTTTGGACCGCTCTTGTAGTGTTCTATACCACAAGCAACCGGAATAGGGAAACCGTTAGGGAAATCAGGATCTTTTGAGATGAAAGTAATAACATCTTCTCTAAATCCGTCAACACCCATATCAAGCCAGAAACGCATGATATCTTTTACTTCTTCACGAACTTTTGGATTATCCATATTAAGGTCAGGCTGTCCTTTTGCAAAGGCATGAAGATAGTATTTATCAAGATGCTCGTTATATTCCCAAGCTCCACCTTCAAAAATTGAAAGCCAGTTGTTTGGCGGTCCACCGTTTTTACCTTTTTTCCATATATAGTAGTCGTGGTATGGATTATCTTCAGATTTTTGACTTTCTTTAAACCATTCATGCTCACTTGAAGTATGGTTTACAACCAAGTCCATAATAACTTTAAGGTCTCTCTTGTGAGCCTCTTTAAGCAATTTTTTGAAAAGTTTTAAATCGCCATAATCAGGATGAATGTTTTTGTAGTCTGATATATCGTATCCCCAGTCGCAATTTGGCGATGGATAAATCGGCGAAAACCAGATTGCATCTACACCGAGCGATTTAATATAATCCAGTTCTTCAAGGACACCGTATAAATCGCCTATACCGTCGCCATTTCCATCTTTAAAAGAACGGCACCAAATATGGTATACGGATATTTCTTTGTACCATGAGTTGTCGATTTTTCTTTTAAACATAATTTCCTCCTTTTTTAATGTATATAAAATTTTTATTTTCATAACCAGTCTAAACCATTATAACCAAGTTTACAGTAAAATTCTCTTAGATTCCACTTTATTTTTAGAAGTTGTTAGATAAGACTTTTGAACACAGTTTTCTAAAACCTTTTTACCGCTTTCACTTTTTGTATATATTAGTTCATATTCGTCAATATAGCGAGCGAGATAACCTTTTAAAATGGAGGTAGTATCTTTGTTTGTAGCTAAAATAGATGGACAGGCATAGGATTGCGTGTAATCAAATTTTTTTCTAAAAAGACCTGTGTTGCTCTTAACAATTAAATAGCGAGGATTGTCAATTGGTGAAAGTAATTCCGTCATTGCTTTAGCAAATATTTCCTTTTCTCTTGCAGAAGCATCAAGTAGTACACAACTCACTTTATTGTCGTTTGATTGAATTTTAATATGAGCATCTTTTGTTTCAATAAATCCTAGTTTTCGCATTGACATAAATATACATTTTGAAACTGCAAAAATACATTTTTCCGGAGATGTAAACCTATGGCGTCGCCATGCTTTTTTGAGGATTTTTGGAGCTATACCTAAAAATGTAAAGAGACCGAGAGCACCAATAATATTTAGAATTTGTCCGGTTGTAGTAAGTAAAATGATAGAAATGATTGCAATAACAAATAGAATAAGCGAGGCAATAAGAGCATATAATTTATTAAATTTCATCATCGCAGCGGAGAGCATGCTCTCCGAAGAAACTGCCGATGAAACTTGAGCACGAGAGGCGGCAGAAGTTACAGATGCAGGGGAAAACCAAGTAGCTTTAGTAGCAGTACGGTTACTTGCAAGTTGTAACATAGTTGCATTAATTTTTTTAACACCGTTTTCATCAAAAGGTGGCTTTAGACAGATTAATCTATCCATTCCACTTTCAATTACAGTTCCGTCGTATGATGGCGCTACAAAACAATCAAATCTTCTTGAAATTGTTTCAAAATCTGCACCATACATTTTTTCTGTACTCTTTATGAGCGATGGAGGTTCAAGTGTAACAAGATGCCAAATATTTGAAACCTTATCCGGCGCCATTTTATCAACTCTAATTGCCCTGCCACGCATTTGGTTTGAAAGCATAAAACTTCCAACAAAACTTGCCAGTATTAAAGAATTAATGCATGGAGAATCCCATCCTTCACCTAGGAGAGATTTTGTTCCGATAAGGACATTAATAAGCCCTTTACTAAAAGCTTCGGTCAATATCATAACCTTATTTTTGTTAGTTCCGGAAAATGTGACTATTGAATAGTCAACACCAACAATTTCTTTAGAAGAAAAGCCAATCTCTGAAGCTTTAGAAATAGTTGAAATATCTTCTAGAATTTCATTCGGAAGAATAACCAATGTTCCTGAAAGAAGAGCAATCTTCGTGTTAAGCTCTAGTCGTCTTACTGTTTCAAAAATAGGCACAGTACCCATTTGTCCAATTGGCTCTTCTGTTCCAATTATCGGTAGCATTTCTTTGCGGATAAAGTCTGTGAGAATAAGCATTCTTAGATTGACACCGAGAGCTGAAACCTCAGATTCGACAATTTTTTCAATACCGGATAATTTTCCAATAGAAGAAAGTAAAATTTTATCTGCCTTTTCTTTAATTTTAGCTTTGGTTTTTAAAGTAGATTTTATTGCTTTTATATCAGTTTTTGCTTTTTCAATTTTACCTGTACCGTTCCAGGTCTCAGCATCTTCAATTTCTAAAGTGTCATTTTCTAAAAGTTTTGTTTTATATTCCTTTAAAATGGCCTCTTCTTCAGCAGTTGGATAATTGAAGTAAATGAAGTCTTGATGCGGACAAAGGGTGTTTTTAAAAACTAATTCCGGTACAAAAATTTCTTCATCAATTTCACCGCAGAGACTGATGTAACGGTCCCATTGAGTGGGGTTACTATCGTATGGAGGCGTTGCTGTTAAGGCAATTACCTTTACACTTAACTTTTTTAACACAGATTCAAGTGCTTTTTGCCATTCTGAACGAAGATGGTGAGCCTCATCAAGGCACACAACACCGATGTTTGCAGCCTTTATGGCACCGATTAAATCAAAGCCTGTAAAATCTATAATTTCACTCTGAAGTTGTATCTCATCGAGCACTTCATCGGTCTCATCCATTTCGGCTATTTCTTCCTTCAAAACGGTCCCCTTGGTAGAGGCCGCATGTAGTGCTTGATAAGTCACTGACGTAAACTCCTTTAAATTTCGGAGGTCAAACGAAAAAACTTTTTTGTATTCCTCCTCATTTACGAAGTTTTCGTAAAAGCGTTCACCCCACTGCTGTTTTATCGTCACTGTCGGTGACAAAATCAGCGCGGGTACGCCTAGGCGGCTTATTAGCTCAAGACCGAGTATGGTCTTACCACTACCGGGCGCCGCCACTATATGTATTTTTCCATCACGAAGTCCAACTTCGGCTCTGCTTAGAACCTCAGCTTGATAACTCCTAAATTCACCTTTAAAACTATATTTTTGCATATACAAAACCCTAAAAACAAACTAAAACAATTATACCTGAAAGAGTTACAAGAGTAAAACGATAAAATCAGTAATCTCATACGATTGGGTATAGTATCAATGTTTTGCCTAATGTTTTTGATAACAAATCTCATTTTCGTCCTTTACAAATATGATATTAAAGGGTAGAATAATATAAATTTGTGTAAAAGTAATTAATAGAGGTAACTCATGGAAAAAAACAAAACAGAAAAAGTTAAAAATGGTAAGATAAAAAAGATTCTTATCGCAGTTTTTGTTACGTTACTTTCTTTATGTTTAGTAGTGTTTGCATTTGTTTGGAACAAGCTTGACTTGTTGCAGACAGATGAAGATATACAGAAAATAGATGCTAGTGTTTCAGAAAGTGAAGAGCCAAAGGAAGATATTATTTTATCTGAAGACGATATAAAAGACCTTACGATGATTAATACTAAACCGGTAATTCCGGATATGGAAATATATGAGGATAAAAATGTTGTAAACATTTTGTTGATAGGTACTGATGAAAGGGTTAAACATTTTAGTACAAATGCAAGAAGTGACAGCATGATTATATTGTCAATTAACAAAGAAAAGCATACTGTTAAACTTGTAAGTTTAGAGCGAGGAATGGGTGTACCGATACTTGAAGGTCAGTATAAGGGTCAATATGACTGGCTTACTCATGTTTTTAGATATGGTGGTGCAGATCTACTTATGAAAACGGTTGAAACTTGTTTTCGTGTGAAAGTAGATCGTTATATAAGAGTTAATTTCAATACATTTATTCAAATAGTAGATTCAATTGGTGGCGTAGATATAAATCTAACAGAGGCAGAAGCCAATTATATGATAGGACAAAAATACAATGTTGTACCAGGTCCTAATAAATTAGACGGTAAAGAAGCATTATCTTATTCCCGCATAAGAAAAATTGATAGTGACTGGAGTCGAGTTGTAAGACAACGCAATGTTATTCAATCAGCTTTTATCGCCGCAAAAGAACTTAGTCTTGTTGAGTTAAACAAGATGGCAAATGATATTTTACCACTTATACAAACTAATCTGACAAAGGGCGAAATTGCCGCTTTAATTCTTGAATCACCGAATCTTGTAGGTAAAGAGTTAGAACAAATGACAATTCCAAAAAAAGGGAACTTATGGTGGAATGAAAGGAATGGGAGGCAGAAGCCTTTTTGCGGTTGATTTTGAAAAAAATGCTAAAATATTGAGAGAGTTTTTATATTCATAGGGGGATGGGAAAATGAATAAAGAAGAATATGATGAAATAGATCTTCGAGAAATATTTATTCTTCTAAAAGCAAAATGGATTTATATACTTGCAACAGTGTTAACGTTTGCAATTTTAGGATGGCTTATAACAGCATTGTTTATAACACCGCAATACGAATCTTCTGTAAATATGATTGTAAATACGAAAGTACCGGATAGAGGTACATCGGTTTCTGCCGACAATATAAACTCTGCAAAAAGTTTGGTCGCAACTTACGCAATTATCATAAAAAGTAATATAGTGTTAAACGAGGTAATAGACCAATTGGATTTGGATATGACATATGAACAGTTATTAAAAAAGGTTTCTGTTTCGGATGTAAATAATACCCAAATTATGAAAATTACGGTAACAGATTCAGATCCAAAATTTGCTGAAGAAGTAGTTAAGACTATTGCTAAGGTTTCGCCGGATAAAATTATAGAAGCGGTTGAGGCAGGATCATGCAAGGTTGTTAGTCAAGTTTCGACAACTAACGATCCTGTTAAGCCGTCAAAAACTAAAAACACATTAATTTCAGGAGCTGTGGGATTTGTGTTTGTTGTCGCAGTAATTATTCTCAAAGATATGTTTTCTAATTACATAGATGACGATGAAGATGTACAAAAATACTTGGGACTTCCAGTTCTCGGTGTAATCCCAGAAATAGAAGGAGGCAAGTAAAATGATGGACAACAATAAATATCAAGAAAAAGGAACTCAAAAAACATCTGTTGGAAATTTAAAGTCAACACAAACTCCAAAAAGGTCTCCGAAGGATGAAATAGAAAGGGAAATTTCTAGAAATGTACAGCTTGTAAAGCAACAGGTGTATAGGGATTTTCTTAAGAATAGAAAAAAAGATGATGAAACAAGAAAAATTTGCATTTCAACATCAGCAAAAGCACCTTTTAATTTTGCAGAAGCATATCGTTTTTTACGTACGAATATTAATTTTATTGCAGCAACTCAAGAGACAAAAAGTATATTGATAACGAGTGCAACTCCAAATGAAGCCAAAACAAATATTGCAATTAACCTTGCAATTTCTTTAGCCGCTGAAGGAAAGAATGTAATTCTTGTTGATAGTGATTTAAGAAAGCCTGCAGTTTCTTCATATTTAAAGATAAGTAGAAATCGCCCCGGGTTTACAGATGTACTTGCAAATAGAGCAGAGTTAGAAGATGCTATAATTTTTTTTAAGGATGTGGAAATTAAAGTTCTTCCGGTAGGAACAATTCCTCCAAATCCTTCTGAACTTCTTTCACAAAAGCGAACAAGAAATTTGATAAAAATTTTAGAAGAGTCCTATGATTACGTAATTGTAGATTCACCACCTGTTTCTGTTGTAACAGATGCAGCTATTCTTTCAACATATGTCAGTGGTACAATTTTTGTAATTCGTTCAAAATTTGCTACAAGAGATGCAATCAATCTTGCAAAACAACGTCTTGAAGATGTAAATGCAAAGATACTGGGAGTAGTTATATCACGCTATGATGCAAGAAGAGCAACAAAGCGAAATGCTTATACATACACATATGAATATGAATACGGAGACAAATAAAATTGACTGACTTACATTGTCATATCTTACCCGCTATAGATGATGGTGCGATGGATGAAAAAGAAGCAATAGCATTGTTGAAAGAGGAAGCGAAACAAGGCGTAACACAAATCGTGTTCACGCCCCATTTCAATGATAGTATTTCTGTAGACGATTTTATTACCCTAAGGCAGAATTCTCTTAAACGTCTCAATGAAGCAATAGAAAATAAAAAAAATGAGGAATTTTCATTTAGAACAAAACTTGGTGCAGAAGTACATTACTCAGAAAATCTTAAAAATATTGATCTAGCGCAACTTTGTTTTACAGGTACTTGTTATCTTCTTCTTGAACTTCCGTTTGAGAAGGAGCCATCTGACTTGGAAGAGATGATAGAATACATAGTAAGTTTAGGAATTATTCCTATTCTGGCACATGTGGAGCGCTATTCATACCTTATAGATAATCCTAGGAAATTAAAAAAATTGATAAAGTTAGGTGCTCTCTCACAAGCTAATTTGGGTGCTATTTGGAGAAATGATGACCTAACTTTAAAAATTGTGAAATTAATCAATATGAAATTAATACATGTCGTTGCAACAGATGCGCACTCAAAGGTTAAACGTCCGGTTAATTTTTTATGGGGCTTACATGTTTTATCTCAACATATAAAACCACAAAAGATAAAAAAGCTTCAAGAAAATGCTGATAAAATATTTAATAATATTGATATAAGAATTTGAATGTGCGTATTTGAAGATGATAGAGAAAGGCGACTATAAAGCAGTTCAGGTAAAATGAAATTTTAAGGGCAGTCTAAAAAGACCGCCCTAATCTTATGCTAAAACAGGTGATTTTTATTAATTTTCCACATTTATATTGAACCTGTTTATTTAACTTGAATTATTGAAAAGAGACACAATATATAGTATTATATTATAAATTATTTTATCATGGGGAAGTGTGTACTTTTATGAAGTTTAAGCCATTTGAAAATAAGATATGGCTTGCATCTCCTAAAATGCATGGTGATGAACAAAAGTATGTAAAAGAAGCTTTTGATGCCAACTGGGTTTCAACTGTTGGTGAAAATCTTAATCAATTTGAGGTGGGCATTTGCAAATATATAGGTGTTAAGAATGCGGTGGCACTTGTATCTGGAACAGCTGCTCTTCATCTTGCAATAAAACTTGCAGATGTAAAGCAGGGAGATAAAGTTTTTTGCTCAGATATGACTTTTGTGGCTACAGTTAATCCTGTAATATATGAAAAGGCTGAACCAATATTCATTGATAGTGAATACGAAACATGGAATATGAATCCAAAAGCTCTTAAAAAGGCTTTTGAGAAATTTCCAGATGTGAGCGTTGTGGTTGTTGCTAACCTTTATGGTGTGCCAGCAAAACTTGATGAAATTAAAGCAATCTGTGACAAATATGGTGCAATTCTTATTGAAGATGCCGCTGAAAGCCTTGGTGCAACTTTAAATGGACAGCAAACAGGTTCATTTGGAGCATATAATGTAGTGAGTTTTAACGGGAACAAAATCATTACTACTTCTGGCGGTGGCGTGCTTCTTACTAATGATAATGAGGCAGCAAATTATGCCAGAAAACTTTCAACTCAAGCTCGTGAGCCAGCACCATGGTACCAGCATGAATACGTTGGTTATAATTATCGGATGTCAAACATTCTTGCGGGTATAGGTCGTGGTCAACTTCTTTACTTAGATGAACATATAAACAGGAAAAAGACAATTTACAACAGGTACAAAAATGCTTTTGAAGATCTTCCAGTGGTGATGAATCCATTCTTAGATAGCATGAAACCGAATTATTGGCTATCTTGTTTTCTTATTGATGAGAGTTGTACGACAACACCAGAAGATATTTGCATAACCCTCGAAAAGTGTAATGTAGAAGCAAGACCTATTTGGAAACCAATGCATATGCAGCCAGTATATGCAAACTGCGATTTTATTTCTTTAGACGGTAAAGATGTTGGAAAAGATATTTTCACAAGGGGACTTTGTCTACCAAGTGACATTAACATGACTGAAAAACAGCAAGAAAGAATTATCAAAATTATTAGTGCTTGTTTTGAATAAGAAGTTGAAGAGGAAATTAATGATTTATGCAAATTTTTTTAAACGTATTTTAGATTTTATATTGAGTTTGTGTGCAGTAATTGTTTTATCTCCGCTTTTGTTAACGCTGACTGCATTTGGCGCGGTATTTATGAGGGGTAATCCATTCTTTTTACAAGAGAGACCTGGAAAAGGCAAAAAGATCTTTAAACTTATTAAGTTTCGTTCTATGGATAATAGAAGGGATAAAAAAGGAAATCTTCTTCCTGACGATGAGAGACTTAATAAATATGGAAAATTTCTTAGAAATACCAGCCTTGATGAACTTCCTGAGCTGTTTAATATTCTGAAAGGTGACATGTCGATTGTAGGACCAAGACCTCTTCTTGTTAAATATTTGGATAGATATAATGAGGAACAACATCATCGCCATGATGTGAGACCTGGACTTACAGGTTATGCTCAGGCAAACGGTAGAAATGCTTTATCGTGGGAAGATAAATTTGCGATGGATGTGTGGTATACGAAAAACATAACTTTTTTTGGTGATATAAGAATTGTTTGGGATACGCTGATAACAGTGCTAAAGCGTGAGGGTATTGGCTCAGAGACTTCTTCAACAATGGAAGAATTTAAGGGTACGCCGGATGGACTAAAAGCTACATGGAGGGCACCATATTGAAAAAACTTGTAATAATTGGAGCTAGTGGTCATGGCAAAGTGATTGCGGATATTGCGGTTAAGAACGGCTACGAAGAGATTGTTTTTTTGGATGACAATGAGAATATCGTTGAGTGTGCTGGATTTCCAGTTGTGGGAAAAGTTGAAAATGCAGAGAATTTTTTTGGAGAAAAGATTGTTGCTATTGGTAATGCGAAGATAAGGGAACAAATTCAGAAAAACTTGACTGGTGTGACAATTCTTATTCATCCAGATGCAGTTATTAGTAGAAGAGTTGAAATAGGTATTGGAACGGTTGTGATGGCAGGAGCAATTGTTAATTCAGACACAGTGATAGGAAAAGGATGCATAATTAACACAGGAGCTAGCATAGATCATGACTGTAAAGTTGGAGATTTTTCTCATATTTCTGTTGGCGCACATGTAGCAGGAATAGCAGAAATTGGAAAGGGAACATGGATTGGTACCGGTGCAATTGTTAGTAACAATGTTAGTATTTGTGAATATTGTACTATTGGTGCGGGAGCGGTAGTTATAAGCAACATTAATAAATCAGGAACTTATATCGGTGTGCCAGCGAAGGAGAAACAATAAATGACAGTATTGATTGTAGCCAATGCTGATATTGGACTCTATAAATTTAGAAAAGAATTACTTGAAGAACTTGTAAAGGAAAATGAGGTATACATTGCCCTTCCCAAGGGAGAGTTCTATGAAGAGTTGATAGCAATTGGTTGTCATTTTATTGTGACGGAGTTGGAACGTCACGGGACGAACCCTGCAAAAGAACTAAAAGTAGTTTTGTTATACAAGAATATTATTGAAAAGGTGAAGCCTGATATCGTATTTACATATACAATTAAGCCGAATGTATATGCGGGAATGGTTTGTGCTTATTTAAATGTTCCATATGTTGCTAATGTTACAGGTTTAGGAACTGCGGTTGAAAATTCGGGATTAATGCAAATTATAACACTGAACCTTTATAGGTTTGGGCTTAGAAAAGCACAAAAAGTATTTTTTCAGAATACTGCAAATAGAGATTTTATGATTGCAAAGAAAGTAGTAAAAGGTTCGCATGATATACTCCCTGGTTCAGGTGTAAATTTGGATGATTATACTGTTTTTGACTATCCAAACAGAGAAACCATTGATTTCATTTTTGTGTCAAGGATAATGAAGGAAAAAGGCATTGATCAGTACCTTGATGCTGCAAAAGAAATTAGAGAAAAATATCCAGAAACAAGATTTCATATTTGTGGATTTTGCGAGCAGGATTATGAAGAAAAACTGAAAAAATTGAATGCAGATGGTACGATTATATATCATGGTTTTATTAAAAATATGACAGTAGTTTATAGGCAGATGAGTTGTACAATTCTTCCTACATATTATCCGGAGGGCTTAAGCAACGTGTTATTGGAGTCTGCAGCAAGCGGATGCCCAATTATAACTACAGACAGACCCGGTTGTCGTGAAGTTGTAGATAATGGTAAAAATGGTTATTTAGTTGAGGAAAAGAATAGCAAAGACTTAATCGAAAAAATAGAAATGTTTTTAAGTAAAAGTGTTGAGGAGCGCAAACAAATGGGGCTTGCTGGTAGAAAGAAAGTTGAGAAAGAATTTAATCGTCAAATTGTTATTGAAAAATATTTAGCAGAGATAAATTCTTTATAAAGCAATGTAAGGTAAGTGTGGGGGAAGTATATAGTGTATCAAACTATTAGGATTTTGCATATGATAGGCTCTTTGGGAATTGGTGGTTCGCAGGCTTTTGTAATGAATATATATAGAAAAATTGATAAAAGTAAGATTCAATTTGATTTTGTTGTTGATTCTCCAGAGTATGTTTATTATGTGTCAGAAATTGAAAATATGGGCGGAAAAGTATTTTATTCTCCAAAGTTTAATGGAAAGAATTACTTTGAAATCAAGCGATTTTGGAGAAACTTTTTTGAGAAACACAAAGAATATAAGGTGTTTCATAGTCATGTGAGAAGTACTTGGAAAGAAATAATAACAGCAGTATATATGCTGCAAAAGATATTTTAAATAATTCATATATTTGTTCGTCTGACAATTACTTTAGCGTAAATCCTTTTGAACTGGAAGTTGATGAAAGCTATTATGCTGCAATTTATGCAGAAGGCAAAACTGAGGAGTGGTGTATGCATACCGATAAGGATGGGTATATTACTGATGTTCAAGTAGGCGGCGAAAATGCGTGGTATATGCTCGGACATGCGTTTTGGGATGAAAATTTTACAAAGAAGATTTTAAAAATTTTGTTAAAAGAATATAACCTGCCTGAAACTGCTGATTTGTTTTGGGAAAATATTTTTGTAAACAATATAAGTGAATTCAAAATGAAATTGCGTAAATATGATTCCAATGCAATCTATGAATTTGATACACTTGATGAGCTTAGAATTTTTGATAAAACGTATATAGAAAATACAAGATCAAAAATCATGAAGTGTTTAGCTAAAAAACATAATTGTTCAGAAGGTCAAATAGTGAATGTAGCGGCATTAAAGGGGTCTAAAAATGATGCAATAGGTTTTGAATATCAAATAGGTCAAGAAAAATACAAATATATATACTAGGAGAGCAAAATGGCAAAAGAAATTGTAGAACGAGATTTGATTTTAATTGATGACATTGTTAAAAATGTTATTGGTGTAGATAGTTATAGCAATCTTTTTAAGTTGGAAGGATTGACAAATCGCTCATATTCTGTAAACACGGAAAAGGGACAATTTGTTATTCGTATTCCGGGAGAAGGTACGGAAGAGTTAATAAATCGTGATAATGAAAGAATAAGCACAGAGCTTGCCTGTAAAATAGGAATTGATGAAGAATTATTATATTTCGGTGAAGACGGAATAAAAGTGACTGGTTACATATCTAATGCAATCACAATGACACCAGAACTTTTAAGAGAACCTGTGCATATAAAACAGGTAGCAAAAATATTTAAAATTCTTCATACTTCAAATGTCGATACAGGTGTTCCCTTTGAAGTTTTTGATATGGCAAAAGGATATGAAGATCTTTTAATGACAAATAATGTTGGATTATATGACGATTACCATGATATAAAACAAATTGTTATGACCATTAAAGAAAAAGTAGATAAGAACGGAAAAGCAAAACGTGTTCCTTGTCACAATGATCCTCTTTGTGGGAACTGGGTTGAAGGGAATGGACGTATGTATCTAATTGATTGGGAATATGCAGGAATGAATGATGGAATGTGGGATCTTGCTGATATTTCTATTGAAGCAGTATATGGACCTAAAGAAGATGAGATTCTTCTTAAAGAATATTTTGGTTATGAGCCATCAGAAAAAGATATGTATAAATTTAATGCAAACAAAATTTATCTTGATTATTTATGGACTTTATGGGGACTAACACGAGTTCCTTTTGATGGTGAAGAATTGGCAGATTATGCACTTAACAGATATAACCGTCTAAAAGAAAATTTGAAAAAGTTTTCTTTGTGAAAGGGGAGGCATAAATGGTTACAGGATTATTAGCCGGAGTATTTTGGGCTCTTGATACCGTTATAATCGGTATAGCATTAGCACGAACTGAATTTGTTTCAACTGAGTTAGCAATTTTCTTATCACCATTTGTAAGCACCTTTGTACATGATACATTTTCTTCAATTTGGATGCTTATTTATATGGGTATTAAAAAGCAGTACAAGAATGTTATTCGTGCTGCAAAAACGAAGAGTGGCAAATTTATTATGCTTGGTGCATTAATAAGTGGACCAATAGGTATGTCCGGTTATGTTGCTGCAATTAAATATATTGGACCGGCATATACGGCAATTATTTCATCAATGTTTCCTGCTGTAGGGGCACTTCTTGCATACATTTTCTTAAAAGAAAAAATGACACCATTACAGTTGCTTGGTCTTGCAGTAAGTATTGGTGGCGTTATTGTTTTGGGTTATGCACCGGGTGGACCAGCAGGTACAAATATGTTGCTTGGTTTTGTGTGTGCGATTATTGCTTGTTTAGGCTGGGCTGCAGAAGCAGTTATTTGTGCGTACGGCTTAAAGGATCCTAATATTACTGATGAACAGGCACTTCAGATTCGTCAGTTGACGTCTGCCTCCTTCTATGGAATTGTCATTATTACAGCATTAAAGGGTTGGAGCTTTACACTAGATTTAATTCCAACAAAAACAACAGTTATAATCCTTTTAGCTGCACTTTTTGGGACTGCATCATATTTGTGCTATTATCGTGCAATTGTCAAAATCGGTGCATCAAAATCGATGGCTCTTAACATTACATACTCAGCATGGGCAATAGTATTTGCACTTGTATTTTTAAAGACTCTTCCGGATGCAAAGAGTATAATTTGTGGATTTATAATTGTGGCAGGTTCTATCATTGCAGCTGCAGATTTAAAAGAATTTTTTGGAAAAAAGGAAGCAACTCCTACATTAGTTGAGTAAATTAACGGAGTAATTTTATGCTATATTATATAGATCCCGGCACGGGCAGTATGCTTTTTACCATATTGATAGGCATTCTCAGTGCAGGTATATATGCTGCCAAAAATATATTTATTAAACTTAAGTTTTTTTTGAGTGGCGATAAACAGGGCAAAAAGAATAGAAATACAATACCTTTTGTCATCTTTTCTGATGACAAAAGGTATTGGAATGTTTTCAAACCTATTTGTGATGAGTTTGAAAAGCATCAACAGTGTTTAGTGTATATGACTGCTTCAGCTGATGATCCAGCTTTATTAGAAAATTATTCAAGTGTTGAATGTAAATTTGTTGGAGAAGGGAATAAGGCATTTGCAAAATTAAATATGTTGAATGCGGATATCGTACTTTCAAGTACTCCTGGTCTTGATGTGTATCAATGGAAGCGCTCTAGAGATGTAAAATGGTATGTACACATTTTACATGCAGCAAATGATGCAACAGCTTATAAGATGTTCGGTATTGATTATTTTGATGCCGTGCTTCTTTCGGGTGAATATCAAATAAAGCAAGTAAGACAGCTTGAGCAACTTAGAAACCTTCCGGCAAAAGATTTACAAATTGTTGGGCTTCCTCACTTGGATAAAATGAAAAGTCGGCTTGATGATTTTCGTGAAGGAATATTAGAAACATTCAAAACAACAGAAGTATCTGGAACCTCAAAAGAGTCGAGTGTGACAGTATTGTTAGCACCAACTTGGGGTATAAATAGTGTTTTCAGTAAATATGGTAGTCAAATAATAGACGAGTTGATTAAAACCGGATATAATACTATCATAAGACCTCATCCACAGTCGTTTGTTTCCGAAAAGGAAATGATTGATGATTTGATGAAAAGATACCCTGAAACTGATAAGCTGGAGTGGAATAGTGACAATGATAATTTCTATGTTCTTGAAAAATCAGATGTACTAATTTCAGATTTCTCAGGAGTTATTTTTGATTTCGCTTTAGTTTTTGATAAGCCGATAATATACGCAGATACTTCTTTTGATAAATCACCTTTGGATGCATACTGGTTAGAAGAGGACTTGTGGACATTTTCAATTCTTTCAAAAATTGGAGAGCAATTGACTGAAGACAATATTGGTAATATTAAGTCGGTAATTGATACATGCTTGACTGAACCAAAATATAAGGATGGGCGTGACCAGGCACGCACAGAAACATGGCAGAATATTGGTGGTTCAGCTGAAAGAGTGGTTGCCTATTTAATTGAAAAGCAAAAAGAATTAAGTGATGAAAAATAGTAAAAGTAAAAACAATGGCAAAAAATGAGAGAGTTTGTTATGAGGACTAATATAAAAAATTGGTTTGACTTTTTGTCGCCGATATTTATTTTCATAATTTTTCAGGCCACACTTAATTTTTTGTTGATGCGATTTAGTGTTGGTAATTCATCAGCTATTGTGACTATTATTATGTTTCCTTTTGCATTATTTGCATATTTTTTAATGCGACACGGTAAAAAAGAAAATGCAAATGTAACCGGCAAACCATTCAGGTGGATAGACTTTTTAAAATGTTCATTGATAGTTATATTGTTCGTTGTAATAACAATTGTTGTGAGTGAAAGCACGCATGTAAACAAATTGACAGTATTGAGTATTTTATCAATGGTGTTACTTGGTCCAACAAACGAAGAAATTTTCTATCGTGGTATTTCTTTTGTCAAAGGTGAAAGATTGTATGGCGTAGCAACTTCAATGTTTATAACTTCGTTACTTTTTGCGGTTACACATAAGGGGATAAAAGCAATCATTTTAGCATTTGCTTTGGGTTGCATTTTATGCATTGTTCAAAAAAAGCACGGTAGAATAGAAATTGTTGCTATTATGCACATTTTAATAAACTTGTTTTTGACGATATATTATTATATTTTCTGAGAGGTAAATTGATGACGATTTTAAACGCAATTTATACGGTACTGTTAGGACCACTGGAGTTATTTTTTGATGTGGTTTATACTTTGTCGTATAAAATTGTAAAAAATCCAGGCTTGGCAATTGTATTTTTAAGTCTCGTAATGAATTTTCTTGTATTACCACTTTATAAAAAGGCGGATGAAATGCAGGCGGAAGAGCGTGCAATACAGGCTAAACTTCAGCCAGGTATAAAACATATAAAGAAAACTTTTAAGGGTGACGAGCAATATATGATTCTCAGAACCTTTTATCGCCAAAATAATTATAAGCCAACAGATGCTTTGAAAGGCTCAGTATCGCTATTATTGGAAATACCTTTTTTTATTGCGGCTTACAGATTTTTATCCGGACTTAAACTTCTTGACGGTGTTTCTTTTGGTTTGATTGATGACTTAGGTGCACCGGATACTTTGCTTGTTATTTCAGGTGTTACAATTCACTTGCTGCCAATTTTGATGACAGTGATAAATCTTGTTTCAAGTGCAATTTATTCAAAAGGTTTAACTTTAAAAAGTAAAATTCAGATGTATGGTGTTGCAATAATTTTCTTAGTTTTGTTATATGAATCGCCATCAGGATTGGTGTTTTATTGGACACTGAACAATGTCTTTTCACTTGTGAAAAATATTTTTTATAAATTAAAAAACCCTAAATTAGTTTTATACATCTTAATGTCTCTAGTTAGTGCTGGACTATTAATTTATGTTATATTTATTAATCCTTTTGAAAGTGTATTTAAACAGAATTGGATTGTATCACTCTTATCCTTGTTACAACTTCCTATTATTTCTTATTTTGCAAGTAAAAAAATAAAGATTAAAAAGCAGTTGCCAATTTCTAATGAAAGCAAATCTATTTTTTATATAGGTTGTATTTTTGTTACCGTGCTTATGGGAGTTTTAATTCCATCAGCAGTAATTGAATCTTCACCAGCAGAATTTGTGGATGTAACATTGTTTAAAAGTCCACTTTGGTATATTTTAAATTCTTTGCTTATTTCTTTTGGAACATTTATGATTTGGTCCAGTGTTTTTTATATGTTGGCAGGAGAAAGAGCTAAACAATGGTTTTCAATTGGTATTTGGTGTTTTTCGGGTGTCGCTATAACCAACTATATGTTTTTTGGAAGAGACCTTGGTATATTATCGAATATGCTTCAATTTGATAAGCTACCAATGTTCACTGTAAAGCAGCAATTAATTAATGTTTTGGTAATAGTTGCTGTCACGTTGATATTGTTCTTTATTTACTACAAGAAAGCTTCATTCGTTAGACTTTTATATATTGCTGCAACCTTTGCCGTTGTGGTTATGTCTATAATGAATGTGAATGATATATATAAGCAAAATACAGACGTTGAAAAAAGTATTAAAATCGTATCACAAAAAGTGGCTTCAATACCTTTGAGTAGAAATGGAAAAAATGTGGTTATAATAATGCTTGATCGCGCAATAAGTCATTATGTACCGTTTATTTTTAATGAAAAACCAGAATTGGCTGAGCAATTTTCAGGATTTACATATTATCCAAACACTCTTTCGTATGGTATTTCTACAAACTTTGCAATTCCTGCTCTTTTTGGTGGGTATGAATATACACCGGAAAATTTGAATGCACGTAAAGGTGAGAGTTTAGAAAGTAAACATAATGAAGCTCTAAAAGTTATGCCGGTGTTATTTGCAAAGAATGGTTTTAATGTAACGGTATGTGACCCGCCATATGCTGGATATAAGTGGATACCGGATTTATCGATATTTGATGATTGTGAAGGTGTTTCGGTATATAACACTGAGGGAAAGTACAATGAAGCTTTTGATATGATTTTTATTGATAATGAAGAGGTTTTGAAAAGAAACTTTTTTTGTTATTCAGTTTTAAAAGTTTCACCATTGTTTGTACAACCAATTATATATAGCAATGGTCAGTATAATAATGCTGATGCAATTACACAATTAAGTGGTAAGCTTCGAATGAAAGAAGATAATTCAGAGATTGTGACTCCTCAGGTTGTGGAGGGGACAACAAAGGCTACTGGTATTAGACAAAGTTTTTTGAATTCTTATGGTGTGTTGATGAGTTTATCAAGAATGACTGATTTACAAGATAATGCAAAGAATAATTTTTTTATACTTTCTAATTCTGCTCCACATGAACCTATGTTATTGCAAATGCCAAATTATACTGTAGAAGCGAGTGTAGACAATAGTGCTTATACTAATATACGTACCACTGCAGATGGTCGTATGACGGAATTGAGCTCAGAAAAAATTGTAACTCATTATCATGCCAATATGGCATCGTTTATTCAACTTGGAAAATGGCTCAATTTTTTAAAGGAAAAAGGTGCATATGACAATACAAGAATAATAATAGTTTCTGATCATGGGGCCGATATCTTATTTTTTGGTAATCACAAATATAAGGATTTAGAATTAAATATTGCATATTTAAATCCTTTGTTACTTGTAAAAGACTTTGATTCAAATAGTGCATTTCAGACAGACTTGACTTTTATGACAAACGCGGATGTCCCGACTATAGCTAGTAGTGGAATAATTAAAAATGTGACAAATCCCTTTACTGGGGAAAAAATTAACTCTAATGAAAAAAACGTGCCGGTACAGAAGGTGTTTTACTCTAGAAAATGGCAAGTTACGGAAAACAATGGAGATAAATTTTTGCCTGGACACTGGTATACTGTTAGTGCTCCTGTTTATGAGCTAGATAATTGGTCGTATGTAGAAACTAAATAGTACAGAAGTAAGGTAAAAGGAAGAATGAGATGAATAATAAAATTTTGGAGGTATGAAATTGAGTAACCCAAAGGTAAGTATAATTATGCCGGTTTATGGTGTAGAGGAGTATGTTGGTAAGGCAATTGAAAGTATTCAAGCCCAAACATATAAGAACTGGGAGTTTTTCTGTGTAGATGATGGTACTAAGGATAGAAGTGGAATTATTTGTGATGAATATGCTGCAAAAGATGATAGAATTATTGTAATCCACAAGGAAAACGGCGGTGCTCCAAGTGCTCGAAATGTTGCAATTGATAAAGCCGTTGGTAGATATATGTATTTCTTGGACTCTGATGACTGGACAGAACCTACGATGCTTGAAGATATGGTGAAACTTGCTGAAGATAACAATCTCCAGTTAGTTGTTTCAGGCTATTATATTGATACTTATTACACTGATACTGAAAAATTTGTTCAAGAACAATTTGTTGAGGATAAAATATACGCATCTCAACAAGAGTTTAGAGAAGATGCACACAGATTATTTGATCAGAATCTTCTCTATACTCCATGGAATAAGCTTTATTGTGCTGATTACATTAGAGATAACAAACTATATTATCCGCAAACTTTTTGGGATGATTTTCCATTTAATCTTAGTGTTGTAAAAGATATTGAACGTGTTGGTGTTACTTCTAAAAAGTATTACCATTTTATTAGAAAGCGTGCTGAGTCTGAAACAGCAAAGTATAGACCAGATATGTATGATAAGCGTGAAGAAGAAGCTGGTTGGATGGAGGAACTATATAAGTATTGGAAAGTAGATAGTTCAGAAATTCAAGAGTTTCTTGCACGAAGATACATTGAAAGAGTTGTAGGATGTATAGAAAACATAACTAATAAAAATTGTACTCTTTCAAGAAAAGAAAAGATGGAAGAAATAAAGAAGATTATTTCAACACCTAGAGCGCAAAGGGCATCAAGAATTGCAGAGCCAAATTCAATAATGATGAAAATTATTCTTTTTCCGATAAAACACAGGTTTACAGTGCTAACATATTTAGAGAGTTGCGTTATATCAAAAGTAAAATCTAGCAATACAAAAGTGTTTGCGACATTAAAAGCAAATAGATGATTTGAGGTGAGATTTTGAAAAATCCTACTTTTAGTTTCATAATGCCTGTTTATAATGTTGAAAAGTATTTACATGAAGCTATTGATAGCATTTTGAATCAGACCTTTGAAGATTTTGAATTGATATTGGTAGATGATAAGTCACCTGATTCATCCCCAAAAATCTGCGATGATTATGCCGAAAAGGACACAAGAGTAAAGGTAATTCATAAAGAAAAAAATGAAGGTCTTGGTTATGCCCGCAATACAGGATTTAGTGTTGCCAAGGGTGACTTTATAATTTTTGTGGATTCAGATGATTATTATGAATTGAACATGTTACAGACTTGTTGGGATATTATTTCAAACAATAAAGACGTAGATATAATTGTATTTGGAATAAATGTTTTTTATCAAAACAAAAAGTGCGAAACTACTTGGACAGAGAAATTAACAACTATTTCAAAAAAATATGGTTCAACAAAAGAAATTGGAGAAGCTTTTATAGAGTTGAATTCTTCTAGAATATTTCCGTTTGCATGGAATAAGGTTTATAGAAGAAGTCTTTTATTTGAGAGTGGTGCTTTATTTGAAAAAACGAAGTTAATTGAAGATTTTCTGTTTAATATATTTGTATTTCAACAATCCCGTTTGGTAATAACCTTGGAGGAGGCTCTTCACTGGTATAGAAGACCGGCACATCAAACTTTGGTTAATACGTACTGTGCTGAGTTTTTTGATTTGTGTAAGAGAAAGTACTTGCTTGAAAAAGATTTTCTTGAAAACATGCAGGTTCTTACTGAAGAAAACATTCAATTCATTTCAACGAGCTATGTTAAACATTTAATATCTGTTTTTGTAAGAAACCAAGCAAAAAAACCAAAATCACTTTCAAAACAGGAACAACTTAAAGAAATATCAAAAATATTGAATGATGATTTGACAAAAAAGGTTTTAGAACGATACAAACCTTCGTCATTGATAATGAATATAATAGTAAAAATTATGAGAAAAAAATGCATTTATTTGTGTTATATGTTGGCTTCCATTACTAATTTGTCCCAAAAATATTTTGTCAAAGTATTTAAGTTTTTATCAAAAAAATAAGGCTAATTTGAAAAGGAAGTAGATTGTTTTAGTAGAGTTGTTTAGTGTAATAAAAAGAGGTAAATAATATGTCTAGAAAAATAAATATATTCAGAGTTGTTTATCTCTGTTTTTTGATTGTATATGCAGTAATAAGGGAGGTAGTTTCCCTTAATTTTTTAATTAGTAATACTTTGATTTCAGGCGCAATTTTTGGAATAGCAATGCTACTTATAATAGCTAGTTTTGTTAATGACAAGAGTGATTTGGTTAATTCATATAGTTATCTACTGTATATGTTTTTAGGTGCATGTGTGATTTCAAGTATAGTCAATATGAAATATGGCTTTTTTGGTAATATTAAAGCAATTGGAATATTGGTAATTTTTTTCCTTGTAATATACCCTTTTCTAAAGGGTGATGTAAATAAAGAAAAAGCTCGACTCCCGTTGTATACATTTGTTATTACATGGAGTGTATTTGTATTCTTGTCTATACCAATGTATTATTTTGATATTGGATATGTTGTTATTTCATTGGATGCCTCTTCTCAAGGTTTTAGTCATGTTTATAATAGACTTTGGGGGTTGTTTTCAGAGGCAAACTGTGCTGCAATTTATTCTATGGTAGCATTGTTAACTTCAGTAGCACTACTAAGTAAAGAAAAAATGAAGCATAATAGAATATTCTTATTTATAAATATACCAATGAATTTTACATTTATAGTTTTATCTGGTTCTAGAACAGCTAAATTAGTTGCAATAATAGTTGCGGTTTGGCTTTGCATATGTTTTGCGTGGAAAAAGTTGAAATCTAATGGAAAAAAGAAAGTTTTACAAACAGTTGTCTTGTCAATTCTATCTGTAGCAACAGTTTTTAGTTTCTATTTTACTACTGAATCTTTGCTCCCAAAAACAAAGTATTTAGTTCAAAATAGTTGTATATACGATAAAATGGAAAATAAAGTGCATCTCTGCTACGATGCAATGTATTTAAGAGGTAATATTGATGTAATAACAGGTTTATCGTCACAAGAAGAAAAAGAAGATAAGACGTTAGGTAAAAAGAAAAAAGAATTAGAAGCGATAAAGAGGACAGATGCAGAAAAGCAAGATATATCGAATGGCCGTATCGATAGATGGGTAGATGGTTTTAAAATATTTGTAACAACTCCTGTAGTTGGAACTTCACCTAGAAATACAGTTCCATATGCAAAGGAACATGTACCGGAGACTTTAATGGCTTTACATGAATATACTATTCACAACTCATATCTTGAAGTTATTGTTTCCACAGGTGTGCTTGGAGCATTTCCAATGTTTTTCTTCATTATGTTGGCTGTGCTTTCATTAATTAAGGAAAGTTTTTCTCATAAACAGAGTGATGAAAATATTTTATTGATAGGTGTGGCAATTGTAATTGGAGTGGCAAGTTTTTTCCATACAGATATATTTTTTATTTTTAGATTTGGTGGAGTAATGCTGTGGTTACTGATAGGTGCATTTGTAAATGAAAAAGCAGGTGTATTTACAAAAAAAGAAAAAGATTTATCTTGATTGTATTAAAAGTAGTAGTTCGTGAGAGTTGATAAAACAATTTTAATTTAAGTACAACGCGAATGTTTTGTTAGAATGTTATACGGATTATTTTTTGTTACGGTATAATACTTGGAAGGATTGTTTTAAATGAATGCTGCTATGGATAAAAGGGCAATGAAGGGTAGTAATAAAAAGAAGATTTTAATCGTAGGTGTATCAGATAAAGTAGGTGGGGTTGAAAAATTTTTTTATAATATGTTTTCAAAACCAAATGACATTTTTGAAATAGAATTTTTAACTTTTTTTGATGTATGTGCATTTGAAGATGAATATAAAAAAGTTGGATATAAAATACATCATTTTCCTTCAAGAAGAAAAAATTTACTTACTTTTAATAAAAAAGTTGTAGCTTTTTTTAAAGAAAATAAAGATTATGATTTTATCTGGATAAATACTTCAAGCACGAGTATGTATCAGGTTCAATATTATGCAAAGAAACTTACTGCAGCAAAGGTTATAACGCATTCACATAGTGTAGCTTTAGAAAGAAACTTTAAAAACATTTTTGACAAAATGGCATATGCTGTCAATATAGTTTTGACATATATTAACAAGAAAAAAGTTGTTGACAATACAGATTATTTTTTTGCGTGTTCTAAAGCGGCTGGAGTAGCTTTGTTTGGTAAGGAAAATTCTAGCAAGATTGAGGTTATCAATAATGGTATTGATACAGAAAAGTTTAAATATTCTGATGAGGCGCGTGATTTATTCCGAAAGGAAAATAATATCTCTAAAAATACTATAGTTTTTTCTCTTGTTGGTAGATTAGCGCAACCTAAAAATCCTTTAAAAGCAATTAGTATTTTTTCAGAGTATGTAAAGAAAAATGAAAATGCGGTGTTGTTTATTGTTGGTGAAGGTGATTTAGAGGAGTTAGTAAAAGAAGAAGTTAAAAAAAGAGGACTTGAAAGATTAGTTCTTTTTTTAGGTCTACGTCAAGATATTGAAAAAATTTTATTTGCCACGGATGTTTTAATTGTACCTTCGATTTTTGAGGGATTGTCAATGGTTGCTATTGAGGCTCAATGTACAGGGGCTAAGTGTATTTTATCAAATACTGTCCCAAAAGAGGCTTGTATAACTGACTTGGTAAGCTTTGTCGATTTAGAAGCTCCAGATTTAGTATGGGTTGAAAGTATTATTGATAGCTTGAAAGTTAAAGTTAATCGTGAAAAGTATTCTAAAATTGTTCGTGATGAAGGCTTTGATACTGAAAATACAATTAGAACTATTAAAAAAATTTTATTAAACAAATAATTAGGCATAGCAATTTATAGGTAGGGATTGCTATGCTTTTTGTGTTCTTGAATCGTTGAATAGCCCTTTAATACATGATATAATTAATCATCAAAAGTGAAAGGATTTAGAGGTGCATTTATAAACTTTTAAAAATACAAACTCAAAGAAGGAAGTGTGATTTTGCAAGAGAAAAAGAGAGTTTCTATTTTAACATTTCCAAGAGCAATTAATTATGGTGCTGTGTTACAGGCAGTTGCATTGGCAAAAAAACTTGAAAATAGTAATGCAGAGGTAGTTTTTTTAGATCATTATTGTGAATCCGTCGAAAAAGATAATAAACTTTTTGATTTTGGAAGATTAAGAGATATCAAATATGTTATTGCCCATGTTTTAAATATGCCAATAGCTATTGTACGAAAAAAAAGGTTTAGACGTTTTCAAAACAAGCATATGAAATTTGTTAAGTCTACTGCTAACACTGATATTATAGTGGTTGGAAGTGATCAGGTTTGGAATTATAATCTAACTGGAAATGATTGGTTTTATTTTTTAAATCAAAGTGATACGGAATATAAAAAGGTAGCATATGCTGCAAGTTTTGGTATAAGTACAGTAGCACAAGAATATCAAGATGTTTTACGTCCATTTTTGAATGATTTTGATTATATTGCAGTTCGAGAAGAAACAGCGGTTAATATCATAAAAAAAATAATAAACAAGAATATACCTCTTGTTCTTGATCCAACACTTTTATTAACACCAAAACAGTGGAAACAGATAATTCGGTATAAAGAAATAGATGATAGTTATATTTTTGTATATACAGTGCATAGAAGTAATGAATTATGGGATTTTGCATATTTTTTATCGAGAGAATTTAATTTACCGATAAAAACAGTGTCAAGTTCTGTATTTCATAATTACAGGGCAAAAACATGTTTTGCAGCAAGTCCCGAAAAATGGCTTGAATTATTATCAAATGCTGAATATGTTGTTACAAATTCATTTCATGGATTAGCATTTTCCTTGAATTTTAATAAACAAGTTTATTATGAAGTATCAGTTAAAGGTGGCGACGTGGGTTCACGACTTGTTGATATGGCAGATAGGTATGAAATATCAAATCAAGAAATATCAAGAAACTGGAAATCATTTTCAAAAATAAATTATGATAAAGTGAACGTAAGTATA
This sequence comes from Oscillospiraceae bacterium, assembly GCA_012520505.1. Lineage (GTDB taxonomy): Bacteria > Bacillota > Clostridia > Oscillospirales > Acutalibacteraceae > UBA1227. The sequence continues at coordinate 98,789 of JAAYOC010000021.1, forward strand.
GAAGATGATAGAAAAAAGTCAGAGAAATATATAGATAGTTTTTTAGAGAATTAAGGTGATTTTGTGTCTAATAGAGCGAATGTTTTGGTAAAAAACACTTTGCTTTTTGCCATAGGAAACATAGGCTCAAAACTTATACAAATAATGTTAGTACCATATTATACTCGTGTTATGACAGATGTGGAATATGGAACTACAGATATATTGCAGGCAATAGTTTCTTTACTATTGCCTATTGTTTCTTTAACTATTTATGAGAGTGTATTTCGTTATTCTATGGATGACGAATATGATAAGGTAGCAGTTTTATCATCAGGAGTATTTGTTTCTACAATAGGTGCAGTTCTTCTTTGCTTTGTTGCTTTACTAATACAAATAATAAATCCTATCCAGTATGTTTGGTTAATTGTAATAAATTCTATAGCGACTTCTTTTAGAAGTTTGTTTTCTCAATATGCTAGAGCAATAAATAGGGTTACTTTATTTACGATAGACAATATCTTATTGACTGTATATATTCTTGTTCTAAACATAATATTTTTATCATTTCTAAAAATGGGAATAACGGGATATATGTTGGGATATATACTTGCCAATGTTATATCTTTGTTGTTTTTATATATAAAGCTTGGCAATGAGAGAAAAATAAATTTACGTTTGATAAAAAAACCTGTTCTAAAAGAACTTCTTTTATATTCTGTGCCATTAATTCCAAATGCAATTTGTTGGTGGCTTTCAAATTTTTTTGATAGAATTATGATAACAACAATGGTTAGTGTGGCTGTAAATGGTTTGTATGCGGTAGCACATAAAGTCCCGAGTTTATTATCAATGTTTGTTGCAATTTTTTTCCAAGCATGGCAAATATCAGCAAATACAGAATTTAAAAAGCAAGATATATCAGAATTTTATTCAAAAATATTTGAACAATTATTTGTTACTATTGTATTGGTTTCTTCGGTATTGATTATTTTTTGTAGACCTATAACAGATATTTTTATGGGTGAGGAATATTATAGTTCGTGGAAGTTTATGCCGTATCTTTTACTATCAATGACCTTTTTTTCTTTCGCACAATTTTTAGGTTCGATTTATTCTGCAAACAAAAAAACAGGAATGGCTTTTATAACAAATCTTATTGCTATGATTGTAAATGTTTCATTAAACTTTATTTTAATTTCTTCAATAGGAGCTTTGGGTGCATCTATTGCTTCTGCAAGTAGTTATTTTATTTTATGGGTAATTAGAGTTATTAATACAAGAAAAATTGTACCTTTAAAGTATAAAACAGTGCAAATATATGTAACTATTTTCATTTTGTTGATGCAAGCTTTGTTAGTTACAAATATTTCGAACGGGTATGGTGTCTATCTAATAAATATAGGATTATGGTTGTTTTTAATTATCATTTTTAAAAACACCATAAAGGAAATTGTTAATTTTTTTCTTGGAATTCTTAAACGTATGAAAAGGTGATTTAAAATGAACAAAGTTTTTGAATCAATCTATTCTTGTTCAGGATGTGCTGGGTGTGCATATCTTTGCCCAACAAAGGCTATACAAATGCGTGAATTTGAATATGATTTTATGTATCCGGTTATTGACATGAGAAAATGTATAGACTGCGGTATTTGTAAGGAATTTTGTTCTTTTAGCAATAGAGAAAATTCAAAAAAATCAATTCAGGCATATGCTGTTAAAAATAAAGATGACATTAGAATGGAAAGTTCTTCGGGAGGTTTTTTTACAGAAATAGCTAATCAGTTTATCTCTAAAGGAGATATAGTTTATGGTGCAATTTTTAGTGAAAATATGGATGTGGTTCATAGTAGAGCTGTAAGTGAATGTGAAGTAATTAAAATGCGTGGTTCAAAATATGTCCAAAGTGATATTTCTAAAGTTTTTGAGTCTGTTGAAAGAGATTTATCAAGTGGAAAAAAAGTTTTGTTTACGGGAACTCCTTGTCAAGTATCAGCTATTAATAAAGTTTTTCTATCTAATTTTCCAGAGACTTTATTCACTATAGATATAGTTTGCCATGGTGTGCCAGGGGTTTCTATTTGGAGAGATTATGTAAAATTTATTGAGTCAATTTATAATAAAAAGATTGTTGATTTTAAATTTAGAGACAAAAAACAAGCATGGCGTTCGTATAAAACAAAAATCATATTTTCTGATGATACAATTGTGGAAGATAATAATATTACAGGTAGCTTTACCGAATTATTTAGATATGATGTTTCTTTAAGACCTTCATGTACACAATGTGTTTTTGCGTCAACAAAACGGCAAGGAGATATAACAATTGGAGATTTTTGGGGAATAGAAAATGTTTTCCCGGAAATGGATGATAATAAAGGTGTTTCAGCAGTTTTGATTAATACAACAAAAGGTTTGGAAATGTTTAGAAGTTTGAAAAAATTAGAAATTAAATCTTGTGCATTACAGGATGTATATAAAAAACAACTAAATTTTTTTGTTCCAAGTTCATATTCAAACAAGGCAAATGCATTTAAACACGATTATATTAATAAAGATTTTGATACGGTATTAAGAAAATATACCAGAGTTGGTTTTAGACGAAGAATAGTAGATTTTATTAAAAGCATCTTAAAATAATTACACTACAGAAAAGATGGCAATGAAAGTTAAACAATCAAGATTAATTATTAGGTAGGCATATTTATACAAGTTGTTTTTGGTGTTATTTTATATTGTGTAGTTGATATGTGTGAACAAAGGGGATAGCACGTAATAAGCTTAATTAGATATGGTACTAAATATCGTTTAATGCTTTTTAAAGGGTTTGTTTTGCAGTAGCATTATGATATAATGCTACTGACTCCGTTTTAAGGATGAGATTGTTTGAATATGAAGAAAATGAAAAAAAATCATAGTAATGATGAATATATAAAAATGACTCGATTTTTGGCGTCAGTTGTTATTCTTATAGCATTGACAGCTGTTTTTGCGTTAATTTGGTTTCAAATAAATGCAGAAATTGAGGTAATGCCTTTTGCAAAAAAAGGACATTATTTGATTATCGCACTTTATTTTGCACTTCAGTATATTTTTTCTCGTACATATGGGGCATTTAGAATAGGTTACTACAAGGCTTGGGATATTATTTTATCTCAAACTTTAGCTACAATGATTGTTGATGTGCTCATGTATGCAATTATGAGCCTTATTGCTCGTAAGTTGCTGCCAATTTTACCTATGATTAATCTCTTTGTACTACAACTTGGTATTACCATTATTTGGACAATGTCTGCGACGCTGGTGTATAAAAGGATTTATCCACCACGTCGCTTAGTTGTTGTTTATCATGACCGCTCTGCAGCTGATTTGGTACGTAAGATGTCAGTTAGAGATGACAAATATCATATCTGTGAAGCTATTGACCTTGACAGGGGATTTAAAGAGGTTTGTAAATGTATTTTGGCATATGATGGTGCTGTAATTTATGATTTACCATCTTCTGAAAGAAATGATCTGTTAAAATTTTGTTACGTTAATGATAAACGTGCATATGTGACACCTAAGATTTCAGATATATTTATTCGCGGTGGTGAAAATATACATCTTTTTGATACGCCACTTCTTTTGTGTAGAAATAGTGGCCTTACTTTTGAAGAACGTTTTTTTAAGCGACTGATTGACGTTGTTGTTTCTATAGTTGGTTTGATTTTTGCTGCACTTCCAATGTTAATTACTGCTATTGCAATAAAGGCTTATGATGGTGGTCCAGTATTTTTTAGACAAGAGCGTGTTACTAAAGATGGAAAAGTATTTAAAATTATAAAATTTAGAAGCATGAAAGTTGATGCCGACGAAGAAAGAGGGGAAGCATATTCTGCGATGAAGGATGATGATAGGATAACCCCTGTAGGTAAGGTTATTCGTTCTTTTAGATTGGATGAATTTCCACAGTTTTTGAATGTTTTAAAGGGAGATATGTCTGTTGTTGGTCCACGCCCTGAGATGCTTGAAAATGTACGTGATTACACAGAAGAGTTACCAGAATTCAATTTTCGTCATAAGGTTAAAGCAGGTCTTACCGGTTATGCACAAATCTTTGGGAAATATAATACAACTGCGTATGATAAGCTAAAACTAGATCTTTATTACATTGAAAATTATTCAATCCGTGTCGATATTAGACTCATACTTATGACCATTAAAGTACTGTTCATGCGAGAGAGTACTGAAGGTTTTGATGAAACATAGATTTATTTCTTTTTTTGTTTTTTAAAAGGTAGCTATTTTTAGTTGCCTTTTTATTTTGATTGTGAAGAATGGGGGTCTAAACAATGTCATTTACAATTGTTAAGGGTGACATTACAAAAATGCAGGTTGATGCTATCGTTAATGCTGCAAATACGAAATTAGCTATGGGTGGCGGTGTTTGCGGAGCTATATTTAGGGCTGCCGGTGTTAGTGAAATGCAAGTGGCATGTAGTGAGCTTTCACCTATAAAAACAGGTGAGGCGGTTATTACACCCGGATTTAATCTTTCTGCAAAGTTTGTTGTTCATACTGCTGGTCCTGTGTATGATCAATCGCAGAAGGAAGAAAGTGAAAAGTTACTTCGTTCAGCTTATATGGAATCTTTAAAACTTGCATTAGAAAATGGATGTAAGAGTATTGCTTTTCCGTTAATTTCCAGTGGTATTTATGGATATCCGAAGGATGATGCACTTGAGGTTGCTAAAACTGCTATTAATGATTTTCTTGCTGAGCATGATATGGATGTTTATTTGGTGCTTTTTGGAAAATAGGAAAAGGTGTATAATATCAGTGAAAACATACGAAGATTCTTGGACGGTGGTGTTTAATGAAGCGCTGTGTAATTGTCGGTGGCGTAAAAATAAACAATTATGAATTTATCCGTAGAAAACTTCGGGCAGATGATTTTGTTGTGTTTTGTGACAGTGGGCTTCGGCATATGGAAGGCTTGGGTGTTATGCCAAGTTTGATTGTTGGGGATTTTGACTCCTATGAAAATCCACAGTTAGATGTTGAAACCATTGTACTTCCACGTGAAAAGGATGATACGGATACTTTTTTTGCGGCAAAAGAAGCTGTAAAAAGGGGCTATGACGATTTTCTTTTGATTGGTGTTACCGGTGAAAGAATTGACCATACAATGGGAAATATTTCTATTTTAATGTATCTGGAATCTTTTGGAAAAAGAGGAATTATTATAGATGACTATTCTGAAATTTCACTTTTGTCTAAAGCTAGCGGAGTTGTGAGTATTGGAGATGAATATTCTTTCTTTTCACTTATTGCTGTCGAGGGTTCTGCTAAAGGTGTTACCATTAAAGGGGCGAAGTACCCTTTGGATAATGCGGAAATTTTGCCTGAATACCAATATGGTGTTAGTAATGAAGTGGTGTCTGGAGAAGAGGCAGTGGTGAGTGTTGAAGAAGGAAAACTGCTTTTGGTAAAAGTTTTCTAGTTGCTCTGGTAAAGGTTTTCTAGCTAATCTGGCGAAGAGTATAAAATGAAAATAATATAGATATTATGATAGATATTGCGACAAATATTACGTATTATAACAAGTCATAGACATCGATCGGAAGGTAATGTTAGACATTATAAACGTTATAGATACCACGAATATTACGAGTAATACAGATGCTATAGATGTCATGGCTATAACGATATTAATATTGAGCAAATCCTCATTGTTGTAAGCAACAATGAGGATTTTTGTATTAATGGTTGGTTTTTGCTCATAAAAGGAGGTTTTTTTGCTTAAAAAGAAATACTTTACTTATCTTTTACCAAAATTAAGTTATGGATTTTACATTTTGACTGCATAATCAACCTGCAAATATTTTTTTGAAGGAGAGAAAAATAAAATGCAAAAAAACGTATTTACAAAAATAATTTCAGTGCTTGTACTTCTTGCTATTATGGTAACTAGTATGGCAGCTTGCAAAACAGATGAGGGAACAACACCTGATACAGGTGGAGAGAAAAAGAATACAGACCCTATTATTGTAACATGGTATCCAAATGAGTCATCAGACACACACAAAGCCGTTCGTGACGAAGTTGGTAAACTTATTACAAAGGCAACAGGCAGAGAAGTTAAGCATAAGCTTACAACTGACTATACAATTGCTATTGAAGCAATTGCAAATGGTACAGCTGACCTTGCGTTCGCAATGGGTGCAGTTGGATACATTGATGCAAAAGATAAGAATCCGGAAATTAATGTTCTTTTTGTAAACAGTGACGAAAACTGGAAACTTGATGGTGCTAAGTACTTTGCATGGATTGCAGTTCAAAAGGAAAAGGCTAATGATTATAAGAGTGGTGACACTTATACAATTGACAACATCAAGGGTAAGAAGTTTTCATTCGTTTCAAATAGCTCAACATCAGGATTCAGAGTTCCTACTTCAACAATAATTGAACATTTTAAGAGTGATAACTTAGACGAAGATAAGCTTGTTGAAGGCGGCAAAGGTAAGTTTTTTAAAGAAGTACTCTTTGGTGGTTCTCACCAGGGTTCAGCAGTTTACCTTCTTAGCGGAAGCGCTGATGCCGCAGCTTTCTGTGACATTGAGTTACAACCATATATTGAGCTTAAGTCCGGTAAAGGAAACGAAGTTGGCGATGTATACGCTGTAAGAAAGGGTGCTGACGCTCCATTCGACCAGTATGTTGGAAAAGAGTTTACTATTATAGCTTCCACTCCGGTATTTAACGGTCCAAACGTTTATAATCCAAAGAATTTAAGTAAAGAAGAAATTAAAGCGATACAGGATCTTTTCACTTCAGAAGAAGTAGCAAGTAACCCAATCCTTTTCTATGATGATACAGTTGAAGGTGCAGTTGGATTATACAAAAAATCTAAGAGCTACGGTTTCGTTCTTGCAGAGGATTCATGGTATGACCCATACCGCAAATAATTTTAAAAGACAGTGATTGAATATTATGACCATATTAGAATTTAAAAATGTGAGCAAAGTATATAACAATATTACGAGAGCGCTGACAGATGTGTCCTTTTCAGTTGATGAGGGAGAATTCGTGGTTATAATTGGGCCTTCAGGTTCAGGAAAATCAACTATCCTGCGTTGCATTAACAGGCTTGTTAATGCCACGCAGGGTTCTATCTTTTTTGATGGACATGATGTCAATCAAGCAAAAAAAGAAGAACTGCGACAAATTCGTAAAAAGATTGGTATGATTTTCCAACATTATAACCTTGTACATCGCTTGAGTGTAATTGAAAATACTTTACATGGCAGACTTGGTTATAAGTCGGCAGTAGTTGGTGCTATCGGGCATTACACAGAAGAAGAAAAAATGAGAGCTTTTGAAATCCTTGACATGTTAGGACTTACTGAAGAAGCTTATAAGCGTTGCGATGAATTGTCAGGTGGACAAAAGCAACGAGTAGGTATTGCACGCTCTTTGATGCAAAAACCAAGACTCCTTTTATGTGATGAGCCTATTGCATCGCTTGACCCCAGCTCTGCTAAGATTATCATGGATTATTTGTCTGATATTAATAAAACTATGAATATTACTTGTATTGCTAATCTACATCAAGTAGATGTTGCTTTGAAATATGCTACAAGGATTATTGGAATAACCGGTGGAGAAATTGTATATGATGGACCACCTGAAGAATTGAGTAAACAAAAAATCTATGAAATATATCAATCTGACGAAGGTGAGTTAATTACAGATGCCAGATAAAGTAGTGGATAATAAAACTTATTATAAAAGGGATAAAGAAAAATTTGAGAAATCTCAAAATCAAACTTCAATTTTTATAAAAAGAAAACGTACATTTACAGTAACGTTCTTAGGTATAGCTATAATATTTATAGTTTCAGTTATTTTAACTGAATTTGATGTTATTGAAGGATTTACGTCAATCCCTAAGGCTATTAAATGGATTGTTCAAAACTTTATTCCTGATGAAAAAGCATGGACACGTTTTTTAGATATAGTTTCTAAACTAATGGAAACGATGTTAGTATCGGTGGCAATTACTGTATGTGCTGCTATTTGTGCATTTTTCTTTAGTTTATTTGGAACTAAAACTACGAAAACACATCCTATAATTGCAAGAACAGTTAGAATTGTTGCGGCATTTTTTAGAAATGTACCGGATGTAGTTTGGGCAATGCTGTTACTTTTCTCTTTTGGTCAGAATATATTAACAGGATTTTTTGCTTTGTTCTTTGTTACCTTTGGAATGCTGACAAGAGCATTTATTGAAACGATTGATGAAGTTAGTTCATCTTGTGTTGAAGCATTGTATGCTACGGGTGCGACTCCTTTACAAATAGTATTTAATGGTGTAATTCCTTCCTCATTGCCTGAAATCGTTTCATGGGTTTTATATATGGTTGAAACAAATATCCGTTCATCTACATTAATCGGTATTCTTACGGCTACAGGAATAGGATATTTATTTGATCTTTACTACAAACGTATGGATTATAGTTCGGCAAGTCTTGTTGTTATGTCTATTGTTATATTGGTAATCGTAATAGAAGCATTATCAAATAAGATAAGAAAGGTGATTATGTGACAACTAAAGTTAAAACTGTTAAACCAATTTCGGCTTTTTTAAATTCAAGTGAACAGTTAGATAAACAAAGAATTCAAATTTCGGATGTAAATTTAAATGAGTATGTAAGAAAGAGTTATAACGGAAAAATTAAAAAGTCGATAAAATCAAAGAGTAATATGGCAATTAGGGCTACAATTTTGGTTTTATTTGCTCTTACTGTATATGGATTTTTAACATTTGATTATAAGGACATTGATATTGCAACTGCCGTAGTTGGCACTTTGAAAAATGCTAAAGTACTGTTTGGTGAACCAAAGTTGACGTATGGTACTTGGGGTGAAAGATTTCATGCATTGCTGGTGACATTTGCTCTCGGTGTACTTTCTACAATCTACGGTGCAGTAGTAGCTTTTTTCGGTGCACTATTGTGCGCAAAGAATATTGCAAATCCATTCGTATCAAATATTGTAAAAAGCTTTGTTGCATTTATCAGAGCCGTACCGACGATTCTTTGGGTATTGATTTTTACAGTTTCGGCAGGTCTTGGAAGTGTAGCGGCTGTTATTGGACTTAGCTTTCATAGTACCGGTTATTTGGTTAAGGCATATTCTGAATCTATGGAAGAAGTAGATGAGGGCACTATTGAGGCTTTAAAAGCCAGCGGTGCAAGTTTTTGGCAAATTGTATTTCAAGCAATAGTTCCTTCCGCTATAAGTCGTATGACTGCATGGACATTTTTGCGTTTTGAAATAAACTTCACAAATGCACTTGCAGTAGGTGCGGCGGCAGGAGCAGCCGGTATTGGATTTGATTTATATATGGCAGGTAATCATTACTTTGATCTTCGTGAACTTGGAGTTATTACATATATTGTTGTTATAGCAGTTATTTTACTTGAAGTATTTGCAACAAAAGTAAAAGCCAAGGTTAGATGACATGGATAAAAAGTTAGATAACATGAATGAAAAGTTGGATAACATAGATAAAAAGCAAATGACAAAAGTGTTGGTAAGAGCAGATAGAAGTGATGTAGCAACACTTTCTAAAAATATTCAAAAATCATATAAACCAATCATTGTAAAAGAGCCTGCAAAGGCTTTAGCAATGATTAAGTTGCGTGACCCTGTAAAACAAGGTTTGTTCTACTTGGGCGAAGTCATTGTATGTGAGGCGGTAGTAGAAATAGACGGTGAACAAGGTATCGCTGTCATCATGGGCGATGACGCGGATAAGGTTCTTGATATGGCTATTATTGATGCCGCCGTAAAATTAGGCGTTTTTGACGACTATCAAAAGCTCAAAGAGCTGGAGAAAAAGCAAAACGAGCGATTAATGCAGGAAAATGCAATGACTTTAAATACTATGGTTAATTTTACATCAATGGACGGGGAGGCACCGGATGACCTTGCAGCTAACAAAAAAGCATAGTTTTGATACGGTATTTGATAGTCAGAAAGTTTTTAGAATTATTTTAGAAGCTGTTTCCAATCCTGCGAGGGTTTTAAATATAGCAAAAGCCGCTAACAAATTATTTGGCGACTTTCCTGAAATTTTAAGTTTAGCTATGACGCTTTTAGATAATGAAACCGGCTTTTATATATATGGAAATTATAAAAATGTATCAGTTGAGTCGCCGGTCGATACCGTTTTGGAGACAGCAGTGGAACAATTAGAAAAAGATATTGCATCTTTGACATTGGCACGTAAGGTGGAGGCGACTGCGGCTGATTTTATATTTGTGTGTGACCCGAGCAGTACGAAAGAAGCAATAGAACAAGCAAAATGTGGGACACTTATTGACCCACATAAAAGTGCAACTATTGTCATTCAAAATGATGAAGAGCTAAAATGCAATTTGACTTTATCCGGACCGGGTATTGATGGTGTAATTAAAGTTTTTGTTTCACAGGCAGTAAAAGATGCACTTTTTTATCGTGATGCTCAAAATTATGAATATCCGGAAGGTATAGATTTAATTTTTATCTCAAAAACAGGTGATTTATTTGCTATACCTCGTTTGATAAAGGTGGTGCAGTAATTGGCTTATGTAGCAGTTTCAGGTGGCGAAGAAGCCATAGAGGAAAGTATAAAACTGCTTGATTATTACAAAAGCGGTACTGTAAAAGATATAGAGATTGAAGCAATTGAAAATAAACTCTCACTTTTGGTAGATCGTGTAATGAGTGAAGCCGGATTATATTCTAAAACATATGCCGCTCTTGCCCTCAAACAATGTGAAGGGTCAATTGAAGAAGCGGTATTTTTGTTACGTGCTTATAGATCTACTCTTGTAAGAAATTACTACACGAACACGGTAAATACCGATGATATGCGAGTTGTACGTCGTATATCTGCGGCTTTTAAAGATATCGTAGGTGGCCAAATTCTTGGTGCATCTTATGACTATACACATAGACTTATTAACTTTGATATCGATAAACAGGATCCAAAAGAACTTCAAAAGGAAGTGGAAGAAAAACTAGCTTCTCAAAAACTTGAAGAAATATTGCCTTGTCCTCGTGTATCTTCCGAACTTAAAAAAGAAGGGTTAATAGATAGTTTCCCACAAAATGATGAATCTCCGCACGATGTAACGGTCAATATGTTAGAGTTCCCGGCTGGCAGAAGTGCAAGACTCCAAACTCTTTCACGTGCAGACACCGGATTTATTTCAGGACTTGCGTATTCATCTCTTCGTGGATTTGGTCAGGTACATCCTACTGTAGGTGAACTTCGTCAAGGGTATGTGGAACTTTATGTTTCGCATCCATTAAATGAAGATGAAAGTATTTATATCGGTGAGATAATGATAACGGAAGTGGAATGTTTTAACACCACAGATGATAAGGACCAATTAAAACTTGCTGTAGGATATGGAGCAGTATTTGGTAGAAATGAAACTAAGGCAATAGCTATGAGTGTTATTGACCGAGAACTTGAAAATGGTGGACCGTATCCATCGCAGAATGAAGAGTTTGTTTTAACACATGGTGACAGCCTTGAGATGAATGGATTTATATCTCATTTGAAGTTGCCACACTATGTAACATTTCAATCAAAGCTGGATTCAGTTAGGAAAACTCGGGAGGGCAATCAGTGAATAATAATTACAACTATGCTTTTCTTGATGAGGGCTCAAAAAGGGAAATACGCCGCTCTGTACTCAAGGCAGTTGCTATTCCAGGATACCAAGTACCCTTTGGTTCCAGAGAACTTCCTATTGGTAGAGGTTGGGGTACCGGAGGATTACAGCTTACCCTTTCTCTTATAGGACCGGACGATATTTTAAAGGTTATAGACCAAGGTAGCGACGAGAGTGTAAATGCTGTTAATATAAAAAAGTTTGTTGGGCTTTGTACTGATATTAAGACTACGAAAAATACACGTGAAGCTACAATAATACAAACCCGACACAGAATCCCTGAAGTGCCACTACGCAGTAATCAGATTTTAATTTTTCAGGTTCCTATTCCTGAACCGCTTCGTGTTGTTGAGCCACGTGAGGAAATTACAAAGAAAATGCATGCGGAAAAGGATTATTCTCCAATTTGGCTTCAGCTTTATGAGAGTCTTGTTAAATATAAAAAAGTAACTATTCCGACAGAATATCCTTGTATGGTTGAAGGACGTTATGTGATGAACCCGAGCCCTATTCCAAAGTTTGATAATCCAAAGCTTAATAAAGCGGATTGTCTATACTTGTTTGGAGCGGGACGTGAGAAAAAGATTTATGCTATTCCGCCATATACTGAAGTTATATCTCTTGCCTTTGACGATGTTCCTTTTGAACGTGAAAGCTTCGCAGGAAAAATTTGTTGTTTATGTGGAAGTAAAAATACATATCTTGATGAAATGTTTGATGCACAAACCGGTGAGAAATTTTATCAGTGTTCTGATACATCATATTGCCAGGAGGTTAGACAAAATGTATCTAAATGAGATACCGGAATTAACGATTAAAAACCTAACTGTACGATATGGCGATGGATGTCCTGATTGTCAAAATAATTTAGAAAAAAATCGCTGCACTGTATGTGAAACAATATGGGCAGCAAATGATATATCGTTTGATGTTTATCCGGGCGAGGTACTTGGAATTGTAGGAGAAAGCGGTTCAGGTAAGAGTACGCTTATGAGGTCTTTATATTTTGATTTCTTTCCAACTTTCGGTACTGCAACATTGAAAAATTTTAAAGACGGAGAAGCAAATATTTGGGATGCGAGTGTAGCTGAACAGCGTATGATAAAGAATACTATTATGGGAATGGTTTACCAAAATCCTATTTTGGGTTTACGTATGGATTATTCTGCCGCTTCGAATATAGCTGAAAAAATTATAGCGGCTGGTAGCAGAAATGCTTTTCAAATGAATGCGCGCGTAACAGAACTTTTAGAAGCTGTTGAAATACCAACCAGCCGCATGAGTGAGCCGCCTAAAAATTTTTCCGGTGGAATGCAACAGCGAGTTCAAATTTCAAAAGCGCTTGCGAATAATCCTGCCATATTGTTACTTGACGAAGTAACAACAGGTCTTGATTTATCTGTTCAGGCAAGGGTACTTGACCTTATCAGAAAAATCAAGGCAAAGCACGGAATTTCTATTCTATTAGTGTCACATGACCTCGCTGTTATCCGAATGTTAGCAGATAGAACTATAGTTATGCTTGACGGAAAAATTGTGGAAAGCGGGCTCACTGACCAGATTCTTGAGGACCCACAACATGCGTATACACAACAATTGGTTCATTCACTAATTTAAGAAAACATAAATTTAAAATATGAAGATAAACTTTTAAATATAAACTTCTTAGGTAAAACATAAACCTTAAAATAAAATACAAACTTTAAAATAAAATATAAACTTTAAAAAATGAGTAGTTCTGCGTAATGGCAGAGGAGGAAATTAATTGATAGCAATTAAAAACGGAAAGATTGTTACACCAACAGAAATAATAGAAGGCAAAATACTTCTTTTGGAGCAAGACAGAATTAAAGGATTTGTCGATAGTCTCGAAAATTTAGAAGATGTTGAAAGGGTTGTCAATGCACATGGGCGGTTTATTATGCCGGGTTTTATAGATGTGCATTCAGATAGAATTGAACAATATATACAGCCAAGGCCTACATCGCAAGTAGATTTCGAATTTGGACTTCGAATTTGTGAAAGAGATATGCTCGGTGCAGGAATCACTACAATATATCATTCCATATCTTTGTTTGGCGATGATTCTTTTGGAAGTTCTCCGCTTAGAACTAAAGAAAGTGTGCAGAAGCTTGCAAATCTTATAGCAGGTATTCATCTTAAAAATCATTTGATTCATCACCGTTTTCATCTTCGAATTGAAATAGATAATCTTGAAGCTTACGGCATTACGCGAGAGATGATTGAGCAAGATAAGGTGCATCAAATCTCATTTATGAACCATACTCCGGGACAGGGACAATACAAAAGCATCGAAGCATATAAAGAAACGGTTACAAAGTATAATGGCAAGTATGATGGGAAAGATATCAGCAGTTTCAATGCTGAGGAATTACTTCAGTATCATATAAAAAAGCCAAAACTTCCGTTTAGAAAACTAAAAGAATTGGCAATGCTTGCGCATGAAAAAGGAATCCCGGTTGCATCTCATGATGACGACACTATAGAAAAGCTTGAAGAAAATCAAAAAATCGGTGTCGATATTAGTGAGTTCCCGATATCAATCGAAACAGCTTTAGCGGCAAAAGAAAAAGGTTTTTATACAGTTGTAGGTTCAGCTAATATCTTAAGAGGCAGCTCACACTCAGGCAACTTATCTGCAGCGGAGGCAGTATTAAAGGATTGTGCAGATATTATTTGTTCGGATTATTATCCTGCTGCAATTTTATATAGTATTTTTCACATGAATAAAAAGTATGGAGTTACATTACCTGAAATGGTTAATAAAGCAACCTTAAATCCGGCAAAAGCTATGAGAATAGAAAAGGATTATGGCTCAATAGAAATAGGCAAAAAAGCAGATCTTATGATTGTTGATATATTTGACGATGATCCGGCTATTACTCATGTGTTTGTTGACGGTGTTGCGGTTTCCCGCATTGAATATAGAAGGTAGAAGACAGAAGAGAAGATAGAAGTGAAAACTTTATCTAAGGGAAACTTTGAATTAATTTAGAAGATGTGTTAAAGGAAAAATAAAATGGAAGCAGTAAGTAAAATACTAAAAATAACTAACCTTGCCAAAGAATTTTATCTACATAATCCGGGACTGGAAATAAAGTCTTGTCAAAATATCAATTTGGATCTTGATGAGGGTGAATTCATAGGAATTATTGGTATTTCCGGTGCAGGTAAATCAACAATACTTAAATGTATTAATCGCAGTTATTTGCCTACGAAAGGTGATGTTTTATATAACAGCGAGGCGTTTGGTGAAATCAATTTATCGACAGCCACTGAACGAGAAATACTTTATCTTCGTCGTCATGAAATTGGTTATGTGTCACAGTTTTTGAATGTTATGCCACGAACTACAGCTAAAGAGCATGTTATGAATGCGTTGATTGATATGCATGTCGATAAGGAAACCGCAGAGGCAAGAGCAAAAGAAATGCTCTCTTATTTTCGATTACCGGAGAATCTTTGGAACATTTATCCGGCGACTTTTTCAGGCGGTGAGCGGCTTCGGTTAAACCTTGCACACGCAATGGTTAAAAAACCCCGACTTTTAATGCTGGATGAACCGACTGCATCGCTCGATAACAAGACAAAAATTTTAGTTCGAGATATGCTTAAAAAATTAAAGGACACGAAAACCAGTATGATAGGTATTTTTCACGATATTGAGTTTATGGATGGCGTGTGCGATAGAGTGTTTAATATATCTGAAGGGACATTTATTTAATGAAGGCTGATTTACATATTCATTCTACTGTTTCAGATGGTAGCGACAGTATCGAACAAATTATAAATATAGCAAAAGAAAAAGCTTTAGATGTTATTGCTATAACCGAACACGACACTTTATCTCACATGACGCAAATTCCTAATAAGATAAATGCCATAGGTGTTTTAAAAACAGATGTTTCAAAAATAGAAGCTTCATATAAGAAAAAGACAAATCTTAAAGTAATTTGCGGTGTTGAAATATCTGCGGTATATAAAAAAACAAATACCCGTACACATGTTTTGGGGTATAGCATTAAAAGACCGAAAATTGTGACTGCTTTCACGGAGCCGATTTTAAAAGCACGTAATAAAAATTCTGAAAAGCAGATAGAGGTTTTAATTCAAAACGGCTTTAAAATAAATATAGATGAACTTAAAAGAGCAGATGGGAAGTATTTATACAAACAACATATTATGGACTGGCTTGTTACAACGGGGCAAGCACCGGATATGTTTGGCGAATTTTATAAAAAAACTTTTAAACAAGGCGGTATTTGTCATTTTGATATTGAATACCCTAGTGTTTTTGAGGCAATACAAGTTATAAAAGAGGCGGGAGGACTTGCCGTGCTTGCCCATCCGGGACAACAGCAAAATTTTTGGTTAATACCGGAACTTGTAGCTTGCGGACTCGATGGTTTAGAACTAAACCATCATTCGCACAGCAAAAAGGATAAAGAAATAATTCAAAATTTTGCACGAGAATATAGGCTTTTTATGACCGGTGGTAGTGATTACCATGGCAAATATGAACCACAGACTTTTGGTATTGGTGATTTTCTATCTGATGAAAGTGGTGTTAGAGCAATATGTTAGATAATATTCAAAATATTCAAAATTTTAAAAGAGAAAAAAGTGTATATAACCTTAATCAACAGACTTTTTATGATTTTTCAGCATTTGATTTGATAAAAGATAAAAAATCGTTATTAGTGTGTGATAATGCCTTTGATTGCTTTGGTATAGAGATTCCTTGCAAGACTGTAAAGTTTAATAGCTTTACACCTAACCCGAAGTACGAAGATATTCTTACAGGAGTAAAACTTTTAAATGAAACTAATTGTGATTGTATAGTTGCGGTAGGTGGCGGAAGTAGTATTGATACCGCAAAGGCAATTAAATATTTTAGCGGTATAGATAATGCCGATAATGATAGCAATTCCAGCATCGATAATGTTAATGATGATTTGCCGATAATGGCTATACCTACAACTTCAGGAACAGGAAGTGAGGCAACCCATTTTGCAGCTATTTATAAAAATGGCGAAAAGTATTCACTTGCTGATGAAAGACTTTTGCCTGAATATGTTGTTTTACAGGCGGATATGCTTAAAACGTTGCCGCTTTATCAAAAAAAATGTACTATGCTTGATGCTCTTTGCCAGGCGATTGAGTCTTGGTGGTCAAGAGGAGCAACAAAGGAAAGTATTCAATATTCCAGAGAAGCTGTAAAATTAATTCTTAATAATATGGAAGGTTATTTGAACAACGAAGAGTTTGGTAATAAAAAAATGCTGTTAGCTTCTAATTTAGCAGGTAAAGCCATAAATATTACTACAACAACGGCACCTCATGCTATGAGTTATAAACTTACAACTCTTTATGGACTTTCACACGGTCATGCTGTTGCCCTTTGTCTTCCTAAAGTTTGGAAGAAAATGAAGAATTTCAGTGATATTGCAAGTACATTAGGGTATCAAAATTATAAAGAAGCAGTTGCATTTTTAGAAGAACTGTTACAAAAATTGGAAATATTTCCACCGGAAAATGTAACGGAAGAGGAATTGGAAATTCTAACAAACTCGGTAAATGCTGAAAGATTAAGTAATAACCCGGTTCTTTTTGATAAGGAAACAATCAAAAATTTATATAAAGAGATTTTGGAGGTATAGATGGCTACTAAAATTAAAGCGGTCATTTTTGACTGGGCGGGAACAACCATAGATTATGGATGTTTTGCACCAATTAAAGGATTTATTGATGGATTTAAAAGTATAGGAATAGAAATTACTAATGAGATGGCGAGAAAACCGATGGGACTTCTAAAGCTAGACCATACTCGTGCAATAGCAGATATGCTTCCGGAACCAATTTCTGAAGAACAGATAATGACTGCATATGGAGCGTTTGAAAAAACTCTTTTTGCAAACATTGAACTTCATTGTGATATCAAGGATTATGTAATAGGTGTAGTAGATGCTTTGAGAACGCAGGGAATTAAGATTGGTTCAACCACAGGTTATACATCTCAGATGATGAAGCTGGTGTTAAAGAAGGTTGCAGACGCAGGCTACTCACCGGATTTTTGGATTAGTCCTGATATGACCACAAAAGGTCGACCATATCCATACATGATTTGGGAAAACTTAAAACAATTTGGTATTTCAGAGCCAAGAGAAGCCATAAAAGTTGGTGACACAACAGCTGATATTCAGGAAGGTAAAAATGCTAACTGCTGGACTGTAGGTGTAATTATGGGTTCTTCAGAGCTTGGTTTCACGCGTGATGAAGTGAAAGCTTTATCGGCAGAAGAACTTAAAAAACATAAAAAACGAGTTCGTGCAAGTTACTATAAAGCAGGAGCAGATTATATAATTGATGATATGAATGAACTTCTTGATGTAGTTGCCGACATAAATAAAAAGCTGAAACTTAACGCAGATAGAAAATTACTTACTCCCGGCCCTCTCACAACCCGTTATTCTGTTAAGAATGCAATGCTTACTGACCATTGCACATGGGATGACGAGTATAAAGCAATTACTGCTTCCGTAATAAAGGATATTACAAATATTTCCGCAAATGAGGATTATACTACAGTTTTACTTCAAGGCAGCGGAACATATGCGGTAGAGTCTATGATTAGTTCTCTTTGTGGCAATGACAAAAAGATTCTTTTTTTAGTTAACGGTGAATATGGTAAGCGTATGCTGACAATTGCTGATAAACTTGGGAAGAACTACACTGCTTTAGAGTTTGAAATGACGGAACCTTTAGATGTAAAGGTGGTTGAAGAAGAACTTAAAAACAATACTGATATTGAAACAGTTGTGTTCGTTCATTGTGAAACTACAACCGGAATTATAAATCCTCTTAAAGAATTAGTGAGACTCGCTAAATTTTATGATAAGAAGGTTCTTATTGATGCAATGTCAAGTTTTGGAGCATATGAAATTGACATGCCTACCCTTGATATTGATTCTCTTGCATCCAGTTCAAATAAGTGTTTAGAGGGCTTGCCGGGTTTAGGTTTTGTAGTAGTAAAGAAATCACTTTTAGAAAAATGTGCCGGAAATGCTTTAAGTCACAGCCTTGACCTCTATGATCAACATAAGAGTTTCTCCGACAGCAAAGGTAAGTTTCGTTTCACTTCTCCAACTAATGTTCTTTTGGCACTCCGACAGGCACTTGATAATTACAAGATGGAGGGTGGGCTTGAGGCCCGTAAAAACCGTTATATTGAAAACCATAAAGTTTTAGTAGAAGGACTTGAAAAACTTGGATTTAAAGCAATTGTAAAGCCGGAGTATCAATCGCATATCATAACAACTTTTGAGCTTGGCGACCTTGATTTTAGTAAACTTTATGAAGCACTGAAAGAAGAAGGATTCGTTATTTATCCCGGTAAACTTACCACAAAGCCGACATTTAGACTTGGCAACATAGGCGATGTATATCCGGATGATATGATTGTCCTTATAAAAATTTTAGATAAGCTTTTGAAAAATTAGACACTTAAAAAATTAAATTTTCCGAAGACATTTTCTTCTCTAAATACCCCAAAGGCAGAGAACCTGACCGATTTCCGCAGGGTAAATCGGATTGGGTTCTTTGTCTTAAAGGTTCTGTACTTTTTCAATGTTTTTCTTTATACTAATGTCATAAGCAAAACGTAAAATATTCAAAAAATTTCAAATAAACAACGCAATAAAACAAATAAGGAGATAAGTGAGATGGCTGAATTTAAAGAATTAATTTTAATGCATTCTAATGATTTACATGGTGACTTCTTGGCTGAAAAGATTGATGAAGGATTGCTGGGTGGCATTTCAATGTTGTCAGGGTATGTAAATACGGTGCGTAAAGAAAATAAAAATGCTGTTTATTGTATTGCAGGAGACATGCTTCAAGGCTCTATTATAGATAGTGAATATCAGGGCTTGTCCACTATAGAGATAATGAACCTTTTAAGTCCGGATGTAGCTTCTATTGGTAATCATGAAATAGATTATGGTTTAGCACATTTATTATTTCTTGAGCGTTGTGCTCATTTTCCTATTGTCTGTGCTAACCTTTTTATAAAAAATCCTTATACTCGTTTGTTCCAACCTCATATAATTCTGGAAAGGGATGGCATACGTATAATGTTCATTGGTATTATTACCTCTGAAATTATGCAAGGTATGAGTAAGGATATTTTGAGTAGTTTTGTCGACGTGGAAGATGCAGCTCGTGAAGTAGGAAAGATATGTAATGCTTGGCGTACTGTGGATATAGATTTGACTGTTCTTCTTACTCATATAGGTTTTGAAGAGGATAAAAAATTGGCAGAACTTCTTGACCCGGAATGGGGTGTAGATTTAATTATTGGTGGTCATACGCATACAATCTTGGAAGAGCCGGAAAAAGTAAATGATATTTTAATTGTTCAAGCGGGAGTTGGAACGAAACAAATTGGGCGATTTGATTTGATTATTAATATGGATACTAACTCAATCGCAGACTACAAGTGGGAGCTTATTCCAATTGATTGTAGTACTTGTCCTCGTGATGAGGAAATGCTTCAGACAATTCATAAATTTAAAGGTGAGACTGATAAAAAATATAACCGGATTATTTGTACACTTGCACGTTCTCTTACTCATCCGGGCAGATATCAAGAGACGGAACTGGGAAATCTTTTGTCGGAGATTGTGCGAGAGGCATTGGAAGTGGATATTGCCCTTTTAGGTTCTGGTTCAATTCGCAAAGAAAGTGTTCCTGCGGTAGTTACTTACGGGGAATTAATGGAACTTGTCCCATATGATGATAAAATATTCCGTCTCAAAACTACGGGTGCACAATTTAAAAAGATGGTTGCATTTACTTTGCGTGATGAGATGTTAGCAGGTGAGCATACTGAGTTTTATCAGTATTCTGCAGATTTACGAATCACTTTTGATAAGGCAACAAAAAGGTTTATTCGTTTTGATTTTCGTGGTGAACCGATAAAAGAAGACATGGTTTATGAAGTGGCACTTCAAGAATTTCACCTTAATAATTTCGCCGATTTCTTTGGATTTCCAATAGAAGAAATCAAAGATAACGGTAAAATTCGTGTTCTTGCCACTTCTGTTCAGGACGTTCTTGTCGAGCATCTACCACTTGTTGAACATCGCGATCAAAAAATTGAGGGTAGGATGGTTATCGAATAAATAGTAAGGTACAGCAAATATGAAGCAAAAAGAAAAGTAAATAAAAAGCAAATAGAAAAAGGGCTATAACTAGACGGGTTATAGCCCTTTTATTAAACGATTATAACATTGATACCTTTTAAGAAAAGTGTTAAAATATATGTGGTCTTTTAAAAGTTTGTTAAAATATGAAAAAGTGGTGAAATTGTTTGCAAAGTGTAAGTAAATAGTGGATGTTTACAACAAAAAAATTTGCAACATTTCTTTGGGAGGGAGATTATGGATTATAACTCAATTATGTCAATGGTTTACTATGCTTGCGGTTGTTTCTATATGTTTTTTGGTATATATTCGTTGCTCAAAAACACAAAAAGTCAAACCAATAGACAGTTTCTGTTTTTAACATTTTCTTTGTCGGTTTGGTCGTTTGCGTTTTCTTTTTCAACCATTGCGACAGAAGAATTAAGTGCTTTTTGGAATTCTTTTGCTGTTTTTGGATGGGGATTTTTTTATAGCTTTTTCCTTCACTTTGTTCTAATTTTGACAAATAATAAAAATCAGTTAGATAAACCGATAAAAGTAATTTTGTTTTATGTTCCTGCTTTTATAAATGTAATTTTATTTGCACCATTTGGGTATTTTGCAGATACGCAATATGAAGTTATACCAAGTGGTTTTGGTTTAATAAACCTTTTTTCTGCAGATGTTGCACAGATTTGGCTTACTGTACATTATACTATCTATACAGTTGTATCTGTGATATTACTCGTTCGCTGGTGGAAAGGAATTGAATCATATCATCGTCTTCTAAAGCGGCAAATAACATATTTTTTAATATCCATAGTTTTTGCATTTTCGGTAGGAACAATAGCAGATGTTTTATCCGGTTTTTTTGGTTTCGTTCAAGTTCCTAAACTGGGTGTTGTATTTTTGATTTTTCCTACAACCTTTTTGTTTATAGCACTGAAAAATTTTGGTGTTCTTCTTGAGAGAGGCAAGATGGTATTTTCCCCTCTGGATTCTAAAACTTTGTCAGAAAGTCGATTGCGTTTATTCCAAACAGCAGCATTTGTATTTACAGTTGGTGCCTTAGGATCTCTTTTTTCAGGATATTTTATTGCAAAAGGGAATTTTTTAAATGAGTTACTTCTTGCTATTGCTGTATGGACTTTGGGTATATTTTTATTGTTTATACCATATGTGGTAAAAAAACATACGACTCAAAATACTCTCTTTTTGATGATAAGCATAGTGGGTATGATTTTCTTCATAATTAATGATGTTCATGAAGGTGCATTGACAGTATGGGCAGTGTATATAGCATTTCTTTTATATTCCATTGTTCTTGACAGTAAAATTCATACTTCTATATTTATATATGTTACTCTAACTATTCAAATTGTTCTTTGGATAATTCATCCGAAATTATCTGTTACTATTGATGGTGGTCAATATCTAAAAAGACTTTTTATTATTTCTCTTTCTTATTTTGCTGTACGATATTTGACTAACGAATATGCTTCAAAGTTGTTGGGCTATCAAAGATTTGCAAAGGAACAAGAGACACTTGAAAAGATTTCAACTAACTTCATTTCAGTTAACAGTGAAAATGCTAAAGAGAAAGTTGATGAAATGTTTAAATTGTCTGCTGAAATGCTTGGTTTTAATCAAATATATTTGGTTGAATTTAATGCAGATTATAGAGAGTCAGTAATTGTTAATGCATATACGACGGATGAATCACTGGTATCACTTCCTTTCCGTTTAGGTGTAAAAGTTAAAACAAAAGAATTTCCTATGGCTGAGGCATTGATTGCTAGTGAACAACCGGTAGGATGTGAAGATATATCAAGAATCTTAATTGAAGAAGGCAAAGAGGAAAAAGATTTCTTTGAATCAAGAGGAATAAATTCTTATTTTGTGTTGCCAATAGTACTTGAGAATAAAATAAAGGCAATGCTTGTTATTGAAGATCATGAGAAGGCTAATATGCATCTTCGGGAAAATCAGATATACTTTTTGGGAATTATTGCAAATATATTGGGTGACACGAGAACAAAGACTTTATATGAAGAGAAACTATACGATTATGCTTATTTTGACGAAACTACAAAATTGGCAAATAAAAATTTTCTTAGAAAAAAATTAGAGCAAATTCTACAAGGTAGAAAAGAAACAGAAACATTAGTAATTTTTGATGTTGAACTGGATAATTTAAGAATGATTAATGACAGTTTTGGTCCTTCCATTGGGGAGCAAATAGTAATGGAATCGGCAAATATTCTTAAAAATTTGATGAAGGAAGGATGTAAGATATCAAGAGTTGGGGAAGGAAAGTTTGTTGTTGTTATGCCTTTTGCGGAAACTACAGAACAGATAATGGAATGTGCAAAAAAAATAGTGGCCGCCTTTTCTGACCCAATAGTACCTCAGGAAGGAATAGAAGCATTGTTTGTTACCCCTACTGTAGGTGTAGCTGTGTATCCATATGATGGAAAAGATGCAGATTCTCTTTTACAGAATGCCGATTTGGCAGGATATGAGGCGAAATCTTCTGAAAAAAGAATTGTTTTCTGTTCTGAACAATTAAAAAGTCGTATTGCTGAAACTGCTTTACTTACCAACAGGCTTTTTAATTCGTTGGAGAATGAAGAGTTTTCTTTGGAATTTCAACCTCAAGTTAGTTGCAGCACAGGAAAAGTAGTTGGTGTTGAAGCTCTGCTTAGATGGACGATAGAGGATAATAGACGAATTCCACCGGATACATTTATTCCTATGCTTGAGCAAACGGGTTTGATTCATGATGTGGGGCTTTGGGTATTGGAAGAATCGCTTAAAGAGCATAATAGACTTATCGCAAAAGGCTTTGCGCCATTACGTTTTTCTATAAATTTATCAATTGTACAATTCCAAAAGGAAGATTTCGTTCAAGACGTTTTACGATTAATAGAAAAATATCAGGTAGATCTAAAATATGTTGAGCTGGAAATTACAGAAAGTATGTTGTCTAAAAACTTCGCAGATACAATTAATAAGCTGACTAAATTGAAAGAGTCAGGGATAAACATTGCGATAGATGATTTTGGTAAAGGGTATTCATCATTGCATCGCTTAGAGTTGATACCATTTGATAGAATAAAGATAGATAAGAGTATTGTAGATGACATTGCTACAAAAATGAAAAAAGTTATTATAGTGAAAGGAATTATTTCATTGGCAAAAGGTCTTATGGCAGGTATTACAGCAGAAGGTGTTGAGACACAGGAACAGATGGAATTTATGCGAGATATAGATTGTGATGAAATACAAGGATATTATTATTCAAAGCCTTTGCCATCAGAAATATTGGAAGAATATTTAAAAAACGGATGAATAGAAGAATAGAAGAATAGAAGAATAGAAAAAGTGTAAAGGTATATGGGACTACTTATAAAGGTAAAATAATAATATATATAAATAATAGTAAGTATAAGTAATAATGAATAATAGTAGGCAACAATGAGTAATAGTAAATAATAATGAGTGACAATAAATGACGGTGAGTGACAAATGATAAATAACAATAATTCAATAGTAAATAGTAATAATTTAATGATAAATAATAATGAATAATAGTAAATCAGTAATAATTAGCAATAAAAAAGCAACAAAAAAGCAATAAAAAAGAAATAAAAAAATTGTAAAAAAGTGAAAAATTAACAGTTTGATAATAGTTAAAAAATAGTCAATCGAATTAGAAAACCGTGCTTTTGAAAGAGCACGGTTTTTTATTGAAAAATAAAAGGTTATTGACAAAGATTTATCAATAACCTTGGTCCTTATTATGGTGCGGGTAACAGGACTTGAACCTGCACGGTTTCCCACTAGATCCTAAGTCTAGCGTGTCTGCCAATTCCACCATACCCGCACGACCTTGCTATTATATACCAAAAAAAAACTGTTTTCAAGGGTTTTATTTTTGCGCTTTTTTTGGTATAGTTTTCAACAAAGTTGTATAAAAGAGGTGTTGTCTCTTGGCGGGAAATATAAACACGAAAATTAAACTTTTACGACTTTATGATATTCTTTGCGAAAAAACGGATGAGGAAAATCCGATGTCTGCAAATGACATTTGCAAAGAATTATCTTTTTACGGAATTAATGCGGAACGCAAATCAATATACAACGATATTTTAGTTTTACAAGAATACGGATATGACATAATAAAAGCTTCCGGTTCGAAGAAAGGGTTTTATCTCGGAGAGAGAGATTACCAGCTTGCAGAGGTTCGCCTTTTAGTTGATGCAGTTCAATCTGCAAAATTTATTACGGAATCTAAGACTGAGGAGCTTATTGCAAAGATTATGCATAGGCTTTCTAAATCGCAGAAGAAAATGCTCGGTGGTCAGGTGTATGTGGACCACAGGAATAAACGTGGTAATGAGAAAATCTATTATGCAATAGATGCTTTAGCGCACGCGGTCGAAGAAGGGTGCAAGGTTCGCATTCATTACACTAAGCGTAGAATTGAGACGGGGGAACAGCCGAAGAATGAGGAACATATTTATACCGTCTCACCCTATGCGCTTATTTGGGCGAACGACCATTATTATCTTGTCTGCAACAATGCAAAATATGACAATCTTATGCATTTGCGTATAGACAAGATAACTTCTGTGGCACCTCTCGATGAGCGTGCGCGTTCACTTAGCGAAGTGTCGCAGTATAAGGGCAAATTTGACGCAGCGGATTATTCTTCAAAAGTGTTTAATATGTTCGCGGGTGAAGAGGAACGTATTATTATTCGTTGCGTGAATTCTCTTTGGGATGCTGTCCGCGATCGATTTGGTGAAGATGTTAGAGTATTTGAGCGCACAGATGATACGTTTACAATTGCGGTTAATGCAGCTGTATCTGAAGGACTTATTTCTTGGATTATGCAATATGGTGAAGATATGGTGGTTGAGAAACCTATATCGCTACGTGAAGCCGTGTTATCTAAAGCTAAGGCTTTGGTGAAGGCTTATGAATAAGAACGATGAAAGTAAAAGAAACTATCAGGCAGAGTTAGAAGAGATCATTGCTTCCCTTTCCAAACAACAAAATTCTAAGCGTCCAACATTGTTATTACACTCGTGTTGTGGACCGTGTTCGTCGTATGTTTTGGAGTATTTGTCCGGGTATTTCGATATTACTGTTTTGTATTTTAATCCGTGTATTTTTCCGGCGGATGAGTATATGCACAGATTGGAGGTTCAAAAAGATTTAATTAAGCAGATGAATGAAGTGGGCTACGCAATTTCTTTTGTAGGTATGCCTTATGCCTATGAGTCGTTTTTGAAACTGATTGCGGGAACGGAAAAAGCTTCCGAAGGTGGGGAGCGATGTACTATTTGTTTCAAACAAAGGCTTTCTATGTTAGCATCAAAGGCTTCGATGGACAATTTTGATTATTGTTGTTCAACTTTGACTGTATCGCCTTACAAAAATGCAGAAGTTATAAATGAAATTGGGGAAAGCTTAACTTCGAAATGGTTGCCATCTGACTTTAAAAAAAAGGGAGGATATAAACGTTCAATAGAACTCAGTGAAAAATACAGCCTTTACAGGCAAGATTATTGTGGTTGTGAATTTTCTATGAGATAGCTACAAAAGATAAGGCTGGCAAATTTTATAATGGAACGAATGCAAAATTTTCAGTATTGCATTTGGGCTATTTAATCAAAAGCAAAAAAACTTTTATAAAAGGAGGGTTACGATGAAAGAGCACAATGAAAAAACTTGTTGTTGCTACTGCGATGAGGACAAACGCGAAGAGTACGAAAAAATTGCGAATGTCATCGACTTCTACAAAGGTAGAGAAGGTTGCCTAATTCAGGTTCTTCATGCTGCCCAAGAAATTTATGGGTACTTGCCTTTGGAAGTGCAGAAATTTATTGCCGACAAAATGGATTTACATTTGTCGGAAGTTTCAGGTGTTGTAACTTTTTATTCTTTCTTCTCAACGAAAGAAAGAGGAAAACACACCCTGAGGGTTTGTATGGGTACCGCTTGTTATGTTAGGGGCGGTAAAAAACTGGTCGAAGCTTTAGAGGAGATGCTTAATGTTAAGGCCGGCGAAACTACTGAAGATAAAATGTTTACCTTCGAAATCGCTCGCTGCATCGGAGCTTGCGGACTGGGACCTGCGGTTATGATTGATGATAAGGTATATAAGCAGGTTAGCCCGGCAAAACTTCGTTCTATCATTGACGAATACTACAATGACGAAGAAGAAGAGGAAGAGGGAGGTGGCGAAGAATGATGGTCAATACCCTTTCTGATTTGCAAAAGATCAAAGAAGAGTATATTGCCAAGATGGATAAATACGAACATATGGTAATGGTTTGTTACGGTACGGGATGTATTTCTGCTAACTGCGGAGCCGTTCGTGACGCTTTGGTGGATGAGTTGGAAAAACGCAGCTTGACTGATAAGGTTGCTGTTATTGAAACAGGTTGTATGGGCACTTGTGCCGTTGGTCCTGTTGTTTATGTTTTACCTGACGAAACTTATTACACCGAGATGACTGCTGACAAGATTAGAGAAGTTGTAGATAAACATCTTGTTGGTGGTGTGGCTATTGAAGAATATACTTTCTACGATACCATCAAGAAGAAGCACATAACTAAAAAGCAAGACGTATCCTTCTTCAAAGATCAGGTGAGAATCGCTCTTCGTAACTGTGGTTTAATTGATATTAACTGTATCAATAGCTACATTTCTCGTGACGGCTATGTTGCATTGGCTAAGATCTTAGCTAATGGTGACAGAATGGCAGTTATTGATGAGTTGAAAAAATCCGGTTTACGCGGCCGTGGCGGCGGCGGTTTCCCTACCGGAGTTAAATGGGAAGCTTGTTATAAAGTTGAATCAGACCAAAAATATATCATTTGTAACGCTGATGAGGGAGATCCTGGTGCCTTTATGGACTGTTTTGTTTTTGAAGGCGATGCTCACAGCGTTATTGAAGGTATGATGATTGGTGGCTACGCTATTGGTGCTAATCAAGGCGTCGTTTATATTCGTGCTGAATATCCTGTTGCTATCAGACGTTTGGAAGCAGCTATTAAAATGGCTAGAGAAGCCGGTCTTCTAGGTAAAAATATTATGGGTAGTGATTTCAACTTTGATATTGAAATCCGTATTGGTGCAGGTGCTTTTGTTTGTGGTGAAGAAACTGCTTTGATGGCTTCTGTTGAAGGACATCGTGGTGAACCTAAACAAAAACCGCCATTCCCATTCCAAAAAGGTCTTTTTGGTAAACCTTCAATCATTAACAATGTTGAAACATTCGCCAATGTACCGGCAATTATGCTTAAAGGTGCTGACTGGTTCCGTCAATACGGTACACCGGAAAGTCCTGGTACTAAGGTTTTTGCTCTTACCGGTAAAATCGTTAACAGTGGTTTAGTTGAAGTTCCTATGGGCACTTCTCTTGGCGAAGTTATTTATAGCATCGGCGGAGGAATCCCTGATGGCAAGAAATTTAAATCTGCTCAGACCGGTGGTCCATCCGGTGGTTGTATCACAGTGGATAATATCAATACACCTTTGGAGTATGACAGTTTGTTACGTTTAGGTTCTATGATTGGTTCCGGTGGTTTAATTATCATGGATGAAGATACGTGTATGGTCGATACTGCTCGTTTTTACATGGACTTTATTCAGGACGAATCCTGCGGTAAGTGTACTGCTTGTCGTATCGGTACTAAACGTATGCTGGAAATTCTGGAAAGAATTACTATAGGTGAAGGTGAAGACGGCGATATCGAAAGATTGGTTGAACTAGGTAATGTTGTTAAAGACACAGCTATGTGCGGTCTTGGTCAAACTGCTCCTAATCCGGTTCTTTCAACTATCAAGTACTTCCGTAAAGAATATGAAGACCATATTTACAATAAGCATTGTTATGCCGGAGTATGTTCTGAACTTTACTCCAGTCCTTGTGAGAATACCTGTCCTGCCGGTATTTATATTCCGGGTTATATGTCTTTAATTGCAACCGGAAACTTTATTGATGCCTATAAACTGATATTCAGGGATAATCCGTTCCCTGGTATCTGTGGTCGTATCTGTACGCATCCTTGTGAAAGTCGTTGTCGTCGTGGTACGGTGGACGAGGCAGTTGCAATCTGTGAACTTAAGCGTTTTGCCAGTGACTATGCTTATCAACAGGGATTTCCTGCTGCGGATGAGATTGAAGTAGCCGAACCTAACGGTAAAAAGGTTGCTATTGTGGGTGCCGGTCCTTCAGGACTTACTTGCGGTTATTATCTCAGTCGTTTGGGATATGAAGTTGATGTTTATGAAGCAGAAAGTGTAGGCGGCGGTATCCTAAGATATGGTATCCCTGAATATCGCTTACCTAAGGACATTGTTCAAAAAGAAATTGATATCATTGCCGGCTATGGCGTGAATATCATTTACAACACAGCAGTAGGTAAAGATATCAGCTTTGAAGAACTTAGAGAAAAATATGATTCTATCTATATTGCTATTGGTGCTCAACTTGGCCAGAAATTGGGTGTCGAAGGTGAAAATCTCGAGGGTGTTTATGCAGGCCTTGAATTCCTTAAACGTGTATCTTTGCAAAATGATATTTCCTTTAAGGGTAAAACTGTAGCTGTCATTGGTGGTGGTAACTCTGCTATAGACTCTGCTAGAACTGCTCTTAGACTGGGAGCCGATAAGGTTACTATTCTGTATAGAAGAACACAAGACGCGATGCCTGCTAATCTTGAAGAAATTCATGAAGCTTTCAAGGAAGGCGTTGAGCTTGTTGAGCTGGTTGCTCCTGTAAGATTCTTGGGTGAAAACGGTAAATTAACCAAGGTCGAATGCGTTAAGATGGGTATGAAGGACTTTGATTCCAGTGGCCGTCGCAGAGTTGAAGCTATAGAAGGCAGCAATATTACATTTGATGCTGACGTAGCTATTGCTTCTATTAGTCAGGCAATTGATTTGGACTTCACAAAAGGTTCAGACATCCAGCTTTCTAAGAAGAATACGATTATTTGTGACAGTGATACTCAGTCAACTTCACAGGAAGGCATATTTGCCGGTGGCGATGTATACAGAGGTCCGGATGATGTTGTTTTCGCTATCGCTGATGGTAAGAAAGCCGCTGCTTCTATTGACCTTTATCTTGGTGGTGAAGGTGTTCTCAATAAGGGTGACGAAGTTGCTATCACTGATTTCCACGAAGAAGACGAGATTGTTGAACACAATAGATTCTGTAAAGAATTTTTACCAGTTGAAAAAAGCAAGAATTGCTTTGATGAAGTTAATTTGGGCTATCATAAGCTCAATGCTGTGGCTGAGTCAATGCGTTGCTTGCGCTGTGACAGGAGGTAGTAATAATGATGAATTTGACGATTAACGGCAAACAAGTTACAGCTCCTGATGAAAGTACCATCCTAGAGGCTTGCAAATATAACGGTATCCATGTGCCAACTCTTTGCTATCAGGAGGGCATTCATCAATTTGGATCGTGCCGAATTTGCGTTGTCGAAGTTGAAGGGATGAGGAATTTACAAGCTTCCTGCATAGTACCTGCTAAAGAGGGTATGGTTATTAAAACCAATACCAAACGTGTTTTAGATGCACGTAAGGTTATGTTTGAGCTTTTAATTTCTGATCATAACAAGGATTGCCTTAGCTGTTCTCGCAACTTAAGTTGTGAATTACAGGCTCTCGGCAAAGAGTTAGGAGTTGAAACTTCTCGTTTTGAGGGTGAAAGAATTGATAATGGTATTGATGTTACTCCTGCTTTAACTCGTGACCTTTCCAAGTGTATCCTTTGCCGTCGTTGCGTTACTGTTTGTAATGAAGTACAGGGTACCGGTATTCTCAACGCACAAAACCGTGGATTTGATACAGTTATTAGTCCTGCAATGGAACTTCCTATTGGTAGTGTTAACTGTGCTATGTGCGGACAGTGTACCGTAGTCTGTCCAGTTGGATGCTTAAAAGAAACAGACGCTACTCAGGCAGTATGGACAGCATTAAATGATTCACAAAAGCGTGTTATCGTTCAGACTGCACCTGCAGTTCGTGTTGGTATCGGTGAGGAATTCGGTTTACCTTATGGTACTCGTAGTACAGGTCGTTTGGCTGCTGCACTACGTCGCTTAGGTTTTGATGATGTATTTGATACTAACTGGGCTGCTGACCTTACTATTTTGGAAGAAGGCACAGAGTTCCTCGGTCGTGTTAAATCCGCTCTTACCGGCGGAGATGCAGTGTTGCCGATGATTACCAGTTGTTCTCCGGGTTGGATTAAATTTATTGAACATACTTTCCCTGAGGAACTTGATCATCTTTCTACATGTAAATCTCCACATACTATGTTCGGTGCAATTCTTAAATCTTACTATGCTAAGAAGATTAATGTTGACCCTAAAGATATCTTTGTGGTTTCCATTATGCCTTGTGTAGCTAAAAAATTAGAAATAGTTCGTCCGGAAATGCAAAACGACGGTTATCCTAACGTTGATGCGGTACTGACTGTTCGTGAACTCGGAGATATGATTAAGACTGCCGGTATTGACTTTGTAAATTTACCAGACGAAGAATTTGACGGACCACTTGGCATGTCAACCGGTGCTGCTGATATATTCGGATTAACCGGTGGTGTTATGGAAGCTGCTTTACGTACAGTTTATGAATTAGTAACCGGTCGTGAGCTACCTTTCGAAAAACTCCATGTAACACCTATCGTTGGTCTTGACCGAATTAAAGAAGGTACTATCAAGATTGAAAATCCATTACCTGATTACAGTTTCCTTGACGGTGTTGAGGTTAAAGTTGCTGTTACCAGTGGTTTGAAGGGCGCTAACATTTTGATGGAACAGATTGCTAACGGAACTTCTCCATATCACTTCATTGAAGTTATGGGTTGTCCTGGTGGATGTATCACCGGTGGTGGCCAGCCACGTACTAAAGATATTAATAAGGCAAGGAAAGAACGTTTAGAACAGCTCTATGCTGAAGATGAAAGTAAAGTTCTTAGAAAATCTCATGAAAATCCACAACTTCTTGCTTTCTATGAAGAGTGGGGCGAACCTTGTGGTCATGCTTCTCATGAATATTTGCACACACACTACGTGCCACGTGGCAAATATAATGAATTGACCGATGAATCCTTTGTTATTGAAAAATAGCAGGAGAAGGATGTAATTAAAGAAACCGAACTCGTTTGAGTTCGGTTTCTGATTTTTTATTTTTATTTTTTTATTTTCTATTTTATGTTTTTTTATTTTTCTTTATTTTTTTGTTTTTCTATTTTTTCAATTTTTCTGTTTTTTGTTATAGATGTTTTTAAGCATTT
Source organism: Oscillospiraceae bacterium (assembly GCA_012520505.1). Classification (GTDB taxonomy): domain Bacteria; phylum Bacillota; class Clostridia; order Oscillospirales; family Acutalibacteraceae; genus UBA1227. The sequence goes on from JAAYOC010000021.1 coordinate 131,014, forward strand.
AATTAATTTAACTTACTTAACTTACTTAACTTACTTAACTATGTGAAAATTATTTAGCCGTGTGAAACAAGGAGAATGGGTTTTGTTTTAGCTAATTCCTTTATAAGGTTTTCAGCGAGTTTCTTTGTTTCGTCGTCAAGGCCTGTATAAGGCTCGTCAAGGATATAAAGTTCTGCATCTTTTAAAAGTGTACGAACGAGTGCTACTCGTCTTTTCTCGCCCCCGGAGAGCTCTGATGGAAGCTTTACGGCTGTGGTGTTGGATATTCCTAGTTTGCTGAGTACATTTAAAATTTCTTTCTCTGTCTTTTTAGTTGCAATTTCTATATTTTTAACAGCTGAATACCAAGGAAAAAGGCGGTCTTCTTGAAACATAAATGAAATATTTTTAGGAATATCAACAAACTCACCCTGGTCAGCTGTTTCAAGTCCTGATATAATTCGTAGAATTGTAGTTTTCCCGGAACCTGACGGTCCTTCAATTTTAGTTATGCCTGTTTGTTTTATTTCAAGGTTGTATCCTTCCAAAACTTTTTGTTTTTCGAAGGATTTGTGAAGGTTTACAAGTTTCATTTTACTACCTCCACATTATATTTTTTTAGAACTGCTCTTGTTGCTTTTTTGATTAGAAAATCAAAGAGTACAGAGAGTAAAATTACAACAGTTGTGTATGCAAACATCTCTGTAGTTTCTATATAGAATTTGGTTTCCCAAATTTGATTTCCAATTGATGGAATTGTACGACAAATAACTTCAGCTGCTATTCCTGCTTTCCAACAAAGACCGAGGCCGGAATCAATTGCCGCAGTAATGTATGGGAGTAGGGAAGGAAAATAGAGATGTTTTATTTGTTTTGTGTCATAAAGTTTTGACATCTCTTTTAAATCTTTGTCGACATTTTTGAGTCCGTTTAGCACATTGCTATACACAATTGGAGTTACCATGAGCATGCAGATGAACATTGGAACAATATCTTTGCCGATAAAGATAAGTGCTAAAATTATGAAAGATGCGACCGGAGTAGATTTAATAACGGTTATTATCGGTCTGAAAAAGGCTTCAATCGCCGCAGATTTATAGGCGATGTATGCAAAGATTGAAGAGAGAATTGTGCTAATAAAAAAGCCGGCAAGGATTCTTAAAATTGAAAAGCTAATACTCTGCCAAAAAATAAAACTTTTAATAAGTTCAGGAAATTTGAACAGTACGGATAGAGGAGATACGAAAAGTATCTCCTCATTTATTATCATTGCAACAGCTTGCCAAATGAGAAGCCATAGGCAGATGGATACGATATTCTGTTTAGTTGTAGAAGAATTCGTCATCTGGAAGTTTTCCTCCCACTGAAGCCGGATTTGCTTCGTAAAGAACTTTGAAAAAGCCCATTGATTTTTCTTTCATATTTTCCCCGGTGATGCAGACAATGTTACATCTTGGAATAGCTTTTTCTGCGATTTCAACCGAAGGGATGATTGAAAGGTCAACAATCTCTTGTGCATTAACTTTTTCAACTGAAGACTTGTAATCTTTTAGGAAGTTTTCTACTGCTTCTTTATTTTTTTCAGCAAATGCAGTGTTAACAATAACGCATCCCATTACGATTTTACTGTCATCTTTAACAGTTTCCTCCCAAACCCTACCAAGGTCAAGAGCGACTCTCATTTTGTTGTTCTTTGCGAGAACAGCTGTAACATTTGGTTCAGGAAGCATACAGCAATATGGTTTGTTTGCTACAGCAAATTTTGCAAGGTCTGCATGGTTGTTATAAGTGAAATTGAATTTTACATCCTTACCAACCTTGAGGCCGTTTGCAGTACAAAGATATGAAAGAATGTATTCCGGTGTTGCTCCTTGTCCACTACAATAAACTGTTCTACCTTTAAGGTCGGTAATCTTATTTATCTTCTCACCCTGTTCAAGAATATAAAGAACTGAGAGAGTGTTGAGAGCAACAACCTTGATTTTACCTTCTGATTTGTTGTAAATAGTGGCAGCTACATTGGTTGGAACGGCTGCCATATCGAGTTCACCTTTTAGTACCTTTGGACCGAGTTCTGACGGGTCAGAAGAAATTTCATAGTCATAGTCATTTAGATTATCGTCAGATTTAAACATATGAGCCATACCCATTCCCGTAGGACCCATAAGACCGGCAATTTTAACTGTATAACGCTGTGTTGGTGTTTCATCTGTAACACCGGGTTGGTTTCCTTGTGGTACAGTTTTATCAGGAATTTTTGTACAACCTATAAGTAGAACGAGTGTTAGTGTGAGTATAAGAGCGAGTATTTTTTTCATAATTGTCACCTCAGTTTTGTGATTTTGATTTATTTTAGTAACTTATTTTAGATTTGTTATAAGTCTATCATAAGTTTTCCACAATTTCTTTTGTATCTCTTGCAATCATTAATTCTTCGTTTGTTGGAATTACAAAAACTTTTATTTTTGAGTCAGGAGTTGAAATTTCAACTTCTTTACCGCTACAGTTGTTTTTATCCTCGTCAATTTTAACACCTATATATTCAAGATTTTTACAAACCTGAAGTCTTGTGCTGGCACTGTTTTCACCGATACCTGCTGTAAAGCAGAGTGCATCAAGACCGCCGAGAGCGGCAATGAAACCGCCGATATATTTTGTGAGTTGGTAGTAAAGAAGGTCTAAGGCGAGCTTTGCACGCTCGTTACCGTTTGCCGCGGCATCTTCCACGTCTCTTAAGTCAGAGGATACACCGGATATACCAAGAAGACCGGATTTTTTGTTCATCATTTGGTCAGTTTCAGCAGGTGAGAGGTCTTCTTTTGCTTGAATATACGTGATTGCTGAAGGATCTACGCCACCGCAGCGTGAGCCCATAATAAAACCATCAAGCGGTGTGAGACCCATTGTTGTATCTATTACTTTACCGTCTTTAATTGCAGAAAGGGAAGAGCCGTTGCCGATGTGGGCAACAATAACTTTTTTGCCCACGAGGCTTTCTCCTAAAATTTCTGCAAGTCTATGGGCAACATAGCGGTGGCTGGTGCCGTGGAAACCATAGCGGCGAACTTTATATTTTTCGTAATATTCATATGGTACCGGGAATATGAATGCTTTTGGAGGCATTGTTGAATGAAAAGCATTATCAAAAACAACAACTTCCGGTTTTTCTTTTCCAAATACTTCCTGGCATGCATTGATACCTTGAAGGTGTGCTTCGTTATGAAGGGGAGCTAAATCGATAAGTTCTTCAATGCCTTTTTTTACTTCATCTGTTACGAGCACACTATCATTAAAGAGAGCGCCACCCTGCACAATTCTATGACCTATAGCATCTATTTCATCAAGTGAATCAATTACTTTTGTTTCACCTTCAGTTAAAGCTTTTTTCACTTCCATAAAAGCTATTTTATGGTTTGGAAGTAAATTATCGTTTTCTGTTTTTCTACCATCCGGTGTCGTTCCTTCAAAATGTCCGTCTACACCGATTCTTTCGCAAAGTCCTTTTGCAATGAGTGTTTCGGTACTCATATCTATGAGTTGATATTTGAGTGATGAGCTACCGCAATTTACTACAAGAATTTTCATGTGTTTTGTTCTCCTGTTTTTCTTGTTTCATATTTTTTATACTGTGTTTAACATATAATGTCATAGATTTTAACAAAATAACGAGTGTATTTCAAGTTGTTATCGGCAAGATTTCAACGGTTTTACATTAAAAATAGATATAATTTTGCCGATAAGGATAAAAACATACCTTGCATACCGAATATTGAACCGTTCATACTTACTTATTGTTTTATTATTCTGATTACTTTTGCCATAGGCATAAGTTCAGGAAATAACGCAAAAAAAGACTAGCTCCCGAGCCTTAAACGAGAGCTAGCATTAGCTACGTGTAAGGCAGCCGCCTAAAGCCGCCGTCCTTACACCTTTATTATACTTATATTGAGAAATGTGTCAATAGAAACCGAGTTGCGTTTTTATATTAAGTTGCAAGTTTAAGGAATTGTGGAGTAGAATATATAGGGAGAGGTGAGGAAAATGAAAGTATACGGAATAGTTGCAGAATATAATCCATTTCATAATGGTCATAAGTATTTAGTAGATGAATGTAGGAGAAATGGAGCAACTCATATTGTCGCTGTAATGAGTGGTAACTTTGTGCAACGCGGAAGCGTTGCAATAATGGATAAGCGTGCAAGAGCAAAGGCTGCATTGCTTTCCGGTATTGACCTTGTACTTGAATTGCCTCTACCATGGGCAGTCGCAACTGCAGAACTTTTTGCACGCGGTGGTGTCTCGGTGCTGTCAGCACTTGGCTGTGTAGATACACTGGCTTTTGGAACAGAGACAGCAGACGAGACTTTGCTTCGTGCTGCGGCTGAGGCTGTCTGTGATATTAAAGTTCATGAACTTATCAGTAAAAAATTGACTACCGGAATAACTTATGCTACAGCACGAGAGGACGCTGTGCGTGAGCTCTACGGTGGCGACATTGCAGATATATTAAAAGAACCAAATAACATTTTAGCAGTTGAATATATGAAAGCACTTAAAGCTATGGGAGACCCAATGTCGGTATTTCCGGTAGAGCGCATTGGCGCGTCACACGATTCCCTCAAAGACAGCGGCGAATTTTCGTCTGCGTCAGCACTTCGTATAATGCTTGAACGTGGCGATAGAACCGCCTTTTCGTTTATGCCAAGAGCTACTGCAGAAGTTTTCCTTGAGCAAAAAGAAATTGGTAAAGCTCCTGCTTGCTTTGAGGAAAGTGAGCGCGCCATCCTTTCAAGGCTCCGTCAACTTACACTTAAAGACATAAAAAAAGCCCCTGATGTATCAGAGGGGCTTGAAAATAGAATTTTTTCTGCTATTGAAAGTGCCACATCGCTTGAAGAACTTTATAACACCATTAAGACAAAAAGATATACACATTCAAGGATTAGAAGGATTATTACTTCACTTTATTTAGGTATTTTGCCGTCACTTGCACAGCGACCGGTACCGTACATTAGAGTACTTGGCTTTTCTGAAGTAGGTAGGGAAGTCTTGAAAAAGGCACGAAAGTCTGCAAAGCTCCCGGTTATAATGAAAGCAGCACAGATCGAAGAGCAAAATGATGATGCAAAAGACCTTTTTGACCTCGAGTGTAAAGCTACAAACCTTTACAATCTTGCAACTCCACGTATTTTACCATGTGGAACAGAGCTCACAGATGAGGTTGTAATGATTTAAAGTTCACCTATGCAAGAGGCAGTTTTTGCTTTAGTTATGTGAACCTGAACAATTTCATTTTGTAGATTTTTATCTGATTTAAATTCAACAGGGGTGTAATTTTCAGTGAAACCGGAGATTACACCTTGTTTGATTTTTTTACATTGAGTAGTTGAATTTTTTTCTGACTTAAATTCTTCACATAAAACATTTACAGTTTTACCAATTTGTTTTTCCAGGAATTTTCTTCTAAGTTCATCTGCAACTTCAAGAGCGATTTTTGTTCGCTCTTCTTTTATTTTATTTTGAATTTGTTTCATTTGTGCAGCTTTTGTCTTTGGACGAGCTGAATATGGAAAAACGTGAACTTTTTCAAAACCGACCTTTTTTACAAATTCAATTGATTCTTCAAAGTCTTCTTCAGTTTCTTCAGGAAACCCGACCATTAAATCGGTTGTTATTGTTGCGTCTTTGAAAGCCGTCCTTAACTTTTTAATTAAAGCCATGTATTCAGCAGTTGTGTAATGTCTGTTCATAGCTTTAAGGGTTTTATCGCATCCACTTTGTAGTGAAATATGAAAATGAGGGCAAAAACTTTTAAGTTTTGTCAGTCGCTTTATTGCTTCATCACTGATGTTATCAAATTCTAAAGACCCTATTCTGACTCTGTCAAAACCTATGCTGTCAGCAAGTTCTATTGCATCGACAAAGGTTTTTCCAATATCAAGCCCATAACAACAAAAGTTGATTCCTACGAGGACGACTTCTTTGTAACCGGCTTTTTTAATTTGAATTAGTTCGTTTTTTAGATTTTCAAGACTTCGAGATCTGGAGTATCCCCGTGCAATTGGAATAATGCAATAAGAACAATATCTGTCGCATCCGTCTTGAATTTTTATAATTGCACGTGTTTTCTCAGAAAACGAAGTGATTGGGCATTCTTCAAATACATCGCCTTTTTTGTGTTCATCTAAAAAGCTTTCGAGTCTCAAAATTTCTTTGTTATTTTTTGTGCCGGTTATTATGTCGGCTTCCACCAATTCTTTTGCTTTTTTTGGATATGCCTGTGGCAAACATCCGCGAAGAATTACTTTAGCATTAGGATTTTCGCGTTTGAATTTTCTGACGGCCTGCCTGGTTTTTTTATTACTATTTGCGGTGACTGAACAGGAATTTACAACAATAACATCACAGTCCGTCGGCGTCGCACTGATGTCATAACCGGCAGATGAAAAAAGTTCTTTCAAACTTTCAGTATCATATTGATTTACCTTGCATCCAAGGGTGTAAAAATGAACTTTCATAGCGGTGTTATTATACTTGTTTATCAGTTTGACATCAAGTCCTTCTTAATGGTATTATATATCACATAATATTTTTGGCTTTTTTCCGTATATTTTAGTTTTTAAGTATATTTTTGGCTTTTATATCTATTTTCGGTTTTCATATACACCGTAGGAGGAGATTTGGAAATGTTTGAACATAAAAATGTTTATCCGGTAATTTTAGTACCAGGATTTTTTGCATATGGGGAAGGCACTTTATTAGATAAGACTTTTCCTTATTTTGGAACTATTTCTGCTAAAGCTACAGATATAATTAAGAGTATGGGAATGGATTGCCATACTGCTGATTTTTGTCTCCTTTCAAGTGTTTGGGATAGAGCTTGTGAGCTTTATGCTCAAATTGTTGGTGGTACTGTTGATTATGGTGAAGTACATTCAAAAAAACACGGGCATGAGCAATTTGGTAAAACCTATGAAAAAGGGTTTGTAGAAAACTGGGGAAGTATTGATGAAAATAGTGAGCCTGTTAAAATTACTCTCATAGCAAAAGGTTTTGGTGTTGCAGTAGCTCGAGTTTTTCTTGACCTTATAAATAACGGAAATGAAGAAGAACGTGCTGCAGGAAGTACAAATCCTCTTTTCCTTGGTGGTAAAAAAAATCATGTTCATTGTCTTGTATCCCTTGCAGGTATTAATGATGGTGTAACATTAATGTCTATTGCTGAACAGAAAATTAAAAATATTCGTGAAAAGTTTGTAAAAGGCTTTATTGTTGCTGAAGAAATAAAGACGTATAAGAAATTTACAGAACTTTTTGATTTTTCAAAAAAGCCTATACAGGTAACCCAATATGGATTTTGTGCACAAAAAGTTGAAGTACAACCGGAAGAAACTAATTTACAACAAGGCGAGGATTTTTTAGTCCAGGAAGGAGATAAATCGCCAAAGGGTAAAAAGAAAAAGGTTAAATCTAAACTCATGTTTGATGAAGATGCCATTGCTCGTTATATTGACAGGACAGAGGATAATGTGTTTTACGATTTGGAAAAGCCGGCTCTTGATTTGATTAATGCGCGATGTAGCACCTTTAAAGATACATATTACATTTGCGCGGCAAACAGTGTAACTACTAATCTATTCGGTAAGATTAATGTTCCTACTCTTAAGGCCGGGCTAACATTTCCGACAGCATTTTTAATTGCAAGATATGAAAATTATCTTCCGGAATATCCTATCGCAACTGCAGAAATTCAAGAGAATGACGGTGTTGTAAATACAAGTTCATCGCTTCCGCCGCTCAATGAACCTATAGAGGCATACAAAAATCCAGATAGCTGTAAGCCAGGTGTTTGGAATATGACACCGATACAGAAAAAAAGTCATCTTGCATATAGAGGAGTTTTTGTACGTCCTGATAAATATACGAATCAAGTTTATGATTTGATGAAAATCATATGTAACCTGAATACGGTTTAAGGGGTTTTTAGAGTAAAACCACTTAAAGCAAATTAGGAGAAAGGTACGGTGTGTTTTGCGCTTATCAAGTGATTATTTTATTGTTACAAAACAAATAAAAGATTTAGCAAAACTTGCTATAAAAAGTAATACAATTGACCCGGCACTTTATGCTCAATATGGCGTGAAGCGGGGTCTTCGTGACCTTGATGGTAAAGGTGTTCTCACTGGCCTTACAGAGATATCTGAAGTTTGGGGCCGTCAACCGGATGAAAACGGTGTTGACCGGGAAGTAGAAGGTATTCTTCGTTATCGTGGTTATGATATTGAAGATTTAATTTACGGTTCTCCGGAAGAAAGTCATTTTGGTTTTGAAGAGGTTACATATCTCCTTCTTTTTGGAGAACTTCCAAATAAAAAACAGTTTGAAGAATTTAAAAAACTTTTTGCAGGATATAGAAGTTTACCGACAAATTTCGTGCGTGACATCATCATGAAAGCACCTTCCCGTGATATGATGAACACTCTTGCACGTTCTGTTTTGACACTTTATTCATACGACAGTAATGACGATGATATTTCTGTTGATAATGTCCTTAGACAGTGTCTTGGACTTATTGCTCTTTTCCCACAACTGTCAGTTTATGCATATCAAACATATAAGTATTACCACGATGGGGATTCCTTCTTTATTCACGCTCCAAGAGAGGATTATTCTACATCAGAAAACATTCTTCATATGTTAAGACCAAACAGCTTCTTTACGCACCTTGAAGCAAAGGTATTAGAACTGGCACTCATCCTTCATGCAGAGCACGGTGGTGGTAACAACTCAACATTTACAACGCGTGTTGTTACATCAACAGGTACAGATACTTATTCTGCGATTGCTGCGGCAATTGGTTCTCTTAAAGGACCAAAGCACGGTGGTGCAAACATTAAAAACGTTCAGATGTTTGATGATATGAAGAAAAATGTTAAAGACTGGACATCAGATAAAGAAATTTCTGCTTATCTCATGAAGATTCTTAACAAGGAAGCATTTGATAAAACAGGTCTCATTTATGGTATAGGACATGCTATTTATACGAAATCTGACCCTCGTTCTGAGATGTTTAGATCTTTTGTACAGGACCTTTCAAAAGAGAAAGGATTTGAAGATGAGTTTAATCTTCGTGAACGTGTAGCTAGACTTGCTCCACAAATTATTGCAGGTAACAGAAAGATGTATAAAAACATCTGTCCAAACGTAGACTACTATTCAGGTTTTGCATATAAGATGCTTGGTCTTCCAATGGAACTTTATACACCTCTTTTTGCATGTGCAAGAGTTTCAGGCTGGAGTGCTCATAGACTGGAGGAAATTATTAATGCAGGTAAAATTATTCGTCCTGCTTATATGGGTATCTGTAAACCACGTGAGTATGTAAAGTTAGAAGATAGGTAGTTACTAATTATGGATTAAAAGAACAAAGGGGCTTCCAGTTGGAAGCCCCTCATTTTTATCTTATCAACTTATGTTTTTGTTAATTGTACTTTTTTATTGATTGTACTTTTTACTGATTTTATTTTATGGTACTGCAGTTGTTGTTTCCGGTTCAGTCCAAACTTGAAGTTTAACTGTTGTTCCTTTGTCGTAGAGATTACCTACTTCAAGGTTTGCAGACGCAACTGTTCCTGATACTTCACTGCCACTGTTTGCTTTATCAATTTTTTGACATTTAAAACCGGCTTCAGTAAGTTTTGCTTCTGCAGCTTCATAGGTTTCTCCGACCACTGCAATCATCGTTATTTGTTCTACACCTTTTGAAACAACAATATCAATTGTTGAACCCTTTGGTACTTCAGTGCCATCGGAGATGCTCTGTGAGATAATTTCACCTTTTTTCTTATCAGAATATTCTTCAGTTATATTGAAAGTGAAATTTGTTTTATGAGGTGTAAGAATTGATGAATCACTACCAACCCAGTTTGCAACTACCACCATCTCGGTTTCGTCGTTGCCGGTCTTGCTACCGTTATCAGAACTGTTGCCGAATGTAATATATGGTTTTAAAACGGTAAAACAGAGAATAGTAAAGATTAAAAGAAGAATACCGGCGGTAACACCTCCAACTTTGAAAGCCGTCTTTTTAGGGTCATCACCGGAGGACTTTCTAATCGTCTGTCTTTTTGCAGGTGGTGCAGTAGCACTATCTGTCCTTGAAGTTGTTGGAGCAGTTTTTCTTACCGGCTGTGGAATAGAAGTTGGAGCATTTGCAGTTGCTACCGGAGATGCAGAAAGTTCTGCTCTAAATTGTTCAACTGTTTTCGTTCTATCCTCAGGTAAAATTTGAAGAGCATTGATAAGTGCATTTATTACGTATGCCGGAATTTGCTCTGCAAATTTTGCCGGTATCATCATTCGATCGTTATTTGCACGAACGGTTGATTCAATTGGAGTGCTTCCAATTAGTGCCCGATAAAGAACAGCTGCAAAAGCATAGATATCTGTCCAAGGACCGGATGGTGCTTTTATATCAAACTGTTCAATTGGTGCATAGCCTGCAAATATTTCTGCGACGATCCCGGTGTTTAAGTTTCTACATTCCGGAATTGAAAAACCTGAAATACGAAGTTTGTGGTCAGCTCCAACAATTAAAGTGTTTGGAGAAATACCTCTATGGATAATTCCGGCAGAATGAAGAGTTGAAAGGGTAGAGAGAACCGGCATAAACATTATGCGTGCTTCTTCCCAAGACAAATAACCGGTTTTGCTTTCAAGAAGATAATCACGAAGAGTAATTGCATCTTCAAGATGTTCACAGACGGCATAGGCTGTGTTGTTTTCTTCAACGATATCAATCACAAGGATTAAAGCTGAAAGACCTCGCATACGCGCAAGTTTTCTCCAAATATCGAGAAAATTATTAAGGCAAGATGAGTAGAAATGTTCTGCTCCCGGGTTTACTGAAAGTTCAGTTTTATCAGTGACACGAGTTACAAGAGTATCCGGAAGGAATTCTCTAACATCTACAACAACTTTGCGTTCAATGTCAAAAGCTCTATATGTTACACCGTCGCCGTTTGCTTCGGCAACGTTTCCAATAATATAACGGTCACCTACAATGCTCCTGTGAGGGAGGAAAGGTGTAAGTTGAGGAGTTTCATTTTTGAAACCACAATGAGGACAAGGTGATTCGCCACCAACATCTTTCATGCAGTTCATACACAGATTTTCTAAAACCATTATTATTGCCTCACTAACTAATAATATTCATTAATTGAGATTGGTTAAAATCAATCGAATTGATGAAATTGATTGCATTGATAAAAATTGCATTGATAAAATCAATCAAATCAATAAAATTGATTGAATTTGGTAAAGTTGAATGGGATGTGTGTTAACTAAAATTAGTCAAATACAATAACATATAATAGTTAAAAAGCATTCTTTTGTCAATGTGTGTACGAAAAAAGGTACACACCGGAAAAATATTCGAACATTTTGTTGACATAGTCAATTTATCGTGTATAATAGGAACTGTAATAAACAAATGTTCTGCATCTGTTCGAAGGAGGTTTTTCTTATGACACTCGGCTTTGGAGTTAAAATCTTATTTGAAGTTGTAGCTGTTCTTTTGATAGTTTACGGTATTTTAAATGAAGATAAATTAATTGAATTTGAAACAGAAATGAGAAAAATAATTAAATTTTGTTTTAAAAAGTACGTGTTTAAACAAACAGAACAACCGAAACTCTCAAAACAAATCAAACGAACAAAACAAGTTAGACAAATTAAACAATCAAAACAACCATCAAAATCCTGCGCCCCCATTCCTGCAGGTTTACATTCCAAAAAGCAAGAGCCGAATGAGAGTTCGGCCCTTGTCTTTTTTTATTCACTTTCGGCATCGTCTACGTTTTCCCAGTTATGCCATACAGCCTGAACGTCATCATCGTCTTCAAATTTTTCAAGCATTTTTGCCATATTTTTCAGGTTGTCTTCACCTTCAATTTTTGTGTAGCTGGACGGGATGTATTGAACTTCTGCAATTGCAAAATTATATCCTTCAGCTTCAAGAAATTCTCTTACAGAACTAATTTCACTTGCTTCTGTTCTAATTTCAAAAATCTGTTCTTCGTCTGAGAAAAAGTCTTCTGCGCCTGCTTCAATAGCGGCATTCATAAGTGTTTCTTCGTCGATATTATCTTTTTCTATGCATAGTACACCGTGTCTTTCAAACATAAAAGATACGCAGCCGTTTTGACCTAGATTGCCACCATATTTATCAAAGTAGTGACGAATACTGGCAGCCGTACGGTTTTTGTTATCTGTTAATGCTTCAACCATAACAGCAACACCGGAAGGACCATATCCTTCATAAATGATTTCTTCATAGTTTGCTGTCGAACCTTCGCCGGCAGCTTTTTTTATTGCACGTTCTATATTGTCGTTTGGAATGTTTGAAGCTTTAGCTTTTGCAATAGCATTTTTAAGTTTTGAGTTGGTGGAGGGATCAGGACCACTTTCTTTTACTGCAACTGCAATTTCACGGGTAATTTTTGTGAAAACTTTTGCCATCGCCGCATCGTTAGCGCCTTTCTTTCTTTTAATGTTATTCCATTTTGAATGTCCTGCCACAGGGGCACCTCCTTTGTTTTTATTTTATATTTATTGCTTTTTATTCGTGTTTGTCCAGATTTTTAAAAATAATTCTCTGAGCCTATCTTTTTCGCCACTTAAATATAAAAAGCCAAACAAAGCTTCAATACCTGTAGCTGTATGGTAATCTGCACTACTCATATTTTTTGGAGTGTTCGTGGTATGGGCATTTCTTCCTCGCTTGAAAATAGCGAGCTCGGCATCAGTCAAATCCGGCTCAATAATTTTAAACGCCTTTGCCTGTGCGGCAGCGCTTACAAATTTTATTTTTTCTGTGTGAAATTCCGCTGATGGGCGGTTTGCTTCATTAACAAGCATTTCACGAACGAGTAGTTCAAATACGCTGTCGCCAAGAAATGCCAAAGTCAAGGGACTTAAATCTTTTGGATTATTCATTTAAACTCCTCATAATCATTTTTAAGATAGCTTTTAATATTGCTCTAATCATCGTATTTTTTATGGAATATACTCAAATTCTATGTCGTAGATACTAACTGTGTCGCCTTCTTGAATCCCTTTATCTATAAGTTCTTGTTCAATGCCGGAGGATACGAGGACTCTTTGTAGATATTGGAGTGATTCATAATCATCAAAGTCGATTTTAGAAAGAATCGGAACAAGCCATTCTGCTTCAATAATATATGTATCTTCATCTGCAACAGTAATTTTGTAGCCCGAATCTTTTTTCTTTTCAAGTATTTCTATTGGAATTTCTTCCGCTTTGAAACGTTTGATAGGAGGGAGGGTTTTAAGTTTTGCTACAATAGCATCAATGAGTTCTTTCGTACCTTCATGAATTGGTGCACAGATACTGAAATACTCATATCCCTGTTCTTCTATAAATTTTTTGAATTCTTTTATTTGTTTATCAGTTGCCATATCAATTTTATTTCCGGCAACAATTTGAGGAAGTTTTGCCATTTCAGGATTAAATTTTAACAGTTCTTCGTTTATAGTTTTAAAGTCTTCTTTAGGGTCGCGTCCTTCATGACCGGAAACGTCTACAATATGGACAAGCATACGACAACGCTCAACATGACGAAGAAATTCGTGTCCTAGTCCTATTCCGTCTGAAGCACCTTCAATAAGGCCGGGAATATCTGCCATAACAAATGAATTGCCGTCGTCTATATTTACAACACCAAGTACAGGAGTAATGGTTGTGAAAGGATAATTTGCAATGATAGGCTTTGCTTCAGAAACTACAGAAATAAGTGTTGATTTACCAACGTTTGGAAAGCCGAGAAGACCTACATCAGCAAGGAGTTTAAGCTCAAGCTGAACCTGCCATTCTTCGCCTGGCATACCGTCTTTCGCAAAGCGAGGAGCTTGTCGTGTCGGTGTTGCAAAATGTGCATTGCCCCAACCACCTTTACCGCCCTTAGCGGCAATAAATTCGGTTTTGTCAGACATATCAGCAAGTACAACACCGCTTTCAAGCTCTCGTATAATTGTGCCGCATGGCACATCAATATAAAGGTTCTCACCTTTTTTACCGTTACAGTTCGAACCTTTTCCATCGGCACCGTTTGGTGCCGTATATTTTCTTTTATAGCGGAAATCGGCTAGAGTGGAGAGGTTAGTGTTAACGCGAAAAATAATATCACCGCCGCGTCCACCGTCACCGCCGTTAGGACCGCCGGCTGGAACATATTTTTCTCTGCGAAAAGAAACCGCTCCGTTACCGCCTTTTCCTGCTTTAATTGTAATTTTTGCAATATCTACAAACATACAAATTCTCTTTTCTGTAATCTGTATAAAAGCACACACAACTATATCGCTTAAATATGTCTCTCAAATTATGTTACCCAGTATGGCACCTTGATTATGTTACCCAATACGTTGTTTAACTTATGTCATTCAATACGTTGCTTAACTTATGTCTCTTAAATTGTATATAGTCGCTTGAATTACATATATATTAATTAAAAAATGTTCACCTGTCAATTTAATTGAAGACGATATTTTGGTGCTTTTATCGCTACCTGTTGCCGTTCTTGCTAATTTAATAAATGTTGATAATAAGGCGCGATTATAGTAAAATTATAATGTTAAAGAGGAGGATTTTGTCTATGAAAAAATATGCAGTTTTATTACTTTGCATTTCATTCATGCTGACCGGTTTATTTATGTTCACTGCTTGTCAAAAAATTGAACCAAATGAACCGACAGTTAGCAAAACTGACTCAGAAGAAAGTAAAATTTCAAAGCCAGGAAAAACAGCAAAGATAACCTTCCAAATTGAAGATAACGAGGATAATAACAAGGTGCAAATTCCTTTATTTGTATCAGATGAACCAAGTGAAGCAATTAATTCTTTAAACAAGAGACTTGAAAAGATAGTTGAAAGTTATAACGCAGCTAAAGAAAACAAACTTAGATGGTCGGAAATAATTTCACATTGCTATGAATCAGAACAATATCTGCAGGCAATAGTAGAATATCAAGAATTACCCAGTATTGAACTTGATTATAATGTTGCCTCATTTAACTATGATAAACATAATGATAAGGCACTTACAAACATTGATGCTTTCGAAATAGCTAAGATTACAGAATCAGAACTTAGGCTCCTCATTAAAAAACATGTAAAGGAAATGGAAAACTTTACTGTTGAAGGATTTTATATAGATACAAATGGTGAAGTACAGTTTTTTGTAAAAATAAACATAGCAGAAGGACCGGATGCCTATTCTCGTATGTGTACAGTGGTTCCGGCAAGAAATAGCCTTTACCAAACAAGCGAAACAGGTATTCAAATTTTTGAATAAGGGGGCAAGCGATATGGAAGAAAATAAAAATACAGAAATGGATAAAGTTATGGAAGAAAATAAAAATATTGAAAAAACAGGCAAAGAAATAGCAGATAAAAAAGAAATAGATACGGATGAAATTGTCAGAACACTTTTTAACACTCCTTTTAAAGAAGAGGAAGAGAAAAAAAAGAAAAAGCCTGTTAAAAAACCGGTAAATATTTTTTCAAGACCTATAAATGTAATGCAGGACGAAGAGGGTAGACGTTGGCGAATAAAGAATGCTGTAATAGAAGGCCTTTTATTTGGTGCATTTATAACGGCAATTACAGTAATCTATTCACTTTCCGGGCTTGATTTTAGTTTAGATCCTGATGCTCCAACATCCGAAGTTCCTTCACTTTTCTTTTATTTCTGTGAATTCATATTTTTCTCTGCACTAATTGGTGCCGGAGATTATTTCATGACGGAAAAAAGAGTTAATGAATATAATCAATCTGTTGCAGGAATTTCAGTTGACCTTTTTGGTGAAATTGAAACTGCTTTAAAAGAACAGGAAAAAGATGGAATTACAGCTGAAGATGCAGCGGCTCAAAATAAGAGCAGTGGTGAAGAAGCGCCACTTATTGTAGTTGAACCTGTAGGTGATGCAACCATCACAGATAAAGCATTTGTTGCCAAAATAAAGGATGTAGAATGCGGAAAAATCGAAACCTGTAAAGGCATAATACTTGACAGCAATGGTTTTGAACACATAGTTTTGGCTGTAAAAACATTTGTTGCTGAACATGAAACTTATGCAAGTGGCGTAGCTTCAGGCCTTGTTGATGCAGTAAAAGAAGCTGCAACAGTAGACGGCATACCAGCAGTTGTTATTCCAAAATCAATTTTTGGTGAAAAAGATTTTGTCATTTCAGATGGCGAAAAATATGGGATTAAATATATGGAGGAACTAAAAGTTTCAGAAAGCTACCCGGGTGCTCTTCTTGAAATTTCAGGCGAGTTTAAATGGTAAGTTTACTCACTAAAATTTTTATAAAGAATGCTGAAGACGTTAATAATCCAAATGTGAGAACAGCCTATGGCACTCTTTGTAGTGTAGTTGGTATTTTCCTGAATATTTTGATGTTTGCGGGGAAATACATCGCAGGTGTTTTATCAAAATCGGTTTCAATTACGGCTGATGCGTTTAATAACCTGTCTGATGCAGGCTCTTCAATCATTACACTTTTAGGATTTAGACTTGCAAATAAAAAGCCTGACCCTGATCATCCTTTTGGTCATGGTAGGCTTGAATATTTGTCAGGTCTTGTTGTGTCTTTGCTTATTTTAGTTATGGGATTTGAGCTCCTTAAAAGTTCTGTAATAAAGATTTTTAATCCAAAACCGATTGAGGCATCTGTTCTTGTTGGTGTAATTGTGGTTACTTCGATTCTTATCAAAATTTATATGGCTTTTTACAATATACGGGTTGGTAAAAAAATTGGTTCAGAGACAATGAAGGCAGTTGCAGCGGACAGTATTTCAGATACGCTTTCAACAACAGTTGTTTTAGTTTCGTTGATTGTGTCTCATTTCACAACTTTCAATATTGACGCATATGCAGGTACATTTGTTGCGGTACTTATTTTGAAGACAGGATTTAATTCTGCAAAAGATACAATTTCTCCGCTTCTTGGTACTAAGCCGGACCCGGAATTTGTAAAGCAAATTAAAGAAATTGTGAAAGAATCGGAGCATATCGTTGGTGTTCATGATTTGATTGTTCATGATTATGGACCGGGTCGAGTATTTATTTCACTTCATGCAGAAGTCCCGAGTGATGTAGATATTTTTGTTCTTCATGAGGAAATAGATAGTGCAGAACTTAGACTTAAAGAACGTCTTGGTTGTGAGGCTATAATCCATCTGGACCCTATTTCTGTTAATGACGAAGAAGTTAATAAGTATCGTGAAATAGTCGATGAAATAATCAAAAATTACGACGAAAAGCTTTCATTTCACGATTTTAGAGTGGTTCCGGGTGAAGCACAAACGAACCTGATTCTTGATGTAGTTGTTCCTACAAATTACAAACTTTCATTTGAAGCAGTAAATAAGGATTTAAAAAAGCTGATTCAGAATAAATGTGAAGGCTGTGTAGCAATAATTACAGTCGAACAATCGTATATCTGATGTTTAGGAGGTATAAAAATGTCAGAAACTCCTACCTTAAAAATATTAATGCCCGAAAGGTATACTTTGACCAAGGGCGATGTAGATCTTTCCGCGATTGATGAATTAGGTGAGGTTATAGTTTTAGACCATCCATCCAGAGAGGAATTAAAAGAAGCATTAGTAGATGCTGATATGATACTTGTAAATAAAACGGTATTAGATGAGGAAGTTTTAAGGGATGCAAAAAAACTAAAATATATCGGTGAGTGTGCAACAGGGTTTAATAATATAGACATTGAATATTGTAAATTACGTGGAATTACTGTTACAAATGTTCCAACTTATTCAAGTAATGCAGTTGCACAACAAGTGTTTTCGTATATACTTGCACATTATTCAAAGGTCTGCGAATACAATGATTTTGTAAATAATGATGGCTGGATTAATGCTGATACCTTTGCACCATTTGTATTTGATACAGACGAGGTTTTTGGTAAAACTATTGGTCTTGTAGGATACGGAAAGATAGGTAAAGCAGTAGCAAAGATTGCAGATGCTTTCGGTATGAATGTACTTGCATATACAAGGTCTTATCAAAAAGCTTTAGATAGCAGTGCGAATAAAACGACACTTGAAGGGTTTATTGATCGAGCTGAAAGATATGTAACGTTTGTAACTTTTGATAGACTTTTGAAACATTCGGATATAGTTTCAATTCATTGTCCGCTCAACGAGGAGTCTGAACGACTCTTCAACAGGGAGACAATCGCTAAAATGAGAAATGGTGCTTTCCTTATCAATACAGCACGTGGTCCAATTGTAGATGAAGATGCACTTGTAGATGCCCTGGAAAGTGGTAAATTGAGTGGAGCGGGACTGGATGTTTTAGATGATGAACCAATGCTTGATACTTGTAGATTAAAAAATATAAAAAATCTTATAGTGACACCCCATGTAGCTTGGGCTCCTTATGAGACCAGAAAGAGACTTGTCGCTGAAGTAGCAAAAAATATAAAGGCTTTTGAAGAAGGAAAGCCTAGAAACGTAGTGGTATGAAAAATGGATTATAACGTGGTAATTATCGGTGCAGGACCCGGTGGTATTTATGCTGCCTATGAGTTTGTAAAGAAGGCACCAAATCTTAAAGTAGCAATCTTTGAAGCAGGACATCAGCTTCAAGATAGAAAATGCCCAATTGATGGCAAAAAGGTTTTAAGTTGTATAAACTGTAAAGATTGTGCAATCATGAAAGGCTTTGGCGGTGCCGGTGCATTTTCAGATGGGAAATATAATATAACGAATGATTTCGGTGGAACACTGTATGAGTACATCGGAAAAAGAAAAGCTATTGAACTTATGGAGTATGTTGATGAAATCAATATAGCGAATGGCGGAGCGGGTACAAAAATGTATACAACCGCCGGTAGTGAGTTTAAAAAGCTTTGTATGCAAAACAAATTGACACTTTTAGATGCTAATGTTCGTCATCTGGGTACAGACATAAACTATAGAGTGCTTGAAAATCTTTATGCTAAACTTGAACATAATGTAGATTTCTTCTTCAATACAGCAGTTGATAAGCTTGAAATTATAGATGGCGGTTTCAAAATTATTGCTGAAAATGGTAAGAGTGTAACTTGTGAATATTGTATTGCTTCTGTTGGAAGAAGCGGAAGCAAATGGATGGAAAAGGTTTGTGAAGAACTTAATATTCCAACTCGTTCAAATCGTGTAGATCTCGGTGTAAGAGTTGAACTTCCGGCACCACTTTTTGAACACCTTACAGAAGAACTTTACGAAAGTAAAATTGTTTATCAAACAGAGAAGTTTGAAGACCGTGTTCGTACTTTCTGTATGAATCCACATGGAATCGTAGTTCATGAAAATACGAATGGTATAGTAACTGTAAATGGTCATAGCTATGAAGACCCGGCTCGTCATACAGAAAATACAAACTTTGCTCTTTTAGTATCGAAGCATTTTTCAGAACCTTTTAAAGACAGTAATGGGTACGGTGAAAGCATTGCCAGACTTTCCAATATGCTTGGCGGCGGTGTCATCGTGCAGCGTTTCGGTGACCTTGAACGTGGTCGTAGAAGTAATGAAAAACGCATACAGGAAGGTACAGTTAGACCAACCCTCAACGCTACACCCGGTGACCTTTCTCTCGTGATTCCTAAACGAATTCTCGATGGAATCATCGAGATGATTTACGCACTCGATAAAATTGCACCGGGTACGGCAAACGATGACACCCTACTTTATGGTGTAGAAGTTAAATTTTATAACATGGAAGCTTGTCTTGATGAAAATCTTGAAACTTGCCATAAAGGGCTTTACATTATAGGTGACGGTTCCGGTGTTACTCATTCACTTTCTCATTCATCAGCTTCAGGTGTATATGTAGCAAATAAGATTATCGAGAAACAGTAAATTAAAAAAAGCAGATGCTTTAAAAAAAGAAAAAGCTGGCTTGAAAAAGTAAAAAATTAAAAAAGCACCTCTTGTGAGGTGCTTTTTGACTGTAGCCTGTTTGGTTTAAATTTTTAAAGGTTTTTAGATTAAACAATCCAATTTTTATCTGCTAAGAAATAGCAGACCCAGAGAGCTATAACGAATACACTCTCAGCCGGAATTGCAAGTTTTGTGTAGGAATCTTTCCAACCTTTATCAACAAAAGTAAAGATTGTACGAACAACAAGTACTGTTGTTGCAAAGAAAAGACCTCCACAAAGTGAGTAAATTGGATTCTTAAGCGCTATTGCTAAGAATAATAAGAATGCACCAAGTGCAAAAGAAATACCACCGTAGTAAACACGTATTTCTGTTATACCTGCTCCACCAATTGGCTTTATTGCAAATTGTTCAGCAACTTTAACCGGGAAAAACAGAAAAGTTACAGCCATACCAAGAAAATAAATGCAAAGACCAACAGTGGCTAATCCGGCAGGAATGTCTTGTGATAAAATAGCAATTAAATTATCCATTTTGTATCTCCTTTCAACAAGATATGTTAATTTTACTATAAAAGTTCTACAATTGTAAATAAAAACGGTTGAAAATGAATTCAATTTAGGGTAAATTATTTATTAGTGCAACAAAGGAGATTGTCTTATGGGAAAAATTTATAATCAAGATTTACTTGCAGCTGCCGCTGCAGCATATACCTCATATGTAAGTGCTAATCCAACCGGATTAGTAACTAAAGAAGAGTTCTTTGAAAAGTTTGAATCAAATTACTTGAAGTTTGAAGAAATTGCAGAAACAAAGTTTGAAGAAGATATGAGGAATAAGATTAAAGAAGAAAATAAGAAAAAGGAACTTAAAGAATCTGGTGAGGATGCTCAATATTCTGCAACTGAAGATAAGCTGGAGTCTTTTTTCCAAATGCTTGAAAAGAAGATAAAACTTGTTCCTATTGCTGGCGATAAACTTGCTTATATTCCCGCTTATGCCTCACTTATTATGCATTTTGTAAGGAAAGAATATACTGAGATTCCAATTGGTTCTATGATAGCGATTATAGCAGCACTTATATATTTCATTTCTCCATTTGACTTAATTCCGGATTCAATTCCGGGGATTGGTCTTATCGATGATGCATTGGTAACGGGTTTTTGTTGGAAACTTGTAGAATCGGACATGGCTGAATATAACAAATGGCGTAAAGAAACTTTTAATGGTGAGAAAAAATAAAAGCTAAGGTTCGGAGATGAGGATGAAAGGTATGAAACAACCTTTAATACTTGAAATAAAAGGTAATTCTCTTGACGATGGACCCGGTATTCGTTCGGTTGTATTTTTTAAAGGGTGTCCGTTATCATGTGTTTGGTGTCATAATCCTGAAAGTAAAAAAACAGTAACGGAAATTTCGTTTTCTGCACGGGATTGTATAGGATGCGAAACTTGTCTGAAGGTTTGTAAAAAGCAGGCTCTTAGTAAAAGTAATCCTCATTATATTGATCGTGATAAATGTGATTTATGTTTTGAGTGTGTTGAAGTTTGTCCCGCAAAGGCTCTGACAAGAGTTGGGAAAGAAATGACTGTTGATGAAATTATAAATCGTGTTGCAAGCGACAAACCTTTTTATAATGTATCGGGTGGCGGAGTAACGTTATCCGGAGGGGAAGCAACATTGTTTCCGGAATTTGTAGGTGAGTTGCTTAAAAGGTTAAAAGAAAATGAAATAAATACACTTGTTGAAACATGTGGACAATTTAACTTTGAAGATTTTAAAAAACATATTTTACCTTTTACTGATATGATTTATTACGATTTAAAACTTTTCGATTCAAGACTACATAAAAAATATTGTGGTACAACGAATGAAAATATTCTTGAGAATTTTGAAAAACTCTTTAGATTATCACAAAAGGGAGATTTTATTTTACTCCCAAGAACACCGCTAATTCCAAATATAACTGATACAGATGAAAATCTTATATCAATAGCAGATTTCCTTAAAAACCTTGGTGTTAAAAGGTCTGAGTTGCTTTCATACAATCCAACGTGGTTTGAAAAAAATCAAAAGCTTGGAATTTTGGTAGATGAAGAGATAAGTGAAACTGAAAAGTGGCAAGCTCAAGAAAAAATTGCACATTGTGAAAAAATTTATACTGATAGGGGAATAAAGGTAAGACAGGAATAAAAGATACTAAATCGCAAAAAGAAACAAGTGTTAAATGAGAGAGAAGTGAAGCACCGCAAGTAAGTAAAAAACAAAAGACAGGTAAAACAAAATTGGAGAAAGGGCAATTGAAAAAGTCCATTGAAAGGGTGGTTTTTGTGGATAAGAAAGAATTGATTAACAACAAGTACGTTGCGGGTGTTGGTATTAGAGCCGCATTGGGGATGATGGCATTTTGTTTTAACAGATTTGAACAATACAAAAAGTATTTGCGTTCAAAAGATGGTTGGATTAATTTTTCTGCCGGTCTTATGACTGAAAATAATTCAGTTGCAGCAACCATTACATTTAAAGATGGAAAAGCAAGTGTCAGATCCGGAGCTGAAAACACAGAAGTACTGTTGATTTTTGAAAATGAAGAAGTATTACTTTCATTAGCGACGGTGCCGCCTAATGAAGTAAACAACCTCATACTTAAAAACAAGTTAGTTGTCAAAGGTAACTTTGTGTATCTCTCATTTTTCAATTTATTGATGTCTGTTCTACTTAAGGATAAGCAGATAAAGCAACTTAAAGAGCAGAAAGAAAAAATGTCTTTACCTTCATTAGGAGATAAAACAAAAAGTATTAACTTTAGAAAAAAGGAATATTTGAAGGCAACTGAAAGAGATAAGTTCGTAAAATATTTAACCGATCAAAACCTTTCAGATTATTCTTTAGAAGATTTCCCACGACTTGTGAAGTTTTTAAATATTCATTACACTGAAAAACCTACCGTTTGTATAGAAAGACCGTCTATTTTAACTGATTGGTTCAGAGAAAATGGATTTGAATATAAAAAAGACGGAACTCCTTGGGTAGCAGAATTAAGACAGGCACATGCGTATAAGCATCTTATGGAAAACAGAAAACCGATTATAAGAAAAGATGACCTAATTGCAGGTACTTCTACAACAAAGGAAATCGGTGTAATTATGTATCCTGATGCCTGTGGTCCTCTTATTTGGGGTGAAATCTTGACTTTCCATGAGAGACATTTAAATCCATATGACATTGATCCGAATGATGTATGGAAACTTACAAATGAAATTTTTCCATTCTATTTCAAGAGAAATGTTCGTGAGTGGGTAAGAAGTGCCTACGATAGACCTATTTGTCAGCAACTTGATGAAAGATATGCTGTTAACTTCCTTTGGAAATCAGTTGCGATTTCACATACGATTTTAGATTATCCAAAGCTTCTGCGCTTAGGACTTCAGGGAATAATTAAAGAAATTAAGTCTGAACTGAAGCTTGATAAAGAAGCAAATCAGCAAAAGAAAGACACTCTTAATGCTATGATTTTGTGCTGTGAAGGAATAATAGCCTATGCACATAATCTTTCAAAACAGGCAGCTAAAGAAGCTGAAAAAGAAACTGATCCTAAACGTAAAGCAGAACTTTTGAAGCTTGCTGAAATATGTAAAAAGGTTCCTGAAAATCCATGTACAACTTTGGATGAAGCCTTAAATGCTATTTGGATTCATTGGGTGGCTGTTCATATGGAAAGCACGAACGCAGGATTTTCACTTGGTAGAATGGATCAGTGGCTTCAGCCTTATTTTGAAGCAGACATGAAAAAGATGCTAACCGATGAGGATAAAGAAGAGTATATTAAGCATGCAATCGAAATGGTAGGTTGTTTTTATATGCGATGCACTGATCATCTTCCAATGGTACCGGACATAGGAAATTATCTGTTTGGTGGAAGCTCTTCAGACCAAGCAATTACTTTAGGTGGTGTTACTCCTGAGGGTGAAGATGCAGTTAATGATATGACATATATATATTCCTCAAGGTTACTGAAATCTTAGCAATTAGAGACCCTAATGTAAATGCTCGTTATTATGCCGGTAAAAATAGTGAAGCATACTTAAAGAGACTTTGTGAAGTTAACGTTAATACAACAGGTACACCTTCAATTCACAACGATGAAGTTGTTATGGATTCACTCAAAGATTTTAATTATCCACCGGAACATCTACGTGATTGGGCAGCTACCGGTTGTGTAGAACCTACTCTTTCCGGAAAGCATATGGGACATACAAACTGTATGATGTTTAATATGGTTGCAGCTTTAGAGATGGCTCTTTATGACGGCTATCATCCACTAATGCGATGGCAGCTTGGACCAAGGACAGGTCACCCATCGACTTTCAAAACTTTTGATGAGTTCTTTGAAGCTTTTTGTGCTCAACTGAAATGTTTAGCAGACTATTCTTGTGATTATAATAATAAACTTGGTGAGGCACATAGCATCCTTAGACCGACACCTATGATGTCCACACTTATGGATAACTGTATTGAAAAAGGTTTAGATGTAACAAAGGGCGGTGCTTTATATAACACATCAGGCATTGCTGCAATCGGACTTGCCGATATCACAGACTCATTGCTGGTAATAAAGAAATTGGTGTTTGAAGATAAAACTTATACTCTTGAGGAAATATGCAATGCAACAAGAGCCAACTTTGAAGGACATGAAGTTTTAAGAAGTAAAATGCTTACCTCAGTAAAACTATTTGGCTCCGACAGCCAGGAAGCAGTAGATATAGCTGATAGAATTGCTAAATACTTACATGATATCTTGTTAGCAAAGAAAAATTTCCGTGGCGGTCCATACACCGTAGGCTTTTGGTCAATGTCTAACCATGTGGCTTTCGGTACTCTAACAGGAGCACTTCCTTCAGGACGTCTTTCAGGCAAACCATTTACTCCGGGACTTACCCCTGAAGCACATGCTTCTCACAGTTTGCTTGATAACATAAAGGATGTTGCGAAACTTAACTACGATAATATTAATAACAATATTGCATTTAATGTTAAAGTGGTTCCATCGGCCAAGGATAGCCATGAACAGACTGTAAATAATCTGTATTCATATGCAAAAGCCTATTGCGATTTAGGCGGTATGCAGATGCAGTTCAATGTCGTGTCCAGTGAGACGATGCGTGCTGCAATGAAGAATCCGGATGAATATAGGGATCTTTTGGTTCGTATTTCCGGTTATAACGCTTACTTTGTAACACTTAACTACGATCTACAAATGGAGCTTGTTGAACGAGCAGAATATGGGTTGTAAGTGAGGATTCACTAGTAAAATATGATATAGCATAGCAATAGGGAACTTTTTGATGTAAAAACATTCAGAAAGTTCCCTATAAGCAAAATACATTCCCTATAAGCAAAATACATTATAGTTCTTCAACCTTAAACATTGTATATCCTTCATAGTAGTAACTGTGGTCGATACCTTTCATATAGATTTCACGACTGTCTATTTTATCGGTTAGTGCGTCTTTTAAGATGTGCTTAATTTCAATGTCTTTGATTGGACTTCGTTCCATTGCTAGAAGGTAGTCTTCTTTGTCTACCTTGCTCCAGTCAATCACTCTCCCAATTTCGGTTTTAAGAATATGGTCGAGCCAGATACGAGTGCTGCGACCGTTACCTTCTCTAAATGGGTGGGCAACATTCATTTCGACATATTTTTCTATTATCTCATCGAAGGTAGATTGGGGCATTTTATCTATGTTTTCAAGGGCAGCTTCAAGGTAGGTGAGTGGAGCAAAACGAAAGTTTCCTTTTGCAATGTTTACCTTGCGAAGCTTACCGGCAAAGTCATAGATGTCTTCAAATAAATATTTATGAATTACTTGAAGGGTAGAAAATGTGCCGGCCGGGAGAGCATTTAAGATGTTTTTTTCAAAGAGTTCAGCGGCTTTTTTCTTGCTTATGCGTTCCTCTTCACGAGCAAGATCGGCAGAGCTTGTTAATCCTAATTTATTTTTAAGTGCCATATTGCACCTCCTGAGCTTTTGGTGATAATCTACTTTTCATTGTTTGTGTGCGGATTTTGTTCGTTAGATGATGCTGTTTTTAGCTTTCCAGGAACTGCTTCCATTCCAAACATAGAAAGTGCTTGGTTTACTTTATCTAGGCGCACAGTTTTTTTGCCTTGCTCGAGTTCACGAACAAAGCGAAGACCTAGACCGCTGCACATAGCAAAGTCTTCTTGTGTAAGACCTAGTTCTTTTCTTTTTTGCTTGACAAATTTTCCTATATTATTCATAGGTGTATTGTACACCCTATCGGGTATAAATTCAATGCTAAATGTATGTTTTGTACCCTATCAGGTATAAAATATGTAATTGATGATACTATTATACCCGTTAGGGTATATAATATCATAAAAACCTCCTTGAAAATTGCTCTCAAGGAGGTTTTACTAGTTAGTATTAGCTGCTAGTTTGGTTATTCATTCTAAGAGTGACTTGAATGTTTACCGTGATGCTGCTTGGCAGTTGGTTCTTCTAAAGCGCCGCAGCAATTTTCGTCAGATGTTGGGTCACAATTATTCTTAAGAGCACTAATTTGGTCACGGATTTGGCGCATAGAAAGATTTTTAATTTCATCTGGCTTAATTTCCGGGTCTAGAGCTTTGAGTTCAAGGTAAGCTCTGTATTTTCCAAAAGAAAGTCCTGCATCATGAGCAGCTTTTGTTTGTTCTCTATTGCTTGCATGACATTCAATGTTAGTAGACTCTCCATATTTACGAGAACGGATTTTATTTTGCATCTCTTCGCTTTTTTGTTTTGTGTCACCAATTACTGTTATTGAGACAAGATTGTCATCTGTTGATACGTATGGTTTCATTGCCTCACTGTTGAGTAGAGTCTCAATCGCATTAGAATAGTTTAGGTTTTTTAATCGTACAGATTTTACGAGAAGTTCGCCCTCTTTATTATAGGTATCTACCGTCACAACTCTGTCGAAGCGATTTATACCAAGTTCAATAGAAGGGTTTACGTCTACACTGATAGCAGATACTGGAATTGTGTAAAAACGCCAACCACCGATACCTAAGAGTGTCAATATAAAACATGCTGCAAATGCAACCACCGTTCTTTTGAATCGTTGCGCACTTGTTTTATTTGCTTTAACTGCGTATTCAGCCAAGAATTCTTTTGTATTGTTTTTGAGCTCGTCTTCCGCATGAACGGAATTGAACGCATTTCTAATTCTGTTATCCAATATCTTCACCCCCAAGTTTTTCTCGTAACATTTCCCTCGCGCGATTTAGTAATGTATAGATAGTATTTACGTTTTTATTTAGCATTTTCCCGATTTCTACACAGGAGTAGCCTTCATAATAGTGTAGGTACACAACTTCTTTGTATTTAGCCGGTAGTTTCAGCACGGCCTCTAAGACTTCACGATTATCTTCGCTCATTTCGGTACTTATTGGAATAATTTCATCTAAGGGTACCGTGTTTTTACGAAAGAAGTCTTTTAGCAAATCTTTACATGCGTTTATAGTGACTCGTATAAACCATGCCTTTTCATGCTCGTCGTTTTCGAACACAGCGGAGCTAAGGAGATATTTCATAAATACTGTCTGAAATATAT
The DNA here is from genome assembly GCA_012520505.1 of Oscillospiraceae bacterium. Taxonomy (GTDB): domain Bacteria; phylum Bacillota; class Clostridia; order Oscillospirales; family Acutalibacteraceae; genus UBA1227. The sequence continues at coordinate 158,578 of JAAYOC010000021.1, forward strand.
CCTCTGTATCAGCATAGTTTTTTAGATATACCATACAAATTCGTCGTACGGTATCCGCATACAGATAAACTGCGCGATTTACTTCTGCTTCGCTCCGCATATTTACTCCTTTTACTTGTTGTCGCAGATTCCATCACCGTTTTTGTCAACAAAGTTTCTACCTGTGTTTGTAGCACGATGGCGATTTCTGTTGCCTTCGCTATTATTTTGGCAATGGTTGTTACTTTCGCCGTTTTGTGCACATTTGCCGTTTACTTTGTTGTCGCAGATTCCATCGTCATCTTTGTCAACAAAGTTTGCACCTTTGTTTGCAAAACCAGCTCGGTTTTGCTTGCCGGTGCCATCGAGTTTTCTTATACCACCGTTTGGGCAAGTCACAGGAGCTTTATCCTTCGTATCTTTTTCAGCTGTTTGAGGAGCAGCAACTTTGTCTTTTGCTTCCTCTGCAGGAGTAACTTTTTCAGCTGCCTTTTCGTCTAGCACTTCGCCTGCAATTTCTTCAGCTACAACTGTGTTTTCTGTTTTAGATGTGTCAATAGCATCATCTTTTGTGTTTAATGCAAATGCGCTAGACACACCAATTGACAATACTATTATTGTTGCAATTATACCATAAATTAATTTTTTCATATATGTTACCTCCGTAAAATTGTAAGTCGTCAGTGACTTCACTATTAATACGATTGAGGATATTAAATCCTTTCAAACTCTTTCAAAACCTTTTCAAAACTTTATAAATTCCTTCAAAACTTTTTCAAAAAAACTTTTAAAAAGGAGAAATTTAAAACTGCTTTTTCTTTTCTGTTAGTTTTTTTATTTAAATTGATTTAATTCATATTGATTTTGACATGTTTTAGGTTTATAATGATAGCAGTCGGTTGTTTGACCGAGTGAAAATCATATTAAAAAATAGATAAAAGATTACATAGAACGGGGAAATAATATAGGGGGAAATAAAAAATGGAAACAACACGTACAAATGTAGTTGTTGAAAAAACAACTCCGGCAAATCATTTGTCTGACAAGTTTAGGGTTGTAAAAATCCAACGTACTTGTGTACATGACGGACCTGGAATTCGTACCACCGTATTTTTTAGCGGGTGCGGACTTAGATGTCTTTGGTGTCAAAACCCGGAATCATTGTTGATAAATGATAATCCAAATGCCGAGGATTACTCTGTGGATGACATAATGCAGGTAGTTAATCGTGATAAAGATTATTATGATGCAACGAACGGTGGAGTTACTTTAAGTGGAGGAGAGCCTCTCTTACAAAATTCAAATTTACTTGTTGAACTTCTTTCAAGGTTAAGAAAAGAAAAAATAAATACAGCTGTTGAAACAACACTTAATGTACCGTGGGAAGCAGTGGAAAAGGTTATTCCATATGTTGATGTTTTCTTTGTTGATATAAAGACAGCAGGCGATGAAGAACAACATAGAAAGCTTACCGGTAATGATGGAAAGCTTATTAAAGAAAATATTGAAAAGCTTGTAGAGACTGAAGCAAAGATTAACTTTAGAATGGTTATGGTTCCTGGACTTAATGATACTGAGGATCAGATAGAGAAAGTGTCAAATCTTTTGAAATCTGTAGGTTATGACAGGATAGAACTTCTAAAATACAATAACATGTATGAAGAAAAGGCAGTGAAATTTAATCTTGATATTCCAAAACTTAACATTACTGAAGAACAGGCAGAAACTGCTATTAAACATGGACTTGAGACATTTAAGAAAAATGGAATAAATGCAGTTTATGTTAAGTTAAATATAATTGGAAGAACTGCAACATATACACAGAGAGTTCTTGATATACAGCAAGATATAAGAGATGCCGGAAGAGCACTGTGCATGGAAGTTAGTAAGCTTAAAACAAGATATTACAGAAAGAACGGTTTTGATAAGCCAACACCTATTCACAGGTCGGAAAGACTTAAATATGTTTTGGAAAACAAATCTGTAATAGTTTGGCCAAAAGAGCTCCTTGTCGGAAACTTTACGGCAAAGAGATGCGCAGGTCAGGTTTGGGAAGAACAATATGGTGTTCTTGATGTAAGCTTTTTGTATAAAATAAACCATCAAACACCGGTATCTTTTAAATGTCCTTTAAAGGATAGACTTTACTTTTATACACGCATAATGCCTTTCTGGATTCCACATAGCCTTTTGCTTAAGGTTAATACAAAAATTTCAGATTTTATTGCTATGCTTGGGCGTTCTTCTGAAATGATAGCAGGCTTCCAAAACAATATGGCAGCAATAGCTCATTTTATCCCAAATTATGACAGAATACTTGAACTTGGAACAACCGGTCTTATAGAAGAGTTAAAGCAAACTGCAAAAGAACATCCGGAAAATAATCAGGATTTCTATAAAGGCGCAATAATGGGATTAGAAGCTCTTGCAAATTGGGCTGATAGGTATGCAGCTGAGTTAAAACGCCTTGCAGGAATTGAAAAGGATGAAAAGCGTAGGGCGGAGCTTGAAAAAATGGCTGAAATTTGCCAGAGAGTTCCTAGATATCCTGCACGCACATTCCATGAAGCTCTTCAAAGCATTATTTTCCTTCAAATAGCAATTTGCCAAGAAGCATATGAAAATGCGGTTTCATTTGGACGCATGGATCAGATACTTTATCCATACTATAAAGCAGACTTAGATGCAGGAAGAATAACATATGATGAAGCAAAAGAGCTCTTATGCTTATTTGTACTTAAGATGGATGAGTGTATATTGGTAAACGATGGAGATTCGTTGCTCAATATCGCAAAACTTTTTGAAACGTTATCAACTGACCAGGCATTGACTTTTGGTGGTTGTGACAAGGACGGAAATGATGCAACAAACGATATAACATACATGTTTATTGATGCTTGTGAGCTTCAGCCGCTTGCAATTAACATGTGTGCACGGATTAATAAAAACAGTCCAGATAAGTATCTTGAAAGATTGGCAGAAATATATATCAATGGTTGTCCAATGCCGGAAATGTTTAGTGACGATATATATTTAGATGCTATTCCAAGGAAGCATGATACAACTATTGAGAATGCAAGAAATTATGCTATCGTAGGTTGTGTTGAACCACTTGCATCAGACGACCATTTTGGAAATACTGATAGTGCGAATGTTAATGTTGTGCTTCCAATGCTTCAGGCAATAAAGGGTCAAAAGCATGATCTTTGGCATTATTCGAACAAGCAATATCTTGAAAATGTAGTAACAAGGTTTATTGAATATGCTATTGCTCCTAAGAAAAAATGCCCATTCCTTTCTGCTATCACAAGAGCTAATGATAGAGCAATAGAAAAACGTAAAGTAAAGAGAGGAATGTATAAATACAATCCACCAACAAGTATGGAAGAAATTCTTGAAGCATATCAGGAAAGACTTAATGAACTTACAATATCAATACTTCTTGATCAACAAAAGATATTAGCTGCACTTGAAAAAAACTTTACAACACCAATGGCTTCCTCTTTGTTTAGAAATTGTGTTGCAACAGGTAAAGATGCATATGAAGGAGGCACTTTCTATAGAAGCCATGGAATTCAGGCAGTAGGAATAACAGATGTAGCCGATTCACTTTATGCAATTGACGAACTTGTATTTAAGCAGAAGAAATATACATTGCTTGAAATAATAGAAGCGATTGACAGTAACTTTGAGGGTTCAAAAAATCAAAAAATAAGGGAAGATATTCTTGCAATTCCAAAATTTGGAGATGACTCTTGTCCTGAACCGGCAAAATGGGTTACAAAGGCAATGGAGATGTTCTGCAATGCTCTTGATGCCGTTCCAAATACTGATAAATACGGTGTTTATACGGCAGGTTATTATGCGCTGAATGTAAATGATAGATATGGTCTTAAAACACAGGCACTTCCATCCGGCAGGTTAAAGGGAGTTCCACTTGCAAATAGTACTACTCCACATTATGGAATGGAAGAATCAGATTTATTATCCTCGCTTAATGCTATGGCACAGGTTAACTTTAGAGATTTTGCTCCTAATGGAACGACAGCAACATTACATATTGACTCTGCACTTTTCCCGGGAGAAGAAGGAATAAAAAATCTTGCGGCATTATTTAAAACATTCCTGACAAAAGGTGGAATGCAGTTCCAGCCTAATGTAATAAGTAGGGAAATATTGATTGATGCCTATAACAATCCGGAAAAGTATAAGTATTTAATGGTTCGTGTTGCTGGTTATTGTTCATATTTCAATGAGCTTTCAGATGACTTGAAGAAAGTAATAATAAACAGAACTTGCTATGCATAAAAATGAAGAGAGATATCCAAAAGGGATATCTCTCTTTTTAATTGTAGCATTTATGGATTTTTACGTTGAAAATTACAAGCAAAAATACAAGCAAAATATTTAAGCAAAATACAAGCAAAAATACAAGCAAAATATTTAAGTAAAATATAAGCAAAAATATTGAGCAAGTATTAAGTAACAGAGAATAACAAGATTGTATAAAGGGTTCATCTTGTTTACATAGAAAATGTGTGGTAGACTTGCACTGTAATCATAGTTTTTTGAGGAGGTTTGTCAATGAAGAAAATAAACACATTTTTTAAAGAAAAGTTTAAGGCTGTACATATTGTAATTCTTGCAGTAATCACTGTTTTAATTCTTGCAGTAATGAATCTTTATCTTATTCCAACAATACAGGAGACGGCGAAAATTTACGGGTACAAAATGCTTGACCTTTATACATTTGGGTATTCTATGGAAGAAGTTCAAGGACTCATTGAAAATCTCTCTGATAGGCAGCTTTACTTATACAAGTTTGTTCAGCTTCCTCTTGATATGGTTTTTCCAATTTTTTATACACTTTTATTTGTTGCAATTCTTTCAAAATTTGGAAATGAAAATGGAAAGCTTCTCATTTTACCATTTGCACTGTTTATTTTTGATTATTGTGAGAATGTATTGAGCTTTATTATTTTAAGTACAGGTGCAAACCTAAATGCAGTCGTGTGTGTGTTGGCTTCATTTGCGACTATATTTAAGAGTATTTTTCTTAATGCAACAATTCTTATCTCTCTAATTCTTTTTATTGTAAAAATTTTTAAGAAGAGAAAATCGAAATAATTATGCAATCAATATTCCTTGATTGGTATTTCGTATCTGTAAGATATCTTTACACTTTAGCTGTTAATACTTTGTAAAAGTGTATCTGTTATAATGTATATATGCATACTTTAATTTTTAGAAAAATGGGGTGTTTTTATGTATCCATGTTGCGTTATTATTGCCTTGATTTTTCTTAAGCTTTGGGGGGCCGAAGATAAAGCAAAAATATTTATAAATTATATTAAAAAATCAATCAAGTACAGGGGAAAAGAAAAAGTAAGTTTAAAAGAGGAATTTAAGAAAAATTCGGCTTTTAAAGATAAGTATGATAAGGGGAGGTATACAGATGGAAGAACGCAAATTATCAATTTATGAAACGGATTTTGTTGATGGACCTGTTACTAAAAAACATAAAAAAATAGCATGGACTATTTATTTTATCTTTGCAGTCATAGGTATGTTGCCAACTATTTTCAACCTAAGTTGGGGACTTCAGGTTGCTGGGTTAGGAATTGTTCTGCCCGGTGGCGGATTTTTAGCAATAGGTGGTGGCTTAGGAGTTCTTTATTTTGTTATAACTATCATTTTGATGGTGGTTATCGGGTTAGGTCTTTGGTGGGGAACAGGAAATCAATTGGCTCCCTTTTTTGTCTGGATTCTTGCAGACATACTAGCATGTACAGTTTTTTTACGTGATCCTATATGGGGTAATATTGGTATATATGCCGTCGTAATAATTGTATTTTTATATTTTTTGACAGGTCGAATAAGGAATAAAAGAGAATTAAAGAAGCAACTCCAAGAACAGAAAGAACGTTTAGAATTTTTCAAGACTGAAATACCGGCTGAAGAGGCGCTTGCAGAGCCTGAGGTAGAAGACGGCAAATTTGAATTGAATGAAAAACAATTAGCTCAGCAAAGATATTTGTTTGACACGGCATTTGCACCGTATGGTGAATTTAAAGGTTTTACAAAAGTAAAATGGCCACAGTTTCCTACAACATCTATTCGTTATCAAATTAATCAGATGCTGAATACTATGCAACAAATACAATGTCAGTACACTCCAAGCTTTCACGGATATGCTACGGAAGCACAAAGAAGGTTAATTAATCTTTTTCTGCATCCACGTGTCTGGAGCTATTGGAGATGGGAAAATTTATGGGGCGGAAATTTTATAATAGACGCAAATCCTATTGGGAAAGATAATGTAATGTTAACCGGTTTCTTTTTAATCAATGTGACTATGTATATGAAAAATACGGGAGATATGATTTATTCCGAACCGGGAAGTTTAGTTTTCAAAGATAAGAGACACCAATTTGATCATAGTGTACATACAATAGCTGATGCAATTGTTAAAAATTGGAACACCAATGACTACGTAGTTTATCCGTGCGAGCCAAATTGGAATTATTCATTATGCAATTGGAAAGCAATTCAGAGTATGGTTAATTATGACTCTCTGTTTAATTCTGATAAATGGTCAAAACACAAGCAAAAAGTAATGAACGGCTTTATTAATGAAATGACTCTGCCAAATGGCAGTTCGTATTTGTTTAAATCTACAAGAACAGGCTATGGTGTTAATCTTCCTGTATCTACGGCTGAAGGTTTTCAAATTTGTATGTATAACACGGTTGATCCATTATTGGCAAGACAGACTTATGCCTTTTATAGAAGGGACACTTATAAGCGCAGTGAGGATGGAGAATTGATACTTAAAGCTATACCTTTTGACCATGGGGATTTATCCATGACTTATGGAGATACGGTTGCTTTATCTATGTTCCCAGCTAAAGAAATGGGTGATACTGAAGCCGCTAATGCGTCATTGAAAGTATTAGAGGAAAAAGTTACACAAAGCATTGAAAACGGCGCAATACGTCATAATTGTTCAACTGAAGTAAATGCTTTGCTTTTGCAGGCATCAATTAATACAAGAAATGGCTGGAGAAGAGCAGTTATTGACGGTCCGGCAAAAAGCACTTTGACAGGTCCTTTATTGAGTGAGGTTTCCTACCCGGATGTTTTGGTTGCTAAAGCATTTAGCCATGGGGAAGATCTTGAATTGGTATTGTATCCTGGAGTTTCTGACGGTAAACAGAATCTTAAAATTAGCAGATTGGTTCCTGGACAGAAATATTTGATAAAAGAACAGAATATTTCATTTTTTGCAAACGAGAATGGTGTTGCTGAAATTGAAGTTTTAATTTCGGGACGTACTGAAATTACAATGATACCGGAGAAATAGATATGAAAACTGTTAGCTATTTTATTGAAGGGATGTCTTGTGCTGCATGTAGCATTAGACTGGAGTCGGTATTAAGCGAAGCGGATGGTGTTAAATCCGTAAATATTTCATTGACAGAAAATAATGCAATAATAATATTTGATGAAACGGTTACTTCTGAAACTGAATTAAAAAATATAATTTCAAATATTGGGTATAAAGCAATTGATAATACGTATGATTCTGATTCGGCAGATAGAAAGCAAAAAATAAAAACCTTATTTTCTAAAGCATTTTTATCTTTTATTTTGACACTTCCTTTAACAACGGATGTTTCGGTATATCTTAAAATAATTCTTGCTTCAGTAGTTCAGTTTTATATTGGAAAAGTATTTTATTCGGATGCACTTAAAGGACTGCGTAGTAAAGCGATTAATATGTCATTTATGGTTGCACTAAGTACAACTTGTGCTTATTTGTACAGTTTATATTGGGCTTTGAAGGGAGATTTATCTCATATATACTTTGATTCATCCGCAATTGTGATAACAATGGTATTGACCGGGCGTTTGATAGAAGCAAAAGTTAACGAAGGGTCACAATCTGTATTGGAGGCACTTTTAAAGCGTGCCCCTAAAACCGCATGTCGGATTGATGAAAATGGTGAAAATATCGTTGCAGTAGAAGATATTATTCTTAGAGATATCTTGATTGTAAAATCAGGAGAAAAAATCCCGCTTGACGGGATAATAGTAAGTGGCGACGCTTGTGTTGATGAATCAATGTTGTCGGGAGAAAGTCTTCCGGTTGAAAAGGAAGTTGGAGATAAAGTATTTTCCGGTACAATCAATACCCAAGGGGTTTTTCATATGGAAGTTACTTCTACCACCGACGATACGATTTTATCTGAAATTATTTCAGCGGTAAGTCTTTCTTTGTCAGATAAAGGTGAAATTCAAAGAATTACTGACAGAATAGTTGGATATTTTTGTCCGGCAGTTATTCTTATTGCGGTAATAACTGCGATTATATGGTATGTTTGGATTGACCCTAAAAATCCTTATTTGGCACTAAATAATTTTATGAGCGTAATAGTAGTTGCCTGTCCATGTGCTTTAGGTATAGCAGCTCCGATTTCTATATCTGCCGGAATCGGACTTGCAGCAAAGCGAGGAATAATCATTAAAGGTGGGCAACATATTGAAAAATTGTCGCAAATTACATCAGTTGCGTTTGATAAAACAGGTACTCTTACAAACGGAAAGTTTGAAATTACTGATATATTAGTAATGAATGATTCTTCACCTGAAGAATTGATTTTGAATGCGGCGATTGCAGAAAAACATTCATGTCACCCTTTGGCGGAAGCGGTAATTCGCTATTTTGGAGAAGATCCGGACAAAATTCCTGAACCGGATAGTGTCACAACAGTCACAGGTAAAGGTATTATTGCAAAAATAAAATCCAATGAAATTGTCATTGGAAATCCTAATTTTGCCAGGGAACATGGTGCAGATAAAGAAGATCTCGAAAAAATTTTATCACACTTATCTAATGAAATTAAAACGTCACTGATTATCCTGAAAAACAATATTATTCAAGGTGCAATATTTTGCCAAGATAGCATTCGTAAAGAATCGTATTCGGCGATAGAACTTCTTGAAAGTATGGGCATTGAATTCTACATGCTTACCGGAGATAATGAAATTGTTGCCGAGGCAATAAGTAAAGAACTCGGGATAAAAGAATATTATGCAGGTGTTTTACCACAAGGTAAAGCTGAAATTGTTAAGAAAAAAAGTCATGACGGACATCTTTCAGCTATGGTCGGCGATGGTATTAATGATGCAATTCCTCTTTCTGAAGCGGATATCGGATTTGGAATTGGTGGACATACTGATATTGCGTGCGAAGCAGCAGACATTATCATAATGGATGGCGATGTGTCAAAAGTTCCTGCTTGCATTTCCATTGGAAAGGCAACTACTAAAAATGTTTATCAAAATCTTTTCTTTTCTTGCATTTATAATGTTGTTGCGATTGGTATTGCTGCATGTGGTTTACTTAATCCGGCTGTTGCGGCGATTTCAATGTCTCTTAGTTCAATATCCGTTGTTTCAAATGCAAAACGAATGGAGAGGTTTAAATTATGAAAGATAAAAAATTTAGTGCTTTTGAAGTTGCTACAACGATTCTAGCTTTGGCAATAATTATTTTTTATATTTGTCAATATGTAATCGGCTTTAACATAATTGGTTATATCTCACAATGGCTAAGCGGTAGGGGGATTATTCGTCCGGTACTTGATGAAAAAGTCAGCTATGGAATTATTTTTATGTATGGCATGCTAACGTCGATACATTGTATTGGAATGTGTGGAGGGTTTGTAATTGCTGTAACTTCTTGTGAAACAAAAAAATCACGTATACTTGAAAATGTAAAATATCAGATATCAAGAGTTGTTTCATATAGTATCGTTGGTTTGGTCCTTGGAAGTTTTGGAAGTTTAATTTCATTGTCAACACGGGTACGTGCATATGTTCCAATAATTAGTGGACTGTTTATGTTAATTATTGGTTTATCAATTTTATTTGGAGGTTCTGCATTTCCCATTCCTAAATTTTACTCTGAAAAGCTCGTTAAAATGAAGTCTGCTAATTCAATTGTAATGGGATTGCTTACCGGACTGCTTCCTTGTGCATCAATGCAATCTGTTCAGCTTTATGCACTTGCTACCGGTAATGCCTTAAGCGGAATGATGACGATGATGGTATTTGCGTTGGGTACAATTCCACTTCTTTTTCTATTTGGCGCACTTAACGTAATTTTCGAAAAGAAAGGTTGGAAGTGGGTTTTACCATTCTCTGCTATTATTGTTATCGTTCTTGCAGTAAACATGATATTACGTGGGGTAAAAATGTTGGCATAATATGGTTAAATTTGTGGCTCATCATTGTTGTATGCTTCACGCATTTTATCATACTGAACATAGAGTTTTTGAACTTCATTTTCAAGCGTATAGTAATGCATGATGTAAGGTATGAGAAGTATAGCTATAGCTATACATAAGAGTCCTGTGGTTTTTGATGGACTTATCAGCATTATTATAACTGAAATAATTTCAAGAATTGCAAAAAGTGCTGTAACAATAAGATGAATAAGTCTTTCATGTTGAAAAAAAGAAATTTGAATTAGATGTTCTTCTATTAGTGTTTCCCAGTTACAATTTCCTTTTGATAGTAGAACATCAATTTTTTTTCGGTAAGTTAATAAACGCTTTTTCATAGTTTTACCACCATCCTATTTCTAAAATTGAAATAACGACCATATTATAGCTGGCTCATTTCAATTTATCAACTAAACTTGAAACAAGCTGTCTGCCGCACTCGTTTTATTTTTAGATAGAGATGTTTGAAATATGAAAACAAGAAAATCCCGCCTTGGAAATGACTCTGGGGCGGGCTTCGTCTTTTAGTTCAATTTCAGTTGTATCAAATGCTAAGCGAATGGATAGATTTAAAATAAAAAAATCAATGGTAGACCTAGTATTTACGTGAGTTTTGTGTTACCATATACTATGCAATTAAACATAATTGTATCTGATTATGTCTAATTCACACAAATACAAAAGGAGGTACAGCGATGAGTAACAAGTTATTAGAAAAGTACGGGCTTTACATTGATGGAAAATGGCAAGATGCATCCAATGGTGCAACATTTGAAGCTAAAAGCCCAATTGATGGTACACATCTAGCGCTCTGTGCAGAAGCTACTGAGCAGGATGTGAATGAGGCGGTATGTGCCGCATGGAAAGCTTTTGAGAGTTGGAAAAAAACAACTCCCGCTGAAAGATCCGACATTTTGTATAAAATAGCCGATGTCATTGAAGAGAACAAAGAATGGCTGGCTGAAGTCGAAACAAGAGATAACGGAAAACCGATTCGTGAAACTCTTGCTATTGACATTCCTTATAGTGTCGAACACTTTAGATATTTTGCCGGTTGCATTCTGGCTGAAGAAGGACAGGCTTCTGTCTTAAATGAAACTTTCCTTTCTTTGATTTTGAGGGAACCAATTGGTGTTGTTGGACAAATTGTACCTTGGAACTTCCCGTTTTTGATGGCTGCTTGGAAACTTGCACCAGTAATAGCTGCTGGTGATTGTACTGTTTTCAAACCTTCAAGCGCAACTTCACTTTCGGTGCTTGAATTTGCAAGATTGACGGATGGTATTTTGCCGAAGGGTGTTTTCAACGTTATAACCGGATCAGGTTCAAAAGCTGGACAATATATTCTTGAGCACAAAGGTTTCAGAAAACTTGCCTTTACCGGTTCAACAGAGGTTGGTAGAACTGTAGGGTTGGCTGCAGCAGATAGAATCATTCCTTCTACTCTTGAACTCGGAGGAAAGAGTGCCAACATATTCTTTGATGACTGTGATTTTGATCAAGCAATTGATGGTGCTCAACTGGGAATTTTATTTAATCAAGGGCAGGTTTGTTGTGCAGGTAGCAGAATATTTGTTCAGGATACCTTCTATGATAAGTTCGTTGCTGCTTTGACAAAAGCATTTAACGGTATTAAGGTAGGAGATCCGCTTAATCCGGAAACACAAATGGGTTCACAAATAAATCGAGCACAGCTAAAGAAAATTTTAGATTACATTGATATAGGTAAAGCAGAGGGAGCAACTGTTGCTTGCGGTGGCGTTAAGGTTGATGACGGAGAACTTGAAAAAGGAAGCTTTATGAGACCAACCTTGCTGACAAATGTTACAAATAAGATGCGAGTTGCTCAAGAAGAGATATTTGGACCTGTTGCTTGTGTAATTAAGTTCCATGATGAACAGGAAGTCGTTAAAATGGCAAATGATTCTGTCTATGGACTCGGAGGTGCAGTCTGGACCAAAGATATTGCAAGAGCGATTCGTGTAGCACGCAACATTGAAACGGGACGTATGTGGATTAATACATACAACCAAATTCCTGCACACAGTCCATTCGGAGGATATAAAGAATCCGGAATTGGTAGGGAAACGCATAAGATGATTCTTGAGCATTACACGCAAAAGAAGAATATTATGATTAATTTGAACTACGATCCAAGCGGATTTTATCCAAAGAAGTATTAAGCTGAAATGAAGCGGGAAAGAAAATGTTATAGCTTCAAATGTGAGCGATATCCAAAGTGTGCTATGGCTGCCGGAAGCTGTTGCGATGTAGGTAAGGATGCTTACGGGGAAGAAAATATAATTAAGGACAGTGAATGCCTTAACAAAAAAAATTACCCGTTATACGTTCCCAAAAATAATTCGCACGCTTTTGATTTGGAAAAAATTACGTAAAAATTTTAAATTCAAACCTAAAATTCAGGGATGCTTTCTCGTAGTCTGAACAAAGAGAAAGCATCCCTGATGTTTTTATGAGTTGACGCTAACTATGACTTGCTTTGTCTTAATTTTTTGCCGGTTGATAAGTTAGCAAAATTTTTTTTGGCGGAGACGGTGGGATTCGAACCCACGTGCCCGTGAGGGCCAACGCATTTCGAGTGCGCCCCGTTATGACCTCTTCGATACGTCTCCAAATACAAGGGAATTATAACAAAATATGTATATGCTAGCAACAATTTTTAGATGTTTTATATGAACATTCACTGATTTGTACTTTATAGGTTTGTTTTTAAACATTAATGTGGTAAAATGTAACAGTTATTTTCTGGAATTACATACAGAATACATATACGTACACAAGGAGGGAAAAATATGGATTGTTGTAACAATAAGGTTTCAGATTTGACTTTGATTAAAGAAACATTAGACCACTACAAGTCAATTCCAGGTAGCCTTATAGCAATTCTACAAAAAGCACAGGATATTTACGGGTATCTTCCTATTGATGTAATTTATCACATCGCAGAAGAAACGGGTGTTGCTCCTGCAAATGTTATGGGTGTTGCGACCTTTTACACCCAGTTTAGATTAAAGCCTGTTGGTAAATATCTCATTATGCTTTGTCAGGGAACAGCATGTCACGTAAACGGTTCAGGTCTTATTGAACAGGCAATTACAGATGAGCTTGGTATTGAAGATGGTGAAACAACGGAAGACGGCTTGTTTACACTTAAAAACGTTGCTTGTCTTGGTTGTTGCAGTCTTTCACCTGTAATGATGATTAACGGTGAGACTTACGGAAGTCTTACTCCTGACTCGACAAAAACAGTTTTAAGACAATTAGCAGAAAAGGCAGGTGAGGCATCATGAAGATAGTAATCGGTGAAGGTAGCTGTGGTCTTGCAGCTGGTGCCGGTAAGGTTCATAGCAGACTTGATGTTCTTTTTTCTGAATCTAACCCTGCAAATGCTGAAGTTACGATTACAGGTTGTAATGGTATGTGTTTTCTTGAACCAATTGTTGATATTTATGATGATGGTGGTGAGCTTCACAGGTTTGTACACATTAAAGAAAAAGATGCTGAAGTAATTCATGATGCAGTTTGTAGCAATGATCTTTCAAAGCTTGATTCTCTTCGTATTTCTGACGAAGATGCATCTTTCTTAAGTCAGCAGACTCGTATAGCACTTCGTAACTGCGGTAACATTAATCCTATGAGTATTGATGAATACATCGCAACAGGCGGATATGTTGCTCTTGAAAAGATTCTTAAGGGTATGAGCCAAGATGATGTAATTGATGAAATCGACAAGTCAGGTCTTAAGGGTCGTGGTGGTGCCGGTTTCTCAACAGCTTTTAAATGGAGGGCAGCAAAAGCTGCTGATGATGCAGAAAAATATCTCATTTGTAACGCTGACGAAGGCGACCCGGGTGCATTTATGGACCGTGCAATTATTGAAGGTGATCCACACGCACTTGTAGAAGGTATGCTTATCGGTGCTTATGCAATTGGTGCATCCGAGGCAATTATTTATGTACGTGCTGAGTATCCTCTTGCAATTAAACGTCTTGAAAATGCCATAAAAGAGGCTACGGAGCGCGAATATCTTGGTAAAAATATTTTTGGCTCAAACTTCTCATGTTCTATGAGGATAAAGGCTGGTGCTGGTGCATTCGTATGTGGTGAAGAAACAGCTCTTATCGAGTCACTTGAAGGTAAGCGAGGTATGCCACGTCTTAAACCTCCGTTTCCGGCACAGTCCGGTTTTTGGTTTAAACCTTCTAACATAAATAACGTTGAAACATATGCAAACGTACCATGGATTATTGCAAATGGTGGAAATGCTTTTGCAGCAATGGGTACCGACGATTCAAAGGGTACGAAAGTATTTGCATTAACAGGTAAGATTAAACGTGGTGGACTTGTTGAGATACCAATGGGTAAAACACTTCGTGAAGTAATTTACGACATTGGTGGCGGCATCCGTGGCGACAAGGAATTTAAGGCTGTTCAGCTTGGTGGACCTTCCGGTGGATGTGTACCTGCATCGCTTCTTGATACAAAGATTGATTATAAGACACTTGGCCAAACAGGCGCTATCATGGGTTCTGGCGGAATGGTTGTTATGGATAAAACAACTTGTATGGTAGGTATGGCTAGGTTTTTCCTTGACTTTACGGCTAAAGAGAGTTGTGGTAAGTGCGTACATTGTCGAATAGGTACAAAGCGCATGCTTGAAGTTCTTGATAGAATTGTTAAAGGTGAAGGAAAAGATGGAGACATCGAAATGCTTGAGGACCTTTGCATTGCAGTTAAAGACGGTGCTCTTTGTGGACTTGGACAAACAGCTCCGAACCCTGTTCTTACAACAATTCGCTATTTCCGTGAAGAAATGGAAGCTCATATTGCTGAAAAGCGTTGTCCGGCAGGCGAATGTGTAGACCTTATCACATACTCAATCGATAAAGATAAATGTATCGGTTGTAGTCTCTGTGCTAGAAAGTGTCCAACTGAGGCAATCACCGGTGAAATTAAATCACCATTCGAAATAGACGTAGATAAATGTACTAAGTGCGGTAACTGTAGAACAGTTTGTAAGTACGAAGCAATTTTAGTTAAGTAAGGAGGGATAACTATGGCTATTAAATATACAATTGACGGTATAGAAGTAATTGCTGAGCAAGGCGAAACAATACTTTCATCAGCAACAAGAGCAGGCGTAGAAATCCCTACTCTTTGCTTCTCAGATAAAACAGCAATTTACGGCGCTTGTGGAGTATGTGTAGTTGAGGCTGAAGGCGTGCCAAAGCTTCTTCGTGCATGTTCTGCAATTCCACAGGATGGTTATGTTGTTCGTACAGATACTGAGCGCGTTCTTCGTGCCAGAAAAACTGCATTTGAACTTCTCCTTTCTGATCATACTGGCGACTGCCGTGGACCTTGTAAGCTTAAGTGCCCGGCAGGTACAGACTGTCAGAAGTATGTAAATGAAATTAAAGATGGAAAATATTATGATGCAGTTGCAACCATATATGATGTGTTCCCACTTCCGGCTTCAATTGGTCGTGTATGTCCACATCCTTGTGAAGATGCTTGTCGTCGTGAATTGGTAGAGGAGCCAATCTCAATCGCATTTCTTAAGGCTTTTGCAGCAGATAAGGTGCTTGCATCAGACAACAAGTATAAGATCACTACAGGTGCCGATTCAGGTAAGCGCGTAGCTATCATTGGTGGTGGTCCTGCAGGTCTTACAGCGGCTGTAAAACTTCGTGAATACGGTCATGCTGTAACAATCTTTGATCAGCAACCAAAGATGGGTGGTATGCTTCGTTATGGTATTCCACAATACAGACTTCCAAAAGAAATTCTGGATGCTGAGATTGCTATCATTGAAGAGGCCGGCGTTGTTATGAAGAACAACGTTAAACTCGGAAAAGATATTCAGTTTAATGAAATTGTGAAAACATATGATGCAGTTCTTGTTGCTATTGGGGCTTGGACTTCAGTTCCAATGTCAGTACCTGGCGAAGATCTTGATGGAGTTCTTGGTGGTATTTATTTCCTTGAGAAACTCGGTCATGGTGAAAGACCGGTGGTAGGCGAGAAGGTAGCAGTTTGCGGTGGTGGTAACACAGCAATGGATGCTTGCCGTACGGCAGTTCGTCTTGGTGCAAAAGAGGTTTACGTAGTTTATCGTAGAACTCGTAATGAAATGCCGGCAGCAGACATAGAAATCGAAGAGGCTGAGGAAGAGGGAGTAATCTTCAAATTCCTTACAAATCCAATCGAAATCTATGGTGAAAACGGAAAAGTTACAGGTATGAAACTTCAAAAGATGGAACTTGGTGAACCGGACGAGTCCGGACGCCGTAGCCCTGTTGCAATTCCTGGTGCTACAGAAGACATTAAAGTTGATAATGTTTTCATGGCTATTGGTCAGGTTGCAAACTGTGAAGGTGTTGAGGGTGTTGAACTCACAAGAAAGGGAACAATTCTTTGTGATGAAATGACTTTCCGTACAAATATTCCTAACGTATTTGCAGCCGGTGACGTTACAAACTGGGGTGCTGGAATAGCAATTGAAGCAATTGAAGAAGCAATTAAAGCTGCATTTTGCATTAACAACTTCCTTGAAGGTGATGAGGTTCGTTATAAGGCTACTTATTTTGTAGAAAGAGAAGTAACTCCGGAAGAGTTTGAAGACCGCGAAAAGCAGCATAGAGAGAAAATGCCAGGTCCTACACCGGAAGAAAGAATAAAGAGTTTTATGCCGGTGTATGATGGCTTTACGGAAGAACAGGCTAGGGCAGAGGCTTCCAGATGTCTTGAGTGTGGTTGCCACGATTACTATGATTGTAAGCTTATTAAATATGCTAACTGGTTTGACGTAGAACCTGCACGTTTTGGTGGTTCTAAGCGTGAGAGACCACTTCTTGAAATTGCAGATGTAATTGAGCACAATGCAGATAAGTGTGTTCTTTGCGGACTTTGCTATAGAACTTGTGAACAGGTTGAAGGAAAGACCTTTATCGGTCTTTACAATAGAGGATTTGAAACTGTAATCAATCCAATGTTCCCAAGAATAGAAGCGGCAGCTTACTGTGCAACTTGTGGTAAATGTGTAGACGTTTGTCCAACAGGTGCAATGAGGAAAAAGTTTTAATTAGATAAGAAAAAATTCTAATTAAATAAGAAAAAATGCTTAGCATAGATAAATCTTAATTAGAAGTAATTAAAAGAAACTATTAAATAAAAAGAGCGGTTCAATATTGAATCGCTCTTTTTAATTTTTCTATTAAATTTTCTTATTTTAAGAATTTATCTATTAGTCCATAGAGTTTTTCAAAGGCTTCTTCATCGGACTTTTTTGCTGCATTGTCGATTGAATATTTAAAGTGTCCTTTTATTATTACTCTAGCGGTACTATTAACTGATGAGGCGATAGCTGCAAGTTGTACCAGTATATCGTTTGCATTTCTATTATCAGTCACCATGCGTTTAACTGATTCAAGATGTCCAACTATTCGAGAAAGTCTGTTTAAGATAACTTTTTGTTCGTCTTTAGAATGGCTTACCGGATGATAACTTGAAGAGGTTGTCTTAACAGGAGATATAACAGTTTTGTCTGCATCAACTTCGGTTACTATAAATTCTCCACTGTCTTGTAAGTCTTTTGCAATTTTTGAAATAATTTCTTCTGCAGTGCCATCGCTACAGTCAAGATGAAGAGTTTTCATTTAATTTAGTCGTCCTTTTTGATTAGTTGTCTTTTAATCAAGCTTTCGGCAAATTTTTAATAACATTCCTGCACGTCATGAAATCTTTTAATCCTTGGCATAAACTTTATATTTTAAAAATTTTTTGCAACTTGACTTAAAAATCAATGTTATTCAGACACAGAATTGTCGCTATACACTTCTTTTAGTGTGGATGATGTATCAATAGTTCCTATGCCGAAATCATCTGCATTAATATTTCTAATGAAGATGGTAATTTTTTGTTCGCGAGTTCCATAAACAATTGTTACTTCAGCAAAATTCCTTTCCCCACGATTTGATTTGAAATATTTTATTAGATAAGCAGAATGGTTTTGGAAATATTCAGTAAGCTCGTCAAGATAGGTTAGACGTCTAAATGCTGATTGATCTTCTTCAGCAATAATAGCATTTTTAATTTCGACAGAGAGTTTTGAGTAATCTAGTTTTTCGGCATCCCAAATATAGTTTTCAAAACTCTTACCGCCAATAATTTGAACTTCTTCTGTGTTACAGTCAACAGAATAGCAGTAGTCAAACATTGCAAGTGCATAGCTTAACCTATATGCATATTCGTTTAGGTTCTTTTCAGTTTCCCTAAATTCGTTAACTGATGATTTGAACAGGTAAACTGTTTCGTCTTGACCATAACCAAAAGGCTTAGCAATTACCAATATTTCTTTCCACACATAGTCCTCAGATCCAGGGAATGCTCTTTCCTGGAAAGCTACTTGGAATTGAGTCATTTCCTTGTCATTGTAGAAATTTATGAGTCCTTCTAGGCTAAGAGTTTGTCTTACTGTTTCTCTGTCAGTTTCTTTGATGAATGATTGAATCATATTCTCAACATAGAGAGAATATTTACCTTCAAAACTCTTAGGGTAAGGGTTTTTATTTGTAAAGTCAGCACAATCAAAGAGATCCTTTTTTAACATTATACGAAATACAGCCTCAAATACATTTGAAAAAGCAACATCAGTAACGTAGTGTTGAAGCTGGAGATTAACCTCTTTAATTTTTTCTTCGGTTATATCTTCAACTGTGAGGAGTATTTTTTCAGTTGAGTCTCCTTGTACAGAGAAAGTTGCAACATAATAAGAATAAGTTGAAACTTTCCTTGAAGGTTTAGCTTGAACTTCCACTATAATGCTTTCTTTATTTTTTGCCTCCATAAAATATCGCCTTAGATGTTCAATACTACAAACAGTTGCTAGAACTTCCCTATAATCAGGATGAAGAAGATTTTCGACGATAAATGAAAGGAGCACATCAAACTCTTTAACATCTTTAACAGCTTCAAGAATTACTGAATGTGTTTCAAGAAATTCAACTGTTGCATTAGTTAAATCAAGCTCGAATACAGCACCATTAAAGTGCGAGTATGCAGCTGAAAAACGTTTCTGCATAGTTTCAAGTATTTCTTCTGTCTCTTTGTAGTCATCAATGATATTAAAGTAAGCAAAAAAGATTTGGCTGTCTGTACGCCCACCACGGGCTTTGATTATATGAAGTTTCATCCAAGAATAAGAACCATCTTTTCTCATATGTCTATATTCAAAACCGAGGTCTGAATTTGTTTTGAAATGGTTTGAAAGGAAAAGTGGATTTAGGTTTGTTTGTACCATTTCAAGGTCTTTCGGATGAACATATTTTGGAGCAAGTTCTTGAGTGAAGGCTGAATAGAAACCACGCTCAGGGATAGCATCAAACCTAACATTTTTATCGCCTGGATAGTAAATATGGTAAATGTTGCCACCAGTATTAATTTCAACAATTGCAGCATATGCTTTTCTAAGAGTGTGCTCTATGCTGCTTGAAAGTGGCATGTCAAGAGGAACTACTTCGAATTTATCAAAGTCGTGGTCGTAACCAGAGTCTGTATCAAGATTTTCATTATCAAGCTTCTCTTCAAATTCAGTGAGAGGAAGAGGTTTTGAATAAATATAACCTTGAATTAAAGTACAGCCTACGAGTTTGAGGTATTCAGCTACATCAAGTGTTTCAACACCTTCAGCTACAGTTTTAATACCAAGGGAGCGGGCCATAGCAATAACACTTCGAATGATTGAGCGATCACGTTCTGCATTTTCGCTCTCCCTGAAGAAAAGTTTATCGAGTTTTAAAGTGTTAACAGGTAGTTCTTTAAGGATATTAAGCGAAGAATAACCGGAACCAAAGTCGTCCATTGAACAAGTAAAACCGTGTTTTTGTAAATCAACAATGGTTTCTTTAAAGAGTTTCTCATTTTCGAAGAATATGCTCTCTGTAAATTCAAGTTCAATTAAACCATCAGGTATCTCATATTTATCTTTTATTGCGATGTATGATTCTCTAAAATTAAGCATCGTAATTTCAACAGGAGAAATATTTAGTGAAATTGGAACAACAGGAAGTCCATCGTTAAGCCTCATTCTAATGAAACGAGATACAACTTCCATAACGTAGAGATCTATGTTATGAACAAAGCGATTTTGTTCAAAGATAGGGATAAACTTAATAGGTGGTACGACACCCTTTTCAGGATCAATCCAGCGGATAAGTGCTTCACCACCGGCAAGCTTACCGTTGATAGTTCTGTATTTTGGTTGAATGTAGACTCTAAATTCACCATTTTTAAGTGCGTCATACATTTTAGCTTCAATATCTTTTTTCTCGATCTGCGCATTATGAACGGAGATGTCATATATGGCAATACCTGTATCGAGATATTTAATTGAATGGAGAGCTACAAGAGCTCTGTCATAAAGAGCATTAATAGACATTTCATCAATGTCACCCGGGAGAATTTTATATACTCCCATTTGTGTTTCAAGACGAATATGTGCTTCAGCAAGTGGTTTAATTGTACTGATACGATCTGTCAATTGATAAATGAAATGATTTGTATCAGTGTTACCTAAATCTCTTTTAGTGAGGATTACAAATTTATCACCCGAAATACGTGCGAAAAGCTCATCCTCAAGAAGGAGATTGTTTATCTCTTTAGTAATTTCAACAAGTATAAAATCTCCGGTATCATATCCGAAAGTATCATTGATATAGCGGAAGCCTACCATATCTACACAACAGATATAGTATTCACCACTTCTATCTTTTACTAATTTTTCATGAGCTTCTTCTTTAAATTTTGAGAAATTAGCGAAGCCGGTTAAAGGGTCAAGGAAAGCTACAGTTTTAACTCTAATGTTTGATGCACCAATAGTCTTATAATATCTGTAAGATAGAATAACAACAGACAGCAGGAACATCAGCGATGTTAAAACTAAGAAAGTAAGAAGCATACCTGTTTGACTAAACAATGAGTTTACCGGAAGAATTCTAGCAATATATAAACCGGAAAGGTCTTCAACAGATGCATATGCTACACAGTAATTTTTACCGTCGATAGATATTGTTGCAATTTCAGAATCAACAAGTGCATTTTTATTTTCAAGAAATACAAGTTGACTATCGTACTTGTGTTCTTCTATAAGCTTGAAAAAGTTATCTGTTTCAAAAGTACCGGAATGGTAGTCTTTAGTGCTAAAGAGAATAGAACCTTTTTTGTCAACGATAATGTTTAAACTATTGTCTTTGTAAAGCTCGGTCGGGAAGAGGTCGTTGAAAACTTTACCATAGTTGTACATTCCAACAATATAACCATGAGTTTTTCCGTCGATTTCAACTATTCTTGTGTAATGAACAAAATCTTTGCTGATTCCTTCAAAAATATTTGTAACAAAGAAGTCTGTTTCACCAATTGCTTTTTTAAAGGACTCAATATTTGAAATTTTACCAGTCTCGCCAGTAGAGGAGATATAATCGCCATCTGTTGTAAAAAACGTCAATGAATAGCAGTTGTTTGGAATAACTTCGTTAAAAAAATTAGTTAAATTTTTTCGTGTCATTTCTTTTTTATCTTTTTCAAAAGTTTGCATAAATTCAGAATGGACAAAATCCATTTGAGAATTATCGGATATTATCACCTTTGAAAAGCTGGTAGCGGAACTGATAGCTGATTTTAAAACTGCATCAGCCGCATTTAGAAATAGTCTGTTATAGGTAAATGTAATCATTAAAACATATGCAATGACGAAAAGTATAGCAACAAAAACTGAAGTTAAACTAGTTTTTGTGATGCTTCTTTCTTTCTCTTTCGGCATAGATGTGTGCACCTCCAGGGCAGAAAATTAGATGTAAAATTTGATACAAATTAATACAAAGTTAAATGTAAAAATTAGATACGTTTCATTATAACATTTATTATAACAATTTATAACTCAAAAGTACACACTAAATTATAACAAATTGCTTAATAAATAGTAGAAAATTAGAGGGTTTTAGTTTATTTTGAATAATAAAATTGACAATGAGGTTTCAGGGTGATAATATAACCTTGTGCTATTTTTATAAAAATTACAGCAATTTTTATCCAAATTAATTAAATTCACAATGGAGGGTTAATTTTGGGCAAAAAAGGTAATAAATTATTGGAAAATTCTCAAGAAGTAAAAAAATTAAGGATAAATATAAGCATCTTTCTGTCTTTGGTTTTTATTGTGGCAACGGTAGTTGCTGTCGGTCTTGCATACTATAACTCTAGGTATGCAGAACAATATGCATTTTTGATTGCTAACTATGTCGTACTTGCAGTTTCGTATCTTATTATAGCAATAATTGCAATTGTTTTTGCTATGAATAAGTATGAACTTAACATGAAAAAGTATGGCGATATTGATAAGCTTACGAGTGGTATTAATTACGAGAAGTTTTTAAAAGAAGCACAAACTTTGATAGAAGAAAATCCGGATACTGCGTTTGCAGTTTTTTATGGAGACATTCAAAATTTTAAATATGTAAATGACAATTTCGGTTATGATGTTGGTGACAAGCTTCTTATGTTCATTTCTAAAAAGTTGAAAGAAACTTTAGACAGAGAAAATCAACTTTTTGCTCGCATTTCTGCCGACAACTATGCAATCATTATTCCTTATAGGGATAAAAATGAATTTATCGAACCAATCTATTCAGTTATTGATGATATCAGTTGGTTTGAAGAATTTAAACAAGCTCACTATAAGCCGGAAGTTTATGTAGGCATTTATTGTTCGGAAGAGGGCGATAGTGCCTTAACTATAAGTGAGATGATTGACCGAGCTAATATGGCTCAGAAATCCATAAAAGGAAGCTCTGAATATCATATTGCTTTTTACACTGAGGAAATACGCGAACGTGTAATTGCTCAAAAAGAATTAGAGCGTCGGATGGATACAGCTCTTGCAAACGGTGAATTTAAAGCCTATTATCAGCCGAAATATGAGGTTGAAAATGGTGAAATTGTAGGCGCAGAGGCTCTTGTTCGTTGGGATAGTCCGGAAAATGGATTTATGGCACCTAGTAAGTTTATTCCATTATTTGAACAAAATGGCTTTATTATTGAACTCGATCAGTATATCTTTGAAAGCGTATGTAAAGATATGAGAGAATGGCTTGATACAGGTGTTAATGTTGTTCCGGTTTCAGTTAATGTTTCTCGTCTTCAATTTTATAAGATTGATTTTGTAAAACGATATACAAGAATTAAAGAAAAATACAATATTCCAAATGGACTTCTTGAGCTTGAATTCACAGAGAGTATAGTATTTGAAAATCTCGATATTCTTCGAAAAATAATACTTAGTCTAAAGAAAAATGGTTTTTCCTGTTCAATTGACGACTTTGGTTCTGGTTATTCTTCGCTTAATATTTTGAAGAATCTTCCTATGGATACAATAAAACTTGATAAACTTTTCTTTGACGACAGTGAAAATGTTAATAGAGACAGAGCGCTTATTTCAAGTGTTATTACTATGGCCCGAGCACTTGATATGGAAACTGTAGCTGAAGGTATTGAAAATTGGGCACAAGTATTTTTCCTTAAGGAAATAGGATGCGATATTATTCAAGGATATGTTTATTCAGAACCTATTCCTCATGCTAGATTTTCGAATCTTCTTCAAGGTAACAGAAGAAAAGAAATTCCTCAGCATCTTGCCGGTAGTAAAAATATTGTTATCGATGATCCTCCGGAAATGGCTGTTATAAAATATGAGGCGCTTCTTGGTTTACTTGGAGGATTGATTCTTGAAGTAGATTTTAATTCCGGCAAATTTATACTTCTTAACAATTCAATGAATGATAATTATTTCGAGGGAAGTGTTGAACAGGCTGGTGAAAATTACGAAACTTCTTTTCTTGAAAGTATTGAAAAATTTGTCCATCCGGAAGACTTTAAGATAGTTAAAAATCGCTGTTCATCTATTGCAGTTATGTCAGCATTCTATCAAGGTGAAGTAAGAATTATTACTGAACTTCGTCTAATGTCTAAATATTCAAAATCTTATGAATGGGCAAAATTTACCATAGCGAGAATCAATTCCGATCCGGATGCAAATGATTTTAGGGCATTTGTTTATCTTGAACAGCATAGAGGCGCTTTATTGGAAAATATAGGGCAAATAGTAATTTCTGACGCAGTAAAGGATGTGTTTTCAAACATATGCTCACTTATTTACGAATTTGAAAATGAACATGGTACATTTAAGAGAATTTTTTGTAACACAGAACTTATGGGCGATCAACCCGAAGTTGGAGATATTCAGTGGCTTCGTGAGTGCTATTTTCCTAAAGTACTTTTTGCAGAGGATTTACAAGAATTTTTAGAATTTACTGATTTAAAAAATATAGAAAAGGCAGTTAAAGCCGGTAAAACACAACTAATTACTAGTACGAGAGCAATTACCGAAGAAAAACAATTGGATATGCAGGTGAAAATAGTAGTTGTACCTTCGAAAGATGGAGTAGGTGAATATGATTTTATTATGTTCTGTTATGCTGAAGAAATAGAAGATGCTCCAAAGGTTAAGACAGAGCAGAAAAATAAAGTGAAAATGTAAACAGGCGAAAGAATAGATAGAAGAAAGAAACCCGTTAAAGGAAATTTCCTTTAACGGGTTTCTTATTTTCAAGTAATTTTGTTTGCAGTTTCATTTAGAATTCTGCCTGTAATTTTGTTTGCAGTTTTATTTAGAATTTTGCTTGTGATTTTTATTGTTCTTTTATGAAAGCAATCCGCCATAAGTAGCAATAAGTGTAGCAAACACGGTTGAAATAACAGTCATAAGTTTAATAAGAATATTGATTGAAGGACCGGATGTATCTTTGAATGGATCACCTACTGTATCGCCTACAACGGCAGCATGGTGTGCTTCAGAACCTTTTCCGCCAAAGGCTCCGCCTTCAATATATTTTTTAGCATTATCCCAAGCACCACCAGAGTTTGACATAAAGATAGCCATGAGGACACCGGTAACAAGTGAACCGGCAAGCATGCCACCGAGAGCTTCGGCGCCAAGCACAAAACCTACAGCAAGTGGAGAAAGCACTGAAATAATACCAGGAATTATCATTTCCTTTAAGGCAGCTGTTGTTGAAATAGCAACACATGTTTTGTAGTCAGGTTTAGCCTTGCCTTCAAGAATTCCGGGAATTTCTTTGAATTGGCGACGCACTTCTTCAATCATTTGATTTGCAGCTTTACCAACAGAATTCATTGTAAATGCTGAGAAAAGGAAAGGAAGCATACCGCCTATGAAGAGACCAATTACTACCATTGGATTTGTTACATCAATGAAAATTGGTTTGCCGGTTATCATGGAAATAGATTCTGTATATGTTGTGAAAAGAGCAAGTGCAGTGAGAGCTGCTGAACCTATAGCAAAACCTTTACCAATTGCAGCTGTTGTGTTGCCAACAGAGTCAAGCTTATCTGTGATTTCACGAACCTCTTCGTCAAGACCGGCCATTTCAGCAATACCGCCGGCATTGTCTGCAATTGGACCATAAGCATCAACTGCAACTGTAATACCTGTTGTTGAAAGCATTCCTACTGCTGCGAGTGCAATACCATAAATGCCTGCAAATTTAAAAGCAACAAAAATACCTATAGCAATGAAGAGAATAGGAATTGCTGTTGACATCATACCTACTGAAAGACCGGAGATAATCGTTGTTGCAGCACCTGTTTGTGATTGCTCTGCAATTCTCTTAACTGATTTATATTCATCGGATGTATAAATTTCTGTTACCGCACCAATTGCAAGACCAACTACAAGACCTGCAACTATAGCGATGAATGCACCAATACCCTCAAAACAAAATGTGCAAAGCACGTAAGCACCAATTATTACGAGAATTGATGATACCCATTGAGCAGCTTTAAGAGCTGTGTGAGGATTTGAACCATCTTTACTGCGAACAAAGAAGGTTGAAATGATTGACGCAATAATACCGATTCCTGAAAGGAAAAGAGGGTAGAAAATACCGGCTTTTGGAATAACTTCAGTAACTACTGAATTTTCTGTAAGAAGGGCACCAAGAGTAACTGCAGAAACTACTGAACCTACATATGATTCATAAAGGTCAGCACCCATGCCTGCAACGTCACCAACGTTGTCACCAACATTGTCAGCAATAACTGCCGGGTTTCTTGGATCGTCTTCTGGAATATTATTCTCTACTTTACCAACAAGGTCAGCACCGACATCAGCAGCTTTTGTATAAATACCGCCACCAACACGTGCGAAGAGAGCGATTGAGGAAGCACCAAGGCTGAAGCCAAAGAGAACATCTGTATTCTCTGTGATTGTGTAGATTGTACCTACACCGAGAAGTCCAAGTCCTACAACTGACATACCCATTACAGCGCCACCGGAGAAAGCAATTGAAAGGGCTTTGTTCATTCCACTTTCTTTTGCTGCGTTAGCTGTTCTAACGTTTGCTTTTGTTGCTACCTGCATACCGAAAAATCCTGAAAGAACTGAGAAAAGAGCACCTGCTACGAAGCATATTGCCATTGTCCAGTTGATAGCAAGACCAATGATAAGAAGGAGAGCAAGAACGAAGAATACAAGAATTTTGTATTCGGATGTAAGAAATGCAAGAGCACCTATTTGAATATTGCTGGCAATTTCTTTCATCTCGTCTGTTCCCGCAGGAGCTCTTTTAACTTTTACTGCTAGATAAAAAGCAAATAAAAGTGCGACAAAGCCCGTAACAGGAACGAGAATTAGGAATTTTTCCATTTTAAATCCTCCTAAATTTGTTCCCCAAAAAAATGTGTTTCCGTATTAGGACTTGCTTATTGTAACAGACAAAAGTTGCAATTTCAACTATTAAATCTGTCAAAGTGCTAACATTTTTTTAACGGTCTTTGTTAAAATTGCACAAAAATGAACAGATTTTGAACAAACCACCATATATTGTGGGTTGTTCGCTTTTTATCCACAATCGTACAGAAAATACTTGTTGCAATTTTATTTTTTTCAGTTTATATTATATGTATAAGGTGGAGTAGTTTCCCACAAAATATAATCAAAATGGTGGAAAGTGGAGTAAAGAATATGGATTTTCTTGGTCTATACAAACATAGCTTAGATGCAAAAAATCGAATATTCATTCCTTCTAAGTACAGAGAGTACCTAGGAGGCACTTTCGTTATTTGTCCGGGTGCAGATAAAAGCCTTTATGTTTATTCAATAGAAGAGTGGGAAAAAGTAGCAGCACAAGTTAAGGCACTTGGCAGTACTCCGGAACTAAGGCGTTACAAGCGAAGCTTTTTTGAACGTGCTGATATGGTTGAGTTGGATAAACAAGGGCGTTTTACGATAAAAGCAGAACTTAAAGAATATGCACACCTTGATAAGGATATTGTAATTGCAGGTTCGGGTAACAAGTTTGAAATTTGGGATGCAGAATCTTATGAGGAAGAAACACGTAGGACACTTTCTGCTGACGATCTTGATATTGAGGTTATATTCTAATGTCATTTTCACATATTCCGGTTTTATATGACGAGGTTTTGGATTCTCTAAAAATAAAACAAAATGGTGTTTATGTAGATGCGACCGCCGGAGGCGGCGGGCATTCGGCAGGAATTTTAGAAAAACTTGGAGAAGATGGCAGGTTAATCTGTTTCGACAGAGACCCGGATGCAATCGCGACATTAACTAAGCGGTTTAAAGATGAAAGAAAAGTAACAATAGTCCACGACAACTATTGCAATATAAAATCGGTATTAAAAAAACTTAATGTTGGCGAAGTTGATGGAATTTTAGCCGACCTAGGCGTAAGTTCACATCAACTCGACACAGTGGAAAGAGGGTTCTCTTTCCACTATGATGCACCGCTTGACATGCGAATGAGTCAAGCGGGGCCAACTGCGGCGGATTTATGCAATAAGCTTAGTGAACGGGAACTTGCAAGAATCATCCGCGATTATGGTGAAGAAAAATATGCGACAAGTATTGCAAGGAATATTGTAAGGGCGAGAGAAAACGAGCCGATAAAAACAACTTTGCAACTCGCGGATATAATTGCAAGTTCAATGCCGGCGAAAGCTCGCCGAAGTGGGCATCCGGCCCGCCACACTTTTCAGGCACTTCGAATAGAAGTAAATGGTGAGCTTGAAAATTTGAAAGCTGCTGTGAACGACATGTTTGATTCTCTAAAGATAAATGGAGTTTTATCGATAATAACCTTCCATTCTTTAGAGGACAGAATCGTAAAACAAAGTTTTGCAGATTTTTGTATGGGCTGTATATGTCCGCCTGAATTTCCAATTTGTGTATGTGGCAATATTCCAAGAGGAAAATTAATTTTCAAGTTTAAAGATGCAAGTGAAGAAGAAATTGAAAAAAATCCACGGTCAAGAAGTGCAAAGCTTCGTTCAATTGAACGGATAAATTAGGTTGAACAGAAATAGAAAGTTGTTGAAGAGTAAAAGTCAAAAATAAAAAATTGTGAAAAACAAATGGAAAGTATAAATGAAACATAAAAAAGCACGAAAACAAACGAATAAATATAGATGAAACGCAAAAAAACGTAATTAATAGATTGAAAAGCACAAAAAAATACACAAAAGAATACACGAAAGAATAAAAATAAAAAACAGAAAATAATCATACAAAGTTACTTAAGTTTAACACTTAGGTAGATATTTGTTTCCAAAGAACGTCAAGTAAAAGGAATGTAAAATAGCAAAGCAGTAAAACAGCAAAGTAATAAAGTAATAAAGTGATAAAGTAACAAAACAACAAAAGCAAAATAGCAAAACAACGAGATAACGCAAGGCAAAACAATAAAGTAATAAAGTCGGAAAATAACAAACGAAAGGTGGTGGAGACGTGGCAACTTATCAAAGAACAGAAGCATATGATTATAATAGAGTTATGAATGCAGCGCCAAAGCGAGCGCCACAAAGACAAGCACGCCCGGCTCCAAGACCTAGAGTTATTGAAAAGTCGCGGGCACAACTTCGGGCTGAAGCAATGCGTTCCAGAAAAGCTACAATAAAGGCTTTAGTAATCTGTGCAATATTTTTTATGTTCATCAGTTTCCAAATTTATAGTCAGGTTAAGGTTGACGAACTGGACAGAGAACTAAATGCTGTAAATACAGAAATAAGTATACTTGACAGTGAGAATACAAGACTTAACATGCAACTCGATGCAATGATTTCACTTGAAAAGGTTGACCAGTATGCACAAGAACAACTTGGAATGGTAAAAGTTGAGAATTATCAAGTTACTTATGTAGACCTCTCAGGTGATGATTCTGTTGTTGTCAGTGGCGGAAAAACTTATAGAAATTTATGGCAGACCTTAAAGGCACAGTTCAGTAAATAGTAGTAAACTAAATTGAGAGTTAGGAAAGCTTTCCTAACTCTCATAGTCGTAATAATGGGAAGCATGGAGGTGCCATTTTGGTGGCAAAAAAGGCAAAACAAAAATTTAAGAATAGAGCATTAATCGCCTTAGCATTAACCTGTATTTTAGGTTTTGGTGTGGGCGGTTTTGGTGTTTTTAATGCCGCTGTAATACATGGCGAAGAGTACAAGTACAAAGCTAAATCGCAACAGCTGTCAGATATTACTGTTATGGCACGTCGTGGTTCGATTTATGATTCCAACATGAATGTTCTTGCAAAATCTGCAGATGCTTGGACTGTTTTTATTGATCCTTCTGAAATTAAAAATGAAGAAACAAGGGAAATTGTTGCAAAAGGTCTATCGGAAATTCTTGAAGTTGATTACGATTCAGTTTATGAAAAATGTGGTCGCGAAAAATATAGCTATATTCGAATAAAAAGAAAAGTGGAATATGATAAGAAAACTGAATTAGAAGCATTCATAAAAGCTAACAAGGGCTTGCATAGAATTATCGGTTTTGAAGATGACGTAATTCGGTATTATCCATATGGTAATTTTGCTTCTACTGTTCTCGGATTTACAGCCGATGATGATGTAGGACGTTCAGGTCTTGAAGTTCATTACAATGATGTTTTGACCGGTACATATGGTCGTTATATCACTGCTAAAAATGCAAGACAGTTTTTGATGTCTTCAGATTATGATTCATATTATGCAGCAACTCAGGGTGCGAGTCTTGGTCTTACAATGGACCAAGTAATTCAGTATTACCTTGATTCTGCTCTTGAACAGGCAGTAGTTGACCATGGTGCTACATATGGTTACGGTATTGTTATGGAAACGAAGACGGGTGCAATTCTTGCAATGAGTACAAAACCGGATTTTGATGCAAACAATCCGTATAAAATAAACAATGAAAAGGTTTTAGAAGAAATTGATGCAATTGAAGATGAAGATGAAAAGAATGCAGCAATCGCAGCTGCAAGATATGGTCAATGGAGAAATAGAACAATAACGGATAGTTACGAACCGGGCTCGGTTTTTAAATGTATAACAGCAGCCGCTGCTCTTGAAGAAAATGTAGTTACAACCGACGAAATGTTTTATTGTAGTGGCAGTTATCAGGTAAAAGACAGAATGTATCATTGCTTTAGAAGAGAAGGTCATGGACGTGAAGATTTTGTTACAGCGATGAAAAATTCCTGTAACCCGATTTTCATTGAAATTGCTCAAAGACTTGGCCCAAAAACTTTTTATAAATATTTTGATGCTTTTGGATTAACCGAACCTACAGGAATTGACCTTCCGGGCGAGAGCATTCCAAAAGCAAACGTCACATATTACACTGCGAACAGATTTACTGCTGTATCTCTAGCTTCCTGTTCGTTCGGACAGTCGTTTCAGCTGAGTCCGATTCAGGTGATAAACGCGATTAATGCAATTGCAAATAATGGAAAACTTATGCAACCGTATATTGTTAATGCGATTTATGATGAGACAGGAAACAAGATTTTACAAACAAAACCTACGATTAAAAGACAGGTGATTTCAGAACATACAGCTGACCAGGTCACCTATTTGATGGAACAAGTAGTAAAATCCGGAACAGCAAGAAATGGTTATGTTGCAGGATACAGAGTTGCCGGTAAAACGGGTACATCTGAAAAACTTCCGGATAAGACATATAATATTTCATCTTTCTGTGGTTTTGCTCCGGCGGATGATCCGCAAATTACTGTTCTTATAGTAGTTGACGAACCGAAATCCGGTGCATACACCGGTGGCGCTGTTGCAGCTCCTGTTGCAGCTGAGGTAATTCAACAGACAATGCAATATTTAAATGTTGAACCGCAGTACACAGAAGAAGAACTTGCAAAACTTGATATGAAAGCGCCACAACTTGTTGGTAGCACAGTTGCTCAAGCAACTAAGGATGCAAAGGCAATAGGGTATAATGTTAAAGTGATTGGAGAAGGTGAAACAGTTTTAAACCAAACACCGGTTGCAAAGCAAGTGATACCAAAAAATGGAATAATTGTTCTTTACACGGACAGCAAATCTGAAACAAAAAAAGTAAAGGTACCAAATCTTTGTGGATTATCTATTTCTGATGCGAGTCGAGTTGCTCGTGATGCCGGTATAAACATTAAAGTTTCTGGATGCACAAGAGGGACTGTAGTATCATATAGGCAGAGTATTGCGACAGATACGGAAGTTGCAATGGGTTCAATTATAACGGTATCATTTAAAACAGAAGTCAACGTACAGGATTAAAGCTTAAAGTTAAGGTTAGGGTTAAGGTTTAATGATTAGATGTTAAAGTTAAACCTAAAGTTAAGGCTAAGGCTTAAAGTCTAAAGATTAAAAACGAAAGACTGGTAGATTAAAAATCAAAATCTAAAGAGAAAGTGAAACTATTGAAAGAGACTAGAAAAGGAGACTGGAAAAGGAGACTGGAAAAGGAGACTGGAATGAGGAAGTTTACCACTGAAGAAATTGCAAAGGCTACAAATGGTAAAACAACCGGCCATGCAGATATAACTTCTATCGTTATTGATGACCGAGAGGTTATCGAGAACAGTCTTTTTATTGCTATAAAAGGTGAACGCCTCGATGGTCATTCCTTTGTAAAATCAGCTGTGAAAGCTGGCGCAGTTGCTGTAATGGTTCACAAAGATATTGAAGATTGTAAAGTTCCTGTGATTCGTGTTGAAGATACAACAAAAGCATTTTTAGATATCGCTTGTTACTATAGAAATAGTTTTGACATTCCTCTTGTAGCACTTACAGGAAGTGTTGGCAAAACAACTACAAAAGAGATGATTTGGTGTGTGCTGAATGCAAAGTATAACACACATAAAACAAAAGGAAATCTCAACAATGAAATAGGACTTCCAAAGGTTTTATTATCTATGGAAGAAACTCATACTGCAGCTGTCATTGAGATGGGAATGAATCATAAGGGGGAAATCTCAACACTTTCAAAAACGGCTTTACCTAATATGGCGGTTATTACAAATATAGGTGTTTCGCATATAGAAAACCTTGGAAGCAGGGAAGAAATTCTTTCTGCAAAACTTGAAATTTTAGATGGTTTAAAGACCGGTTCAACAGTATTTTTGAATGCTGATGATGATATGCTTAACATGGTGATTTCGGGTAAAGTTGAAAAGATTGAATGTAATAATGGTCAGACTAAAAATCAAAAACTAGATGGTTTACAGTTTGATAACGGCTTACAGTTTAACAATGGCTTACAGTTTGACAAGTCGAAACTTAATAATTTCAAAATTAAAACTTTTGGAATAAAAAATGAGGCAGATGTTACTGCCACCGATATTGAATACCTTGATGAAAGTACAAAATTTATCGTAAATGTAAATGCAAAAGAAAAATTTGAAGTTGAAATTCCAACTACAGGAGAACATAATGTTTTAAATGCTTTAGCTGCAATTTCAGTAGGTCTCAGACTTGACATTGACACAAAGGATATTACGAAAGCACTTCTAAATTATTCTCCGGCAGAGATGCGCGAAAGTATAGAAAAAATAGGCGATATTACCTTAATCAAAGATTGTTATAATGCGAGTCCCGATTCAGTTAAAGCCCTTTCAAACACATTGAAAATTAAGGGCAGGGATGGACAAAGGAAAATTGCAGTAATTGCAGATATGTTAGAACTCGGAGAGTATTCTGAAAAGGCTCATCGAGACGCAGGTGTCTATATTGCACAGGCAAAAGTGGATATTCTTTTCACATATGGGAAACTTTCAAAGTTCACAGCAGATTCCGCCAGAAAAAATGGGGTAGAGCAAGTTTTTGAATTTAACGATAAAGAAAAACTTGCGGATGAACTTCTTAAAGTATTACACCCCGGCGATGTAGTTGCTTTCAAGGGAAGTCGTGGAATGAAACTGGAAGATGTAATAGATGTAGTAATTCGGGGGATTGAATAATGAATGTATTTTTAGCAATGCTACTGGCACTCTTAATTAGTTTTGTTTTATCAGCAGTGCTTGGAATTAGAATAGTACCTTGGCTACATAAGTTAAAGTTTGGGCAGACCATTTTAGATATTGGTCCAAATTGGCATAAGGCAAAACAGGGAACCCCTACAATGGGTGGCTTCATGTTTATTATCTCAACAATAGTTACATTCATTCTTTTAGTTGTTGTAGATTACTTTATGGGCGGTGACCTTATTGCAGGTGCACTTCCTTCAGCTGTTGCCGGTGCAACAAAAGTAAAGATTTATTCAGCACTTATGCTTGGTATTGGTTTTGGTTTTATTGGATTTTGTGATGATTATATTAAAGTCGTTAAAAAGCAAAACGAAGGTCTTACTATAATGCAAAAAACTATGGCTCAACTGGCTTTATCAATAGCTTATGTTGCTACAATGTGCCTTTCAGGCGAACAATATATGTATCTTCCATTTGTAGATAATGCCGTTACCTATGGGCATCCAATTGTTTTTGCTATTGTTGCAATTGTCGTTATTTATTCAACTGTAAATGCAGTTAACTTTACAGATGGCATTGATGGCCTTTGCGCCTCGGTAACAGCTACCGCTGCCTTCTCCTTTGCAATTATTGCAGCACTTATGAAGGTGACCGGTGCATGTCTTCTTTCATGCGTGCTTGCAGGTGCTTGCGCAGGATACCTTATTTGGAATTGGCATCCGGCTAAATGTTTTATGGGAGACACCGGTTCTATGTTCCTCGGCGGAATTATTGCAGGTTTAGCATTTGCAATAGAATCGCCACTACTATTGTTACTTGTAGGCATAATTTATGTTATTGAAGGTCTTTCAGATGTGATTCAAATTGTTTATTTTAAGATTACCAGAAGAATTGCACGTCGTAAAGATCCGAAAGCTACAGGAAAAAGACTGTTCAAAATGGCTCCTATTCACCATCATTTTGAAAAAGTTGGTTGGTCGGAAGAGAAAATAGTAATTGTTTTCTCAATTATAAATTTAATTGGAGGACTACTTGCTTGTCTCCTTGTGTATAAGGGAATTTAAGGATTAGGAAACCAAAGATGGCTGAGAAAAGAAGGAAAAATTCATTTTTATTTGCAGAGGGCGGATTTGATATTCCGTTCCTTCTGATAGTTTTAGCTCTACTAACAATAGGGCTTATAATGGTTTTCTCATCCAGTTACACATATTGCTATTACAACAAGGGAGACAGTCTTCATTACTTAAAAAGACAACTTGCTTTTGCTGTCGTCGGAGTTATAGTAATGTTACTTGCTTCAAGACTGAATTATAAGATTTTCAAGGTGTTTGCAAAGCCGGTTTTATCAGTTTCGTTTATTTTATTGGTAGTTGTACTTTTAGTTGAACCACCGGCAGGGTATGAAAATTTCCACAGATGGTTATCGGTTGGACCTATTAATTTGCAACCTTCGGAAGTTGCAAAATTTGCTATCATACTTTTCTTTGCGCATCATATGAGCGAACATTATAGAGCTATTAATTCAGACCAGCTTTCAAATGCATCTTTCGCTCAGGGATTTAACCAAAATCCAGGTGGCATAAAAATATATGAGAGACATGTTTGTTTAGCACTTTATATTGCAATTTTAGGTGCAACCTGTTTTCTCGTTTATTTGGAAAATCACGTTTCAGGAACACTTCTCATTGCGGCTCTTGGCGTTATGATGTTGTGGCTTGCAGGCTACGATTATAAGGCCTTTGTTATTTTTGGCATAATTGGAATAGTTCTTGTTTTACTTGTTGTTACCAAGCCGGATATTTTACCTGAACATGCTCAACCTCGTATTTCCGCTTGGCTTAATAAAGATTTTGATCCAAGGGGAGCTCGTTGGCAAACTAATAATGCCCTTTATGCAATTGGTTCCGGTGGAATTTTTGGTGTAGGACTCGGTAATTCGCAGCAAAAACAACTTTATGTTTCAGAACCTCAAAATGACTTTATTTTTTCAATTTTATGTGAAGAACTTGGTCTTATAGGTGCTTTTGCTATCATTGGACTATTTATAGCTCTCGTGTATAGAGGTTTCTTAATTGGGATTAGGTCAAGAGATAAATTTGCAGCATTACTTGCTATGGGACTTTCTTTCCAAGTTGGTCTCCAGGCGGCACTCAATATATGTGTTGTTACAGATATTCTTCCAAACACCGGTATAAGTCTTCCGTTTTTTAGTTATGGCGGTACAGCACTGCTGATGCTTTTGGGTGAGATGGGAATTGTTCTTGCCATCTCAAGGAATGCTAAAATTAAAAAAGTTTAAAATAAAAAAGCTTAAATCGCACAAAAAGCTAAATCGTAAAAACAAAGGAAATTAATTATGAAAATTTTGTTTGCAACCGGTGGAACAGGCGGCCATGTTAATCCGGCTTTGGCTGTTGCTAATCGCATAAGAACTCAAATGGATGCTGACATTCTTTTTGTCGGCACACCAAATCATATTGAGGCTCGTCTTGTACCAAATGCAGGCTTTGATTTTAAAACAATAGAAATATCCGGTTTTAACAGAACCTTTTCATCAAAGGCTATAAAACATAACCTTGGAACAATAAAAAGAATGTTTAAATCTTCAAGAGATTCAAGGAAAATCATTGAAGAATTTGGTCCGGATGTAGTGGTAGGTTTTGGTGGGTATGTAAGTGGACCGGTACTTCGAACTGCACATAAAGTGGGTATTCCTATTGCAATCCATGAGCAAAATGCTTTTCCGGGTGTGACAAATAAAGCTCTTGCAAAAGTTGCAGATCTTGTAATGCTTACATCTGAAGATGCAATAAATCGTATAAAATGTAAAAATGAACCGGTTCTTACCGGACTTCCGGTAAGAGATGAACTTATAAATGCGAACAGGGTAGATGCACGAAAAAAACTTGACATACCGGATGGTATACCTCTTGTTTTATCTATGGGTGGAAGTCTAGGTGCGAAAAAAATTAATGAAGCAATATGTGGGCTTATAGTCAATAAAAAAGATGATCGTGATTGCATGTTCATTCATGCTACAGGTAAAAATGGACTTTGGGTTTTAGATAGACTTCGTGAACTTGGAGTTGATCTAGACAACAGAGATGATATTCGTATTCGCGAATATATAGATGATATGGAAGTCTGTATGCCGGCAGCAGATATTGTTATTTGTCGTTGTGGAGCATCTTCACTTTATGAAATACGAGCTCTTGGTAAAGCATCAATTCTAATTCCATCGCCTAATGTGGCTGAGAATCACCAATATTTCAATGGTCTCGAACTTCAAAATAATGGTGCCGCTATTTTATTTGAAGAAAAAGATTTAACGGCTGATTTGCTTACAGAAAAGGTTAATGAGTTAATCCAAAACCCTCAAATGATTGAGAAGCTTGAAAAGAATGCTAAAGCAATGACAATTCCAAATGCAACTGACCTTATTGTTGAGCATATTTTAAAACTTGTGAAATAAAAAATTTGACACAAAATAAGAGGAAATATAAATGCAAAGACAAGCAGAAATGCAACATCAAAAATCTCGTGAAGAACTTAGACGAGAACATAGAACTAAAAGACAAAAACAACAACGAAGAAGACGTCGAATATTTTATTCAGTATGTATATTCATTTTCTTAGTTGTTGGTGTTGTTTTGTCTCTTACTGTGTTTTTTAATATCACGAAAATAAAAGTGTCAACAAAAAGCATTTATCCTAATGAGGATATAATTGCTGCTTCGGGAGTTGAAATTGGTGATAATTTATTTTTACTAAAACGCTCAAAGGTGAAGCAAAATATAACAGAAAAATTGCCGTTTATAGGTTCAGTATCCCTTAAAAACAAATTACCGGATGAGCTAATAATTAGTGTCGAAGAAACCGGAATTGTTGCTGCAGTTGAATCAGAAGGGATATTTGTTTTTCTTGATGAAACCGGAAAGGTTTTGTGTAAAGCTTCTGGTTTTGAAGATATATATAAAGCTTGTGAAAAGACAGAAATTGAAATGCAAAGAAAGTATGTTCTTGCAGTTGAGAAGATAATTGTTCTCAAAGGTCTTGAGGTGTCAGAAAGTTCTCCGGGAAGAACTCTTCAAGTAAAGGATCAAGATGCTTTTGACCTTTATGTTAAGATTATGAAAGAGTTTAAGAAAAATAAAATAAAAGGAATTACCGAAATAGACCTTACAGATGTTTTTAATGTGAATTTAGTCTACCAGGATAGAATTAAAATTCAGGTAGGTTCAATAACAAATCTTGCAAAAAAGATGTCTCTTGCAGCTAAAGTTATTGAAACTCAAGATGATATTAGTCCATATCAGGAAGGCACAATTAATTTGACAGTTGATAAAAAGGCTTACTTCACTCCAAAACAGGAAGACCCTACATCGCCTCCGTCAGAAGAGGACATAGAAGGTGTGACTGAAAGCAATGTTAAACCTGAATAAAAAATGATGAATAACGATAAAAAAACAATGACAAATTTATAACAAATAAACGACAGGCAAAATTGACAGTAAAAAGGTATCTATATTAATACTTAATAACTATCATTGAATTTTGTTCGCTATCATGCTAATATAAATTAGTGTTTAATGAAATTTGGAATATTCTGTTTAGGGGGATACCAATATGGGATTTGAAATGGCGGCTGATTTTGAGAGCATCGTCCAGATAAAAGTAATTGGTGTAGGTGGCGGCGGAGGAAATGCTGTTAACCGAATGATTAGATCTGATATTAAAGACGTTGAGTTTATTGCTATAAACACAGATAAGCATGTTCTAATGCATTCACAAGCTACACATAAAATACAGATAGGTGAAAAAACTACCAAAGGTCAAGGTGCCGGCGCTCGTCCGGATATTGGACAGAAGGCAGCAGAAGAAAGTAGAGATATAATTACTGATGCCCTTAAAGGCACCGACATGGTATTCATAACTGCCGGTATGGGCGGTGGCACAGGTACCGGTGCTGCTCCTATTATTGCAGCAATCGCAAAAGAATTAGGAGTCCTAACCATCGGTATTGTTACAAAGCCATTTAGTTTTGAAGGCAAACACCGTATGGAACAGGCTGAAGAAGGAATTAAGGAACTTTCTAAAAACGTAGACAGCCTTATTGTTATTCCTAACGAAAGACTTAAGCTTTTATCAGATGGTAATATAACACTTGCAAATGCTTTCGACGCGGCTGATGATATTTTAAGACAAGGTGTAAAGAGCGTCTCAGAACTTATTAAGAGTGCGGAATTTATTAATCTTGACTTCGCTGACGTTTCAGCAATCATGAGAGATGCTGGTCATGCTCATATGGGTATTGGTTCTGCAACAGGTAAGGATAAGCCGGAAATTGCTGCTAATACTGCAATTTCAAGTCCACTTCTCGAAACAACAATCGATGGAGCTCATGGTGTAATTATTAACTTTACAACTTCTACAGATATTACTCTTGAAGAAGTAGATCAGGCTGCAAAGATTATTTCTGATGCTGCTCATCCGGATGCAAATGTAATTTTCGGTGTTGCTTTTGATGACACTCTTAATGATGAAATGATAATCACTGTTATTGCTACCGGGTTTGCCGGTGCTGATGGTTTTAATCTTAAAAAGAAGGCATCTGAAACTGAAGAAGGTGAAGATGAGACTTTAGTTGATATTATTAGTAACTCAGCTGATACTGAAGATTTCATGGGCTTTGAAAGTGAAGAAGATGACCAGGTACTTGCCGGTGCTTCATTCGGAATGGATGATAATTATTTTGACGCGATTGATGATATTTTCTCATCAAGAAACTAATATAAATTTGTATTGCGTTTTCTAATGTGCTGTGTTAGAATGCTCTAGTAATTAATCGACGCGAGGTGAAAAAAGTGAAAGATGGAATACATCCAAGTTATGCACCTGTTACTGTTAGGTGTGCATGTGGAAATGTAATAGAGACTGCTTCTACGAAGGAGACTTTTCGTGTAGATATTTGCTCAAACTGTCACCCATTCTTTACTGGTAAACAGAAGCTTGTAGACACAGGCGGACGTGTCGACAGATTTAACAAACGTTTTGAAAAGGCACAGCAGAAGTAATAAGAAACTAAAAGCGGTACAATTTTTGTACCGCTTTTTTAATGGTAGGTGAAGTATGGATTATTTGACAATAGAAAATGAAGCAATTGCTCAGTTTGAAGTTAAAAACTCAAAGTTTATAGGTTACATTAAACCTGTAACTACTAATGAAGAAGCGACTGCTTTCATAAATGAAATAAAACAAAAACACTGGGATGCCAGACATAATGTTTATGCCTATTCATTAAAAGAGGATCAAATAAAAAGATATTCAGATGATGGTGAACCTTCCGGAACTGCCGGTTTACCTGTACTTGATATATTAAATAAAGAAGAAGTATGTGATTGTGTCGTAGTAGTAACTCGTTATTTTGGCGGTACTCTACTTGGAACAGGTGGTCTTGTTCGTGCTTATTCAAAAGCTGCTTCACTTGCACTTAAAAAAGCCGGCATCATAAAAATGTCGCTTCACTTAATTTGTGAAACGACACTCGACTACAATCTTTATGGTAAATTTCAACCTCTTGTAATAGAACAGGGTGGACAGATTACAGATACTGGTTTTGCAGAAGATGTAAAATTAACTTTCCAAATTCCTAAAGCTAGTATAAACACCTTCAATAAAGCATTTCAAGACTTAAGTTGTGGAAACGGGAATTATACAATTATTGAAGAACAATACAGGAAAACAACAATGAAAAATGAAGAAACAGCTAAAAAAGAAGAGCTGTAAAGCAAATATACTTTACAGCTCGCTTATGAATATAAAAAGACCTCCAAATGAGGTCTTTTTTGTTTTAATTTAATTGTTTTTTAGTGCGCGTTCAAGCCAGATAGACCCGAGATCCATTGCTGGATAAAGTCCGTTCTTTTCTCCGGTATTGATAATGCGTTCTACTGGATTAATAGTCGGGTCTGTTGCAATTAGCTGAACTGAAACTTTATCAGCTATTTCCATTTTACCTTCTTTTTTTGTACTTTTTATATTTAGCATTACAACAAACGGGTCGTACATATTTCCGTAGTAGAGTGTATTACCATTGCGAACTAAAGGCAAACCTTTGTAAGTAAGGAATTTTTTTCCTTTAGCTTTAGCCACAATTACTCTCCTTTCAAGAACTCACTAACAAGGGTTTGTAGGAGTTCGTCTCTATCAATTCGTCTGATAAGACTACGAGCATTGTTGTGGGTGGTTATATATGTAGGATCTTCAGAGAGAAGATAACCAACTATTTGACTGATAGGATTATAACCTTTTTCTTGTAACGCACCATAAACTTCACCGAGAATTTCTTTCATCTCAGCATCCGGGC
Source organism: Oscillospiraceae bacterium (assembly GCA_012520505.1). Lineage (GTDB taxonomy): Bacteria > Bacillota > Clostridia > Oscillospirales > Acutalibacteraceae > UBA1227. Next base: position 199,596 of record JAAYOC010000021.1, read on the forward strand.
TTTCATTTACTGGTGTAAATTGTATGGTCTTATCTGTCACAGGTGTCCACCTCCACAAATTTATCAAAGAACATTATAACCTATTTTATGTAATAAAACAACGGTGAATTACGAGCGGAGAACTGCTCCGATTCCTTCTGCTGCCTCGATTGCAGCATTAATTGCTAAGTTACATTCTTCATCTGTAAGAGTCCTTTTTGCAGAACGGAATTTGAGATTGAATGCAACGCTCTTTTTGCCTTCACCAACTTGTGTACCCTCGTACACATCGAAAAGTTCAATACTTTCAAGATTTTCACCGGAAGCATTAACGATTGTTTTTTGAAGTGTAAGTACAGGAAGGGTTTTTTCTACAACAAATGCAAGGTCATAAGTTGTTGCCGGAAATTTAGGAAGTGCTTTGTATACGCGCTCAAGGTTTGCAATGTTGAATAGATATTCAACATCTATACAAGCCATATAAGCACGAGTTTCTATTTCATAGTTTGTAAGCACTTGTGGATGAACTTCACCGAGGATTGCAACTTCCTTTTCATTTATTAGTATCTTACCGCATCTTCCGGGATGAAAAACAGGACATTTTGTAACTGCAGTGATATCGTAATCTGAAATACCACATCTATAAAGTATTTCTTCAATGATACCTTTTAGGACATAGTAATCTGTATCTTTTCCATACATACCGATTACAAGCTCTTGGTTCTCATCAGGCAATTCTTCAAGCCCGTTCGATTTATAGACTGTTGCAAGTTCAAATAATAAAGCAGATTCATTTCGGTTATTGTAATTTCTTGCCAGAACAGACAACATAGAAGGCATTGAAGATGTTCGCATAACACTCGTATCTTCACCAAGTGGATTTAAAATAACGACAAAGTCACGGAGAGTGGAATCAGAAGGTAAACAAATCTTATCGTAATCTTTTGGACTTACGAATGAGAATGATTGCACTTCGGATAGCCCTGAACTGATTGCTAGTTTTTCAAGTAGGGCATTAAAACTTTGTCTTTTTGTGAGCGATGCATTAGCGATACCTGAAAGAGCATGACTTGGAATATTGTTATATCCATAAAATCTCGCAATTTCTTCAGAAAGGTCTGCTTGATGTGTAACATCATTTCTAAAAGTAGGAATAGTAACGATTCCATTTTCTACAGAAAAGCCTATTCTACGTAGAATTTTGGCTTGCTTATCAGCTGAAATATTAATTCCAATGAACTTATTTGTCCATTCCGGGTCGAATGGTAAGGTATTTGCCTTTACAGGTGATACATATCTGTCAACCACACCGGAAACTACATCGCCGGCATCAAGTAGTTGGACAAGTTCGAGAGCTCGAGTAAGTACCCTATTACAGTCGTCCGGATTGAGTTGTTTTTCAAAACGTGAAGAGGACTCGGTACGCATACCTAGTGCTTTTGCAGCACGTCTGACGGAAGGACCGTTAAAGCATGCAGATTCAAAAACAATAGTCTTAGTGTCGTCCATAATACCTGAATATTCGCCACCCATAACACCGGCAACAGCGACCGGTTTTTTTGCATCAGCAATTACCATAATGTCAGAAGTGAGTTCTCTTTCTTCGCCATCAAGAGTTGTGATTGTTTCACCTGCAACAGCATTTCTAACAATTACATGGTTTCCTTCAAGGAAACGAAGATCAAAAGCATGCATTGGTTGACCATATTCAAGCATTACATAGTTTGTTATATCTACGATGTTGTTGATAGGTCTAACACCTGAAGCACGAAGGCGTTCACGCATCCAGCGAGGGGATGGAGCAATTCGTGCGTTTTTTACTACACCACCGACATAACGGTAACAGGTTTCTGGAACTTCAATATCGACTTTGAGATAATCAGCAACATTTTCAATACCGTTCTTTACGACTGGAGTTTCAACTTCAAATGGAAGGTCGTAAGTTGCTGCAACTTCACGTGCAAGACCAACAACTGATAGGCAATCAGGTCTGTTTGAAGTAATTTCAAATTCAACGATTGTGTCATTTAAACCAATGGCATCTCTAATATCAAGGCCCAGAGTTTTATCACAGTCGTCACCTAATATGAATATTCCATCTTCGACAGCATATGGGAAATCGTGAAGAGTAAGACCCAGTTCAGCAATAGAACAAAGCATACCTTCAGATTTAACTCCACGAAGTTCACCTGCTTTTATTCTTTTGCCGCCGGAAATGACAGAATTATCTTTTGCCACCGGAATAATATCACCAACAGTAAGATTTTGAGCGCCGGTAACAATTTGTAACGGAGTGCTTTCACCGATATCAACTGAACAAACCCACAAGTTATCTGCATCTGGATGTTTTTCAATTGAATCTATTTTACCTACAACAATATTCTCAAATTCAGAACCCTCAACTTCATATCCTTCAACTTTTGAACCGGAAAGTGTGAGTGCTTCTGCAAAATTTTTATCTGTATCTTTAACAGCAACAAAATCTGCTAACCATCTTTTAGATAAATACATAAATCACACCTCCGTTAAAATTGTTCAAGAAAACGGATGTCGTTTTCATAAAGTAAACGCATATCGTCGAGTCCAAATCTAAACATAACGATTCTTTCAAGTCCAATTCCAAATGCAAAGCCGGAATACTTTACAGGGTCAATTCCACCGTTTTGTAGAACTTGTGGATGAACCATTCCACCACCTAAAATTTCAATCCAACCTTCATTTTTACACATTGGACAACCTTTGCCGCCACACTTGAAACAAGAGATATCAACCTCACATGAAGGTTCAGTAAACGGGAAATGGTGAGGTCTAAAGCGAGTTTTTGTTTCAGGACCATAAAGTCTTTTAGCAAAGGCTTCGAGAGTACCTTTAAGCTCAGCCATTGTAATACCTTCATCCACCACAAGTCCTTCAATTTGATGAAATAGTGGGGAATGTGTTGCGTCAACAGCATCAGACCTAAAAACACGACCTGGAGCTATGATTCTAAGAGGTGGTTTTGTAGTCTCCATAACCCTTATTTGACATGGAGAAGTCTGAGTTCTAAGAAGCATTTTGTCGGTAATATAAAATGTGTCTTGAGTATCACGAGCAGGATGATCAGCGGGTATATTTAAAGCTTCAAAGTTGTAGTAATCCCACTCAACTTCGGGACCTTGTGCAATTGAGAAACCCATACCCATAAAGATATCTTTAACTTCATCGAGCACGATTGATAAAGGGTGTCTGTGACCGAGCACCTTACGCTTTCCCGGCATAGATACATCAATGCTTTCAGTTGCAAGACGAGCATTGAGTCCTTCCATTTTTAGTGAAGCGGTTTTTGCTTCTATTTCGTCTGTAATATACTGACGTACATCATTGGCAGCTTGACCAATAATAGGGCGTTCTTCTGCTGAAAGTCCACCCATCTGCTTTAAAACAGCAGTGAGTTCTCCTTTTTTACCAAGGTATTTAATCCTTACTGCATCAAGCTCAGAAAGTGATGTAACTGTAGCAAGTTCAGCAGTAGCATTTGAACGCATTGCATTAAGTTGTTCTTTCATCTTAAGACCTTCCTTTAATATCTGGGCGTAAAAAAACTTCGCCCCAACACAGGGACGAAGTATACTCCGCGGTACCACCCAAATTCCTACATAAATGTAGGCACTTTAAGCCCCGTTCGTGGGAATACGTAAATGCTCAGGAGTGAACCGCTACCTCCGGCTCATAGTTGGCTTACAGCCCATGACCAACTTTCTCTGCCTAAACCGTTGTGAAATAGCTCTTTCCGTCACAGCACTTAATTTGATTTCTAGACATAAACAATATAACATTAACGTTTATCTAAAGCAAGCACAAAAAAGTAGAGCAATTTAAATATTATGAATCACAGTTTACTTAGTGCAACATAACCAAAAAAACAATAAAATACTGAAAACGTTCATGGAATATTGCAATTGCTTTAAAGCTCCTAAATTATTAGAGTATTAACAAATATTGAACGGCGCACAATTATAATGTTTTTTATTTACGCGCGAAGTAAATATTAGTTAACGTAAGGGGTCAAAATATAAATAAATTGTGAAGGGGTTAGAAACATGAAAAGACGAATCATCTCATTCATACTATGCTTGGCAATGCTTTTGTCATTGGTACCAATAAGCATAGTGGCAACCGCAGAAGAAACACCTGTCGAAGGTACAACCTATGAAGGCATGGTGTCGGCTAACGGTCTTGAACTCGCTAAGCGAGTAACCGATAACAAAGACGGTACTTACAAAGTACAACTTGAGGCGTATGCCACTGGTGAAGTTGTAACAACAACTACAATTGTAGAGAGAGCTATTCCAACAGATATCGTTCTTGTACTTGACGTTTCAGGATCAATGAATTATAGGTTTGGCGATAACCTTGGAAGGTATAAGGATATCAAATCAAGCCTTGATACTACTCTTGGTCAAATCGAAGGGTATTATGGTTTCGATTTTAAAACTTCTGGTGGTAAAATGTATACTCCACTTAGGTACAACGCTCAGACTTCAAAATGGCAATATGGTAAATGGTCATACTGGTACGATGATTGGCTTTGGTACGATATTAGCGACAATGAGGCTAAACAAGTCGGTATTTCACGCATAGGTGCTTTAAAAGCAGCTGTCAATAGTTTTATTGATTCGGTTAAAGCAAAAGCGGAAGAAGACGAGGAAAACGAGGTTGACCATAGAATTGCAATTGTTACGTTTGCAGATAATGCATCTGGAAGAGCTCCTTTAACCAACGTAGCTTCAAATGTAGATTACTTAAAGGGGATAGTAAATGGTTTAACAGCTAGCGGAGCAACAGCAGCTGACTATGGAATGCAACGTGCAAATACAATTATCAGTGGAATTCCTGCAGACAGAGAAAGTAATAAAGCTGTAATTATGTTTACAGACGGAAGTCCAAATCATAGTAGTGGATTTAGTGAAACAGTTGCGAATAATACTATTGTTGCCAGTAAAAGCATCAAAAGTAAAAGTGCAAGTGTATACACAATAGGAATTTTTGATGGAGCAAATCCGAGTACACCTATTGATAGTGCAAGTGATACAAATAAGTATATGCATTTTGTTTCTTCAAACTACCCTAATGCTACAAGTATGACAAACTATGGTGCTCGTGTAGATGAAAATTTAAATTTCTATCTTGCAGCAGATAATGCGAGTGCTCTTTCAGATGTTTTCCAGACAATTTCTGAAACCATTGATAACCATTCGGTAACAACAAGTGTAGAATTAGGTTCAGAGACAGTCGTTCATGACATTGTTGCTGATAATTTTGCTCTTCCGGAAGGTGCAGATGAAAATTCAATTGCTGTTTATACGGTTGCTAAAGTAGCAGGCGAAGGTAATTGGGCAGAGCCTGTTGCATTTGTAGCAACAAAAACGGTTGTTGGAAAGTCTGTAAAGGTAAGTGGTTTTAACTTTAAAGATAATTGCGTTACAGAAGAGCCAAAACCGGAGACAACGGACGACTATGGTAAAAACTTGTTATTGAGTTTACAGTAACCCCTGATTACTCAAATACATATGGTGGAAATAACATTGAGACAAATAGCAGGAATTCAGGAATTTATAAAGACAATCAACTTGTTGCTAATTTCCCGATGCCACATGCAGATATTCCGGTAAGATATAATTTTGATGCTCAAGATTCTGCAATCTATGTGACACAGGAAGCAAATCTTAAAGATTTGATTGTTAACACAGTTAATGGTCCTGATGGAAGTCTTAATGCTTACGTGGATATTTTATACACAATTAAAGACAGCAATGACAACGTAGTAGGAACATACTTAATTGAAGCAGGCGAAACTTTTGCAGAAGGTACATTCACAGGAGCAAATGTTGCTCTTACAGAGGATACAACTTATAAAGTTAGTTGTGCAGTTACTCCAATAGATGCGTCTGTAATAGGTGCTCCGGCTGTTGCTACGGCGGGTAAATATGATGGAGCTACAGTAAAGAATGCTACAGTTTACGTTTGGGCACCGGCAATTACTGAAGAAGATGATACAGTTGATGCCGGAACAAAGGTTAATCTTAAGGACTATGTAGAAGCAGTATGGACTTCTACTTCTGGTGCTCCTACACCGGCAGGCGTAGCTCCGGCACTTACATTTGATGTAGCTAAATCAGATAACATAGTAATTGCAGGTTTCGCTGATTATGAAATGCTTGAAGATACAGATTTCTTTGTTATCAATGTTAAAGCAGGCGACGTTGCTGTTGATTCAGCAAATGTTACATTTAGCAATAACGGAACTGCAACAAATAAATATACAATTAATGTCATCTATTATTCGGTGGCATTTGATGAAAATATTGAAGGCAAAACTGTAAATGGAATGCCTGAAGATTATGTAAATGTAATTCCAAATAGTACAGTTGCGGAACCAACACCTGATCCAACAGTTGAAGGTTATACATTTGGTGGATGGTATACAGATAAAGATTGTGAAAACGCATACGACTTTTCAACAGCAGTAACAGCAGATATTACTCTTTATGCCAAGTGGACGGCTAATGCATATGAAATTAGATTTAACAAAAATACAGATGGCGCTACCGGTATAATGGATAATCTTCAGATGAAGTTTGATGAAGCAAAAAATCTTACAGCGAATGCTTTTGCAAGAGCTGGATACACTTTCGCTGGCTGGGCTAAGTCTGCTGCAGGCGTAGTAGAATATGCTAATGGAGCATTAGTTGAAAATCTTACATCTGTTGCTAATGATATAGTTGATCTTTTTGCTCAGTGGACGGTTAGAACAGATACTGCTTACAAAGTAGAGTTCTACAAACAAGCAAATGGAGCATACTCTGCAACGGCAGATAGTTTTGTTACACGTACAGGTACAACAGATACAACAGCTTCAGTTACAGATGCAGATAAAACTGCACCGGCAGGTTATGCATTTGATTCAGCAGCAGGAAATGTTCTTTCAGGAACAATTGCAGGTGACGGTTCACTTGTACTTAAGGTTTATTTCAAAGAACAGTTCACAGTTAAGTACCAGCCGGGTGACAAAGGAAACTTTGCAGAACAATCAACAGGTTCACTTGACTACAATGCAGCAACACCTGCATTTGCAGGCGACACAACTGATTGTGCAGCTGGTTACCATTTCACAGGTTGGTCACCAACAGTTGCAGATAAAGTAACAGCAAATGCTACATATGTTGCTCAGTGGGCTCCAAATACAGATACGAAATATACAGTAGAGTACTACTATGCAGAAAATGGCGTATATCCATCGACAGCAAATAGTTCTGATGTTCGTCAAGGTACAACACTCGCTACAGTTTCAGTAACTGATGAAGATAAAGTTCCGACAGAAACCGGTTATGCATTCCATAACGGTTATTCAGGAAATGTTCTTGCCGGAACAATTGCAGGTGACGGTTCACTTGTACTTAAGGTTTACTTCAAAGAACAGTTCACAGTTAAGTATCAGCCTGGCGACAAAGGAAACTTTGCAGAACAATCAACAGGTTCACTTGACTACAATGCAACAACACCTGCATTTGCAGGCGACACAACTGATTGTGCAGCTGGTTACCACTTCACAGGTTGGTCACCAACAGTTGCAGATAAAGTAACAGCAAATGCTACATATGTTG